>NZ_NSJY01000009.1:0-364731 GCF_002289535.1 Bradyrhizobium sp. UFLA03-84 | reverse complement strand
GGTCAGGCTCCCTCCCCCCTGCGGGGGGGAGGGGTGGGGAGAGGGGTAAGCCCGGGCGAGGCGATCGATGCATGCATCGCCCTCGCAAAATGCGTCGGCGCGACACGAATTCGGATAGCACGTGCCGTGCGGTACCCCTCTCCCTAACCCTCCCCCGCAAGGGGGGAGGGAACCCTTCCGCTGGTGCCTTCCTCACTTGGGCGCGCTCTATCGGCCCTCACCCGCCACAGCCAATCGGCTCGGACGACGCGTCGTCCTCCAGCACCGCCACTGCTGCGGCGCGGCGCGTCAGCACGGCGCGCTGGTTGATGTAGCCCTTGTCGGTGATCTCGCCGCCGTCGACCGAAGCGGGCTCGGCGAGCAACAGCGCACGGGTGGCGTGGCCGGAGGAATGACTGCCCTGCGCCTTCAGCCGTGCCAGCCCCTGCCCGATCGCGGAACGGACCGCAGGATGGCCGATCGTCTCGCGCGCGTCGGCGGTCTCGGGCAGGCCTGCCAGCGAACGGCAGGCGGCCAGATTCGGGAACACCAGGAAGCGCACCTCATCGCGGCCGTGGCCGGTGACGACGATATCCTGCGCCAGCGGCGCCAGCGCGGCGATGCCGGCGACGCGCAGGGTGCCGACACTGACCCAGGTGCCGGAATTGAGCTTGAAGTCCTCGGCGACGCGGCCGTCGAAGAACAGGCCGAGATCCGGCCGGTCAGGATCGGCGAAGGTGACGGCGTCGCCGATCTTGTAGAAGCCCTCGTCGTCGAACGCCTGCGCGGTCAGCTCGGGCGCCTTCCAGTAGCCCGGGGTGACGTTCGGCCCGCGCACCCGGACCTCGAGCTTGTCGCCCGACGGAACGAGCTTCAGCTCGGTGCCTGATATCGGCACGCCGATATTGCCGGATCGCTTTGCCAGGAAATGACAATCGGTTGCCAGCGGCGAGGTCTCGGTCGAGCCCCAGGCTGACACCATCGGCAGCTTGCGGCCGACCGTTTGCAGCGACAATTCCTCCAGCGCATCCCAGAGATTCTGCGGAAGTGCCGCGCCGGCGTAGAAGGCGAACTTCGTGCCCTCGAAGAATTTGCGGCGCAATTCGTCGTCGGTGCGCAGCGCCGCGATCAGCATGTCGAAGCCGCGCGGCACGTTGAAATAGACCGTCGGCACCACGCTGCGCAGATTGGCGAGCGACGTCGCAAACAGGCCTGGCGCCGGCTTGCCGCCATCGACATAGAGCGTGCCGCCATTGCGCAGCACCAAATTGAAATTGTGATTGGCGCCGAAGGTGTGGCTCCAGGGCAGCCAGTCCAGAATGACCAGCGCTTCGCCGGCCTGCTCCAGGAATGTCCAGGTCTGTGCCTTGGCCTGCTGGCTCGAGGTCAGCATGCGCTGGGTGTTGATCACGGCTTTCGGCGTGCCTGTCGACCCCGAGGTGAACAGGAATTTTGCGATCGTGTCCGGCGTCACCGCGCCAAAGGCTCTAGCGACGTCCGGCGACTCCAGCGTCGCGGCGATGGCTGGGAATGCCAGCGCGTCGGCGTCCTCGGGATTGCCGCTGACGATGACGGCGCGATGCAGCGGCTTGATCGCGGCAAGCGCCGCGGCGAACGGCTTTGTGCTCGCGACATAGATCGCACCGGGATCGAGCAGCTCGATCATGCTCTTCAGCTTGTCGAAATCCCGGGACATCAATGAATAGGCGGGCGAGATCGCGGCCGAGGGCACGCCGACATGCTGGGCAGCGAGCGCGAACAGCGCGTGATCGATGCCGTTGTCGGAGAGGATAACCAGCGGCCGCTCGGCGCTCAGCCCCCGCGCCAGGATCCAGGACGCGGCGCGGCGGACGATGCCGAGCGCATCGCGATAGCTGACGGTGCCCCAGGGCGCCTCGGCGCTGGCGCGCTCGCCGAGGAATATGCGATCCGGCGCCTGCTCTGCCCAGTGCTCCAGCCAGTCGCCAACGCAGCGCGCGCCTTCTTGCAAGGGCGTGGTGGAACGAACCAGGATGCTGCCGTCGCCACGTCGATCCGCCACGATGGCAGGCGTCGCGAACAGGCTGCTCGGATTGTCACCGCCGACGGCCACCATGGTTCCTCCTCGCCCGTGTCTTGTCGGGATCGCGCTGCAACAACGTGCTGCGCCGCGCCCCGGCCGGGCTCTTTGGCGATAATGTTGCGGACATCAATTGTTGTCGTCAACAACAATCTTTCCCTCTCGCCTCGAGCGCGCTAGCCTCGCGGTCATGGCAACCCGGCAAAAGACGTCGCGCAAGGCGGCAGCAACGGCAGCGGCAATCCGCCGCGCGCGCACGGCGAATGGCCGGGCGCACAATAGCGACGCCGGCGATGACATCGGCCTCGACGCGCTGATCGGCCACGCCGGCTATGCGGTGCGGCGCTTCCAGCTCTGGATCTTCGAGGACTTCATCAAAACACTGGCAACGGTCGATATCCGGCCGACCCAATACTCGGTCATGACCGTGATCGGGGCCAATCCGGGCCTGAGCCAGATGGCGGTCGCCAAGCGGCTCGGGATCGAGCGCGCGCGCCTGGTGCATCTGCTCGACAGCCTGGAGGAACGCGACTTCGTCAGCCGCATCCCCTCCGCCACCGACCGCCGCTCCCACGCGCTGCATTTGACCGCGCGCGGCAAGACCGCGCTGGCGCAGTTCAAGCGGCTCGCCGCCGAGCACGAGCGGCATGTGGCCGAGAAGATCGGCAAGGGCAACCGCGAACAGTTGTTGCAGATCCTCGCCTGCTTCACCTGATCGATCGACGGGATTCTTCGCGTGATCAACGCTGCCTGAAACTTGGGCACACGCTCTTTCAAGCGGGCCGGCACTGGCGTCCGGCGACCATTTCAAGCACCTGATATTGTGTGATAATCCGACACGCCGCAGGCGCGTGCGAATTGTACACAATGGCACGTTGCTTGCTTCGATCAGGCTGCAATTCCCTCGCGGAGGGCATCCAACGCCTCGCCGCTCAACAGACGAGCCAACCACGTGACTGAAACTGTCGCCGCGATCGTCGCCGCACACCGCACCAGGACCATGACCCCGGTGCAAACCGTGGCGCGCAGCTACCAGCGCATCCGCGAGCACAACGATCCCGCCATCTTCATCAGCCTGCGCGACGAGCAGGAGGCGATTGCCGAGGCCGCACGGCTCACCGATCCGACGCTGCCGCTCTATGGGGTGCCGGTTGCAGTGAAGGACAATATCGACGTCGCAGGGCTGCCGACCACCGCCGCCTGCCCGGCATTCGCCTACACGCCGGCGAAGGATTCCACGGCGGTCGCCAGACTGCGCGCGGCCGGCGCCATCATCATCGGCAAGACCAATCTCGACCAGTTCGCCACCGGCCTGGTCGGCGTGCGCTCGCCTTACGGCATTCCCAAAAATCCGGTGCGCGATGATCTGGTGCCGGGTGGATCGAGCTCGGGCTCCGCGGTCGCGGTCTCCGCGGGACTGGTGCCGCTGTCGCTCGGCACCGATACCGCGGGCAGCGGCCGGGTGCCGGCGATGCTCAACAACATCGTCGGGCTCAAGCCGAGCCTCGGGCTGATCCCGAATACCGGGCTGGTGCCGGCCTGCCGCACGCTCGACTGCATCTCGGTGTTCTCGCTCACGGTCGACGACGCGCTGGCCGCACTCGCCGTGATGGCCGGACCTGACGATGCCGATCCGTTCTCGCGCGACCGGCCACTGGCCGCTGCCGCGGCGTTTCCGGCCAGGCTGAAGCTCGGCATTCCCAAGTCGGGCCAGTTGATCTTCTTCGGCGATCGCGCAGCCGAGACGGCGTATGACGCGGCACTGAAACGCTGGCAGGCGCTTGGAGCCGACCTCGTCGAGTTCGATCTCGAGCCGTTCTACGAGACGGCGCGGCTGCTCTATGAGGGGCCGTGGGTCGCCGAGCGCTATCTCGTGATCCGCGACCTGCTGGCGTCGTCGCCGGAGGCGATCCATCCGGTGACCCGCGAGATCACCATCGGCGGCGCGCGTCCGACTGCGGCCGATACGTTCTCCGCGCTCTACCGCCTGCAGGCGCTGCGCCGCGTTGCCGCGCGCACTTTCACGCAACTCGACGCGATCGTGTTGCCGACCGCCCCGACGGTCTATTCCACCGCCGACGTGCTGGCCAACCCGATCGAGCTCAACTCGCGGCTCGGCACCTATACCAATTTCGTCAACCTGCTCGATCTCTGCGGCCTCGCGCTGCCGGCGGCGATGCGGCCGGACGGCGCGCCGTTCGGCGTCACGCTGCTGGCGCCTGCCGGCCGCGACGCCGCCCTTGCCGACATCGGCCGCGTGTTCCATACCGATACCGGACTTGGACTCGGTGCAAAATCGCTGCCGCAGCCCGCACTCGCTCAAGTGCCGGCGCAAGCGACATCCAACGAGATCACCATAGCGGTGGTCGGCGCGCATCTCTCCGGCATGGCGCTGAACCACGAATTGACGACGCTCGACGCGCGCCTGCTGGAGGAGACCACCACCGCAGCTGACTACAGGCTCTACGCGCTCGACACCACGCCGCCGAAGCCCGGCATGCTGCGCATCGAGGCGGGGGCGGGCCACGCGATCAAGCTGGAGCTCTGGGCGATGTCACCTGCCGCGTTCGGAAAATTCGTCGCCGCGATCCCGCCGCCGCTGTCGATCGGCACAGTCAAACTCGCCGACGGACGGCAGGCCAAGGGCTTCATCGTCGAGCCCGCGGCGATCGCCGGCGCGAAAGATATTTCCGCCTATGGCGGCTGGCGGGCGTTCATGGCGGAGAAGGCGAAGGCGTAGCCCCCATCCTGTTATTCCGGGGCGCGCGCCGCGCGAGCCCGGAATCCATTTCGCCACGGTGTTGGTTTCACCGACGAAGCAGAGACCATCAATGCGGACGAATGGATTCCGGCTTGCACTTCGCGCGCCCCGGAACGACGAGAGCTGCGCGAGCCCTACACCGACACCGCGTAGGTCTCGTACTCCCCGCGCACCTGCTCGATATGGGCGCGCATCGCGGCCGCAGCGCCCGGCTTGTCGCCGCGCATGATCGCGACCACGACGCGGTCGTGCTCGGCGTGGGATTTTGCCAGCCGCCCGAGGTTGCGGAACTGGGCTCGGCGGAACGGCTGCACGCGCACCCGCGTCGCCAGCGTGATCTCGGCGATATAGGCGTTCTGCGAGCCGGCATAGATCGCATTGTGGAAGCGCTCATTGACCTCGTGGAAGCGCTCGGGATTGCCGGTGTAGCTCAACACCCGCAGCTCCTCGTGGACCGCCTCCAGCGCATGGCGCTCGGCCGGCGTCATCCGTTCGGCGGCAAGGCCGGCGCACATCGCCTCCAGCTCGGCCATCGCCTCGAACATGCCGGTCAATCTTTCGAGCGAGGGCCGCGCCACCACCGCGCCGCGATGGGCGCGGGCGTCGATCAGGCCGCTGGCGGCAAGCTGCCGCAGCGCCTCGCGCACCGGCGTGCGCGAGACGTTGAAGCGGCGCGCAAGATCAGTCTCGTCGAGACCGGCACCCGGCGGCAGCGTGCCGCGCACGATCTCATCGGCGAGTTGCAGGCGCAGCTCTTCGGCGCGCGTGATCTTTTCGACCAGCGATGACGGGCGATCGACGCGCGGCACCGGCTCGGGTTCGGTCGGCTGCGGCGCACGGGTCGGAAGATCGTCCAGGCTCATGGTTCAAGCGCTCGTGTTCAAACGCCCTTGGGCTCGTCGATAACGCTGACATGGGCCGCGACGATTCTCCAGCCCTCGGGGAAGCGAATCCACGTCTGCATCTGCCGTCCCACCCTACCCGGCGCGCTGTCCCGATAGAACAGCGTCGAGGCGATCGCGGTGTCGCGGCCATAGGTCGTGATCACGGTGCGGTCGATCCTGCGCATCAGCCCGGCCGCCGGCCGCCCGGCGCGGAACGCCGCGATCTCGCCGTAGCCGTAAAGGTTCTCGCCGATGCCGTAGCGCAGCGTGCGGCTGTCGTTGCGGAACAGCTCGTCGAGCACCGCGACGTCGTTCGAGACCAGCGCCTTCTCATAGCGCTGGAACTGCGCGGCGACCTCG
Organism: Bradyrhizobium sp. UFLA03-84; assembly: GCF_002289535.1. Classification (NCBI taxonomy): domain Bacteria; kingdom Pseudomonadati; phylum Pseudomonadota; class Alphaproteobacteria; order Hyphomicrobiales; family Nitrobacteraceae; genus Bradyrhizobium; species Bradyrhizobium sp. UFLA03-84. The sequence goes on along the minus strand of NZ_NSJY01000009.1, from coordinate 358,688 downwards.
GCGACCACGTCGGGAAGATCGATGTCCATAGTTAGAGTCCTCTCGGCGCAGGCGCGTTCGCAACGCCCATCTGTTCCAACGCGTAGGCAACCCGCAGCGCGATGTCCTCGCGCCAGGGCGCGGCAATAATCTGAACGCCGATCGGCATCGGTTCAAGCGGCACCGGCACGGCGGCCACCGGCAGGCCAATGAAGGAGATCGGCTGGGTATGGATCCCGATATTGGGACGCACCGGAAGCTCGACCCCATCGAGCGTGAAATTGGCCTGACCGATCTTCGGCGCCGCGCACGGGGTTGCCGGCGCCAGGATTACGTCGACCGACTGGAACAGCTCCAGCACCCTGTCGCGGAACCAGCGGCGAAACTTCTGCGCCTTGTCGACATGGACCGCCGGGATCATCGCGCCCGAGAACAGGCGATCGCGCACCGCCGGATCGAAATCGCCGGCACGCGTGCGCAGCCGATCGAGGTGCAGCGCGGCGCCCTCGGTCGTGGTGATGATGAAGGCGGCGGCACGGGCGCGCGCGGCTTCCGGGAGCTCCACAACCTGCGTCGCGCCGAGCGCCTTTGCGACGCGCGCGACCGCTTCGACCGCCTCCGGTAACAAATTCTGCTGGAAATAGCCGCCGGCGATCGCCACCCGCAGCCCGCCGATCCCTTCGACAAGCAACGGCATCGTGGGCTCGACCGGTCGCGCGACGCAGGCGGGATCCTCGGTGTCGGGCCCCTGCATGACGTCGTATGCGAGCGCGAGATCCGTCACGTTGCGCGCAAACGGCCCGAGATGATCGAGGCTGGCGACGAACGGAAAGGAGCGCGCGCGCGACAGCCGGCCGTAGGTCGGCTTCAGCCCGAAGATGCCGCAGAATGACGACGGCACCCGGATCGACCCGTTGGTATCGGAGCCGAGCGCGATCGGCACCAGCGCGCCGCCGACGGCACTGCCGGAGCCGCCCGAGGAGCCGCCGGCCATCCGCGCCGGATCGTGCGGATTGCGCGATGGACCGTCATGCACGTTCTCGCCGGTGAAGTCGTAGGCGTACTCGCCCATGTTGAGCGCGCCGACCAGCACGGCGCCTGCCGCTTCCATCCGCTCGATCAGCGTCGCGTCGCGCGGCGAAGCCGGCAGGTCGCGATTGATCTTGGAGCCGGCGCGGGTCGAGAGCCCCGCTACATCGAACAGGTTCTTCACCGCGAACGGCACGCCGGCCAGCGGGCCGACGGATTTTCCGGCTGCGATCTCCGCATCGATCGCACGCGCCTTGGCGCGCGCGCGATCGGCGGTCACATCGGTAAAGGCGTTGAGGACCTTGTCGTGCGCGGCGATGCGCGCGAGCGCCACCTCGGTCGCGGCAACGGCCGTGATCTTGCGGCTTGAGACGGCCTGTGCGATTGCGGCGGCTGACATGGACGCGGGAGTTTCGGACATCGCGATCTCAGACCGAATAGATCGCCGCCGACGCGGCGTCATCGGGCAGCGGGAAGTCATCGACCAGTTTCGCCAGCCGCAGCGCGACCTCGAGATTGGCGCGCACCGCCGGACGCCAGGCGTCTTCCAGCGGCAGCGCCAGCGCGCGGGCGGCGGCATTCACGTAGTCGTCGAGATGATCGGCCATTTCGCTCCCAGTAACGATTTTGCGCATGATCTATTCGGAAAACCGGTTCCCACTTTTCCGGATCATGCGTCAGGCAACCGGCAACGGCGGATGCGGGATCGCCGTCAGCAATTCTTTTGTATAGGCATCCTGCGGATTGCCCAAGACGGCTTCGGACGTGCCGTGCTCGACGATGCGGCCGGCCCGCATCACGATGACGCGATCGCACAAAAGGCGCACCACGTTGAGATCGTGCGACACGAACAGATAGCTCATGCCCATCGACTGCTTGAGGTCCTGCAGCAGGTTGAGCACGACGGCCTGCACCGACACATCGAGCGCCGCGGTCGGCTCGTCGAGGATCACGAGCTTCGGGTGCAGCGCGATCGCGCGCGCGATGCCGACGCGGGCCTTCTGGCCGCCGGACAACTGATGCAGAAAGCGGTCCAGCAGATTGACCGGCAAGCCGACCAGCCGTGCCAGCTCCTCGCAGCGATCGCGCAGCGCGGCGCGCCCCTTGATGTTGCCGAGCTGCATGATCGGGTCCGCGATCGCGCGCGCCGCGGTGAAGCGCGGGTTGAGGCTGTCGGTCGGATCCTGGAACACCATCTGGATCTGGCTGCGCCGCGGCAGCCGCGCGAAGGATTGCGGCATGATGCCGCCGATGTCCTCGCCGTCGAACATGATGCGGCCGGAGGTCTGGTCCAAAAGCCGCATCACCATCATCGACGTCGTCGACTTGCCGCAGCCGGATTCGCCGACCAGCCCGACGCTCTCGCCATGGCCGACCTCGAAGCTGATGCCGTCGACGGCGCGGAAGACCTCCTCCTCGACCGGCGGCTTGCGGCCGAACAGCTTTGTCAGCACCGAGCCCGCGCCCTGGCGGGGGTATTCCTTGACGAGCTTTTCGACTGACAGGAGGGGCTGCGTCTTCCCCCTCTCCCCGCTTGCGGGGAGAGGGTTGGGGTGAAGGGGACTCTCCCCGAGCGCAGTGCCTGGAGAGTCCCCCTCACCCGCTCCGCCGCGCGGGACGGCCTCTCCCCGCACGCGGGGAGAGGCGAAAGCAGTCGCTTCCTCTTCGGGCAGCAGATCCCGCAGCGACACACCGAGCCGCGGCGTCGCGCGCATCAGCTTCTTCGTATAATCGTGCTGGGGCGCGGCGAAGATGTCGGCCGATTTGGCGGTCTCGACCACGCGCCCCTTCTCCATCACCACGACGCGGTCGCAATAGGCGGCGGCGAGGCCGAGATCGTGCGTGATCAGGATCGTCGACATCGAGCGGCGCCTCGTCAGCTCGACGATCAGATCCATCACCGTCTTCTGGGTGGTGACGTCGAGGCCGGTGGTCGGCTCGTCGGCGATCAGGAGCTGCGGGTTGCAGGCCAGCGCGAGCGCGATGACGACGCGCTGGCACATGCCGCCTGACAACTCGAACGGATAGGCGTGATAGCGCTCGCGCGGCCGCGCGATCTTGACCTGCTCCAGCGCCTCGATCGCGGTCTCGCCGCGGTCGGTGACCTGTGCCTGCTGGACATGCTGGCGCAGTACGTCCTCGATCTGGTGTCCGACCTTGCGGATCGGATTGAGCGCGGCGCGCGGATTCTGGAAGATCATCGAGACTTCGCGGCCGCGCAGATCGCGCATCTGGCTCTCGGTCGCCGCCTTGACGTCGATGCCGGAGAACATCACCGAACCTTCGGCGATGCGGCCAGCGCGATCGAGGATCCGCATCACCGCATAAGATGTCACCGACTTGCCGGAGCCGGACTCGCCGACGATGCCGACGGTCTCGCCCTTGGCCACGGAGATGTTGACGTGCTGCACCGCCTTGACGATGCCGCGGCGGGTGGTGAACTCGACGGTGAGGTCCTGGACGTCAAGCAGCGGCTGCGCGGTCATGCGCGCCTCCCCTCAAGCGAGGCGTCATGCGAAAATCCGCAAAACAACCCCATGCAAAGGAACAGAACGGTATCCTGACACCTCACCAAGACCGTCATCACGTCCTCCGCTGCGGGTCGACGATGTCGCGCAGGCCGTCCCCGAGCAGGTTGAAGCAGAACACCGCGATCATCAGCGCAAGGCCGGGGAATAGCGCGATCCACCATTCGCCCGACACCATGAAGCCGGCGCCCTCGGCGACCATGATGCCCCACTCCGCGGTCGGCGGCCGGACGCCGAGGCCGATGAAGGACAGGCCCGCGGCATTGAGGATCGCATAGCCCATGGTCAGCGACATCTGCACGATCATGATCGGCATGATGTTCGGCAGGATGTGCCCGAGCAGGATGCGGTATTCGCCATTGCCGGACAGCCGCGCCGCCTGCACGAAGCCGGCATTGCGGCGGACATTGGCTTCCGCGCGCGCGACGCGGGCATAGAGCGGGAAGTTCACGATCGCGGTCGCGATGATGATGTTCTGCACCGTGTTGCCGAGCGCCGCGACGATGCCCATCGCCAGCACGAACAGCGGGAATGCCATGATGGTATCGGCGATGCGGCCGACGATGCGATCGGTCCATCCGCCGAAATAGCCGGCGGCGATACCGGCGAGCCCGCCCATCAGGAACACCAGCACGACGGAAGCGACCGCGATGAAGGTGTCGAGTCGGGTTGCGACGATGACGCGGCTGAAGATGTCGCGGCCGAGCTGATCGGTGCCGAACCAGTGCGCGGCGGACGGCGGCTTCAGTGCCGCCGCGGTGTCGGACGCGAGCGGGTCGTAAGGCACCACGTACGGACCGAACAGCGCGGCGAACAGGATCAGGACCAAGAGCGCGAAGGCAAAGCCGGTGACCTTGTTCTCGCTCAGCACATAGCGGGTCTGCTCGAAGACGGCGGCAAGCCCGGAGGTGCGGGCGGGGCCTGCGGGTTCGATGGTCGGTGCAACGCTGCTCATACGCCCCTCCCTAACCTTCCAGCCGGACGCGCGGATCGATCACGCCGTAGAGGATGTCGATCAACAGATTGAGCAGCACGTACATGACCGCCATCGTCAGCACGAAGCCCTGCACCGGCGCGAAGTCGGATGCGATCAGCGCTTCCACCGCATAGGAGCCGATGCCGGGCCAGGCGAACACCTTTTCGACCAGCACGTTGGCTCCGAGCAGGAAGGAGAACACCATGCTGAGCGTGGTGATGACCGGCAGCATCGCGTTGCGGAACGCGTAGGTCACGATCACCTTGCCGGGCGACAGGCCGCTGGCGCGCGCGGTGCGGACGAAATCGGACGCCAGCACCGCCAGCATCGAGGCGCGCGTCATGCGCGCGATCGGCGCCAGCGAGAAGATCGCGAGCGTCACCGCCGGCAGGATCAATTGGCTGAGCGCCGAGCGGAACGCCTCGAAGTCGCGCGCGATCAGCGTATCGATCAGATAGAAGCCGGTCACGGTCGGCGGCGCGCTATAGAACACGTCGAGCCGGCCGAGCGGTGCCGGCGCCCAGCCGAGCCGGAAATAGAACACATAAACCAGCACGAGCCCGGTGAAGAACACCGGCAGCGACACGCCCGCTGTCGTGGTGACGCGACAGAGATGATCGATCCAGGAGCCCGGCCGCGTTGCCGCCAGCACGCCGAGCGGAATCGCGATCACGATCGAGACGACGAGGCCGAGCAGAGTGAGCTCGGCCGACGCCGGCAAGCGATTGCGCAACTCGGCGGCAACCGGCTGGCCCGTGGTCAGCGAGGTGCCGAGATCGCCATGGGCGAGATCACCGGTGTAGCGAACGAACTGCTCGATCAGCGGCTTGTCGAAGCCGAGCTTCTTCCTGATCTGGTCGACCGCCTCCTTCGTGGCCGCAGGGCCTGCGAAATACGCCGCGGGATCGCCCGGCAGCGCACGCGTCAAGAGGAACGTCACGATCACGACGCCGATCAGCGACGGGATCGCGAACAAGAGCCGCTTGCCGATCAGAGACAGCATGAGCGCCTCACCCCTTCGCCATTGCGCGATAATCCAGCCGGCGGTGGAACCAGTACTCGTAGCCGGAGATGTTCTTCTGCATCGCGACGTTGACGAAGGGCTGATAGAGCGGGATGCGCGGGATGTCGGCGAAGGCGAGATCGACGAAGCCCTTCACATCGGCGTCGTAAGCCGCGGTGTCGCCGTTGGCGGCTGCGATGCGCGCGCCGTCGATGAGCTTGTCCATCTCCGGCGACTTGTAGCTCATCGTGTTGAAGATCGAATTGTTGCCGTGATAGCACCAATAGAAGAAGTACTCGGGGTAATCGAGCCAGCCCGAGAACACGTTGGTGAACAGGGGCATCTCCTTCTTGGTGAGCTCGGTGCGCCAGTTGGCGCCGGGCACCTTGTTGATCGTGGTCTTGATGCCGAGCTGCGCGAGGCTCTCCTGCACCAGCACGCAGAGCGGCTCGTTGACCCCGGCGAAGTTCAGGTCGAACGAGATCGTGGTCTCGAAGCCGTTGGCGTAGCCGGCTTCGGCGAGCAGCGCCTTGGCCTTCTCCATGTCGGTGAAATACTTGGTCGGCTGCGGCCAGGCGACCTCGGTCGGCTTGTCCTTGGCCGCGCCGAACATCGGGTTGGCGAGGCCGAACAGCACCGCATCCATGATTTTTTGGTAAGGCATCGCATAGGCCATCGCCTGCCGCACCTTGGGATTGTCGAACGGCGGCTTGGTGACGTTCATGCCGATATACTGGATGCCGTTGGAGAACGGCAGCGAGACCACGTTGAGCTTGCCGTTGGCCTTCATCTCCTGGAAATCCTTGAACGGCAGCTCATAGGAGATATCGGCATCACCGCGCTCGAGCAGCGCGCGGCGGTTGCCGGCCTGCGGCACCATGCGCCAGATCACGCGCTTGATCTTCGGCAGGGGACCCGAGACCCAGTCGTCGTTGCGCTCCATGACGACCTCGGTGCCGGCGGTCCATTTGGTCACCTTGTAAGCGCCGGAGCCCGCGGTCTGCTGCTTGGTGAATTCGAGACCCCACGGGTCCTTCTCACTGGCGTTCTTCTTGACCAGTTCGGAGTTGACGACGCAGGGCACGATCACAGCGAGATCGGGGATCGTGAGCTTGTCCTTCCTGAGGAAGTCGACGCGCACCGTGTAATCATCGACGACGACGAACTGCTCGGGCTTGGTCAGCGAGCCCGCGCTCATCTGGAAGGTCGGGAAGCCGCCGACGCTGACGGCGCGGTCGAGCGACCATTTGACGTCCTTTGCCGTGACCGGCGCGCCGTCGTGGAATTTGGCGTTCTTGCGCAGCTTGAAGGTCACCGACATGTCGCCGATGTTGAAGTCCTCGGCGAGCTCGGGCTTGAACTTGTCGCGGTCGTAATAGGGCACGCCGCCGGGGCCGCTCTTCATCTCGTGGCTGATCAGCCGGTCGTAGCAATTCCACGACACCTCGTAGCCGGGCACGTTGGTGCCGATGCCGTGGATATCGAGATTGTTGGGACCGCCTTCGGAGACGATCAGCAGTGTCTCCGAGCGCGCGTCGGCCTTGGCCGGCGACCAGATCGCGGGCGCGGTCGGCGCCAGCGCCCCCGCTGCCAGTCCGGATACCGATTTGAGGAAATCGCGACGCTTCATGTGATGCTCCAAATGCCTTTTCTCGGAAATGGCTCTGGAACTCGGGTCGCAAGGATTGTGCCAACCCTTAACGAACGCTTATGACGAGACAACCTGTTGTAAAGATTAAAGAAACCGCCGCAGGTATCTTGATCTGGCGTCGTCGGTCACGTCGGACATTGCATACAAAGGACAGTTCAATGCTCAATCATTGAGCAAAGCACGGGCGTTGCTCGCTTTCTGGCCGACGATCGATTCAGACAGTTACTCCGGCCAGATCAGTTCCTGCAGTTGCACGAGATCATCGACCCGATCCGGCCAACCTTCGATGCAGACGTGCCGGAGCGGATCGCTGGCCGAGTGCAGCATCATCAGCGCCATCAGCCGCCGCTTCAGCGCGAAATTCACCTCGCTGCGCGGGATGCCGAAGCCATCGAACAGGCTGCGCACAAGGCGCGGATGCCCGGCGGCCATGAAGGCGCTGGGGCCGAGCAGATCGTACTCGCCCCATCCGGTCCGGACATCGCCGAAGTCGAACAGGCCGGCGACGTGCCAGCCGTCGGCACGGCGCCCCAGCAGGAAATTCTCCGGGATGTACTCGCCGGTCAGGATCACCGGCGGCGCGTGCATCGGGATCAACTCAGTGGCGTCGCGCAGGAGATCGTCGAGCGAAGTGAGGAATTTCGCTGGCAGGCCGAGCCGCTCATGCCGCGCCCGGCACTGCGCGATCTGGCCCCGCATGAAGGCGTCCCAGGGTTGCCCGATCGCGAGCAGGCCACCGGGCGGCGCCCGCTGCACCTCGGCGATCACGGCGCCGATCTCGCCGAGCACGCGCTCCCGCTCGGCCTCCGACAGCGACGGCCACACCTCCGAGCCGACGGTGCCGAAAAGGCGTGTGATGACGAGATAGGGCCAGCCGTCGCGCTCGCCCTCCGCGATGAGATCGGGGATCGGAATGCCGAGCCGGCCGCGCAACTCGGCCAGCGCGCCGCGCTCGGAGACGAATTGCGGGCGCAGGAACGGCGGAAACAGCTTCAGGATCAGGTCGCCGCCGAGTCCGACAACGAGATTGGTGCCGGTCGAGAACACATGCGGCGGGCCCCAGGACAGCCCGTGGCCATCGGCAATATCGCGCGCGACCGGCAGCCAGCGCGAGGTGTCGCTGCGCCAGGCGCGATAGGTGTCGTAGTCGGTGATGGGTGGAAGGGATATCATTTCAAGGAATGCGCACGGGAGCAGGGACCCATACTCTGCTGCTGATGTTATGAAAGAAACTCGTCGTCCCAGTGGTGCGCAGCCATGAGCTTCGGTGGTTATGGGTCCCTGCTTTCGCAGGGACGACACCGAATCTGTTGCGCAGTCAGTGACTCATATACATTCATCCAGGCTGCTCGACTGCTGCTCCGTCATCCTGGGAAGATGTTTGTCCATCACCGGTCCGGATTGGCGCGCTCGAACTGGCGCAGCAGGCGATTGCCGCGCTCGACAGCGTCGTCCATCGCGGCCTGTGCCGAACGCTTGCCGGCGAACACCTGCTCGAGCTCCTCCTCGATCACGTCGCGGATGAGGACGAACGAGCCGAGGCGGACGCCTTTCGAATTGTCGGTCGGCGGCTTCAGCGTGACCTCCTCGATCGAGATCGAGGCGCCGGGATTGCGATCGTAGAAACCCTGGGCGCGGGTGAGATCGAAGGCCGCGCGGGTGATCGGCAGATAGCCTGTGTTCTGATGCCAGGCTGCCTGCACCTCCGGCCGCGACAGATAGGCGAAGAATTTCGCGACCCCGGCATATTCGGCGCGCGGCCGGTCGCGCAGCACCCACAGCGTCGCGCCGCCGATGATCGAATTCTGCGGCGCGCCCTGCACGTCGGGCTCATACGGCATCATGCCGTAGCCAACCTCGAATTTCGAATTGGCCTGGATGTCGGCGCGCGTGCCCGACGAGCCGATGAAGATGCCGCATTCGCCCTTCTGAAAACGCGGCTCGGCCGCCTGCCCGCGGCCGCTGTAATCGAACGTCTTGTCGGCCTGCCATTGCGCCAGCTGCGCGATGTGACGCAGCACGATCGGGTTGTTGAAGACCAGCTGCGCGTCGAGCCCGGCAAAGCCGTTGGACCTGGTCGCGATCGGTAAATTGTGGAAGGCCGAGAAATTCTCGACATTGATCCAGGACGGCCATGACGTGGTGACGCCGCACATCGCACCGGCCGCGCGCAGCCGCTTGGCGACGATGCCGAGCTCCGGCCAGGTCTTCGGCGGCTGGCTCGGATCGAGCCCGGCGGAGCGGAACATGTCCTTGTTGTAGTAGAGGATCGGCGTCGAGGCGTTGAACGGGAACGACAGCATGTTGCCGTCGACATCGGCGTAGTAGCCGGCCACCGCGGGCAGATAGGCCGACGGCGTGAACGCCTCGGATTGATCGCGCATCAATTCGAACACCGGATAGATCGCGCCGCGGGCCGCCATCATGGTGGCGGTGGCGATCTCGTTGACCTGAACGATCGCCGGCTGGCTGCGCGAGCGGAAGGCGAAGATCGCCGCAGTCACGGTCTCGGTGTAGTTGCCCTTGTAGGCGGGCACGATCCGGTAGTCGGATTGCGAGGCGTTGAAGTCGGCGGCGAGCTTCTCGAGCTGCTTGCCGAGCTCGCCCGACATCGCGTGCCACCACATGATGTCGGTCGCCGCTTGCGCGGGCGCCACAAGCAGAAGCGTCACGACGACGAGATGCAGGAGCTTCAAGACGAGCTTCAAGGCGAACTTCACGACCAGCCGCTCCCGGATGCCAACATGCCCTCATAAGGCGCTACAACCGGAGATTCAATCGACACCGCAGGTTGCAGCGCCGAATTAACGTTTGGCCGATGGGCGAACCATCGTCATTCTGCTAAAAAGCGTTGAACCTTTTTGCTCCCGCCCTGGACACAAATCACAAGGGGAATTGTAGCCTGTGTACCGCCGCGCCGGCCTTTCGCGGACAATAACGCTTGCCGTCGCGCTGTCATGGGCAGCGGTTTCGGTGAGCGCTTTTGCGCGCGAGTTCCGGACCGCCGACACCCAGAATGAAGACTATCCGACCGTCCAGGCGCTGAATTACATGGACCGTCTGATCGCCGAACGCACCGGCGGCCGGCACCGCATCGTGGTCTTCCATTCCCGCCAGCTCGGCGAGGAAAAGGAGACGCTGGAGCAGACCCGGGCCGGCGCCATCGATCTGAACCGGACCAATGTCGCGCTGATCGGGACCATGGTGCCGTCCGTGAACGTGCTGGCGATGCCGTTCCTGTTTCGATCGATTGAGCACCTGCAGCATGTGCTGGACGGGCCGATCGGCAACGAGATCCTCAGCAGTCTCGAGGCCCATGGCTTCGTCGGGCTGACCTTCTACGATTCCGGCGCCCGCTCGATCTATAACAGCGTCCGCCCGGTGCGTTCGCTCGACGACCTCAAGGGATTGCGGCTGCGCGTGCAGCAATCCGAGCAGATGTCGGATATGATCCGCGCGCTCGGCGCCCAGCCGGTCGAGATGGCCTACGGCCAGGTGCTCACAGGACTCGCCAACCGGCTGATCGACGGTGCCGAGAACAACTGGCCGTCCTTCGTCACCACCGGTCACCACAAATACGCCGGCTACTACACCTTGACCCGACACACCGTGAGCCCCGAAGTGCTGGTGATGTCGCGCAAGGCCTGGGCCAGCCTCTCGCCCGATGAGCAGACCATCTTCCGCGACGCCGCGCAGCGCTCCAGTCTTTACATGCGCGAGAAGTGGCGGGAGCTCGAGGAGCGCTCGCGCAAACAGGCGGAGCTCGCAGGCGTCAAGGTCGTGACTGACCTCGACCGCAAGCCGTTCGAGGCGGCGATGGCCGGCATCTATGCCAAGGCCGAGCGCGATCCGGCGATCGCAGCGCTGATCGAACGCATCCGCAACGTGGAGTGACCGGATCTTGGACGCACCCCAACAGGACCGGACGATGCAACGGCGGGCGGCCTTCGGGCCGCAGGGCCGCTTCCGCATCGTGCAGTTGCTGCGTGCGGTGCCGATCCGCTGGCGCATCCTGTCGATCGCGCTGCTCAATTCGGCGGTCGTGATCGTGCTCGCGGTGCTGATCTGGAACGGCTCGAAGGTGCTCGGCTCGGCCTGGGAGGATGTCCGCCAGGTGCGGGAATCCGACAAGATCCTGGCCAAGCTGGAAAGCGAGACCAGCCGGCTGCAGAACCTGATCCATCGCTACATCAACCAGCCGAGCCCGGACCTGTTCGCGGAAATCCTGCTGCTGCGCGAGGCCGTGCTCGGCACGCTGACCAACCGGGCCTCGACCGACCCGATGCTGTCCGGCTCGGTCGAGCAGCTCGAACGCGCCACCAGCCGCTTCCTCGACGGCTTCGGCGAATTGCGCACGGTGCAGACCCGGATCTCGAAGACCTATGACGAGCAGGTGCTGACGCCGACCAAGGACATGGCCGGGCTGTATTCGATCATCGAGGGCGCCACCGGCCATCGCGACGCGCTGATCTGGCCGGCGCTCGGCAAGTCGCGCGAGGCGTTCACCTCGCTCCTGGTCGCCGCCAACGCCTACTACCTCTCGCTGGCCTCCTCGTCGGCCGAGGAAGCCCGCCGCAACATCGATACGATCGAGCGGACGATCCCGGTCATGACCGATCTGGCCGAGAACGATCTGCAGCGCATGGCGCTGGCGCGGCTCAAGGTCAAGACCGCTGAGCTGCGCGACGGCCTCGGCAAGCTCAGCGAGCAGCTCACCAACCGCACCGATCTGTTGCGCAATTCGATCGACGCCAGCCAGGCCGACGCGATCGGCGCGATCGACGATCTCTCGGTGAAGATGCGCCAGCGCGAGCAGAAGGCGCAGGAGACCTTCGACAAGACGCTGACCTCGATCTCGCGCCGCGTGCTGTCGATCGCGGTGATCTTCCTCGGCGTCATCATGTCCGCCGGCGTCATGATCGCATTGTCGATCCGGCTGCCGCTGGCGCAAATCATGGCCGCGATGCGCACCATCACCTCTGGAGACCTCGACCGGCCGGTGCAAGGCACCTCGGCCAAGGACGAGGTCGGCGCCATGGCGCGCGCGGTGGAAGTATTCCGCGAGAACGCCATCGCCAAGCGCAAGACCGAGGACGAGCTGCGCACCGCCAAGGAGAAGGCCGAGAGCGCGCTGCTCGAACTCAACACCGCGCAGCAGAACCTGATCGATGCCGAGCGCCTCGCCGCGCTCGGCGGCCTCGTTGCCGGCGTCGCCCACGAGGTCAACAATCCGATCGGCATCAGCCTGACGGTCGCCTCGAGCTTTGCCCGCCGCAGCGAGATGTTCGAGAACGATTTGAAGACCGAGCCGCTGCGCCGCTCCAAGCTCGACGAATTCGTGCGCGCCTCGCGTGACGCATCGCAGCAACTGGTCTCCAACCTGCAGCGCGCCGGCGAGCTGATCCAGTCGTTCAAGCAGGTCGCCGTCGACCGCTCGCATGCCGAACGCCGCCAGTTCTCCTTGAGCGAATCCACCGACCAGATCGTGGCGAGCCTCCGGCCGGTGCTGAAGAAGGCGGCGATCGCGCTGTCCGTCGACGTGCCCGAGGGGCTGCTGATCGACGGCTATCCCGGCGCCTATGGCCAGATCTTAACCAATCTTTTCCTGAACGCCGTCAATCATGCCTTTGCCGATGGCCGCTCCGGCAACATCACGATCTCGGCGCGCGGGCGCGGCACTGACGATGTCGAGATCATCTTCGCGGACGACGGGGCTGGCATGACGCCGGACGTGCAGCGACAGGCGTTCGACCCGTTCTTTACGACGCGCCGCAACGAAGGTGGTACGGGCCTCGGCCTCCATATCGTCTATAACCTCGTCACCCAGCAGCTCGGCGGACGCATGATGCTGGAGTCAAGGGTAGGACAAGGCACCACTTTTCGCATTATCATGCCCAGGATCGCCAAGGGGGCTGCCAAGGGCGAGCCCACGATCACTGACGCAGCAGCCGACGGAAGCAGTCAATGGCCGAACAGGACGATGTCCTCCAACTGATCGACGACACCGAGAGCCCCCCGGAGGACTCGTCGGCCCGCAAATGGAAGATCGCCGTGATCGACGACGATCACGCCGTCCATGAGGGCACCCGCTTCGCACTGAGCGACTACAATCTGAACGGCGCGACGCTGGAGATCCTGTCCGCCTATTCTGCGGCCGAAGGCCGCACGCTGATGCGGGACAACCCCGACATCGCGGCCGTGCTGCTCGACGTCATCATGGAGACCGACGTCGCCGGGCTCGAGCTCGTCGAATACATCCGCAACGAGATCAGGAACGAGACCGTCCGCATCATCCTGCGCACCGGCCAGCCCGGCCAGGCGCCGGAGCGCCGCGTCATCGTGCAGTACGACATCAACGACTACAAGGCGAAGACCGAGCTCACCGCCGACAAGCTGTTCACCTCGCTGACCGCGGCGCTGCGCAGCTACCAGCAGCTCGAGCGCATGGTGCAGACCAGGCGCGGGCTCGAGATCATCATCGACGCCGCCTCGACGCTGTACGACTTCAAGTCGATGCAACGGCTGGCCGAGGGCGTACTGACCCAGCTCGCCTCGCTGCTCAATGTCGATTGCGCCGGCATTCTGGTGCTGCGCGACGACGGCAACGCCGCCGCATGCGATTTCTCGGTGCTGGCCTGCTCGGGCTGCTACAGCCGCTTCATCGGCACCACCTCGTCGAAGGCGCTCGATGCTGACTTGCGGCACATGGTCGAGGAAGCCTTCCAGCGCCGCAAGAACGAGTTCGCCGACCACCGCAGCGTGCTCTATTCGCGCACCGGCTCCGGCCGCGAGGTGGTGGTGCTGCTGCAGGCCGAGCGCCAGCTCTCCGACACCGACCGCGCGCTGGTCGAGATCTTCTCGAGCCGGCTGTCGATCGCGTTCGACAACGTGATCCTGTACCAGCAGCTGCACGAAGCCAACACCCAGCTCGAGGACCGCGTCGCGCAGCGCACCCGCGCGCTGATGCAGGCCAACCGGCGGCTGTCGGCGCAATGGCTGCGGCTGCAGCGCGCCAACGGCTTCAAGAACGAGATCCTCGGCACCGTCGCCCACGATCTGAAGAATCCGCTCGGTGTGATCCTCGGCCGCACCGAGATGCTGACCGAGTTGATCGGCGCCGGCTCGCCGAAGGAGAACGTCACCGCGCAGGTCGAGCATATTCGTGACGCCACCAAGCGGCTGACATCGATGGTCGACCACCTGATCTCGGATGCGATGGCGGATGCCTTCGACATCACCATCCGCCGCGAGCCGGTAGACGTCGCGGCCCTCGTCAACGAGGTCACCGAGGCCAACCTGCCCTCGGCCGTCAACAAGCAGCAGAGCATCGCGGTCTCCGGGCCGCAGCATTTCGTCACGATGTGCGACGCCGACCGGATCCGCGAGGCGATCGACAATCTCGTCAGCAACGCCATCAAGTACTCGCCGATCGGCGGCAAGATCACGGTCCAGGTCAGCCACGAGGGCGACGACACCGTGATCCGGATCGCCGACCAGGGCCCCGGCCTCAGCCCGGAGGATCTCGGCCGGCTGTTCGGCCGGTTCCAGCGGCTGTCGGCCAAGCCGACCGCGGGCGAGAGCTCGACCGGCCTCGGGCTTTCCATCGTCAAGCGCATCATCGACATGCATGGCGGCCATGTGACCGCACAGAGCCCGGGCCCCGGACAGGGGTCGACCTTTACGGTTACACTGCCGGCGACAGAGACATGAACCAGAACCCGCATATCTTCATCGTCGACGACGAGGCCCCGGCCCGCGAGATGGTCGGCGATTACCTCAAGATGCACGGCTTCGGCGTGACGCTGTGCGACGGCGGCAAGAGCCTGCGCAAGGAGATCGAGAGCAGCACGCCCGATCTCGTCGTGCTGGACCTCAACATGCCCGAGGAAGACGGGCTGTCGATCATTCGCGACCTCAAGAGCAAGATCAACGTCCCCGTCATCATGCTGACAGCTACTGCCAGCCCGATCGACCGCGTGGTCGGGCTCGAGCTCGGCGCCGACGACTATGTGGCAAAACCCTGCGAGCTGCGCGAATTGATGGCGCGGATCCGCTCGGTGCTGCGGCGGAGCGGGCCGGCCAAATCAGCCGCGCCGGAACCGGCGAGCGCGAAGGCTGAAAAGGAGCAATTGGTGCGGTTCGGCACCAAATGGCTCGACCTCGAGGCCCAGGCACTGCGCGACGACGAGGGCAACGAGCACCCGCTGACGGCCTCCGAATTCGGCCTGCTCAAGGTGTTCGCGGCCAATCCGAAGCGGGTGCTGTCGCGCGAGCGGCTGCTGGAACTGGCCAATGCGCGCGACGCCGAAGCCTTCGACCGCGCCGTCGACCTGCGCATCATGCGCATCCGCCGCAAGATCGAATTCGATCCGACCAAGCCGTCCGTGATCCGGACCATCCGCGGCGGCGGCTACCTGTTCTCGCCGACCGGCGACAAGGCTTAGTCTTTATCGGTGTCGTCCGCCATTTGACCGTCGTCCCAGCGAAGGCCGGGACCCATTACCCCGACTGCCTGTGGTGAGACGACGATGGGGCCACAGCGCGCTCCAACAACGAATGGCTGTGGTTATGGGTCCCGGCCTTCGCCGGGAGACGATTTGGCTGTGCGGCACGCACGGAATCCACACACGTAAGGCTGTCATTCTCCGCAAAAATCCCTAAGTTTCGGCCATGCCGAAAACAGCCTCCAAAGACCCCGCCAAGCCCGCTCCGAAGACCGCCCCCAAGCCCGTTGCCGCCAAAGCCGCGGCCAAGGGCGACCATGTCTTTCTGGTCGATGGTTCGTCCTACATCTTCCGCGCCTATCACGCGCTGCCGCCGCTCAACCGCAAGTCCGACGGGCTGCAGGTCAACGCCGTGCTCGGCTTCTGCAACATGCTGTGGAAGCTGCTCCGCGACATGCCCGAGGACAACCGGCCGACCCATCTGGCGATCGTGTTCGACAAGTCGGAGATCACGTTCCGCAACAAGCTCTATCCGGACTACAAGGCGCACCGGCCGCCGGCGCCCGACGATCTGATCCCGCAATTCGCGCTGATCCGCGAAGCGGTGCGCGCCTTCGACCTGCCCTGTCTCGAGCAGGCGGGATTCGAGGCCGACGATCTGATCGCGACCTATGCACGGCTCGCCAACGAGCGCGGCGCGAGCACGACCATCGTGTCGTCCGACAAGGACCTGATGCAGCTCGTCACCGACAAGGTCGTGATGTACGACACGATGAAGGATCGCCGCATCGGCATCCCGGAGGTGATCGAGAAATTCGGCGTGCCGCCGGAGAAGGTGGTCGAGGTGCAGGCGCTGGCCGGCGACTCCACCGACAACGTACCCGGCGTGCCCGGCATCGGCATCAAGACCGCAGCCCAGCTGATCATCGAGTATGGCGATCTCGATCAGCTCTTGTTCCGCGCCACCGAGATCAAGCAGCCGAAGCGGCGCGAGGCGCTGCTGGAGAACGCCGAGAAGGCGCGCATCTCGCGCCAGCTGGTGCTGCTCGACGACAAGGTCGATCTCGAGGTGCCGCTCGACGACCTCGCCGTGCACGAGCCGGACTCGCGCCGGCTGATCGCCTTCCTCAAGGCGATGGAGTTCACCACCCTCACCCGCCGTGTCGCCGACTATGCGCAGATCGATCCCGCCAATGTCGACGCCGATCCCGGCAACAAGAGCGGCGCCAGCGTGTTCTCGCCGCTGCCGTCGTCGGATGTGACGCCGGCGCCCGGGGGCTCACCGGCGTCGGCCGCAGCACCGGTTGCGAAGGCCAAGCCGACCGGCGCGCGCGACGACAAGAACTCCAATCGGCGAGGCACGCCGGCCGCGCTGGCCGAAGCCCGTGGCGAGGCGATCCGCAAGACCGGGTTCGATCGCAAGGCCTACCAGACGGTCGGCACTCTCGATCAACTCAACGCCCTGCTCGCGCGGGCGCACGACACCGGCTACATCGCGATCGAGGCGATGTCGGAATCGATCGACCCGATGCAGGCCGAGCTGGCAGGACTGGCCCTGGCCGTGGCGCCCAACGATGCTGCCTACGTGCCGCTCGGCCACCGCGAGCCCGGCGGCGGCGCGGGCTTGTTCGATGCGGGCCTCGCAGCCGGCCAGATCAAGACCGCTGATGTGCTGAAGACGCTGAAGCCGCTGCTGGAGTCGACCGGCATCCAGAAGGTCGGCTTCAACGTCAAGTTCACCTCGGTCACATTGGCGCAGCACGGCGTCACGCTGCGCAACATCGACGATGCGCAGCTGATGTCGTATGCGCTCGACGCCGGCCGCGGCTCGCATGCGTTGGAACAGCTCGCCGAGCGCTGGTTCGGCCATGCCGTCGTCAGCTACGGCGGCCTCGTCGGCAGCGGCAAGGGCAGGCTGACCTTCGACCAGGTCACGATCGACAAGGCGACCGAATATGCCGCCGAAAGCGCCGACGTGATCCTGCGGCTGTGGCGGGTGCTGAAGCCGCGCCTGGTCGCCGAGCGGATGACGACGGTGTACGAGACGCTGGAACGGCCGCTGGTCTCGGTGCTGGCACGGATGGAACGCCGCGGCATCTCGATCGACCGCCAGGTGCTGTCGCGCCTCTCGGGCGATTTCGCGCAGACCGCGGCGCGGGTCGAGGCGGAGATCCAGGAGATCGCCGGCGAGCCGGTCAATGTCGGCAGCCCGAAGCAGATCGGCGACATCATCTTCGGCAAGATGGGATTGCCCGGCGGCACCAAGACCAAGACCGGCGCATGGTCGACCACCGCGCAGGTGCTGGACGATCTCGCCGAGCAGGGCCACGAATTCCCGAAGAAGATTCTGGAATGGCGCCAGGTCTCGAAGCTGAAATCGACCTACACCGATGCGCTGCCGACCTACGTCAATCCGCAGACCCATCGCGTGCACACGACTTACGCGCTGGCCGCGACCACGACGGGCCGGCTGTCGTCGAACGAGCCGAATTTGCAGAACATCCCTGTTCGCACCGAGGATGGCCGCAAGATCCGCCGCGCCTTCATCGCGACGCCCGGCCACAAGCTGGTGTCTGCGGACTATTCGCAGATCGAACTGCGGCTGCTTGCGGAGATCGCCGACGTGCCGGTGCTGCGCCAGGCATTCCGCGACGGGCTCGACATTCACGCCATGACCGCCTCCGAGATGTTCGGCGTGCCGATCAAGGACATGCCGAGCGAAGTGCGCCGCCGCGCCAAGGCGATCAATTTCGGCATCATCTACGGCATCTCGGCGTTCGGCCTCGCCAACCAGCTCGGCATCGCGCGCGAGGAAGCCTCGGCCTACATCAAGAAGTATTTCGAGCGCTTCCCCGGCATCCGGGCCTACATGGATGAGACCAAGGACTTCTGCCGCCGCAACGGCTATGTGACGACGCTGTTCGGCCGCAAGTGCTACTACCCCGATATCAAGGCCTCCAACGCCTCGGTGCGCGCCTTCAACGAACGCGCCGCGATCAATGCGCGCTTGCAGGGCACCGCGGCCGACATCATCCGCCGCGCCATGATCCGGGTCGAGGACGCGCTCGCCGAGAAGAAGCTCTCGGCGCAGATGCTGCTGCAGGTGCATGACGAACTGATCTTCGAGGTGCCCGACAACGAGGTCGCGGCGACGCTGCCGGTGGTGCAGAAGGTGATGCAGGACGCGCCGTTCCCGGCGGTGATCCTGTCGCTGCCGCTGCAGGTCGATGCCCGTGCCGCCAACAATTGGGACGAGGCGCATTGACCGGTGGCTCGCGGCCCGATCGGTTGCGTCGTTTGGGTGGGAGCCTTAGTTGACCCTTGGCTGACATCGATCCGCTGCTTGCATTCGCATTGACCGCGCTCCTGATCGAGCTCACGCCCGGTCCCAACATGACCTATCTCGCTGCCTTGTCGCTCTCGAGCGGCATGCGCAGCGGCTTTGCCGCGGTCTGCGGCATCGCGCTCGGCCTGATGACCTACGCCGTGATCGCTGCGTTCGGCCTGGCTGCCGTGGTCGACGGCTCGCCGGTGCTTTATGGGCTGCTGCGTTGGGGCGGCGTGCTCTACCTGCTGTGGCTCGCCTGGGACGCCTGGTCGGGTCAGGTGGACGGCTCTCCCGAGACGGCGACGAAGGAGCAGCCGTGGCCCGCATTCCAGCGCGGCTTGATCACGAACCTGCTCAATCCAAAGGCCGCGGTGTTCTATGTAACGGTGCTGCCTGAGTTCGTTCAGCCGGACCGCGGCTCTCTCGCGATGCAGACGCTGATGCTAGGCGTGCTCTATGTCGCGATCGCAACCCTGATCCATTCAGCCGTCGTCGCGCTGGCCGGCGCCATGCAGTCGGCCATCGACGTCGCCAACAACCGCCGGACGATCCGCGGAGCGTTTGCCATCGCACTGGTCGGCATCGCGATATGGTTCGCGGTCGCGACCGGCCACCCGCGATAATTGATCCGAGGACAATTCCGACATGGCCGCGCGGCGGATGACACGCTAGAAGTGTCTGCATCCCCTCGCGAGACCCATCATGCCCCACATATCCGCCCTGCTCGGCTTTGCGCTCGTCTGCCTCGGCATGGTGCTGACGCCGGGACCGAACATGATGTACCTGATCTCGCGCTCGATCACACAGGGGCCGGCGGCCGGCATCGTCTCGCTCGGCGGTGTCGCGCTCGGCTTCGTGTTCTACATGCTGTGTGCGGCGTTCGGCATCACCGCGCTGCTGTTCGCGATTCCCTATGCCTACGACGCGCTGCGCTTCGCCGGCGCCGCCTATCTGCTCTGGCTGGCATGGCAGGCATTGAAGCCCGGCGGCCGCTCGCCGTTCCAGGTCAAGGCGCTGAAGGTCGACGGCCCGCGCAAATTGTTCGCAATGGGCTTCCTCACCAATCTGCTGAATCCGAAGATCGCGATGCTCTATCTGGCGCTGTTGCCGCAGTTCATCGATCCCGCCGGCGGCAGCGTGCTGACGCAGTCGCTCGCGCTCGGCTCGATCCAGATCGTGATCAGCGTCAGCGTCAACGCGATGATCGCGCTCGCCGCCGGCTCGATCGCGGTGTTCCTCGGCACCCGCCCGACCTGGCTCCTGGTGCAGCGCTGGCTGATGGGCACGGTGCTCGCGGGGCTAGCGATGAAGATGGCGCTCGAGGCGCGGCGGGCCTAGCGAGGCCCCCGCTCTCCTTGTCGAACGAGGACGCGCTCGTTCTCTCGCGCCCGATGCGCAGGTTTTGCGAGGTGTTTGTCAGGCACCTTTGCTGCGGTCAACCGGCGGCCTCGCGCAGACTTGCTTCGTAACGCGCGCTCGCCCGTTCGAAGTTGCGGCGCGCTTCTTCGCGGTCGGACCGGCCCTCTTCAAGCGTCAACGAATCCCATTTGCTCCGTTCTGTGGCAAAGAAATCGCCGCCGTAGACGTGGATCGCACTGCTCAGCCGATCTATCGGATTGATCACTGAATGGATGATCTCGGTGCCGAGCGGCACGGTATCGCGCGCGCACAAGGCCCTGGCACCCGCTGCCTCTATCCGGTTCGGCTCGCCCGGAATGCGGCGCCAGAAGACGTTGTCCTCACGGCCTGCATAAACGCCGATCACGGCCCACATATGATGATCGTGAGGCGGCACGATATACCCGGGCGGCCACACCACGTGGAGGATGGTCAGCGTCGGGGAATGGAAGAGCGCACGGCTTTCGGGGCGCTCCGGCTCGCCGAGTGCCCTGAATACCGCGGTCGGTTCAGACATCGCGCGGGCAACGACCTCATGAACGGCCCGGTGAGACGGGTCTGCCGCAAACGCATCACGGCAGTCGGCAACGAAACGCTCAGTGTCGAACATCGGGATTCCCCTTTGGACAAGGTTTCGGCTTGACGGAAGCATGGCGCGGCTTGCTCAATGTGTCCAATGCATTTAATATCCATCAATTCATGCAATTGATGCATTGAAATGGACCTTCGACAGCTGCGCACCTTCGTCGTCGTTGCCGAGGCCGGCGGCTTTGCCGCCGCGCAACAGCAGTTGCGCCTGAGTCAGCCGGCGGCTTCTCGCCAGATCCAGGGGCTCGAGGACGAACTCGGGATTCCGTTGTTCGATCGCGTGGGCCGCGGGATCAAGCTGACTTCAGAAGGCGAAGATCTGCTACGGCGCGGCCGCCGTCTCCTGCAGGATGTCGAATCTTTCGGCGAGCGTGCGCGCGCGCTGAGAACCGGCCACGCGGGCGCGCTGCGGGTCGGCTGCAGCACCCAGCATATGGAAACGGTGCTGGCCAATTTCCTCCCCTCATTCCGACGCAAGCACCCCTCCGTGGTCATAGAGTTGGTCGAGGACGGTGGTGCCCGCGTTCCGGATCGCCTGCAGCGCGGCGACGTTCATCTCGCGATCATTCCAGCCGCCGACGATGGCTATCACCGCCGGCTGCTGGCTCCCGTCCATGTGCTTGCTGCCGTTTCGCCACGGCATGGCTTCGCAAGCAGGCGGAAGCTGGAGATTGCCGAACTCGCCGAGGAGTCATTGCTGCTGCTGCGGCGGGACTTCGCATCTCGCGGCTGGTTCGATGCCGCCTGCAACATCGCGCACGTCAGGCCACGCGTGATCCTCGAAAGCGCCGCGCCTCACACGCTGCTCGCGCTGGCAAGAGGCGGCAACGATGTCGCCATCGTGCCGTCGAATGTTCAGATCCCCGCCAGCGTCCACGCCCTTCCGCTGCTTCACAGGGGCGCTTCGATCGGGCGATGGACAGCCGTAGCCTGGGATCCGCAGCGCTTTCTGGCCCCTTATGCCAAATCCTTTATCGACGAACTCGTCGCCTATTGCGGCAAACACTATCCGGGACGCAAGTTTGCCAAGCACGTCTCGCCTCTGCCAAGGCCGGAGGAAACAAAGGGGTGATCGCCCTGCCGGGAGCCTCGATGCAAAGCATCGAAGCCGGGTGAGGTCTCCCTCCACGAGATCGTCTGCGGAGACAACCCCTCATCTGCCGCCGTAGCCGACGCTACGCGTCGGCGTTGCATTACAAACGGCCGTTGGCCGCCTGTGCCACCTTCTCCCGCAAGGGGAGAAGGGAAGACCCCCTCAATCCAGCTTCGCTTCCATCCCGCGCTTCGTCGCGGGGCGGGCCATCAGCGTCTCGTACCAGCGCTTGACGTTGGGGAAGTCGCCGAGATCGACCTTGTGGCGCGGATGGCGCCAGGCCCAGCCGAGGATGGCGAAATCGGCGACCGAGAGATCGCCGGCGACGAAATCGCGGCCATCCAGCCTGCGGTCCAGCACGCCGTAGAGCCGCCGCGTCTCGGCCATGTAGCGCTTCAGGCCGTAGGCGCGATCCTGCTCGTTCTCCAGCGCGATGAAATGGTGCACCTGGCCCGGCATCGGGCCGAAACCGCCCATCTGCCACATCAGCCACTCATAGACCGGGATCCGCTCGGCGAGCGGCTTCGGCAGGAACTTGCCGGTCTTCTCGCCAAGATAGAGCAGGATTGCGCCGGACTCGAAGATGCTGACCGGCTTGCCGCCGGGGCCATCGGGATCAACGATCGCCGGGATCTTGTTGTTCGGGCTGATCGCGAGGAAGGCGGGCGCCATCTGCTCGCCCTTGCCGATATTCACCGGGATCACCTTGTAGGGCAGCCCCATCTCCTCCAGCGCCACCGAGATCTTGCGGCCATTGGGCGTGTTCCAGGTGTGCAGCTCGATGGTCATTTCCGCTTCCCTTCCAGATATTTGGCGACTGCTTTAGGGGGATCGAACCGGCCGCACAACCGCGCTTTCCGGAAAGCTCGCCCGCGGAAATCGCGGCATAGGCGCTGTTGACGGCCGGATTTCCGCGCTGGAATGTCCCGGTAACCGCCGATAGATTGCCGCCCGCCTCAAACCCTCAAGGGAAGAAGTCTTTGTCCAAATCAGCCTCCCGCGCCCGCCTCGCCGAGATCATCCGCAAGCGTTCGTTCGGCCGCGGCGAGATCACGTTGGCGTCGGGCCGCAAGAGCGACTTCTATTTCAACCTGAAGCCGACGATGCTCGATCCCGAGGGCGCTGCGCTGCTCGCCGAGCTCACCTATGAGGCGCTGAAGGACGACAAGCTCGATTTCGTCGGCGGGCTCGAGATGGGAGCGGTGCCGCTCGCCGGCGCGATCGCACAGCTGTCCTGGCTGAAGGGCCACCCGATCGCCGCCTTCTTCGTGCGCAAGAAGCCGAAGGAGCACGGCGCACGGCTCGCGGTGGAAGGCCTCGCCAAGGGCGAGAGCCTTGCCGGAAAGCGCATCGTGATCGTCGAGGACGTCACCACGACGGGCGGCTCGGCGCTGAAGGCGGTCGAAGCGGTGCGCGAGGTCGGCGGCGAGATTGCGCTGGTCTTCACCATGGTCGACCGCGAGGAAGGCGCGACCGAGACCTTTGCCGAAGCCGGCTTGCCGTTCCGCGCGCTGTACAAGGCCGGCGAGTTCCTGAAGGACTGAAGGTCTCTCTGCTCCCGGGGCGAGGTGAAGGAAAGCTCGCTCGATCTCGCCTTCTGCTTGTGACGCCGTCACGCTGAATCAATCGCTCGTTTACCATCCCGCTCTAAGGTGAATCCGCCGGGGCACCTTGCCGCCGCGGCGCGTCGGGTGGAGTTGGCGTTGCGTACAGAGTTGAGTGATCGGCGCGTGCGGCGCTGTGTGATGCTTGCCGCCGCAGCCTTTGCGGGTTCCGTCGTGGTCGTGCCCGCTCCCGTCTCAGCCGAAGGGCTGTTCGACTTCTTCTTCGGCGGTTCCCAGAAGCAGCAGGGCCGGCAGGCCCCGCCGCAGGCCAATTTCTTCGCCGATCCGTTCGGCCTCAACCAGCCGGAACGGCAGACTTCCACACCCACCTCGGCACCGCGCGTCGCCGGTTCCGGGCCGGCTTATTGCGTGCGGACCTGCGACGGCAAGTATTTTCCGCTGACGATGCGCGGCAACGCGACGCCGGCGCAGCTGTGCCAGGCCTTCTGTCCGGCGAGCGCGACCAAGGTCTATTACGGCGGCCATATCGACAGCTCGGCATCGAGCACGGGCGAGCGCTACGCCGACAGCGAGACCGCCTTCGCCTATCGCAAGGCGCTGCGCGCCGACTGCACCTGCAACGGCCGCGACCCGGCGGGGCTCGCGCCGGTCGACCTCGCGCTCGACGCCTCGCTGAAGGCCGGCGACGTGATCGCGACCACCGACGGCCTGGTCGCCTATACCGGCGTCCGGGTCGGCAACGAGCAGTCGTTCGACTTCACCCCGGTCGCCTCCTATCCCGGATTGACTGCGGCGGTCCGCGCGCGGCTCGGCGAGATGAGGGTTGCGCCCGTCAGCGCCGAGCTCGCCAGCGACGCGCCGCTGCCGGAGACCAGAAGCGATGTCGCGCCGTCGTCCGTCGCGCCGAAGGGCAACGCGGCAAAGTCCGGCAAGCGCGCCGAGGCGAATTAACGCGCCACGATCACGCCGATCACGTTCGGCGCGGCCATGTATTTCTCCTCGATCGCCGCCCGCGCGGCGGCGCGGTTCTCGGCGGTGAGGAGACCGCGCTTCTCGGCGAGGATCATCCAGCAATAGCCCCACCAATCCGTCAGCATGCCGTGGTCGTCGACGAGATCGTAGCCCTGCTCGGCGGCGAACAGGCGCGCATGCGCCTCGTCGAGCGAATCGAGCCAGGCGTGATCGTCGAGCGAAAACAGCTCGTCGCTGAAATCATCCGTGGTGTAGCCCCAGATCGACATGCATACCGCGTTGAACTCGCGATCGAGCTGGTCGTCGTCGATCGGCTGGCGCCGCGAGGCCTGGTGCAGCCGCGACAGCGAGCGGGCGAAATCCGCGATGCGGGTGAGAGCGAACTGATCGAAGGCGATGGTGGACATGTAGTCCTCGCGGAGGCTGGGAGACCCTAGATATTGTATCGGCACAGCGCCGAATCATAATGATATATCAAAGACTTGCTAAAGTGTTCTTAATTCGTTCTGGTTGGTTTATAGATGGTCATCGATGGGTGTCGTCCTGGCGAAAGCCAGGACCCATTACCCCAGCAGGTCGACATATCGCGAGCTTGGGCCAAACCATGAAAGCTGCGGTCAGCTACTACGTCTACATTCTCGCGAGCCGGCATCACGGAACGCTCTACATCGGCGTCACCAATGACATCCGTACGCGGCTTGAACTGCATCGTTCTGGCCGCGGCTCCAAGTTCGTGCACCAATACGAGGTGTTACGTCTCGTTCATGTCGAGGAATTCGCCACACCGCAGGAAGCCATCGCACGCGAGAAGCAATTGAAGTTCTGGAAACGCGATTGGAAGATCAAGCTGATTGAAGCGGAAATCCGGATTGGAGCGACCGGTCCGACCTCATTTGACAGTTGGGGTAATGGGTCCTGGCTTTCGCCAGGACGACGATGTGGCGCGACCGAGCATCATCGCTCTGTCACGGACATGCCTCCCCCCAAAGCAATTCGGGCCGCTGACTAGGTCAGCGGCCCGTTGAAAATTGCTTCGGAATGAAATGCGTCGGAGCTTGAAATGTTGCCCGCCCCACGAGCGACAGGGGTGTTTGTAAAGAACTCCTTAAGTTCTGGGAATCCGTATCACCACGGTGTTCCCGATTGCGCGTGAAGGCGCCTTGCGCGACCGTCAATTCGCCGCCGACAGCAGTCGGTCGCCGCAGGCGTTTGCGTAGAACTTGCCGCCGCATTGCCGCTTGATGGCGGCACAGCGCGCCGCCGGCGACGCGTTCTGCGCCACGCTGAAGCCGCACGTCAGGCCGTCGGCGCTGCGGCCCAATTTGCCCGCCGCATAGGCTGCGCTGGTCGCCGTGATGCACACTACGAGCAATGCCGCGGCCGCGATCTCGATCAAAAGCCTCATCACGCATCCTCCGCTAAATTGTCGCAAAATCTCGCGTTTCGCAGCCGATCGTAGCACCTGCGCGGGCGGCTTCGGAAGGTTCCCGGAGCGGCCCGGTCCTTGCATAAATTCACGGCAGCGCTGCATGGCCTTGTCCCGGACGGTTTCGATTGCCGTGCAACGCGCGTATCATTGCGTCGGAGCATGATCGGGGAACCGCGGGTACCGGAATTTCCGAGGGACCATGCTCAAACAAGGCGACGAGAGCATGATGCCTGCCATGGCATCAGGTTCCCGTCTGAACGGCAGGGATTGGGCGTTGCAGGAACAGACAAATTATCCGGCCTTGAATCAGCCGGTTGACGAGCTGGCGCTGACCGAGATCAAGGGCGCGATCCTGGCCAAGCTGCGGCTTGCGATCGGCAAGGACGCCACCGTTGCGACCCGGCGTGACTGGTACAAGGCGGCGGCGCTGGCGCTGCGCGACCGCATCGTGCACCACTGGCTGACGGCCGAGAAGCAGACCTACGATGCCGGCGCCAAGCGCGTCTATTATCTCTCGCTGGAATTCCTGATCGGTCGCCTGTTCACCGACGCGCTGAACAATATGGGGCTCCTGCCGCTGTTCGAGGCCGCGCTCGGCGACCTCGGCGTCGATCTCTCGGACCTGCGCAAATGCGAGCCGGATGCGGCGCTCGGCAATGGCGGCCTCGGGCGGCTCGCGGCCTGCTTCATGGAGAGCATGGCAACGCTGGCGATCCCGGCGACCGGCTACGGCATCCGCTACGATTTCGGCCTGTTCCGCCAGATCATGAACCAGGGCTGGCAGCAGGAATATCCCGACGAGTGGCTCGCGTTCGGCAACCCCTGGGAGTTCCAGCGGCCGGAGGTGGTCTACAACGTCCACTTCGGCGGCCATGTCGAGCATGTCGACGAACGCGGTCGCGACCGCGCCACCTGGCATCCGTCGGAAACCGTCGAGGCGATGGCCTACGACACCCCGATCGTCGGCTGGCGCGGCCAGCACGTCAACGCGCTGCGGCTGTGGTCGGCGCATGCGCCCGACCCGCTCAAGCTCGACGTGTTCAACTCGGGCGACTACGTCTCGGCCAGCGCCGAGCAGGCGCGCGCGGAAGCGATCTGCAAGTTCCTCTATCCGAACGACGAGAGCGCGGCGGGCCGCGAGCTCCGCCTGCGCCAGGAATATTTCTTCGTCTCGGCCTCGCTGCAGGATCTGGTGAATCGGCACCTCGCCTCCGACGGCGGCCTGCGCAACCTCGCGCAGAAGGCGGCAGTGCAGCTCAACGATACCCATCCGAGCCTTGCCGTCACCGAGCTGATGCGCATCCTGGTCGACCTGCACAATTTCCGCTGGGACGAGGCCTGGAAGATCACGGTCGCAACCCTGTCCTACACCAATCACACGCTGCTGCCCGAGGCGCTCGAGACCTGGCCGGTCGAACTGTTCGAGCGGCTGCTGCCGCGGCATCTCGAGATCATCTACCGCATCAACGTGGCCCATCTCGCGCTTGCCGAGGAACGCTTCCCCGGCGACATCGAATATCGCGCCTCGGTCTCGCTGATCGACGAGCGCAGCGGCCGCCGGGTGCGGATGGGCCAGCTCGCCTTCGTCGGCTCGCATCGCATCAACGGCGTCTCGGCGATGCATTCCGACCTGATGAAGGAGACCGTGTTCCACGATCTCCATCACCTCTATCCCCAGCGCATCACCAACAAGACCAACGGCATCACCTTCCGCCGCTGGCTGATGCTGGCCAATCCGCGGCTGACCGCGCTGTTGCGCGAGACCTGCGGCGAGGCCGTGCTCGACGACTTCTCGCTGCTCGATCGGCTCGAGGCCCATTCCAGCGACCTCGAATTCCAGAAGCGCTTCCGCGACGTCAAGCATCACAACAAGCTGGCGCTGGCGCGGCTGATCGGCGAGCGCAACAACGTCAAGGTCGACCCGTCGGCGCTGTTCGACGTGCAGATCAAGCGCATCCATGAATACAAGCGGCAGCTGCTCAACATCCTGGAGACGATCGCGCTGTATCACGCGATGAAGGATGACCCGGCCGCGAACTGGGTGCCGCGGGTGAAGATCTTCGCCGGCAAGGCGGCGGCGAGCTATCGCTACGCCAAGCTGATCATCAAGCTGATCAGCGACGTCGCCGAGGTCGTCAACAATGACGCCTCGCTCGGCGGCAGACTGAAGGTGGTCTTCCTCGCCGACTACAATGTCAGCCTCGCTGAGGTGATCATTCCGGCCGCCGATCTGTCCGAGCAGATCTCGACCGCCGGCATGGAAGCCTCCGGCACCGGCAACATGAAGCTCGCGCTGAACGGCGCGCTGACCATCGGCACGCTCGACGGCGCCAATATCGAAATCCGCGACGCCGTCGGACCCGAGAACATCGCGATCTTCGGCCTTGAGGCCGGCGACGTCATGGTCCGCCGCAAGCAGGGGCTCGATGCCTCTGACGTGATCCGCAGATCGCCACGGCTCGAGCGCGCGATCCGTGCCATCGAGAGCGGCGAGTTCTCGCCGGGCGATGCCGCGCGCTTCGCCTCGATCGGGCACGCGTTGCGCTACCTCGACCATTACATGGTCTCGGCCGATTTCGATTCCTACTACGACACGCAGCGTAGCATCGACGCGCGCTGGCAGGTGCCGCCGGCCTGGACCCGCGCCTCGATCCTCAACGTGGCGCGCATGGCGTGGTTCTCCTCCGACCGCACCATCCGCGAATACGCCGAGGACATCTGGCACGTGCCGGTGCACCCGACCGCCGCGCCGCAGCTGGGCAGCCAGCGCGAGGCGAAGGGATAATCCCGGGGCGCGGAAATCGATTACGTCCGACATCATTGAATTTGGCGCAGTCGCTGGGCTACTGCTGTTGCAGCAGCGTCATTGCGAGCGGAGCGGAGCAATCCATCGCTCCACATTTGCGGAGCCATGGATTGCTTCGTCGCGGAGCCTGTCATCCGGCCGGCCGGAGGCCGGACCGGGCGGCTCCTCGCAATGACGGCAGACGAATTCGAATTAGGGACTTCCATGCTCACCAAGACCCCGCACCTTTTCGATGAAGCAACCGCAGTGACTGCCGGCGACAGCCGCTGGCAGGGGCGCACCAGCCCGGACTATTGGGTCTTCGTCGGCCCGTTCGGCGGCTGCACGGCCGCGACCATCCTGCGCGCGTTGATGCAGCACCCGCAGCGCGCGGGCGATCCGCTGGCGCTGACGGTCAATTACTGCGCGCCGGTCGCCGAGGGCGTGTTCGATCTCGACGTCCGCCTGGTCAAGGCCAACCGCTCGAGCCAGCACTGGTCGGTCGAGATGACGCAAGGCGGTGGCGAGGTCGCGACCCTGGCGACCGCCGTGTTCGCCGAGCGGCGGCCGTCGTGGTCGCACCAGCCGGCCGAGTTTCCCGGCGCGGTGCCGTTCGAAGAGCTGCGGCCCTATCCGAAGCTCGCGATGACCTGGGCCAACCAGTACGACTTCCGCTTCGCCGAGGGCGAGCCGAAATTCGCCGGTGGCGGCGGTGCAAAGGAGCTGTCGAGCCCCTATTCAAAACTCTGGATCGCCGACCGCGTGCCGCGCAAGCTCGACGCGCTGTCGCTGATGTCGATGTCGGATGCGTTCTTCGGCCGCGTCTTCCACGCGCGGCACGAGCTGGTGCCGTTCGGCACGGTATCGCTGACGACCTATTTCCACGCCGATGCGGCCGACCTCGACGCCGAGGATACCACCCGCGTGCTGGCCACGGCCGACGCGAAAACCTTCCACAAGAGCTACGGCGACCAGCACGGCGAATTGTGGTCGCCCTCCGGCCGCCTGCTCGCGACCACGACGCAGATCGCCTACTTCAAGGCGTAGGCGTTCCGAGCGGATCGGCCACCGGCTCGCATCGTAGCCAAATATCCACATTGGTCTGCTACGACCGGATTGCCTATTTCAAGGGTTGAGGGAACATTGGCACGTCGCTTCTGTTCCACGCCTTTGGGAGCACTGCCGCATGTCCGAAGCCGACACTTCAAAACCCTCTCGCATCGCGCTGCTTGGCGTTCCCATCGAGATTGGCGCGTCGCAGCCCGGTCCGCTGATGGGACCGGACGCGCTGCGCACCGCGGGCATCGCGCGCCTGCTCGAGCAGCTCGACTTCAGGGTTGACGACCACGGCAACCTTGCAATCCCGGCTGTCGTCGCCGACGGCCCGGTGCCGGCCAACACCAAGTTCTACGACGAGGTGAAGACCTGGACCCGCGCCCTCTCCGAGCGCGCCTATTGGCTGGCGCATTCCGGCGCGATCCCGATCTTCATGGGTGGCGATCACTCGCTGTCGATGGGGTCGATCAACGGTGTTGCGCGCTACTGGCAAGAGAAAGGCCGGCCGCTGTTCGCGCTGTGGGTCGACGCGCATGCCGACTACAACACACCGGCCACCACCATCACCGGCAACATGCACGGCATGTCGGCGGCGTTCCTGTGCGGCGAGGACGGGCTGGACGATTTGCTCGGTGGATTGCCGCGCGCCTCGATCCCATCCGATCAGCTCGCGCTGATCGGCACCCGATCAGTCGATCCGCTGGAGCGCAAGCTGCTGCGGCAGCGCAGCGTCTCGATCGCGGACATGCGCCAGATCGACGAGTTCGGCGTCGCCGTGCTGACCCGACGCGTCATCGACCGCGTCAGGGCGAAGAACGGCGTGCTGCATGTCTCGTTCGATGTCGACTTCCTCGATCCCGACATCGCGCCGGGCGTCGGCACCACGGTGCCGGGCGGCGCGACCTACCGGGAAGCGCATCTCATCATGGAGCTGCTGCACGATTCCGGGCTGGTGCGCTCGCTCGACATCGTCGAGCTCAATCCGTTCCTCGACGAACGCGGCCGCACCGCGCGCGTCGCGGTGGAGTTGATCGGCAGCCTGTTCGGGCTGCAGATCACCGACAGGCAGACGCCGAGCAATGCGGTACTGCCGGAGATGGGCGAGTAGCGGAACAACACACTCAATGTCGTCCCGGCCCAGTGCGCAAACAAAAAAGGCGGCCACGAGGGCCGCCTTTTCAAATCGCGTATCGCTTGCGCGGCTTACTCCGCAGCCAGCTTCACTTCCGGCGCGGCGGCGCGGACTTCGGCGTCGACCTGCGCTTCGAACTTGGCGAAGTTCTTCTGGAACATGCCGACCAGCGCACGCGCCGTCTTGTCGAACTCGACCTTGTCGGCCCAGGTCTTGATCGGATCGAGGATGTGCGGCTCGACGCCCGGCAGCGAGGTCGGCACCGCGAAGCCGAAATACTTGTCGGTGCGGAAATCCGCGTTGCGGAGCGAACCGTTCAGTGCCGCGGTGAGCAGCGCGCGGGTCACCTTGATCGGCATGCGGCGGCCGGTGCCGTACTTGCCGCCGGTCCAGCCGGTGTTGACGAGCCAGCAATCGACATTGTGTTTCGCAATAAGCTCACGGAGCAAATTGCCGTAGACCGACGGATCGCGCGGCAGGAACGGCGAGCCGAAGCAGGTCGAGAATTCCGGCTGCGGCTCGTTGCCGAGGCCACGCTCGGTGCCGGCGACCTTCGCGGTGTAGCCGGACAGGAAGTGGTACATCGCCTGCGCCGGCGTCAGCTTGGCGATCGGCGGCATCACGCCGAAGGCGTCGGCGGCGAGCATCACCACGTTCTTCGGATGCGGCGCGCGGCCGGTGCGCGAGGCGTTCGGGATGAAGTCGAGCGGATAGGCCGAGCGGGTGTTCTCGGTCTTCGAGCCGTCGTCGAAATCCGGCACGCGATCGTTGGCGCCGAGCACGACGTTCTCCAGCACCGCGCCGAAGCGCTTGCTGGCGGCATAGATCTCCGGTTCGGCTTCGCCCGACAGCTTGATGCACTTGGCGTAGCAGCCGCCTTCGAAATTGAAGACGCCGTCCTCGCTCCAGCCATGCTCGTCATCGCCGATCAGCGTGCGCTTCGGATCGGCGGACAGCGTGGTCTTGCCGGTGCCGGACAGGCCGAAGAAGATCGCGGTGTCGCCGTCGGGGCCGACATTGGCCGAGCAGTGCATCGGCATCACGCCCTTCTCGGGCAGATAGAAGTTCAGCGTGGTGAACACGCTCTTCTTCATTTCGCCGGCATAATAAGACCCGCCGATCAGGACGATCTTGCGGGCGAAATCGATCGCGACGACGTTCTCGGACTTGCAGCCGTGACGTTTCGGATCGGCGCGGAAGCTCGGCAGATCGATGATCGTGAGTTCCGGCACGAAGCCCGCGAGCTCCGACATCTCGGGACGAATGAGCAGCGTGCGGATGAACAGCGAGTGCCAGGCGAGCTCGGTGAAGACGCGCGTCTTGATGCGATGCTTCGGATCGGCGCCGCCGTAGAGATCCTGCGCGAACAGCGTCATGCCTTCGGCATGCTTGAGGAAGTCGGCATGGAGCGTTGCGAACTGCTCGGAGGTGATCGACTGGTTGCCGGCCCACCACATGCTCTTGTCGGTCAGGCCGTCACGGACCGTGAACTTGTCCTTCGGGCTGCGGCCGGTGAACTCACCGGTATCCGCGCAGAGCGCGCCATCGGCCGAGAGCACCGCTTCGCCATTGCGCAAGGAGTGCTCGTAGAGCTGCGGCGCACCATAGTTCCAATGCACGCCCTTGAGATTTTTTAAGCCGAATTTGTCGGCGCCGAAGGCACCGTTATGCACGCCCGTCTCTTGCACGAAGAACCTCCTCGAACCCGCGTATCCTTGTTCGCGCGAATGTCGCTAGTCGCGCCCCGTCGCGGTGATGACCGTCATCAGAATATAGCCTCTCGGCCCCGGTCCGGCGACCTAATAGTGGGGATCGCCGGGCTTGCCAAGCCGGTCGAACGGCTTTTGGTTCATTCCAACAGGGGTACATCATCTGGCGCAAATACCGCAGCGCGAAACCCTTTCGCTTTGCTTTCGCTTTCGCATTGTTTTCGCCGCGATCGGGCGACGTTTCGTCGCCTTTCCCGCTACGAACAAGGCTTGCGATGCACAAAGAGTGCCAGCGATCGGCGTGTGCGTGCGCCGATCGCTGCATAAAGCAAGGGGAATGCCGGGTATGCGTTTCGCGCTGAGGATGTGTCGTTGCAATGGACTGCCGCGAGTTGACGCTGCGCTGCACTGCCGAGCATGTCGCCCACGATCGTGTTGCACGCGGATAGCACCATCTGCTCGGCATCGAGCATTCGGTTGAGCTCAACATGCCGTCGTCGAAGCGGGGTGACTTCAATGCCCGGCATCGGCGAATGTTCCGCGATGTCTTGCACGTTGCGCAACTAGATCGCTGGCCGTCACGATCGATGGTAACGCAATCAGCACCTGACGCCCCGCGCATCGTCGCGCCGCGAGCCTCGCAATCCCGGTGATTTTCCGATCCAGCAGCAACGGAAATCCGCGCACCCGCGCCGAACCCATCAGTGATGACGTGACGGCCGGCGCGAAATGATCGCGCTATCAGAGACACCGCACTCCGACTCAGCGATGGCGCAGGGAGCCGCAGCATGCGACACGATGCCTCGCCGGGCGCCGCAGCCCCCGGTGTCAGCAGCGAGTGCTGCCTATCCCTTCCGATCGCTTGCTATCCCCTGCTATCCCTTGGCGCGAGCTTCGCCGACGAGCCGCACCAGCATCTTGCGTAGCTCGGTGCCGTTGCTGACCCGCTCGGGGAAATCCAGCCGCAGCGTGGCGCGGCCGGCCTGCATGTCCATGCCGTGGGGATCGCAGCCGGTGCACAGCCAGTCGGCACTGTCGGCGCCGAGCAGCCGCGTGGCGTAGAGGTTCATGGCTTCGCGGTGGTCCTCGTTCATGTGCGCCACCGCACCAGGCTCGGCCTCCAGCAGCGCTTCGGCGCCGCCGAGATCGGTCAGGAACTGGGCGGGCTTGAGGTCGACGATGCGACCGAACCCGGCGACCAGATGGGCGCCGCTTGGCCGGATCACGAAGAACGAAAAATCCTTAAATTCTACAAAGGCTTCCGCCGACGGCTGGGCAGCGAGATAGCGCCGTTGGGCGAGCTCGCGCCCGGCCTCGGCGACCTCTTCCGCCCTCCCCGCCAGCATGATCCGGGCGCCCTCCAAGGGATCGCCCTCGGCACGCTCGTCCAGCATCAGCGACACCCGGCTGTCGGCCAGGATGTTCTTCGTGTGCAGCGCCAAGCGGGAAATCAGCAGGATCGGCGAGCCGTCCGGATGGCTGGCGAGGTTGACCAGGGAGCAATAGGGATCGCCGGAGCCGGCCATCAGCGTGGCGAGCGCGCCCTGGCGGCTGCGGCGAAGCAGCGAGCGGGCAAGGTGGGCAGGATCGAAGTCGGCGGTCGGTTGCATGGGCCTAACGGATCATTTTGAGGGCGATTCGAGCCGGTTCCGGATGAAAAAAGGGCCTGTTTTCATGATCTCAGGGTGGTATATGGGGTCCATCGCATGGGTCGCAGAAGCGTATTTTTGCGGAACTCGGTCACACTTCAGCCCAGCTTGCATTGCTCGTTGACCGCGTTCGAAGCCCATTTCCACGGCGCGTTGCCAGAGTGCCCGCCGTTTAAGCCACTCTCATTGTGAAAGCAGCTCATGCCCACAATCGCCTTGGTCGACGACGACCGCAACATTCTCACTTCGGTCTCGATCGCGCTTGAAGCCGAAGGCTACCGCATCATGACCTACACGGACGGTGCGTCGGCGCTGGATGGATTTCGCACGTCGCCGCCCGACCTTGCGATCCTCGATATCAAGATGCCGCGCATGGACGGCATGGAGACGCTGCGCCGACTGCGCCAGAAATCGGACCTGCCGGTGATCTTCCTCACCTCGAAGGATGAGGAGATCGACGAATTGTTCGGCCTGAAAATGGGCGCCGACGATTTCATCCGCAAGCCGTTCTCGCAGCGCCTGCTGGTCGAACGCGTCAAGGCCGTGCTCCGCCGCGGCCAGCCCAAGGATCCGACCGCCGCACCGAAGGAGCCGGACGCCCGCGCGCTCGACCGCGGCCTGCTGCGGATGGATCCGGAGCGCCACACCTGCACCTGGAAGAACGAGCCGGTGACGCTGACCGTGACCGAATTCCTGATCCTGCAGGCGCTCGCGACCCGCCCGGGCGTGGTGAAGAGCCGCAACGCGCTGATGGACGCGGCCTATGACGACCAGGTCTATGTCGACGACCGCACCATCGACAGCCACATCAAGCGGCTGCGCAAGAAGTTCAAGGTGGTCGACGACGACTTCGAGATGATCGAGACGCTGTACGGCGTCGGCTATCGCTTCAAGGAAGCCTGATCTGCGCATCCGGAGCGGCTTGTTAACTGACAGGCTCCGCACGGCTGGGGTAAGCTCGGGCGACTGTCTGCTTCGCGGGACGACATCCATACCAACCGGCAGCTTTGCCAGTGCTTGATCGAACGCAGCTCGAGCAGGGACTGAACACCGAGGACGCGTCACAGCTCCTCGATCACGAGGCCGTGGCCGACGATCTGGCGGAGAAGGGCTGGCGCCGGCCGCTCGGCTGGCTGCGCCGCGCCGGTCAATTCTTCTTCGCGCTGTCGTTCTCGAGCCTGACGCGCCGCATCGTCTCGCTCAACCTGGCCGGCCTCGTCGCGCTGGTCGCAAGCATCCTCTATCTGTCGCAATTCCGCGCCGGCCTGATCGAGGCGCGCACCCAGAGCCTGCTGGTCTATGCCGAGATCATCTCGGAGGCGATCGCGGCGTCCGCGACCGTCGAGGGCAACACCGTCACCATCGATCCCGACCGGCTGCTCGACCTCAAGCCCGGCGAGAGCTTCGGCCAGCCGGATGAATCGGCGGACTTCCCGATCAATCCCGAGCGCGTCGCGCCGATCCTGCGCCGCCTGATCGCGCCGACCAAGACGCGGGCCCGCATCTTCGACCGCGACGGCGGCCTGATCCTCGACAGCCGCAATCTGTTCGCGCGCGGCGACGTGCTGCGCATGGAACTGCCGCCGCCGTCCGAGAAGCCGTCGCTGTATGAGAAGACCAAGGCCACGATCAAGACCTGGCTCAATCGCGGCGACCTGCCGATCTACCGCGAGCTCGGCCCCGAAGGCGGCAAGGGTTATTCCGAAGTCGCGCAATCGCTCGAGGGCATGAAGGGCAGTGCCGTGCGCGTCACCGACCGCGGCGCGATCATCGTGTCGGTTGCCGTTCCGGTGCAGCATTTCCGCGCCGTGCGCGGCGCATTGATGCTGACGACGCAGGGCGACGACATCGACCAGTTGGTGATGTCCGAACGGCTCGCGATCCTCAAGATCGGCGGGGTCGCGTCCGCCGTCATGATCATGCTGTCGCTGCTGCTCGCGAGCACGATCGCAGGCCCGGTGCGGCGGCTCGCCGAAAGCGCCGAGCGCGTCCGTCACCGCATCCAGACCCGCGTCGAGATTCCCGACTTCACCGGACGCCGCGACGAGATCGGCCATCTCTCCGGCGCGCTGCGCGACATGACCAACGCGCTGTACAGCCGAATCGAGGCGATCGAGATGTTCGCCGCCGATGTCGCCCACGAGTTGAAGAACCCGCTGACCTCGCTACGCTCGGCGGTCGAGACGCTACCCTTGGCGCGCAACGAGAACAGCCGCGCGCGGCTGCTTGCGGTGATCGAGCATGACGTCAAGCGGCTCGACCGCCTGATCTCCGACATCTCCGACGCCAGCCGGCTCGACGCCGAATTGCAGCGCCAGGACATGGCGCCGGTCGATCTGCGCCGGCTGCTGACGACGCTGACCAGCGTCGCCAACGAGACGCGGCTCGGCCACGATGTCGCCGTCGAAGCCCGCTTCGAGGGTCGCGGGCCGACCGATACGCTCTCGGTGCCCGGCCACGATTCCCGGCTCGGCCAGGTGATCTCCAACCTGCTGTCGAACGCGCAATCGTTCTCCAAGCCGGGTGACAAGGTGCGCATCGTCTGCCGCCGCACCCGCGGCGAGATCGAGATCGTGGTCGATGATGACGGGCCCGGTATCGGCGAAGATGCGCTGGAGCGGATCTTCGAGCGCTTCTACACCGACCGGCCGCACCAGGGCTTCGGCCAGAACTCCGGCCTTGGCCTTTCGATCTCCAAGCAGATCATCGAAGCGCATGGCGGACGGATCTGGGCCGAGAACCGCCCGGGCCCCGCGGACGAAGACGGCAAGCCAACCGTGGCCGGCGCTCGTTTCGTGGTCAGGCTGCCGACCCTATGAGCGACAATTCAAGCGTGCACGCATCCGCCGTTCTGGTCGGCGAGCGTGCGGTGCTGATCCGCGGCCCGTCGGGCGCCGGCAAGTCGCGTCTCGCCTTCGAACTGATTCTCGCCGGGCGCACCGGAGCGCTCCCGCCGACCATTTTGGTAGGGGATGACCGTGTCCATCTCGACACAGCCGGCGAACAATTGTGGGTCCGTCCGGCCCGGCAATTGGCCGGTATGATCGAGATACGAGGCCTCGGAATCCGCCATTGCCCGTTCGCGGACGAGGCCGTGGTCGGCCTGATCGTCGACCTTGCTGCCGACGACGCCGAGCGGCTGCCGTCGTCGGAGGCGCTTCAGACTCGCCTTAATGGTGTTTTGGTACCGCGAATTCCTGTAGCGGCGGGCTTCCAACCCCTGCCGCTGGTTGTTGCTGCGCTGACGACAACCTGAAAGTTCATGTTCCCGTAATCTTGCGGCCAATTGTGGGAAGGGAATTGGTAACCATATCACATCCACTATCGCGTCGGATTTTGCCGGCGCAGCCTCCCCTCTCTACCGCCAGGAACCGGGAGACTAGCCAAGATGCCCCCTTGCGCGGGGCCTCTGGATGGTCAAAGTGGCGCGTTCGTGCGGTGCACCAAAGGGCGCCCGCGAGGAGTTTCCGATGATTGGTCTAGTGCTGGTGACCCATGGGCGCCTTGCCGACGAGTTCAGAGCGGCGCTCGAACACGTTATGGGTCCGCAGAAACAAATTGAAGCAATTACGATCGGGGCCGAGGACGATTCCGATCTCTGTCGAAGCGACATCATCGAAGCGGTGAACCGCGTCGATAGCGGCGACGGCGTTGCGATCCTCACCGACATGTTCGGCGGCACCCCGTCGAATCTTGCGATCTCCTGCATGAGCCGCCCGAAGGTGGAAGTGCTCGCGGGCATCAATCTTCCCATGCTGGTCAAGCTTGCCAAGGTTCGCGAGGAGCGTTCGCTGCCCGACGCGATCGCGATGGCGCAGGAAGCCGGCCGCAAATACGTCACCATCGCCAGCCGCGTTCTCGCAGGCAAATGAGCGACGAGGCCCCGGGCGCAAACCATGTCGGCCCGGGCGTGCCTGCGGGCGCCATTTCGCGTGAACTCTTGATCGTCAACAAGCGCGGCCTGCATGCGCGGGCATCGGCGAAGTTCGTCCAGCTGGTCGAGCGCTTCAACGCCGAAATCTGGGTGACGCGCGGCGGCGAGACCGTCGGCGGCACCTCGATCATGGGCTTGATGATGCTGGCCGCCGGGCCCGGCACCACCGTCGTGGTCTCCGCGAAAGGCGAAGAAGCACAGCAGGCGCTCGACGCCATCGCCGAACTCGTTGCCAGCAAGTTCAACGAGGAAGGCACGTAGGGCGATCCTCAGCCGCTACACTAAGCGAAAGCCTCTGCCCGTCATCCTGAGGAGCGCGAAGCGCGTCTCGAAGGATGCGCCGCGGGCGGCGGCCGATTCATCCTTCGAGGCTCGCAAGAGCTCGCACCTCAGGATGACGGAAGCGGCACGAGTGGCCGGAAACGACTACTTCGCCGGCGGCACCAGATAGACTTTCCACGCCGTGGACGGACCGGGATGGCCGTTGAAGAAGCGCATGGTGGTCATCACCAGCGGCTCGGCATCCTTGGCGTGCTCGGCCATCCATGCCTCGCATGGTTGCAGGAATACCGGATCGGTGGTGTCGCAGATGCCGATGAAGCCGAGACGTTTGGCTTCGTCGAGCGACGTCAGCCCCGATGACCAGGCTTCGCCCGGCACCAGCGAGGCCGGATGATCCGGACTGTAGAACGTCATCGGCTCGCCGATGTCGGACCGCGCGACGACCACGGCCCAGCGCGAATGGAATTTGGCCTGCCAGGTCTGGGTGAGCTCACGCGCGAGCTCGGAGCGCGCGGCGTAGGTCGAGCCGCCGATGCGGTTGGACGCGACCTCCTGCGTGGCGATCGAGGGCGCGGCGATCAGCGTTGCGATCGTGGCCACGAACCAGACCGCCGTGATCGAGAACAACGCCATGCGCGGGAATCTGAGCGAGGGGATCGCAACCAGCGCAAGCGGCACCAGGAAGAACAGCGGGATGCCCCAATCGGTCTTGATGTAGACGGTGAATGCCAGCGCGCCGAGCGGCGGCCCGATCGCGACGATCGACTGGATGATCCAGACGTTGAGCGCCTGCGGAAGGTTGACGGCCGGATTGGGTCCGCGCGACCAGATCCGCGCCAGCACGTCCGACGGCCGCCACGGCACTGACCCCAGCAACAGCGCGATGAGGCCCAGCACGATGGGAATCGCGAGCAGGCCGAGATTGTGCAGGATATAGCCGATCACGAGCTGGACGTTGAGCTCACGGCTCGACAGCGCGTAGACGTCGCCGGCATAGGTGAACGGCACGAAATTCACCTCCTCGAGCCACACCAGGTGCGGAATCATCGCTACGAGCATCGTGCCGATCGCAACCCAGGGCGCCGGCGAGCGCAGGAACTGGGTCCGCTGCGGGTGGATCAGCGCAGCGAGCCCGATGGCGCCGATCATCGTCACCACCCAGTATTTGGTCATCAGCGCCAGCATGCCGGCAAAGCCGAGCCACAGACCCGACTTGAAGCTGCGCTTCTCGAACGCGTTCAGATAGGCCAGCACCAACAGCGGCAGCGGCACCAGCTGCGCGAGGTCGGCGTTGTACTTGAAGCCCTTGAAATTGAAGATCGGGTAGAGCGCGAGCATCACCACCATGAAGAACGCACGGCGGCGATCGACGACGCGCAGCGCGATCAGCCAGCACACCACAAGCGCGAAGCTGACGGTCGCCATCGCAAGCGCATAGGTCGACCAGTTGGTGACCGGGAAGATCCTGAACCAGACCCCGGCGATCCAGCCCGACAGCGGCGGATGCTTGCCATAGCCGAGCAGGAAGCGCTGGCCCCAGGCATAGGCCTCCGCGACGTCCATATGGACATCCTGCGCGGCCTTGAGCTTGACCAGGATAAGCGTCCAGAGAAACGCGTGGACCAGTGCGAAGCCGATCACGAACCACAGGCTGGTCCGGGGATCGATGGCGCGCGAGGCGATCCAGGCCGCGATCCGCCGGATCGTCAGCCTGCGGGTGGTGCGCCGGGCGGCAGGAAGAATGGAAGCGGTCGACATGGCCTGTGCCTGAGGCATGACCCGGAAAAGGGGAGCGTGGCTTTCCGAGGGATCATACCGAGTGGAAACGGACGTGCGATGAGTGATCGCTCACCAGCACATCGGCGCGCTTTAGCGCGTTTTTGTGGCCAGTGAAATCAGCTTGGCGTGAGAACGCCTCCAACGCGCCGTCACTTTTCGAGAAGCTCGGGCCGGTACTCGAAATGCATGGTATCGTAGTGATACCACTTGCCGCCCCAGATGAAGCCGTGGCGCTCGAAGATGTCGACGATCTCTTGCGGCATCCGGTTCTTGTAGGGGATGGTTTTACCTTTGCCCGCCCACAGCCAGTAGTCCGAGACTTTCAGGTTGAGGTCGATCGCGGCGGCGTAGCCATGCATGCTCATCCGCCCGGTATCGGCGACGGCGCGGCAAGACAGCACACCCGCGATCGGAAACGCCGCGGCGCGCAGCGCCGGGTCGAGCGCGTCGATCTCGGCGGAAACCTGCTTCAGCCGTTCGGCGACGCCGTTGACACGGGTGACCTGAACCGGCTTGCCCCAGGATTTCGGCAGCCAGGTGATGGTCACCAGGTTCCGCCGGACCTCCGCCGTGTTGCAGTCGCCATACATCTTCTTGAAGAAGGCCTCGTTGCGGAAGCGGCCGGGATCGGCATTCACCGCCGGCGGCGCC
This sequence comes from Bradyrhizobium sp. UFLA03-84, assembly GCF_002289535.1. Classification (NCBI taxonomy): domain Bacteria; kingdom Pseudomonadati; phylum Pseudomonadota; class Alphaproteobacteria; order Hyphomicrobiales; family Nitrobacteraceae; genus Bradyrhizobium; species Bradyrhizobium sp. UFLA03-84. The sequence continues at coordinate 317,728 of NZ_NSJY01000009.1, read as the reverse complement.
GCTGGCCCCAACGGATAGGACAACCGCATCTGGTCGAGGATCGATGCATTGCGCAGCAGCTGATCGAACGGCTTGTCGGAGGCGCCGTCTTCGACCGGCATCATCGTGCCGTCGCGCCAGGTGATCGTGGTGTCGTCATGGGTGGCGAGCGCATCGGGATAGGCGCGCACCAGGCGATCGAGCAGCTCGCTTCTGCCCTGGGCGTGCGCAAGCGGCGGCAGCAGCGCCAGCACGGCAACGATGCAGGCCGTCCCTCGCGCGGCCATTCAGCGTTTCCCGACCTGATCGATCAGCGCCACGTTGGCCTCCTCGATCGCATTCAGCTTCGGATTCCAGCTGTTCGGCGCATACCAGGGAAAGCGCGAAAAATACGCCTTAAGATCGACGGAATCGAAATAGCGGCCCCTGCGGGCAAAGATCTCGTTGCGCGCGATCCGCAACTCGTCCCGCGACAGCCGCCGCAGATCGGCCGGCGTCAGCAGACGCCGGTCGGAGTCGGGGAAGATGAAACCGCTTGGTGCCGCGCCGCCGGATTCGAAGCGATCGATCAGCGCGACATTGGCGCTCTCGACCGCATTGAGCGGCGGATCCCATGAGCGGGGCACGTACCAGGCGAACCTGCTGAAGCGCGCGGTGAGGTCCGGCGCGTTGAAGTAGCGCCCGCGCCGCGCGAAGATCTCGTTGCGGGCAATCCGCAGATCGTCCTTGCTGAGCGCCCTGAGATCGCTCTCCAACAGCAGGCGGCTGTCGGAATCCGGAATGATGAAGTCCGATTGCGTGCGCGCCACTTGCGGCGCCGGCGGCGACGCACTTGGCGGCGGCAGGCTTTGTTGCGGCGGGATCACGGTCGCCGGCGGATCGGCCGTCGCGACCTGTGCCTGCGCATTGCCGGCGAAATAGAACGAGCCGTCGATCGGCGAGGTCGAGACCCAGGGCTGCTGCGCACTGCCGGTAGCGCGCTTGACGACGAGACCGACCTGGTTGAACGCTTGGAGCACGTCGAGCCCGGGCTTCTGCATGGTGTCGACCAGCGCCCGCGTGTAGGGGCTGTGGCCGTCATCGCCATCCAGCGCGACGTTGCCCGGCTGGGTCGCGTAGGACAACAGCGTGCCCTCCGGGGCGCGGATCTGGGCGAGGCCGCCATCGGCGGCGCGCAAGCCGCGGCCGCCGAACGGATTGTTCCGGCAGGCATCGAGGATGACGATGTTGAGCCGCGTGCCTGCCCCTTCCATTTGCCGCAGCACGAGGCCGACATCGACCATCTGGAAATCGACATCCGCCTCGCGTGTCGGGTTCGCCGACACCGGCACCAGATAATTCGTGCCGCGCACCTGGATGCCGTGGCCGGCATAATAGAACAGCGCAACGTCAGCGCCCATCAGCTGGCTGCCGAAGCGCTGGATCGCACCATCGAAGCCGGCCTTGTCCAGATCGACCTGGGCCTGCCCGCCGACCAGCGCGAAGCCCAGCCGCTGCAGCGTCTCGGCCACCAGCTGCGCATCGTTCTTCGGGTTCTGCAGCCGCGACACGTTCTGATAGGTCGAATTGCCGACGACCAGCGCAACGCGCTTGTCGGCGGCCGCGGGCGCCGCGAACAAGATGGCGAGCAATCCGGCGGCGAGAAGGGTCCAGCGCATCGTCAAATCCACGAATTTCGGCCGCCAGACCTAGCAGAAACATGCCCGGAAATCGATCATTGCAACCCCGCCCGAGACACCCCCGTGATTCGCCGTCACACCCCTGCAAAATACCGCAATATGGTTGCCCGCGCGGGGGTGCGGATGCTATCCCGCGCCCCATGACAACTGCCCCGATTTCCAACATCCGCAACTTCTCCATCGTCGCCCATATCGACCATGGCAAATCGACCCTCGCCGACCGCCTGATCCAGATGACGGGCGGCCTGTCGGATCGTGAAATGGCGGGCAAGGAGCAGGTGCTCGATTCGATGGATATCGAGCGCGAGCGCGGCATCACCATCAAGGCGCAGACCGTGCGCCTCAACTACCGCGCCAAGGACGGCAAGGATTACATCTTCAATTTGATGGACACGCCCGGCCATGTCGACTTCGCCTACGAGGTCTCGCGGTCGCTGGCGGCCTGCGAGGGTTCCCTGCTCGTGGTCGACGCCAGCCAGGGCGTCGAGGCGCAGACGCTCGCCAACGTCTACCAGGCGCTCGACAATAATCACGAGATCGTGCCGGTCCTGAACAAGGTCGACCTGCCTGCGGCCGAGCCCGAGAAGGTCAAGCAGCAGATCGAGGACGTGATCGGGATCGACGCCTCGGATGCGGTGATGATCTCGGCCAAGACCGGCGTCGGCGTGCCCGATGTGCTGGAGGCGATCGTCACCCGCCTGCCGCCGCCGAAGGGCGACCGCGACGCGACGCTGAAGGCGCTGCTGGTCGACAGCTGGTACGACGTCTATCTCGGCGTCGTCGTCCTGATCCGCGTCGTTGACGGCATCATGAAGAAGGGCCAGCGCATCCGCATGATGGGCACCGGCGCCGCCTACGACGTCGAGCGGGTCGGCTTCTTCACGCCGAAGATGCAGCAGGTCGATGAGCTCGGCCCCGGCGAGATCGGCTTCATCACCGCGGCGATCAAGGAAGTCGCCGACACCCGCGTCGGCGACACCATCACCGACGACCGGAAGCCGGTCACCGAAATGCTACCGGGCTTCAAGCCGGCCATTCCAGTCGTGTTCTGCGGCTTGTTCCCGGTCGATGCCGACGATTTCGAGACGCTGCGCGCCGCGATGGGCAAGCTGCGTTTGAACGACGCCAGCTTCTCCTTCGAGATGGAAACCTCGGCCGCGCTCGGCTTCGGCTTCCGCTGCGGCTTCCTCGGACTGCTGCATCTGGAGATCATCCAGGAGCGGCTGTCGCGCGAATTCGATCTCAATTTGATCGCGACCGCGCCGAGCGTCATCTACAAGATGAAGCTGACCGACGGCACCGAGCTCGAGATCCACAACCCGGTCGACATGCCCGACGTGGTCAAGATCGCCGAGATCGAGGAGCCGTGGATCGAGGCGACGATCCTCACCCCCGACGAATATCTCGGCAGCGTGCTGAAGCTGTGCCAGGACCGCCGCGGCGCGCAGAAGGAGCTCACCTACGTCGGCTCCCGCGCGATGGTGAAATACGATCTGCCGCTCAACGAGGTGGTGTTCGACTTCTACGATCGCCTGAAGTCGGTCTCCAAGGGCTACGCCTCGTTCGACTATCACCTGACCGACTACAAGCCGGCGGACCTGGTCAAGATGCAGATCCTGGTCAATGCCGAGCCGGTCGACGCGCTGTCGATGCTGGTGCATCGGACCCGCGCCGAGGGCCGCGGCCGCGCCATGGTCGAGAAGATGAAGGAGCTGATCCCGCCGCACATGTTCCAGATCCCGATCCAGGCGGCGATCGGCGGCAAGGTGATCGCGCGCGAAACCGTGCGCGCGCTGCGCAAGGACGTCACCGCGAAGTGCTACGGCGGCGACATCACGCGCAAACGCAAGCTTCTGGAGAAGCAGAAGGAAGGCAAGAAGAAGATGCGGCAATTCGGCAAGGTCGACATTCCGCAGGAAGCCTTCATCGCCGCACTCAAGGTGGACAGCTGAGGCGCCGGCGCACCTGTTGCCGGTTCTTGTCCCAGCAACAAAACGCACCATGATTTGAATCGCCACGGCGCGGCGCGCCGACTAAGCTCCGGTCATGTTGCGCATTCTGTCTGTCCTCGTCGTCATCCTCGCACTGCTGCAGCCGGACCTGAGCTTGGCCGCCTCCTCGAAGAAGCGGCACGGCTCTACCCGCTGGCATGGCTATGGCTTCCTGCCCGGCTACCGGCAGCCGCCCAATCAGACCATTCCGGTGCTCGGCCCGCGCGGCGCCACACGCGGCTACCCGGACTATTCGCCGCAATATTGGTATGGCGGGGACTGGCATTACTTCGGCCGCCCCGGATTCCATGGCGGAGGCCGCTACAATGGCGGCAGCTACGGCCCGTGCTGGGTCTGGACACCGATCGGGCGCGCCTGGCAGTGCGGGTAGAGCATGATCCGGACAAGCGCGAAGCGGTTTTCCGGAAAGATCATGCTTAAACAACAAGCTAAAGCGCGATGGCGATCTAGCCCAATCTCATCCCGCTTTAGCCGCGCGTCGCTGCGACATCTCGCGCACGCAACTCACAATCCACTGATCCCGGAATAAGAGGCATGTTGCCCGTCATATTGCCCCTGGACCCCGGATAGGCCACCATCCCCCTGCGCGCACCACAAAAGACAACAGCGCCGGGGAAACGCATGAGCAAGGCCGCTCGGTTCGATTATGGCTGGGTCGTCGTCGGCGCGGGCGCGCTGATGACCTGCGTCGGCTTCGGCACCATGCTGTCGCTCGCCGTGTTCCTGCAACCGATCTCGGATGCGATGGGCTGGTCGCGCGCCGGCGTATCGGCGGCGGCGACGCTGGACTTCCTCTGCATGGGTTTTGCGGCGTTCGCCTGGGGCGCGCTGTCCGATCGCTTCGGCACCCGCATCGTGGTGCTGGCCGGCAGCCTGCTGCTCGGGCTTGGCCTCGTGACCGCAAGCTACGCGCAGACCCTGTGGCAATTCCAGCTCTGCTTCGGCGTGCTGATCGGGATCGCCGCCGGCAGCTTCTATGCGCCGATGATGGCGCTCGCCAGCGCCTGGATCGACAAGCATCGCAGCCTCGCCGTCGCACTGGTGTCGGCCGGCATGGGCGTCTCGCCCGTCACCGTCGCACCCTCGGCGAGCTGGCTGATCACGGCCTATGACTGGCGCTTTGCGATGCTCGTGATCGGCATCGCCGCCTGGGCGCTGTTGATCCCCGCATCGTTCCTGGTGCGCCCGGCACCGCAGGGAACGAACGTTGCGATCCCAGCGGGTGCGAGCGCGCCGCAAACCGAATGGACCGTGGCGCAGGCGCTGCGCACGCCGCAGTTCATCACGCTGGCGCTCGCGCATTTCGCTTGCTGCGCGGCGCATTCGGGGCCGATCTTCCACATGGTGTCCTACGCCATGGTCTGCGGCATCGCGCCGCTCACCGCGGTGACCGTCTACAGCCTCGCCGGCTTCTCCGGGCTCGGCGGGCGTCTGCTGCTCGGCGTTCTGGCGGATCGGCTCGGCGCCAAGCCGGTTTTGGTCGGCGGCCTCCTGGTGCAGGCGCTGTCGATCGCGACGTATCTCGCGGTGGCGCAGCTCGGCGAGTTCTACGCACTGTCGGTCGTGTTCGGCCTCGCCTATGGCGGCGTGATGCCGCTCTACGCCGTGCTGGTGCGCGAGTTCTTCGGCGCGCGCATCATGGGCACGGTGTTCGGCGCGGTGTCGGCCTTTGCGAGCCTCGGCATGGCGCTCGGGCCGTGGGCCGGTGGCTACGTGTTCGACACGTTCCATGGCTACACATGGCTGCACGCCGGTTCCTTCGCGATCGGCCTCGCCGCGGTCGCCGTCGCGCTGAGCTTCTCGACCAAGCGCCGGCCCTCGCTCGATCTCGGCCGCGCCGCCGCCTGAGCGCGGATGCGTTCGCCGCGCTCGCGTCATCAGTGACGGATAGCTGATCTGCATCGGCGCCGTCCCGCCTTGCCCTCCCCTGCCGGATGGGTCACCATCGCGCGCCCTCAACAAGAATGTCAGAACGGGCCGAGGAAAAGCATGAACAGGCCGCAGGGAGTAGACCTTGTCGAGCGGGCACGCGCGCTGGCGCCGCTGATCATTGCCGAAGCCGACGAGATCGAACGGACCCGGCGGCTGACGCCGTCCGTCACCGCGGCGCTGGTCGAGAACGGGCTGTATCGCGCGCTGCTGCCGAAGCGCTTCGGCGGCGCCGAGGCGACGCTGGACGCCTTCATGCAGATGCAGGAGGAGATCGCCAAGGCCGATGCGTCGACCGCCTGGTGCCTCGGCCAGTGCAGCGTCTGCGCGATGACCGCGGCCTATCTCGAGCCCGACGCGGCCAACGAGATCTTCAACACCGCGCCCGGTATCCTGGCCTGGGGCGCGATCGCCCATGAGGTCCGCGCCGAGCCCGGCGGCTACCGCGCCAGCGCGCGCTGGGATTTCGCCTCGGGCTCGCGGCAGGCGAGCTGGCTCGGCGCCCATGTCCGTGTCGTCGAGGCTGACGGTTCTCCGCGCAAGAAGGCCGACGGCTCGCCGGAGATCCGCACCATCTTGTTCCCGATGTCGTCAGCTGTGATGTACGACGTCTGGGACGTGATCGGCCTCAAAGGCACCGGCACCGATTCCTATTCGGTCGACAACCTCTTCATCCCGGAGAAATTCGCCGCGCTGCGCGACGATCCCGGCACGTGCCGCGAGGGAGGGCCGCTCTACAAGCTCACCACCAACATGGTGTTCAGCATGGGCTTTGCCGCAACCGCGCTCGGCGTCGCCCGCGCGACGCTGGATGCGGCGACCGAGCTTGCCCGCGGCAAGACTCCGCAGGGCCTGAAAGCGATGCGCGACAACAACGCGGTGCAGGGCCAGATCGGCCGCACCGAGGCCAGCCTGCGCGCCGCGCGCGCCTATCTGTACGCAACCGCACACGACGTCTGGAGCGATCTTGCGAGCGGCGGTCCCATCACCGAGGCGCATCGCATCGCGATCCGCATCGCCTCGACCTGGACCATCCACCAGTCGGCCTCCGTGGTCGACATTGCCTATCACATGTCGGGGGCGACCGCGGTGTTCGCCAAGAATCCGTTCGAGCGACGGTTTCGTGACATGCATGCGATCGCGCAGCAGATCCAGGCCCGCGACACGCAGTACGAGGATGCCGGCAAGGCGATCCTGTCGGGCAATCTCGCAGCCCCGCCGACGACGCGCTAAGCTGCGATCAAGTCAGATTTGAACCGGGGCGCGTGCTCAAATCGTTCGAGCGCTCGGCCTAAACTGTGTCAAGGCAACACCAGAGATCGCCAGCAGCGCACCAATAATCAACTTCGGAGTCATCGGCTCGCCAAGGAACAATGCGCTCGACATGAGGGCGAACACCGGCAGGAGCAGACTGAACGGGGCGACTCGCCCCATGGAGCAGCGAGCGATCAGCCAGAACCAAAGGCCAAATCCGACAATCCCTCCGATGAAAATTGTGTAGGCGAGTGCCAGCCAGCCACGTTCATCCGCAGCAACGAGGCTCGCCAGTTGTCCATATTCAAGCAGCAACGACATCAGCATCACCTGCGGCACCGTGAACAGCGACGACCACCCCATCAACATCAAGGGGTCAAAAGGGCCGTAGCGTTTCGTCAGGACGTTGGATACCGCGAACGCGAAGGCAGCTCCGATCACCAGCAGCAGTGGCAGCCCGTTTGCCGACAGCCCGGGCTCCGCCCTCAACACAAAGACGCCGGCGAATGCAAGCGCTACTCCCGAGACGGTCGTGAGAGACGGCCTCTCCGCAAGCAGCGGCCACGCCAACAGGACCGTGAAGGGCGTGGAGAGCAGATATGCAACAGCCGTCATGCTTCCCGAGCCGAGCCCAAGACCCACGTAGAAGAGCCCGAAATTCAGCCCACCGAGAAAGAACGAGATAGCTGCGATAGGACGCAACTGTTCACGCGTGGGCTTTTTGACGAACGGAATGAGCAGGAGCGCGGTGGCGAGGAAACGCAGCGCAAGGAAAAAGAACGGCGGAAACTCCGTAACGCCCACTTTGATGACCACGAACTGATAACCCCACAGCAGGGGAACGGCCACCGCGCAAACAATCTGGATCGCGGACATGGTATTCTCCTTTAACGACCGATCGGTCCATATATCGGCGAGCCGATTTCGAGAACGGGCGGTGGATTTGCCTACCTGATGAAACGATCGAGCAGAGCGTCGGCGGCGGCGTGCGTTATGGCGCCCGTCGGCGCCGTCTTGCTGATCACGCGCAGCCCTTCAACGAAACAGACGAGAATGCGGGCAGCAATTGCAGGGTCGACACCGTCGGCCAACTTGCCCGCCGCCTTCGCACGGGAAAGTGCATCCGCCACCCGCACCTCCATGACTTTGAAGAAGCTCGCGATGCGGCGATTAACGTCAGCGTCGCGGCCGGCCAGTTCCATGGTTGTGGCGATCACCAGACATCCGCGCCGACCATGGGCGCCGCTCGTGCGGTCAACATATCCAGCAAGGTAGGCCCGCAGGCCGTCCACTGGATCCTTGCGAGGGTCAAGCTCGATATCTATCCGTGTCACGGCATCGTCGATGTAACAATCGAGCGCGCGCAGGAACAGCGAGTGCTTGTCGCCGAAAGCAGCGTAAAGGCTGCCACGCGAGAGCTTCGTCGCACGAAGCAGGTCTGGCAGCGCCGTGGCGTGATAGCCGCGCGACCAGAACACGCCCATCGCGCGTTCGACGGCGGCGTCCTCATCGAAACTCCGCGGGCGACCGCGGGGCAATGGCGCCGAGGTTCGGTTGTTCATCAGAGAAATATAGACCAAACGGTCTTTAAATCAAGCAGCCGCTTTGGACCTGCTCGACCAATTTCAACGCAGGTTCGCGATGTCCGCTTGTTCTCCCGAAGCATCTTTCGGAGAACCGCTTGGCACTTTCCCGGATCATGCTTCAGCGCATGGTACGAAAGTAGGCACCGGCGACGATGGTCCGGCGCGAATTTTCGGCGGCGCAACATCCGGTTGTTAAGCTTTTTCTGGGAGTTTGCGGACGGCGCTAATGCCTGGAGTTCCGCTGGTCCCATGTTCACGCTTCGATCGATTGCCGCCCGCCTGATCCTGGCGATTTCACTTACCGTCGCAGTCGCCTGCGCCATCCTCGGCGGCTTCTCGATCAGCCAGCAGCGCGCACTGACCCGGCTCGCGCTCGATCAGCAGCTCAAGCTGCAATATGACAGCGTCATTGCGGCGATCGACTATGAAGGCCGCACTGCGCTTGCAGTCTCGGCAGCCATCGCCGCCCTGCCGCCGGTCGAGGATGCCATCGCCAAGGGCGATCGCGATGGGCTCGGCAAGCTGCTCGGCGCTCCCTGGGCGTCGATCAAGGCGCAGGGCATCCCGCTGATCTCGTTCTGGCAGGCCCCGGCGACGAGCTTCTACCGGGTCCACGCGCCGAAAACCTTCGGCGACGACGCCTCGACGCGGCGCACCACGGTGGTGGAATCGATCAAGGCCGGCAAGCCGATCGTCGGCGTCGAGCCGGGCCGCGAGGCGCTTTCGATCTTCGGCATGACCCCGGTCATGCGCGACGGCAAGACGCTGGGCAATGTCGACATCGGCGTCGCCTTCGGCAAGGAATTCGTCGACCGCGCCAAGAAGCGCTTCGGCATCGACCTCGCGGTGCATTCGTTCGACGGCCAGGGCTTCAAGCGGCTGTCCTCGACCTTCGGCGACACCGCGGTCGCGACCCAGGACGAGCTCAAGAGCGTGATGAGCGGTGCCGCCGTGCTGCGCGACGCTGTTCTCGACGGCCATGCGGTCGAGCTCTATCTCGGCCAGATCAAGAACTATGCCGGCGAACCGGTCGCCGTGCTCGAGATCATCAAGGACACCAGCGACTATGCAGCCGCGGCGGCGAGCGCGCAGCGCAATCTGATCCTCGGCGTGGTCGCGATCCTGGCCGCAGCCGTGCTGCTCGCATTCCTGCTCGGCCGCGGCCTGTCACGGCCGCTCATCGCGATCACCGCGGTCATGAACCGCCTGTCCAGCGGCGACACCAGCGTCACGATCCCCGGCAGCGAGCGCCGCGACGAACTCGGCACGATGGCGAAGGCGGTCGATGTGTTCCGCCGCAGTATGCTCGAAACCTCGTCGCTGCGCGATGCGCAGGAGGCCGACAAGGTGAAGGCTGCGGCCGACAAGCAGGCGCTGCAGCGGCAGATGGCCGACCGCTTCGAAGCCGACGTCAAGGGCATGGTCGCCGCCGTCGCGCGCTCGTCGGGCGACATGCAGCGCGTCGCGGGCGAGATCACCACCAGCGTCAACGGCACCTCGGAACGGACCGCAGCGGCAGCCGCCGCGTCCGAGGAGGCGTCGGCCAGCGTCAATGCGGTCGCCGCCGCAACCGAGGAGCTGGCGTCCTCGATCACCGAGATCGGCCGCCAGGTCACCCATTCCAGCCGCGTCGCCGACAATGCGGTGGCCAAGGCGATGGAAACCACCGAGATGGTGACGAGCCTTGCCGCATCCGCCGAGAAGATCGGCGACGTGCTGCGCCTGATCAGCGCGATCGCGAGCCAGACCAATCTGCTGGCGCTCAACGCCACCATCGAGGCCGCGCGCGCCGGCGAGGCCGGTCGCGGCTTCGCCGTGGTCGCGTCAGAGGTGAAGGAACTGGCGAGCCAGACCGCGAAGGCGACCGACGAGATCGCCGGCCAGGTCGGCGCGATCCAGTCGGCCACCGGCAATTGCGTCAGCGCGATCGGCGACATCAGCGGCACCATCCGCGAGATCTCCGGCATCGCCACCGCGATCGCAGCCGCCGTCGAGCAGCAGGATTCGGCGACGCGGGAGATCGCCCGCAGCGTGCAGCAGGCCTCCTCAGGGACCGTCGAGGTCTCCGCCAATATCGCGGGCGCGAGCCAGGCCGCCGGCCAATCGCGGGCGCTCACCGGCACCGTGCTGGATACATCAGGCCAGCTCGGCGATCACGCCTCCGCGCTTTCGCATAGCGTCGATACATTCCTCGCCGGACTGCGCAACGCGGCCTGAGCGATGGACCCAGCGACGTCGTGGTGTCGCTGATGGCGCTCTATATGACGTTCAAGGCGCTGTCATCGTGAGGCGCGGCTGACCCGCGCGCCGGGCAGCTTGCCCTTCCAGCCCAGTGCGATGATCCCCGCCATTGCCAGCAGCAGCCCGACATCGAGGACGAGGCCGACGACCCTTAGCACGGGCGCGCAAGAGTGGAACGCACAGCCTCCCAGCAGCGTCTCGGCGATCACGGCGAGCAAGGTGACGAAAAAGAATGTGAGCAGCAGATACAGCAGTGTCACCAGGATGCGCTGCCAGCGCGCCGGCATCAGGGACGCGCGCGTCTCTTCAATCCGCTCGGTGACAAACTGGCCCGGTCGCGCCTTCGCGGGATCGCGAATCTGCACCGTCGACCGTGTCACCAGATCGTGGATCGCCTGGTTGCGGCGGGTTGCCGCGATGATGACGAACGAGTACCAGCCGAGGAAGCTCTTGATCAGGAGCCGCGCGCAGGCCTTCAGGAAGCCGACATTGCCGCCGGTCGCGTCGTCGACCACGCGCAGATTGGTGAGATGATGCCCGACGGTGCCGCCGGTGAATGACACCAGGACCGGCTCGTAAAGCACCAGGGCTGCGATCACGGCGAACCCGAGCGCACGCGAAACGGAGTCGATCGCTACCGTGGACGCCACCAGCAACGCGCCGGCGATCGTCAGCAGCGTGACGATCCAATCGATGAAGATGCCGCGAAAGCGGCGAGAGAACCGCGCATAGAGCGGCGCGGCCGCCGCGGATGGAACGGTGCTGGCAACGCTCATCGGGTTCATCCCGCTCTCGTACGTCTCCTGCCTATCAGACGAGACGATGACGGCGAAGGTTCAAGCAAGGGCTATCACGCGGCGGGCGGTTAGCCTAGTTTCTCCGCACGCCTGCAAAAGCAACCATGACCGGACCGATGAAGAAATCGAGCACCAGCGTGACGAAGAAGCCGCGCCAGGGCAATGCCGCCTCCGCAGAGACGCTGTTCGGCGCCTACCCTGCCCCCGTCAAGGCCAAGCTGCTGGCGTTGCGGCGGCTGATCTTCGAGACCGCGAAGGCGACCAAGGGCGTCGGCGCGCTGGAAGAGACGCTGAAATGGAGCCAGCCGAGCTACCTGACGCCGGAGACCGGCAGCGGCAGCACGATCCGGATCGACCAGGTGAAGCCGGCCACCGATCAGGTCGCGGTCTATTTCCACTGCCAGACCAATCTGGTCGAGACCTTCCGCGAGCTCTATCCCGAGCTCAGCTACAGCGGCAACCGCGCGATCCTGCTCGACGTCGGAGGCAAGCTTCCGGAGGCAGCGCTGCGCCACTGCGTGGCGCTGGCGCTGACCTATCATTTGAACAGACGAAGGTCTTAGCGATCGGGCGCAATCCTCTCCGCCGTCATTGCGAGCGAAGCGAAGCAATCCATGCTTCCACGCATGCGGGACGATGGATTGCTTCGTTGCTTCGCTCCTCGCAATGACGCGGAGAGTACAGAGTTTCTACGCCACCAGCGCCGTCGCGACGCGCTGCGCCTTCAGCAGGCTGACGACCTCGGCGTTCGGCCGGGCGCGGCTGAACAGGAAGCCCTGGCCCTCGTGGCAGCCCTCCGCGCGCAGGCAGCTCAACTCCGCCTCGGTCTCAACGCCCTCGGCGGTGATGGTGACGCCGAGCCCGACGCCGAGGCTGACGATCGACCGCACGATCGCCTGCGCGTCCGGGTTGGCGCCGAGGTCGCGCACGAACGACTGGTCGATCTTGATCTTGTCGAACGGAAAGCTGCGCAGATAGCTGAGGCTCGAATAGCCGGTGCCGAAATCGTCCATCGACATCCGCACCCCGAGCGCGCGCAGCGCATGCAGCGTCGCCAGCACCTGGCTGCTCTTCTCGAGCAGCAGCGTCTCGGTGATCTCGAGCTCGAGCCGCCGCGCCGGCAGGCCGGATTGCCGCAGCGCATCGGTGACCAGCGCCAGCAGATTGCCGGTACGGAATTGCAGCGGCGACAGATTGACGGCGACGCGCACGTCGTCGGGCCATTGCGCGGCGTCCATGCAGGCACGATGCAGCATCAGGCTGCCCAGCGGATTGATCAGGCCGGTTTCCTCGGCCACCGGGATGAACTCGCCGGGCGAGATCATGCCGCGCTCCGGATGCGGCCAGCGCACCAGCGCCTCGAGGCCGGTGATGCGTCCGCTGGTGAGATCGACCAGCGGCTGGTAGTAGGGCTGCAGGCCTTCGTTCTGGATCGCATCGCGCAGGTCGATCTCGATCTTGCGGCGGCTCTGGGCGCGCGCATCCATCTCGGCCTCGAAGAACGAGAAGGTGCCGCGGAAATCGCTCTTGGCGCGCGACAGCGCCATGTCGGCGCTCTTCAGCAGCTTTTCGGAATCCTCGCCGTCGCCGGGCGACATCGCGATCCCGATGCTGGCGCCAATCACCACCGAATGTCCTTCGAGCAGATAGGGCTCGCCGATCGCATCCAGGATCCGCCGCGCCAGCAGCACGGCGTCCTCGGGTCGCATCACGCCGCCCTGCACGACGGTGAACTCATCGGAGTTCAGACGGGCGAGCGCATCCTCCTCGCGCAGCGTCGAGCGCAGGCGCTTGGCAACCCCGCGCAGCAGCTTGTCGCCGATGCCGTGGCCGAGCGTGTCGTTGACCGCCTTGAAATTGTCGAGCCCCAGCATCAGCACCGCGACCTTGTCGGTCGAGCGTCGGGTGTGCTGCAGCATCTCCTCCATCTGCTGGCGCAGCAGGTTGCGGTTCGGCAGGCCGGTCAGGCTGTCGTGCTGGGCCATGAAGGCGAGCCGCGCCTCGGCGCGCTTGCGCTCGGTGATGTCCATCAGCGCGAGCAGCATCGCCGGCTGGTCGCCATGCATCAGCTGGCGCGAATAGATCGCAAGGTCGATCAGCGTGCCGTCCGCACGCACATGCTTCCAGGTCCGCGCCGCCTGCTCGTCGCTGCTGCGGCCGGCGGCCCAGGGCAGCTCGGGATCGAACGCCTGCAGGCTCTTGATCGTCATCTTCTCGAATTCGGCACGCACATAGCCGTAATGCGCGATCGCCGCGTCGTTCACCGCCAGGATCCGTTCACCGTCGAGCGCGCACAGGATCATCGGCACCGGGTTGCCTTCGAACAGCAGACGGAACGACGCCTCGCGCTGCTTCAGTTCGGTGATGTCGACGCGCAGGCCGACGATGCCGCCATCCGAGGTCAATCGCTCCTCGATCAGCACCACGCGGCCATCGGCCAGGACCTGCTCGTGCCGCTCGCCCGGCTGGTACATCTTCTGGAGCCGCTCGGCGATCCACTCTTCCTCGCGCCCTATCGCCTCGGGATAGTCGCCGCGCGCGACGCCGATGCGGATGGTGTCTTCGAGACGCGCACCGTGCTCGAACAGATCGGAGCTGCGCTTGTAGATTTCCGCGTATTTCTTGTTCCAGAGCAGATAGCGGCCTTCGGAGTCCAGGAACACGATGCCTTGCGGAAGGATGTCGACCGCCTCGCGCAGCCGCGCGTTGGACGTGCGGGCGTCGGCGATCGCCGCCTCGGCCTGCGCGCGCTGGCGCACCAGCTCGCCGATCTCGACAGCGGTACGGCGCGAACTGCCCGACAGTCTCGGCACCGGCTTGGGCCGGCGGCCCGGCCGGCCCGACAGTTTGGCCTGCTTTGGTTTCTTGATCTTCTTCGGCCGCATCATCGGCATCGCACGCCCCACGCGCATTCCAGTTCGGCGACATTTCTGCGATAAGTCTCTGAAAAATTGGTATCTCTTGACGAATAGCTGCGCGCGTTGAGAAGCCGCAGCATGCCTGCTTAGGAGGCGCGTTCACGCCGCGCGCGAGTGGCCGGCACTGCGCACGCGGCCGACAGCGCAGATTTGCAGCGCCAAGGCGCCGGAGCGTGGTGAAGGAAGAGTAAACCTGCGCCTGCCTGCACATGAATGCGCCGAAAAGCGCCGCCAGCGCATCAATGTTTGCCAGCGTGTGACAAGGTTATCGCGGGGTTAAGGCGCGAGGGTTAACCCGTCTTGCGGAGTCAGTTGGTGATCTCGATCCGCGTGCCGCCGCGGCCGTTGCGCTCGACCAGCCCATAGAGCAGCGCCGCGTGCGAGGGATTCAGGCGCACGCAACCATGCGAGGCCGGTCCGCCGAGACGCGTGAGCTCATAGGTGCCGTGGATCGCGAAGCCGCCATGGAAGAAGATCGAGTACGGCATCGGCGAGTTGTAGTACTTCCGCGAGTACCAGCGGCGCGCCAGCATCTGCGGACGGAACACGCCGTTCGGCGTGCCGTAGCCACGGCGCCCAGTCGACACCGGCCAGTTGTAGCGCGGCGCGCCGTCGACGCTGACCGCCATGCGCTGCGACGATTTATCGATGTGAACGACGACGTCGGCTCGCGCCGGCGAGAGCGTCATCGTCAATGCGGCAATCGCGGCAGCAATTGCCGGCCGCACGCAAGATACGCTTGTCATAAAAACGCCTGCCCTGAAATTATTGCGCGCATGATGTCGCCCGCGGCGCAGTTGTAAAGTGGCGCGGCTCACATCCGGAACCGGAAGTCGCGGGTAATCTTAATCCGCCCTGTGGGCGATCAAGCAAATGGGATGAGAGCGCGGTTCGTCCAGCACGAATCCATGCTAGCCTTGCGTGGACAGAGTGATCCGAATGACATCCCGCCTGCGTCTGATCCCGCTCCTGATCTCCGCCCTCGTTGCCTGCACCATCTCCGCGCGGGCGCAGGACAAGGGCTCGCTCAATCCGCAGCCATTGCCGCCGCTCGCCAACCCTAACGATCCGACGATCGGGGCGAAGCAGCTGTTCGCCCGCAAGGTGCTGCCGGCAGCGATGCCGACCCAATCGATCGGCGGCTACACCAAGGGCTGCCTCGCCGGCGCCGCGCAGATGCCGCTCAACGGCGCCACCTGGCAGGTGATGCGGCTGTCGCGCAACCGCTATTGGGGTCACCCCGCCATGATCGCGCTATTGAAGCGGCTGGCGGCCGACGCGCACAGGGACGCCGGCTGGCCCGGCATCCTGGTCGGCGACATCGGCCAGCCGCGCGGCGGTCCCGCGATCTCCGGTCACGCCAGCCACCAGATCGGTCTCGACGCCGACATCTGGCTGACGCCGATGCCGGATCGCAGATTGTCGCGCGAGGATCGCGAGGAGATGTCGGCGGTGATGATGGTGCGCGACGACCGGCTCGATATCGATCCGCGCGTCTTCACCCCAGGTCATGTTCTCGTCATCCGCGACGCGGCGCGCGAGCCGGCGGTGCAGCGCATCTTCGTCAATCCGGCGATCAAGAAGGCGCTGTGCCGCGAGGCCAAGGGCGACCGCAGCTGGCTGTCGAAGATCCGGCCGTGGTGGGGGCACGACTACCACTTCCACATCCGCATGCGATGTCCGCCCGGCAGCCCGCAATGCGAAGCGCAGAAGCCGCAGACCGAAGGCGAAGGCTGCAAGCCGTCCGATCTCGCCTTCTGGTTCAAGGACTCGGTGCTGCATCCGAAGCCGCCGCCGAAACCGCCGAAGCCACACCCGCCGATGACGCTGGCGCAGATGCCGGCGGGGTGCAGGACGGTGCTGAACGCACCCGACGCCAAACATTCAGAGCAATAACATCTTCGTCAGGCGGCTATGCCGGTCGGCTCGAAGTAAGTTATGATCTCGCCTCGTCGCGCCGTAAGCGCGATCGCGCGATGGATCGGGGCCGCCGATCTGTTTTCATCCGTCACAATTGCATTGGATCAGACATGCGCAGATCGCTCCTCGCCGCATCGCTCCTGCTCGTATCCATTCCCGCCTTCGCAGCGGAGGAGCCGAGCGGTTGCGACAAGTTCAAATGGTCGATCGACCGCGCGCGCGCCGCACTCACCGCGCCCGATCGCGTCAAGCTCACCTCGGGCAGCGAGCAGGCCGCGCTGCCGCCAACCGCCATCACGCTGGCGCTGGTGGCCCCAGGCGATGCCAAATTGCCGTCGCCGCCGGAGCGCGCACCGAAGGACGGCAGCTTCGCCGGCTTCACCAGCTTCAAGGCCGCGCCGAAGGCCGGGCTCTATACCGTCAGCCTGTCGGCCGGCGCCTGGGTCGACCTGGTGCAGGACGGGCATTTCCTGAAGCCGAAAGCGTTCAGCGGCGCGACCGATTGTGACGGTATCCGCAAGACCATGAAATACGACCTCGCGGCCAGCCCTTTCGTGCTGCAGGTCAGCGGCTCAAAAGAGAACTCGCTGTCGATTGTGATCCAGCCCTCGGATGAATAGGACGATCGGTTAGACAAACGATCGCCTTTACCGTAAGCCTCAGCCTGCTATGTTCGCAGTGCGATATCCCCGAGGACCGTAAGTCCTGTTGGGGACCAGCGGAACAGCGCTTCCGTCCGTCGCGGGCCAGACCTCATTTAACGCCTGATTTGCGCGCGTCCGCTTGCGCGCGAACTTGCACGGAGCGCTTTCCATGTCACGAGTTGCCGGACTTTTCACCGCCTTCGTCATGCTGCTCGGCGCGATCCATTCGCCCGCGCGAGCCGAGGACAAGACGCTCACCGTGTTCGCCGCGGCCTCGATGAAGAATGCACTCGATGAGATCGATGCCGCCTATACCGCCAAGACCGGCGTCAAGATCAGCGCCAGCTATGCGGCGACCTCCGCACTGGCGAAACAGATCGAGCAGGGCGCGCCGGCCGACGTGTTCGTCTCCGCCGACACCGACTGGATGGACTATGCGATCAAGCACAAGAACATCAACGAGCCGACGCGGGTCAACCTGCTCGGCAACTCGATCGTGCTGATCGCGCCGAAGGATTCCAAAATCGATAACGTCAACATCGGACCCGGCTTCGACCTCGCCAAGCTCGCCGGTGACGGCAGGATCGCAACCGGCGACGTCAAGGCGGTGCCGGTCGGCAAATACGCCAAGGCCGCGCTGGAGAAGCTCGGCGCCTGGCAGGCCGCGGAGTCGAAATTCGCGATGGCCGAGAGCGTCCGCGCGGCGCTGACGCTGGTGGCGCGCGGCGAAGCCGTGCTCGGCATCGTCTATTCGACCGACGCAAAGGTCGAGCCGGGCGTCAAGATCGTCGGCACCTTCCCGGCCGACACCCATCCCGCGATCATCTATCCGGTCGCAGCGACGACAACCGCAAAGCCCGAGACATCAGACTATCTCGCCTTCCTGCGCTCGTCGACGGCGAAGGCGATCCTCGAGAAATACGGCTTCAAGTTCCTGATCAGCCCGACCACCTGATGTTCGAGATCTCGCCGACAGAATGGACGGCGATCCTGCTGTCGCTGCGGGTCGCCGTCATCGCAACGCTGGTGGCGACGCCGTTCGGGATCGCGCTCGCCTGGCTGCTGGCGCGGCGCGATTTCTGGGGCAAGTCGCTGCTCGACGCCGTCGTGCATTTGCCGCTGGTGCTGCCGCCGGTCGTCACCGGCTATCTGCTGCTCCTGACCTTCGGCAAGCGCGGCCTGGTCGGCGGCTGGCTCGCCGATCATCTCGGCATCGTGTTCGCGTTCCGCTGGACCGGCGCTGCGCTCGCGTGCGGCGTGATGTCGTTTCCGCTGCTGGTGCGGCCGATCCGCCTCTCGATCGAAGCCGTCGACCGCCGCCTCGAACAGGCCGCGGAGACGCTCGGCGCCGCGCCCTGGCGGGTGTTCGCGACGGTGACGCTGCCGCTGGCGCTGCCCGGCGTGCTGGCGGGAATGGTGCTCGGCTTCGCCAAGGCGATCGGCGAGTTCGGCGCGACCATCACCTTCGTCTCCAACATCCCCGGCGAGACCCAGACCATTTCGTCGGCGATCTATTCGCTGATCCAGACACCCGACGGCGACACCGCCGCCGCGCGGCTCGTGATCATCTCAGTCGTGCTCGCGGTCGGCGCATTGATCGCGGCCGAAGTGTTTGCGCGCCGCGCCACCGCGCGCCTGCATGGGCAATAGCGATGCTGCGCGTCGACATCCAGAAGCAGCTTGGAGAGTTCTCGCTCGCGGCCTCGTTCACCAGCGAGGGCCGCGTCACCGGCCTGTTCGGCGCGTCCGGCTCCGGCAAGACGTCGTTGATCAACACCATCGCGGGGCTGCTGCGTCCGGATCGCGGGTCCATCGTGATCGACGGCGAGACCGTCGACGATACCGCGGCCGGCATCCATGTGCCGACCTGGCGCCGTCGCATCGGCTACGTCTTTCAGGACGCGCGGCTGTTTCCGCATCTCGATATCAGGCAGAACCTCGACTACGGCCGCCGCATGAACGGCCTCGCTGAAGACCCCGCGCAGCACAAGCGCGTCATCGATTTGCTCGACATCGGCGCCCTGCTCGACCGCCGCCCCGGCAAGCTCTCGGGCGGCGAGCGGCAGCGCGTCGCGCTCGGCCGGGCGCTGCTGTCCAAGCCGCGGCTGCTGCTGCTCGACGAGCCGCTGGGCGCGCTCGACGAAAGCCGCAAGCTCGAGATCCTGCCCTATCTGGTCCGGCTGCGCGACGAGGCCGGCGTCCCGATGGTCTATGTCAGCCACGACGCGGCCGAGCTGCGCCAGCTCGCCACCCAGATCGTGATGCTGCGCGGCGGCCAGGTCACCGCATTCGGCGGTGTTAAGGTGTTGACGGCGGGCGGGTAGCTGGCCGTTTTTCCGAAAGTCGGCATAAGATAGCCCATCTTGTCTGCTAGGCCCGCGCCGGGACATCCCGATCGGGCATGGGGAAAGGTGCATCGTGCGACTGACTGGCTGGGTATTGCTGCTGATCGGCGGACTGCTATGCGCCACGATTTCGTGGGCCGCGCTCGGCTTCCTGCTGATGGGCATCGGCCTGATCTCGCTGCAGGTCGCCGAACGCCGACGCCACCCGGCGGGTGACGCCGTGCCGGCCGGCGCCGCGGGATTTACCCCTCCGCGCCTCAGCTCCGGGCTGCAGCCGCCGACCCTCGACCCGGTCACCGGCCAGGACAACGGGCCGCAGCGTCAGCCGCGCCGGGTGGCCTGGCCCGACAAGAAGGGGGATGCCCCCTACGACCGGCAGACCTGGCGCCGGCTGATCGAGAGCGATCCCGATCTCGCGCAGCTTGCCAAGGTGCTGACCGACTATGGCCCGCAATACGTCGATGAGCTCGCGGCAAGCTATCTCGCCGCCCCCGACAAGAGCCGCCTCGGCGCGATCGTCGACGGCATCATCGCGCGCGCCCGGGACGGCCAGCCGGCCCCGCCGCCCGCGCAAGCCGAGGGATCGCCGCCGCCGCTGCCGCCCCGGCCGGAGCCGCGGGTATCTGCCCCCGCCGCAAGGCCGGCTACGCCACCGCCGGCACCTCCGGCCAAGTCCGCCGATGCACTGGAAACATCTCTGCTCGCCACGGTCGAGGAGGCGACCGCCAGGATCGCCGCCGAACGCGCCGGTCTCTTCAAGCCTGCCAAGGATCACGGCAAGGCGACCGACAGCCGGCCATCGACAGCGAGCCAGCGGGAACCGCTGTTCGGTCGCGCGCCCCGGGACGCGAAGCCCGCCGAGCCGCCACCAATGCCGGCTGCACCACCCGCCATGCCGGTGGAGACGCCGGCCGACCTCGAAGCATCGTTGATCGCCGCCGTCAGTGAGGCCGCCGCCAGGCGGGCGGACGGATCGAAGCCAGCCCCGATTCCGGAGCCAACGCAACCTGCGGTGAAGGGCGAGCCGGAGATCCGGGTCATCGCACCCACCGCGCCGAAATCCGCTCCGCCGCCGCTCGCCGACACGCCGCCGGCCAAGACACCGCCCGCGAAGACGGCGGCCGACAATCTCGACGAGACGCTGCTCGCGGCGCTGGCCGAGATCTCAGGCCAGAAGTTGAAGGATGAGTCCAAGCCGGACGCGGCGTCGAAGGGTCCACCGGCCGACGATGGCCTGTCCGACATGATCAAGAAGTTCGCCCCGGATTCGAACTTCCTGCGCAAGCAGTGACGGCGGCTCAGACCCCCGCCACCGACGCCCAGATGTCGGCGAGCTTGCGCCGGACGGTCTGCATCCGCGTCTGCGGCGCGACCTCCTCCTCTTCCTCCGGCAGGCGCAGGCCGACGACATTGACGCGACCGCCGCTGATGCTGCGCGCCACCAGCACGATCTCGTCGAGCGCAAGCTCGGCGCCTTCCTTCGGCGCGCGGTCGAGATTGATGTCGAAATAATCCGCAAGCGTCAGCTTGGCGGTGTTCTCGTCAACCTTGACGCCGTAGATCTCGGCGAGTTCGCCGAGCGTATGCTCACCGGACACCATGAAGTCGCCGAGCAGATGCGGATCGGGCGCGCTCGAGGGCGCCATGTCGACGAAGAAACGGTCGAGCGCCTCGGCGCGCTCCGGCGGCGCCAGCAAATAGATGTAGTCGCCGGGCGCCACCGGATCGGCCTCGACAGGTGTCAGGATCCGCTCGTCGCGGATAACCAATGTCGGCTTCGACCAGGACGGGATCAGCCCGCGGCGGAAATACAGGCTCTTCGGCCGAACCGGATAGCCGACCAGCTGCTGCTCGAGCTGGCCGGGCAGATCCAGTTCGACACGGCGCGGGCCGCGCTCGGCGCGCGGCAGCGCGACGTGCAGACGGCGCGCCGCCGGCGCCAATGTCCAGCCCTGCAGCAGCAGCGAGATGATGACGACGACGAAGGCGACGTCGAAATAGAGATAGGCCTTCGACAGGCCGACCAGCATCGGGATCGAGGCAAGGAAGATCGCAACCGCGCCGCGCAGGCCGGTCCAGGCGATGAAGACCTTCTCCCGCCAGTTGAACTTGAACGGCGCGAGGCAGATCAGGACCGCGAGCGGCCGCGCCACCAGCATCAGCGCGAACGCCACCAGCACCGCGCCGCCGGCGCTGGACAGCAGACGATGCGGCGAGACCAAGAGGCCGAGCAGCACGAACATCACGATCTGGGCCAGCCAGGTCGCCGCATCGAGGAACGTCACCACCGAATTATGCGCGCGGGTCGGCCGGTTGCCGATGATGATACCGGCGAGATAGACCGCGAGGAATCCCGAGGCATGCACGATCTGCGAACCGCCGAAGATCACCAGCGCCGCCGTCGTGACGAACGGCGCATGCAGGCCCTGCGGCAGCGCGACGTAATTCAGCGCAATCACCACCAGCCGCCCGCCGATCACCCCGATGACGGCGCCGAGCACGGCTTCCTGGATGAACTCCATCGCGATGTGCGAGGCCGAGCTCTGGCCGATCGAGATGAACTCGACCAGCATCAGGGTGAGGAAGATCGCGAACGGATCGTTGGTGCCGGACTCCGCCTCCAGCGTGGCGCCGACGCGGGGACGCAGCCGCAGGCCCTGGGTGTGCACCAGCAGGAACACCGCCGCGGCGTCGGTTGAGGCCACGACGGCGCCGACCAGCAGCGACTCGGTCCAGTTGAGGTCGAGCACGTAACGGGCGACCGGCGCCGTGATCAGCGCGGTCAGCAGCACGCCGGCGGTCGCCAGCATCATCGAGGGCGCCAGCACGGTGCGGATGCTGGCGAAACGCGTCTTCAATCCGCCGTCGAACAGGATCAGCGCCAGCGCCACCGAGCCGACCAGATAGGTGGTGCGAACGTCGTCGAACTGCAGGCGACCGGGGCCGGAATCGCCCGCCAGCATGCCGACCAGCAAGAACACCAGCAGCAAGGGGGCGCCGAACCGCAACGCCAGCAGGCTCGACAGGATGCCGGCCATCACCAGCACCGCGCCGAGCAGGATCGCTATACTGACGGAGTCGAGGGATGCCATGCGCCTACGGAAGTCTCAAATACTTGCAATTGCATCCTTATCGTCGCCACACTGGGACGCCAACCGATTTCTGCCCTCAGCGGCAATCCGCCCGCTCTTGCTCACTCTAGGTCGCCCCGACACTGTGGTGTATCGATGGTCGGGTGAGCGCCGTTGTGAGATTCTCTCCATCCATTCGAATCACTTTTGCCTGACCCGCACTTCAAGTTGAGACTTTGCCGATGGACATGAGCTGGAAGGACGTCCTGGAATCGATCCAAACGGCGCTGCGCTCGGTCGGCGCCGAGGTCGCCTCGCCCTGGTTCTATCTGCAGTTCGGCATCATCCTCGCCGCCGCCGGCCTCGCCTACGCCGCCGATACCGCCATCCATGCGCGGGTCAACTTGTCCACGCTGGCGACGCGCTGGCCGCTGCCGCTCCGGCACTTCGCCCGCGTGATGGTGACGAGCGCCTCCACCGCGGTGTTCGCGGTCCTGATGGTGATCTCGCGCATCGTGATGTGGCACGCCACCTGGCCGAGCCGCAGCTATCTGATCGCGGTCTCCGCCAAGCTGGCGCTGGCCTGGCTGATGATCCGGCTCGTCACCTCGGTGATCGACAACGCCTTCATCGTAAAAACCGTATCGATCGCGGCCTGGGTGGTCGCGGCGCTCAGCATCATCGGCCAGCTCGATTGGGCGGCCGATACGCTGGATTCGTATGCGATCGTGGTCGGCGGCCTCCGCCTCACCCCGCTGCTGCTGATCAAGGCCGGCGCGCTCTTGATCGTGGCGCTGTGGCTGACCAACCTCGCCAGCAATTTCGCCGAAAGCCGCATCAACAAGGCCACCGACCTGACGCCGTCGATCCAGGTGCTGCTGGTCAAGATCATCCGCATCGGCCTGATGGTGCTGGCGATCGCGATCGCGCTCGGCGCGGTCGGCATCAACCTCTCCGCGCTCGCGGTGTTCACCGGCGCGGCCGGCGTCGGCATCGGTCTCGGCTTGCAGAAGATCGTCGCCAACTTCATCAGCGGCCTGATCCTGCTGGTCGACAAATCGGTGAAGCCGGGCGACCTCGTCACGATCGGCGACAATTCGGGCCGGATCAGCGCGATGAAGACCCGCTACATCTCGGTCGCCGCCGGCGACGGCCGCGAGTTCCTGATCCCGAACGAAGACCTGGTGACGCAGAAGGTCACCAACTGGACCTACACCGACAAGAACACGCTGGTGAAGATCGCCTTCTCCACCAACTACGACGCCAATCCGCGGCAGGTCTGCAAGCTCGCGATCGCAACCGCCGCGGCCCATCCGCGCGCCACCAAGGGCCGCAACCCGAACTGCATCCTGACCGAGTTCGCCGAGGCCGGGATGAAGTTCTCGCTGACCTTCTGGATCGCCGACCCCGACGGCATGGACGGCGTGAAGAGCGACGTCATGCTGTCGCTGTGGGATGCCTTCAAGCAGGAGGGCATCCGGGTGCCCTACCCGGTGCGGGAACTCCGCATCCGCGGCGGCGCGCTGCCGGTCGAGAGCGTGGTCGAGGTTTCCAGCTAAGGCGTTTTCGAGCGAAGTGGGCACCGGTTCGCGTCAAGAAAACGCGTCAAAACAGGAATCTAGAGCCCGGTTTTGCGCGGTATTGCGGCCGCTGTTCCGGATTTTGTCCTGGAATCAAGCCGTGTGGACATTGTCCCCATGCCCAAGCTTGGCTTGCGCCGGGCGCGCCGATCATTAAATTAGGGCCTGAAATCAGCCCCTTGCCCGCAGAAACATCCCGCCCATGAGCTATATCGACGCCACCGACACCTCGCTTCGCAAGACCGGCCAGATCAAGCTGCACGGACCGAGCGGCTTTGCCGGCATGCGCAAGGCGGGCGCCCTGGTGTCGAAATGCCTCGATGCGCTGACCGACATCGTCAAGCCGGGGGTCCCGACCTCTGTGATCGACGAGTTCGTTCGCAAGTTCGCCTTCGATCACGGCGCCTATCCGGCGACGCTGATGTATCGCGGCTATCGCTACTCGACCTGCACCTCGATCAATCACGTGGTCTGCCACGGCATGCCGGGCGACCGCCCTCTGAAGGAAGGCGACATCGTCAATGTCGACGTCACCTTCATCGTCGACGGCTGGTATGGCGACTCGAGCCGGATGTATGCGATCGGCGCCATCGCGCGGAAGGCGGAGCGGCTGATCGAAGTGACCTATGAGGCGATGATGCGCGGCATCGCCGCGGTGAAGCCCGGCGCCACCACGGGCGATATCGGCCACGCCATCCAGAGCTTCGTCGAGCCGCAGGGCATGAGCGTGGTGCGCGACTTCTGCGGCCACGGCCTCGGCCGCCTGTTCCACGACGAGCCGAACATCATCCATATCGGCCGCCCCGGCGAAGGCGCGCCGCTGAAGCCCGGCATGTTCTTCACCATCGAGCCGATGATCAATCTCGGCAAGCCGCATGTGAAGATCCTGTCCGACGGCTGGACCGCGGTGACCCGCGACCGTTCGCTGTCGGCACAGTTCGAGCACTCGGTCGGCGTCACCGCCGACGGCGTCGAGATCTTCACCCTGTCCGAACGCCACGGCGAGAAGCCGTGGGTGCAAGTGTAATTGGGTGCAGGTCTAGCCGACCTCAACAAACTCAATAGTCACTCCGCGTGCGCCGCTTGATCTCCTCGGGCGTGTGGTTGTCGCCGATCGACATCGCGCAGATCCGCGACAGATGCAGATAGGACAGCCCAGTCTCTTCCGCCCAGGCGTTGAACTGCGCCTGCACCTTGGCGAGATCGCGCTTCGACTTGACCTCCTCCGCAATATCGAGCCCGGCATCGCGCAGGCAGGCCACGACATCACGCGAGGTGACGAAGCCGTCCCAGCCCAGGAAGCGCAGCAGCATCTGCCCGGTGTTGCCGCCGAGCCGGCTGCCGCGCTTGGCGAGCAGCTCCAGCAGCCCGATCTCGTTGGATGACGGCCATGCCGCGAGGAATTTGCCGAAGCTGCCGTGCTCGCGCGCGATCTCCTGCACGAAGCGGCCATTGTCGCGGACCGACATGATCTTGGCGCCGTTGCGCACGATCCTGGCGTCGCTCGTGAGCTTCTCCCAGAATTCATCGGGCTTGAAGGCGAGCTTGGCCGGCTGAAAGCCGAGGAAGGCTGCCTCGAAGCCCTCCCATTTGGCGTCGATCACGCTCCAGGCGAAGCCCGCGCAGAACACGCGCCGGGTCATTTCGGCCAGTACGCGGTCGTCGCCGAGCTTTGCAAGTGCCTTGGTGCCGGCCGGCGGGTGCAGCAGCTTCTCCAGCGCCTTCGGCCCGCCCTTGCGCTTCTCGGCGCGCGCGCGGATCACCTTGAATGACGTCACGCCGCCCTCCCCCCTTTCGATCTCGCTGCAAGCGACGGTAATTCGCCCGCCGCGCGGTGGCAAATCTCGACAGCATCAGCCCTTGCAAAACGCGGCTGGCACGGCAAGGTTGTGGCCGATGCCCGCCAAACCCGATGCCAGCAACGACGAGCCTGACGAAACGCCGCACTATCACGGCCATCGCGAGCGGCTGCGCGAGCGCTTCTATGCTGCCGGGCCCGACGCGCTGACCGACTATGAGCTGCTGGAGATGGCGCTGTTCGCCGCGATCCCGCGCCGCGACACCAAGCCATTGGCCAAGGCGCTGCTGAAGAAATTCGGCTCCTTCGCCGAGGTGGTGCACGCGCCGGTGGCG
Organism: Bradyrhizobium sp. UFLA03-84; assembly: GCF_002289535.1. Taxonomy (NCBI): domain Bacteria; kingdom Pseudomonadati; phylum Pseudomonadota; class Alphaproteobacteria; order Hyphomicrobiales; family Nitrobacteraceae; genus Bradyrhizobium; species Bradyrhizobium sp. UFLA03-84. The sequence goes on along the minus strand of NZ_NSJY01000009.1, from coordinate 291,640 downwards.
CGGCTGCGCGAGGTCGACGGCGTCAAGGATGCCTCGATCAACCAGATCAAGCTGCTCGCCGCGGCGGCGAGCCGGATCGCCAAGGGCCAGATCAAGCGCAGCATCGCGTTGTCGTCGTGGAACGACGTCATCGACTATTGCCGCACCGGCATGGCGTTCGCCGACAAGGAGCAGTTCCGCCTGCTGTTCCTCGACAAGCGCAACCAGTTGATCGCCGACGAGGTGCAGCAGACCGGTACCGTCGACCACACCCCGGTCTATCCGCGCGAGGTGATCAAGCGCGCGCTGGAACTGTCCGCGACCGCGCTGATCCTGGTGCACAACCATCCGTCCGGTGACCCGACCCCGTCGCAGGCCGACATCCAGATGACGAAAGCGATCGTCGACATCGCCAAGCCACTCGGGATCGCCGTGCACGATCACATCATCGTCGGCAAGAACGGACATACCAGCTTCAAGGGCATGAGATTGATGTAGTCTCGCGGCGTTGAGACGTCCCGCACCGATCCCTGCCCACATCGCGGCGCCTCCACGGAGACGATGATGTCGAATGCTCCCAGCGCGGTTCTCTCGTCCGACGAGATCGCTGCAATTGCGCGTGACGCCGTTGCAGAGGGACAGGCGGACCGCAAGCCGGCTGCATGGCAGAAGATCCAACCATTGCGGAAGGTCCAGCGCCACCAGCCTGAGGCTGCGAGGGCGTTGGTATGGATTGTCGACCAGCGGAGCCTCCCAAGGGACGAGGCGGCGGACCTGCTTTCGGAGATCGCGGATGCTCACGATGACGACATCGATGTCCTCTCGACGCTTGGGCAATGCCTCGAAGCGGTGCGCGACATTGATGATCTGAACGCGCCGCCTCCGGAACACCCGATCTTCCAGACCACGGTCGAGAAGCTGGACCGCCTGGCCAGGCTCCATGAGGGGAAGCCTGAGCAGGAGCAGATCCTGCGCGGGCTCGCCACCGCGGCGCGGATGATGGCGCGCCAGAACGATGCGATCGCCGAGCACAGCCTTCGCAAGGTGGTTGAACTCAATCCGCAGAACAGCTCGCCCCACTATAATCTGGGCCTGTTCTACAAGACGCGAGGTAAGTTCGCAGAAGGCGTCGCGGCAAACCGGGCTGCTGCAAGCCTGTCGCAAGAGGTCGTCGACAGCTTCGAATGGAACGTTGGAATCTGCGCCACTGGCGCCGGCGACGCTGAGACCGCATTGGACGTGTGGAAGCGGATGGGACAGAACATCGCGCCCGGGCGGTTCGCCTTGCCGGAAGGCGGATATCCGGCCTGCAAGGTGCGGCTTGCCGAGCGGCCGCTTGCCGAGCGCACGGCGGACTCTGACGATCCAGGCGAAGAGGAAACCGTGTGGATCGAACGGCTGAGCCCATGCCACGGCATCATCCGCAGCGTGTTGTACCGCGATCTCGGCGTCGACTATGGCGATGTCATCCTGATGGATGGCGCCCCGATTACCCATCACACCTATGGCGAGCAGCAGATTCCGGTCTTCCCCCATTTGGCAACGCTGCTGCGCCGGAACTACCAGTTCTTCGATTTCGCGGGCACGCAGAAGACCGCACGGCAGTTGGCCGACATCAGCGACGAATTGGATGGCGACGCCGTGATCTATTCGCACTCCGAGGGCTTCAAGATCATGTGCGCGAATTGCTGGCGCAACCCCGATATCGATCACGCCGATCACGAGCAAATGGAGAAGCAGGTCGTTGTCGGCCGCATTGCCGCGCCTCCCGACATCGCGCCCGCACGACTTCTACATCTGATCGACGCGGCCATCGAGAAGCGCGGTACCTGCCAGCTCTACGCGCCCGATCTTTGTGCGGCGGCCGGACAAGGGGCGCGCGAGCGGATCGACCGACGCCGGTTTGCGCTGCTGGCGAACAACTAGTTGCGCCGTGGTCCTGGCGAATGTCGGGGCGACGGTGTTCGGTGTCATCACCCGCGCATGCGGGTGATCCAGTATTCCAGAGGCAGCAGTGCTTGAGCCGAGGGGCCGCGGCGTACTGGATCGCCCGGGCGAGCCGGGCGATGACGGGTGTAGGTCGGGACAAGATTCTCTTCATACGTCGTCCCGGCGAAAGCCGGGACCCGACTCCGCGGCGGATATTGCTGAAGGAACTCGTCGTTCCAACATCGCTCAACAATGACTATTCGTGGTTATGGGTCCCGGCTTTCGCCGGGACGACACCGAATGTGTTGAGCGAGTGCTGTCTCGGCGTCATACGAACCACGAACTCTTGCCGCTAACATCACCCATGCAACGTTTTCCGCGCGGCGGCGTTTGTTGCAGGTTGATTTGTCAGTTGCAGGCCTTGGGGGACCGATGTCCGATTTCACGATTGAGGAAGGACTACCCTATCCGCTAGGCGCCCGTTGGAGCGGCCACGGCACCAACTTCGCGGTATTCTCCGCCAACGCCACCAAGGTCGAGGTCTGCCTGTTCGACGGCGAGCGTGAGACGCACCGCTTCGAGCTGCCCGAATATACCGACCAGGTGTTTCACGGCTTCATCAACGGCGTGCAACCGGGCACGTACTACGGCTATCGGGTCTACGGTCCCTACCAGCCCGACGGCGGCCACAGGTTCAATCCGAACAAGCTGCTGCTCGATCCCTATGCCTGCGCTCATGCCGGCAGCCTCACCTGGAATCCGGCCGTGTTCGGCTACAAGATGGAGAGCGGCGACGACCTCACTTTCGACGAGCGCGACAGCGCGCCGTTCATGCCGAAATGCGTGGTGGTCGATCCCAATTTCGACTGGATCCAGGAGGCGCAGCGCCAGGACGTGCATTGGGACGAGACCGTCGTCTACGAAACGCACGTCAAGGGCTTTACCAAACAGCACCCCGGCATCGACGAACATTTGCGCGGCACCTATGCCGGTTTCGGCTCGAACGCCGCAATCGATCATCTGAAGGCGCTCGGCATCACCTCGGTCGAACTGCTGCCGGTGCATTCCTTCATCAACGACAGCAACCTGCTGGACAAGCACCTGACCAATTACTGGGGCTACAACACGATCGGCTTCTTCGCGCCGGACCCGCGCTATGCCGCCGATGTCGCGAACAGCCTGCGCGAGTTCAAGGAGATGGTGTCGCGGCTGCATGGCGCCGGGCTCGAAGTGATCCTCGACGTGGTCTACAACCACACCGCCGAAGGCAATGAGCGCGGCCCGACGCTGTCATTCAAGGGCATCGACAATGCGAGCTACTACCGGCTGTCACCCGACAAGCGCCGCTACTACATCAACGACACCGGCACCGGCAACACGGTGAACCTGTCGCATCCGCGGGTAATCCAGCTGGTGATGGACAGCCTGCGCTACTGGGCCGGCCACATGCATGTCGACGGCTTCCGCTTCGACCTTGGCACCATATTGGCACGCGAGGTCTATGGCTTCGACGAGCAGTCAGGATTCCTCAAGGCGATGAACCAGGACCCGCTGCTCGCGACCGTCAAGCTGATCGCAGAACCCTGGGACTGCGGCCCCGGCGGCTACCAGGTCGGCGGCTTTCCGCCGGGCTGGGCGGAATGGAACGACAAATACCGCAACACGGTGCGTGATTTCTGGCGCGGTGAGGCCGCGCCAGGCAGCCTCGCGCCGCGGCTGCTCGGCTCGCACGACGTATTCAACCGCGAGGGTCGCCGCACCTGGGCCAGCGTCAACTTCATCACCGCCCATGACGGCTTCACGCTGAACGACTGGGCGAGCTACGACAACAAGCACAACGAGGCCAACGGCGAGAACAACAACGACGGCTCGTCGGACAACCACTCCTGGAATTGCGGCGCCGAGGGGCCGACCGATAATCCCGAGATTCGAGCTTTACGCGAACGCCAGAAGCGCAACATGCTGGCGACGCTGCTGGCCTCGCAGGGCACGCCGATGCTGCTCGGCGGCGACGAGTTCGGCCGCACCCAGCGCGGCAACAACAACGCCTATTGCCAGGACAACGACATCTCCTGGTTCGACTGGAATTTCTCCGACGACGCCAACAGGCTGCTCGCCTTCACCAAGCGAATGATCAAGCTGAGGCGCGACTATCCGATCCTGCGCCGCAGCCGCTTCCTCTCCGGCGACCGTGATCCGCAGCTCGCCATCCGCGACGTGGTCTGGATCAACGCCGCGGGCGCCGAGATGTCGCAAGACGACTGGACCACCGGCTGGATCAAATGCTTCGGCGTCGTGCTCGACGGCCGCGCCCGCAAGACCGCGATCGCCCGCGAAGGCCAGGACGACACCGTGCTGGTGATCCTCAACAGCTATGAAGGCGAGGTCGACTTCAAGCTGCCGGCGACGTCGGCCGGCCCGCACTGGTCGCTGCTGCTGGATACCAACGCGCCGGAGCAAGCGGCAGGCGCGCAGTTCGCGTTCGAGAGCACGTACAAGACGGCCGGGCGTTCGTTTGTGCTGTTCATGGCAGGTGAAGTGAAGTAGCGCGGATTAGCGCAGTGTAATCCGCCTCTCGGCATCGAGGGTCGTTTCGATCTCTCACGCAATTGGCTGCAGGTTCGACGCCTTCCGCGACGACCTTGATGTCGAATTGCTGTGTGATGCCACTTGGGTTCGTTGGAGCCACCACGCCGTGAATCCAGGATTTTTGTGACCTTAACCGCGCGACAGTGGCGGGCGCTTCATGGTCAAGAGCTCCGTCACATCATGCAGATCATCAGCCGATGAGATCGCGACTGTCAGCCATTTCCCGTCAATGTATGTTTTGGCGTCATCGTAGAGCTTGACCAATTGCGGGCGCCAGACATAACGCCGCTCGTCAAACTTTTCTCGCTCTGTTCCACCCATGACCACGATAGCCGAAAAGCGCCTGTATTCCGGCACCAAGGCGGTGAACGCCTTGGTCTTCTTGTAGCGCAGGGACCAGCCGCGGTTCTTGCCACCGTAGAGCCAGTCTGGCGCGAAAACTCCAGGGTAGAATTCGTCGATCCAGTTTCGCAGCTCGGCCCAATGCTCGAACGCCTCGGGTCCGATCCATTCGCGGACGGCACTCTCATCGGGCGGTGCCGATTTGTCGGTGATCCTGTCGCCGATTTGGGGGATCGTACCGGTAGGTAAAATCATCACAAGACCTCGTGTTGATAGTCCGGCGAAGGCCGGATGGTAATGATGCTCGCGTCGCCAAGAGCTTGCGGCGCGCCCTCAGAATGCTCCTTGCGATGCTCTCCAGAGCAGGGGGCATCGCGAGACGGTCTATTGGCGTTTGCGAGCACCGCAGGCCAACCGTCGACACCTCGAAACTCTCGCACGACTGTCAGATCGATCGCCGCCAAGGCCCTCTCCCTCGCCAATTCGGCTTTGTCTCGGTCGAGGAACGCAGTGGCCTGTAGGGGCAGAAATTGCTGGGTCGTCAGCCCAATGGAGCTAAACGCCAGCGACAGATACGGCCTTAGAAAGTCCGGCTGGTTGGCTCGGTCGCCGGAGAAGACGCCGCCGGAGGCGACGCCGATGAATACCGGACGATCGTTGAGCATTCCCACCTTCCCCGTCGGCGTCGACTTCATCGTGCGACCGACGCGCAGGATCTTGTCGATCCACGCCTTGAGCACCGAGGGGATGGTGAAATTGTACATCGGCGTGCCGATGACGATCGCATCGGCCGCCTCGACTTCCTGGATCAGCGCGTCGGCAAGATCCAGAGCGCCCTTCGGCGGGGCCGCCAAGCTGGCCGGCGACGACAGCGCGACCGCGTAGTCAGCCAAGGCGTGGGGCAACGGTTCAGTCCCCAAATCGCGCCGGGTGATGCTCGCCCCAGGCGCAACCTCGAGAAGCTTTTCGACGATCGCCGCCGAAAGCTGCCGGCTGTACGATTCCTGACGTGGACTGCAATCAATATGGAGGATGTTCATGTGATCGATCCCAATGGCTTCATGAGGTTGCGACAGGGACAGAGCTCAGATCGAGCCAGCCGGTGCAACGGCGGGAAAGTCCTTGTCGGGATCGAACACGTTGTTGAAGAAATTCGTCAGGGAGTACATCGCCACCAGTGCGATGATCTCGATGATGTTTGCTTCGGTGTATCCAGCATCGCGAACGGCTTTCAGATCGGCGTCGCTGACCTGCCCGCGGGTCTCGATGACTTTGCGCGCAAACTGGACGGCCGCATCCCGTTTCGGATCGCTGGCATAGCCCTTCCGGGCGAGAATGATGTCATCGGGTGGCAGCTTGGCCATATGTTCGGCTGTGAAGCTGTGAACCGTCAGGCAATAGTTGCAACCATTCACTTCCGAAACCGCGAGGCCGATGCTGTCGCGTGTCTTCACGTCGAGCGCTTTGCTTAGCGCGCCGAGCAGGGTGGCCCACGCGTTGAACGCTATCGGGCTCTGCGCGAAGGCCGCCATCATGTTGGGGGTGAACCCGATGTTCTTCGTGAACGCATCGAGAGTCGGTTTCGACTCGGCCGGCACCTGTTCCGGCTTCAGGGCTGCAGTTCTTGGCATCATAGTCTCCATGAGTGGTTGGGTCGCTTGATAATCATGCGAAGTCCAAGACATCGGCCACCGGCATGCGCGGCTTCTGCGGCCAGTTGCCAGCTCGCTCCGGCCCTACGGTCAACAGCATGACCGGGACTTCGTCTTCGCCCAGGCCGAACTCGCGGTGCACGGCCTCTGCGTCGAAACCGATCATCGGCGTCGAACCCAGGCCCAGCGAGCGAGCCGCATAGATGATCGCCGCAGTGCCGAAGGTCGCGGAGCGCACAGCCTCGTCGCGCTGCCGCTGGGGCTGATCGTCATACAGCCCGCGAGCGGGGATTTCCCATTCCGGCACCAGGTGCGCCGGCATGATGCCGGCTTCCACCACCGGCGCCAGGCGCTCGGGGACGGTACTGGCATCGGCCAACTGGCCGATGATGATGAAGGTAACGGCGGCGTCGGTGATCGCAGGCTGATTCCATGCGATCGGACGCAACCGAGCCTTGGCCTCAGGCGTACGCGCGGCGATGAAGCGCCAGTTCTGCAGATGGAAAGATGTCGGCGCGGAGGTGCCGATCCGCACCAGGTCGCGGATATGATCGTCGCTCAGGGTGGCGCTGGGGTCGTAGTACTTGGCAGCACTACGGCTCAGGATAGTTTCGATGACGGCGTTTGTCGGCGTCGGCCGCGTGGGTGAATGGGAAGGTTGGGTCGCGAGAGTGTTTCCGCTCTTTTCGGTCTGCGCGTAGATTTCCGCGGCTACGCCGGTTGCGGGTTCGGTGGCAGCGATGCTGATGCAGTTCATTGGGTGGCTCCTTCATCAAGTGATTGCGGAGCTCAACCTACGGCAGGGAATAGTAATTTCGAGACTTAATTGCCTCAATATAATGCCCGAAAGGATCAAATTGACACGCGTAGAATTCCCGGGCCGCGTGCGTCTACTCGCCCTTGTGCGCCAGTCGGCGCCATTCCCCCGGCGTCATCCCCATCCTCTCGGCAAACACACGCCGGAATGCCGAAACGGATTGATACCCAACCGTCTCGGCCACAGCCTCGGTGCTGATCGCTTGCTTCTTAAGTTCGTTGGCGGCCAAGCTCATCCGGAGATCGGTCAACAGGTCGAGGGCGGAGCAACCCAACCTGTCTTGAAAGTGTCGCATGAACGTGGCGCGTGACATGCCGCACAAGTCCGCCAGATCAGGCAGTTTCCAGGACCGTGTTGGATCGGCAAACATTGCCGCGATGGCCGGAGCCAGTCGCGGATGGCCGGCCAGGGCCAGCAAGCCTTCAGGGGCTTTCTCGGATTCGCTCGCCGCTCGCAGTACCAGTGTGAACAGAGCCGAAGAAAGTGCGTTGAGCATGGCGCGTCCTCCCGCTCGGTCGCCAGCGGACTCCATTCGCATCAACCCCACCAGACTGGCCAGTTGGTTGGACGCGGACCCGATGCCCTCTTCTCCGTGGCCGTCAATAGCCCGCGCCACTAGATTTGTCGGCATGTAGTTGCGGATCAGCCGATCATGGGGTGGCGCAATGAAGAAGCGCCCGCACATCAGATCGAGTTGCTCGCCCTCGCCGTCGTTCTCGCTCAGCATCCATCCAGCAGACCCCTGGCGTTCCTGGGTACGGATTGGTGCTTGCCCACTACCGTCGTGTAGTACATGCGCTGCACCGTGTGGCAGCAGCACGATATCTCCGCTCACCAGCTCCCTCGCTGTTCTCGTCTCCGGATCCTCGAAAATGGCTCGGCCCTTGACTATGACGTGGTAGGGAATTTCGTTTGCCGCAGCCGGGCCCCAGGCCAGACGCCATGGCGCACCGTAGGCGCAGCGGACCTCGAGCTGGCCGGTAACGGTGATGATTTGCAAGAGTTGGCTCAGCCAATCGACTTGGGACATACGACCTCGAAACGGTGAAACATCCTATCGCAACTTCCAAACCTGGCTCCGTACCGGGGTGGTTCAAGCACCGACAGCGGCCGAGGGTTAACTCGGCCGCTGTCACATGATGTTAGCGAAGGCTCTTAGGCGTTCGCCGACTTCAGCGCGCGCTCCCCGCTTTCGGGCGCGTTGAGCACGAAGGTGACGAGGAGAACAGCAACACCGTTCGCCCAGTAGTACCAGGCGTCCAGCCCATGCAGGCCGAGCACGAAGGGCACGGCGACGAAAGTAATGCCGACGAGGCGGTCAACCGCGACATGCAACCCATATGGCAGCACGCGGACTACACCGGTCTTGTGATTGGTGAACAGGGTCAGAATGAGGGCGGCGACGCCGGTTGCGACCGACACCCAGAGCGCCAGTGGATTGGCACGGCCAAGTCCGAGCAGGAACGGCGTTGCCATCAGGCTCAACGCGACGGGGTAGTCGAGGAAGGCGTGAACGGTCTTTGTGACGAAGCGAATATTCATGAGACTCTCCGGTTGATCAAGGACTGGGGACTTGCACACCACTCATATGGAAGACTATGGGTGACGCCTGGTGCCAATAACTTTGCAGATCGTCCCGATGGACCCCTTTGCTGCCCTGTTCGCCCACGTAACGCCGACGGCCCGGACGTTCTTCACCGGGAACCTGTGCCAGACGTTGCAGTTCACTGGTGTGGGCCATCTGCACCTGTTCAAGGCAGGCGCGCTCACGGTCACCCAGGACGGACAAGCTGACCTCGAACTCGTTGAGCCGACCCTGCTGTTTTTGCCGCGCGGGCGGACCCACAGTTTCGCAGTCGATCCCGAGCGCGGAGCCGACCTCGTATGCGCGACCGTCGAACTCGGGGGTGCGGAGGGCAACCCGATTGGCCAGGGCCTGCCTGAATGTGTGGTCCTGCCGCTCACTGCTCATCCGGCGCTGGGCCCGGTTTGTGATCTGCTGGTCGGCGAAGCCTTCTCCGAAGGTGGTGGCCGCCAAGCGGCGCTCGACCGGCTGTTCGACTATCTCCTGATCCTAATCGTGCGCCACGTCGTTGAGAGCGGCGCCATTTCGACCGGCGTGCTCGCCGGGCTCGCCGACCCACGCCTGGTCAAGGCGCTGACCGCGATGCACGAGGCGCCGAAGAAGCCTTGGAAGCTTGAGGATCTGGCCGACGTTGCGGGCATGTCACGCACGCGGTTCGCCGATCATTTTCGGACGCTGGTCGGCCTGACGCCCATTGAGTACCTGACGGTCTGGCGCATGACGATCGCGCGCCAGCTTCTCGGCAAGGGCAAACCGGTCAAGAGTGTGGCGGCGCAGGTCGGCTACGACAGCGCCGCCTCCTTCTCGCGCGTGTTCAGTCGGATGACCGGGCAGCCACCGCGCGAGTTCGACGCGCTCCGGGATGGATCTCGCTAATCGATGAACTCGGCACTAAGCGTCCGAACAATCAACGGCATGCTCTTGGGAGCCTTGCGGACGAGAATTGAAATTAATTGTTCCGCGCCGCGGATGTCCGGTCGGGAGTCAGAAGCAGCGTTCGAGGGCATTCATCTTTAACATCGATCAGGAAGCTACAAATGTCAGAGCTTGTAGGGTGGATTAGCCGAAGGCGTCATCCGCCGCAGATCGACGCGCAAGACGGCGGATGACGCTTCGCTCATCCGCCCTACACAGCCCACCCGCCTCCACCCAAAGGTCCCTCCCCGCGACCTCGTCGGCCAATTGACATTCGCCATCGGGCTGCCAGACTTCGCTCAAAATACAGGGTGGAGACCACTGGATGGCCAATCTTTCGGCCTCAAATCACGTCGCCCGTGTTTTATCGGCGGCCAATCAGGTGGCCGGCGTCGACACCGAGGCGCGGATTGCCGCGTCCTGGCGGCGCTGCGTGGTCAATCACAACCTCGATCCGGCCCGGCGCGGGCCGCCGCAGACCCTGACCGAGGCCGAGGTCCGCCACGTCGCCGAGCCGATGGAGGACCTGATCCAGGTCGCGATCCCGGAACTCGAGGACCTCGCCCGGGTGCTTCACGACACCGGCTACTGCGTCAACCTCGCCGACCCTAATGCCACCATGCTGGTGAGCCGCCTGCCCGGAGGCGACTACGACCGGATGTTCCTGGAATGGAAGATCTACACCGGCTCGAACTTTGCCGAGACCTTCGAGGGCACCAACGGGCTCGGCACCGCGCTCGCCGAGCAGCGGCCGATCATCGTGCATGGCGACGAGCATTTCCGCGAGCAGTGGCACATGTTCACCTGCGCGGTGTCGCCGCTGTTCGATCATGCCGGAAGGCTGGCCGGCGCCGTCAACATCTCCTCCTGCCGCAGCGATCTCGGCCGCAGCGCGCATGAACTGGCGTTGGCTGTCACCACGGAGGCGACGCGGCGGATCGAGCAGTCGTTCTTCCGGCGGCGCTACCGCGCCTCCTGGATTGCGACGCTGCCCGGCGACGGCCATGGCATGCTCGCCTATGACGACGACCGCCGCGTGGTCGGCGCCTGCCGCACCGCGCGCGGCATGTTCGGCCTGACCGATGCGATGATCGATGGCGGCATCGACCTGTCGCATCTGATCCAGCTCGACGATCGCGCGACGCGCGCCGCGGATGATCCGGTCACGCTGCGGCGGGCCGACGGCACGCCATGGGGCCGCGGCCACCTGGCGCCTCCGGTCCGCGCGCGTGCCTCCCGTCCGTTACCTGCGCCGCCGCGTGAACAACCGGCCGGACAGTTCAGCGGCCTGCACAGGCTGGCCGGCCGCGATCCCGTGCTGATCAAGGGCGTCAAGCGGCTGATGACGGTCGGCAATCTCGATCTGCCGATCCTGCTGCATGGCGAGACCGGCGCCGGCAAGGACGTGTTCGCGCGCGCTATCCACGCCGCAAGCAATCGCGCGGCCCGCAACTATGTCGCGCTGAACTGCGCGGCGATGCCGGAGAGCCTGATCGACGCCGAGCTGTTCGGCTACGAGGCCGGCGCCTTCACCGGCGCGCGGCGCGAGGGATCGAAGGGGCTGATCGTGCAGGCGAGCGGCGGCACGCTGTTCCTCGACGAGATCGGCGACATGCCGCTGGCGCTGCAGACGCGGCTGCTGCGCGTGCTGGAGAATCGCGAGGTCTGGCCGCTCGGTGCGCTGAAGCCTGTCCCGGTCGACATCCGCCTGATCAGCGCCACGCATCGTGATCTGGCGCGGATGGCAGAGGACGGCAGCTTCCGCTCCGACCTGTATTACCGGCTGCGCGGCATGGAGATCCGGCTGCCCGCCTTGCGCGAGCGCGCGGATCGGCGCGAGGTGATCGCGCAGATCGCCGACGAGGAAGCCCCGCACTGCCGCATCGCGCCGGATGCCTGGGCGCAACTGATGGCCTATCCCTTCCCCGGCAACATGCGCCAGCTTCGTCACGTGCTGCGGCTTGCCGGTGCCACCGCCGAGAACGGCGTCATCACCGAGGCCGATCTCGATCTGCCGCCGTTCGTCAGGCGCAGCGTGGAGGCCGATCACGCGGCGAGCGAGCGCGCCGCGATCGCCGACGCGTTGCGCGCCAATGGCGGAAGAGTGAGCGACGCTGCCAAAGCACTCGGGCTCAGTCGCGCGACCTTGTACCGGAAGATCAAGGCGTTAGCGATCGAGCTGGACAGCTAGGCCAGGACAGCACCTGCCGTTCCGGCCGCGCGGGAAAGGTGCTATCATGCGCCTTTCATTCGACGCCACGGAGCGGGTCCCATGACACGGTTTCCCCTCGCTGTGGTCATTGGCCTGATTGCCGCGACCATTTCGCAGCCTGCCGTCTCGGATTCGACTGAACAACGATTAGGCAAAGTTCATTTCGCGACGTCCTGCAAGCCCGAAGCACAGGAGCTGTTCGATCGCGCCATGCTGTATCAGCATTCGTTCTGGTACAGCGCATCGCGGCGCACCTTCGAGGAAGTGCTCGAGGCCGATCCGCAATGCGCCATCGCCTATTGGGGCATCGCGCTCAGCTATCTCTACAATCCGCATGGGCCGCCACCGCCGGAGAACCTTCCGCTCGGCCTCGAAGCCGTGAAGAAGGGTCAGGCGCTGGGCGCGCAGACACAGCGCGAGCGCGACTATGTCGATGCGATCGCGGCGATGTATGTCGATTACGACAAGGTCGATCACCGCACCCGCGTGCAGAGATTCCTCGCAGCCGAAGAGCAGGTCGCGACACGCTATGCCGACGATGACGAGGCGCAGATCGCCTATGCGATCACGCTCAACGTCGCGGCGTCCCCGTCCGACAAGACCTATGCCAACCAGCTGAAGGGCGCGGCGCTGCTCGAGCCGATCTTCAAGAGCCAGCCCGAGCACCCCGGCATCGCCCACTACCTGATCCATCTCTACGACTATCCGGCGCTCGCGGAGAAGGGCCTCCCCGCGGCGATGCGCTATGCCAAGATCGCCGAGCGCGCGCCACACGCCCAGCACATGCCGTCGCACATCTTCACGCGCGTCGGCTACTGGAAGGAATCGATCGCCTCGAACAAGGAATCTGCGCGCATCGCCAAGGAAGACGGCGAGCAGCAGGATCAGGCGCACGCGATGGACTATCTGGTCTATGCCTATCTCCAGTTGGGCCAGGACAAGGAGGCGCGCGCGGTGGTCGACGAGCTCGGCAAGCTCCAGTTCAAGCAGGACCGGTTCGCCGGTCCGTTCGCGGTCGCGGCAAGCCAGGCTCGCTATGTGTTCGAACGCGGCGACTGGAAGGGCGCCGCCGCGCTCGAAGTGCATCCGACCAAATACGCCTATGCGGACGCCATCACCTACTTCGCCCGCGCAGTCGGCGCCGCGCGCTCCGGCGATCCGGCGGCCGCCAAGCCCGATGTCGCCAAGCTGGTCGAGCTGCGCGACAAGCTCAAGGACGCCAAGGACGCCTACTGGTCCAACATCGTCGATATCCAGCAGCAGATCGCGAGCGCCTGGGTGCTGTACGCCGAAGCCAAATACGACGAAGCGCTCGGCGCGATGAACTCCGCCGCGGAAGCGGAAGACAAGACCGAGAAGCATCCCGTCACGCCGGGACCGCTCGCCCCGGCGCGCGAGCTCTACGCCGCGATGCTGCTCGATCGCGGCAAGGCCGCCGACGCGCTTGCCGCCTATGAGGCCGTGCTCAAGAAGGAGCCGAACCGGCTGGCGGCTTATGTTGGGATGATGAAGAGCGCCAAGGCATCCGGCGATCAAGCCAAGACCCAGGACTGCGCAACGCAGATCGCCCGGCTCACCGCGGATTCCGACGTGTCCCGGCCGGAGCTGATGGAATTGCGACAGACAACGGGAAGCAAGCTGTGATGCCGCTGACGACATGGCGCAACGGCGGCGCGGCGCTGCTCGGCGCTGTTGCGCTGTGTCTCAGCCACGCGCCGCCGCTCGGTGCGATGGAGATCCTCGGCCAGGCCGGCGTCCTCGGCGAATGGGAGCTGACCGGGCATCTCACCGAAAGCGCGCCGGGAACGCCGAGGCAATTCTTCGGACCGTTGAAGATGAAGCACGTCGGAATCTGCACGCAGGATGGGCCGGAGGAACGCGCCGGCGAGATCAAGCTGCAAATCACCGGTTCGGATGCACAGGTCACGGCCGAACTGGTGCTGGACGGCGCGCCCTGCACCTATAGCGCCCGCAAGACGCACAATTACGAGGGCACGCTGTCCTGCGAGGGCCGCGCGCCCGTCCCGCTCCTGGTGTGGCTCAAATAGCTGACGCCGTCAGGCTCTCCACTCAGGCAGCGGACCGCGAGCGGCGCAGCCACTCGTTCAGATCGATGCGGCCGATGCGCGCCTCGCCCAACGGCACCAGCGAGTATTCCTCGACCCGGCCGCCCCAGTAGAGCGCGTCAGGGTCCCGCACCACCTCGCGCGGGTCGCCCTTTGCCTTCAGGTAGCGGGCCACGATGTCGTTGAACGGCGCACGGTCCGGGCCAGCGATCTCGACGATGCCGTTGCGCGGCGGCTCGAGCGCGATATTGGCCACGAACGCGGACACATCCTCCGCCGCGATCGGCTGGAACAGGCCGGGCGAGAGCCTGACCGTGTTTCCAACCGCACCGGCATCGGCGATCGCCCCGACGAATTCCATGAACTGGGTCGCGCGGATGATGGTGTAGGGAATGCCGGCCGCCTCGATCAGTTTCTCCTGGGCGACCTTGGCGCGGAAATAGCCGTTCTCCGGCGTGCGGTCGGTGCCGACGATCGATAGCGCGACATGGTGTTTGACGCCGGCCTGCTTCTCCGCCGCGAGCAGGTTGCGGCCGGAGGTCTCGAAGAATTCCAGCACCGCCTTGTTCTCGAACGACGGCGAATTGGCGAGGTCGATCACGACGGCTGCGCCAGCCAGGGCCTGCTTCAACCCCTCGCCGGTGATGGTGTTGACGCCGTTCTTGGGCGAAGCGGCGACGACGTCATGGCCGCCTTGACGCAGAATGGCTGTCGTCCTGGAGCCGATCAGTCCGGTGCCGCCGATCACAACGATCTTCATGAGTTGCTCTCCCTTGTCGATGACTGGAGATCTCGAGATGCGCTTGGGGCCTCAAACCGCCGATGGAAAGCGCGGCGGCACTTATAGCATGCCGCTAGCGCGCATGGCGCGCTCGTCAAATTGATCAGGATTGGTCAGCGATGCTGATTGACTATCGGAGGCGCACCGCCTGCCGGCTGCTCAGGAAAACTCGTTCCAGCTGACGCGGCGCGCATCGACGTCGCCGAGCGTGATCGGATCATGGATGTTGCGCACGCTCTGGAAGCCCGAGCGCAGATAGATCAACGGATCGACCGTGGTCGCGGCGCGGACATGCTGGACCTCGCCGATGAAGATCGAATGGGTCTTGGTCTCGAGCTCCTGCGCCAGCACGCAGTCGAACGCCGCGACGGCATCCTCCAGCACCGGGGCGCCAGTCGCACCGGTGGTCCAGCGTCCGAACGCGAAACGGTCGTCGCCGTTGACGCCCTTCTGGCCGGAGAAGGTCAGCGCCAGCAGAGCGTGGTCCTCGTTCAGGAAGTTGATGACGAAATGGCGCTCCTCGAGGATGCGAGCGTGCGCGCTGGCATTACGGTTAACGCAAACCAGAACAGAGGGCGGATTGTCCGACAACGAGCAGGCCGAGGTCACCGTCAGGCCGGTGCGCTGCCCGGTCTCCGAGCCGACCGTCACCAGCGCGACCGCGCCGGCGCAATGGCGCATCGCCTGCTTGAAACTCTGTGCGTCGACCGTCATGCCGCAACCCCGGTACTGAAATATATTTCCCTCAAGATATGCAAGGCGGGGTACGAGGCAAGCCCCGCACCCCGCCTAGCTGTCATGCAGCCTTCTCGAACTCGGCGCCGAGATGCTTGAGCCGCGGCATCACCTCGTTCTTGAGCAGGTCCAGCGAGTGCCGCCAGGCCTCCGGCTTGTGCTTGTAGTCGAAGCCGAACACACAGAGCACGCCGAAGCCGCCGACCTCCCGGTAGATCTGCTCGATCTTCTCGGTGACCGTCTTGGGCGAGCCGACGATCCAATTCCGGCGCGCGCAATATTCGACGGTGACGTCGCTGTCGGGCACGTCGGGCGCGTGTTTCAGATAGTCCTTGAAGCCGAAATGGCCGAGCAGCGGCAGGAAATACTCGCCCATCATCCGGCCCATCATGTCGCCGGTCGACAGCTTCCACGCCTCCTCGTCGGTATCCGCCACGAACACCTCGCGCACCAGCCGCCAATCCTTGCGGCTCGGCTTGCGGCCGGTCTTGGCAGCGCCGGCTTCGACTGAATCCCAGTGGCTGCCGACATAGGCCGGGTTGAGGTTGAGGCTCATCGGGATGAAGCCGCGCTCGCCGGCGAGCTTCAGCGTGTCGGAGTTCTTCGACAGGCCGGCGACGCCGATCGGCGGATGCGGGCCCTGCAACGGCTTGATGTGGGGTTTAAGGAAGTCGAACATCGTGTCCGGCTTGCTCACCGTCCAGTACTTGCCCTTGTGGGTCCACGGTCCCGGCTCCGACCACATCTTCAGGATGATCTCGAGTGCCTCACGGGTCATGTCGCGGTTTTGCCCCGACATGCCGTCGACATTGAACATCGCCCAGTCGCTCGGCAGGCCCGAGGCCGCGACGCCGAAGTTCAAGCGGCCGTTTGAGAGATGATCGAGCATCGCGACGCGGTTGGCGAGCTCGGCCGGGTGGTGATACGGCAGCAGGAAGCCACCAGGCCCGATACGCAGATTCTTGGTCTGCAGCAGCGCCTGCGCCACCAGGAGATCGGGCGACGGATGCGGCTCCCAGGGCGCGGTGTGATGCTCGCCGATCCAGGCTTCCTGATAGCCGAGCTCGTCGAGCCAGCGCAGCGTCTGCAGGTCCCAGTCGTGGCCCTCCTTCAATCCGCACTCCGGCGGGTGCGAGGGCATGGTGAAGTAGCCAAGCTCCATGTGCGTTTCCTTCCTTCGTTGGGTTCAGTCATGCAATGCGTCTTGCCGCGCATTGCGCGACAATCAGCAAGCGCTGTGCCAGCGGGAGAAATCGCAGAGAATCGTTGGGAATAGCCGGTTTTCGGCCGGCTCTAGCCGATTGCCGTGTTCAAGAGCGCCGCGATCGTCTCACGGTCGCGAGACGCGTCGCAACCGTGAGACGCGCAGATAGCGTGCCCGATCAGCCCGCCGCGCGGCGCGGCATCGCGTTGTTGGTATCAGGCTCGGAGGGCGGCGGGAGCTGCATCAGGATGGTCTGGCCCATCGAGGCGATCTCGATGCCTTCTTCCTGGAAGCGCCGCTTCATGCGGCGGTTGAACTCGCGCTGCACAGACCAGCGGCCGCTATCGGTGCAGCGGATCTGGCCGACGATGGTCACCACGGAGCCGTCGACCTTGTCGACGCCCCACAATTCGAGGTCACCGCGGATGAATGCACGATACGCCGTCTCCTGACGCATCTGCGCGACGATATCCTTCAGCACCTCGCCGGCGCGGTCGGTGTCCTCCTTGTAGGACACGTTGACGCTGACAGCGGCATTGCCCGCGCCGCGGCTGGAATTGGTGATCGTCGTCACCGCGCTGAACGGCACCACATGCACCGAGCCGTCGCCGGCGCGCAGCCGCATGGTGCGGATCGAGACGTTCTCGACCACGCCCGAGAGGCCCGACACCGTGACGGTGTCGCCGACCTGCACGGTGTTCTCGATCAGGAGGAACAGCCCGGTGATCAGGTCCTGCACCAGCTTCTGCGAACCGAAACCGATCGCGATGCCGACGATGCCGGCGCCGGCGAGCAGCGGCGCGACGTTGACGCCGATCTCGCTGAGCGCGGTGAGCCCGACCACCGCAACGATCATGCAGAACAGCGCGGTGCGCAGCATCGGCTGGAAGGTACGCAACCGTGCCGCGCGAGCGTAATGCCCCTCGCGCGACAGCGTGTCGATTTGGCGGTCCATCAGCGCATTGGCGACTTCCCAGATCACGGCCGCGGCGAGCGCGGCGATGCCGATCGTCACCAGCGCCGAGATCAGGCGAGAGCCGATCTGGCCGCCGTAGAACCAGACGATGGCGTCGACGCCCCAGACCTCGAGCAGCGCGACGAAGCCGATCAAGGCGATCACCGTTGTCACCACCTTGCGCAGCAGCGGCAGGTAGCGGTTGGCGCGCGTCTCGAGTCCCGGGAAACGTTGCATCAGGTCCGGGCTGATGCGGAAGCCGCGATCGATCAGGCTCAGCACCACCATGGTGACGAGCCGGGTGACCAGCAGCACCGCGACCGTGCCGACAAAATATTGCAGCAGCAGCGAATAGCCGTTGCGGATGTTGAGCGCCCACACCGCCCACAGCGCGAGGTCGAGCGCGATCGCCAGCACATGCCAGAGTGAAGCGAGACGGTTGCGCGTCCGCGCCGCAAGCCCGGTGCGATCGGCCGGCGCACGGATGACATCGGCGACCTGGCGGCGGCACTGCAGGATGATGACGACGACGAACAGATGCACGACCAGCATCACCAGGCGGATCAGCGCGGCATAGCCGGCGCGATGCAGCCCGAGCAGCAGCGCGACGTTGGCGAAAGCGATGCCGGAGACCCCGACCGCAACGATGCGCCGCGCCCAGATCTCGATATAGGCCGCGGTCTCGGCACGGACGCGGAACAGGCCGAAAGGCCCCGCCAGCGCCCGCACCGCGCAGATCAAGACGCGCGAAAATACGTAAGCATTGACGACGGCGAGGATCACCAGCCGCGTCGTCGATTGATCGCCGATCTCGGTGCCGAGCAGCGCCGTGGCGATGCCGCCGAACACGACCACCGGCAGCAGTTCGAGCAGCAGGCGGCCGAGCACGAAGGGCAGCCGGACCAGCGACTGCCAGGCCCGCGCCAGGCTGAGCCGGCGCCGATGCAACTCCGGTTCCGGCGTGACATCGGTAACCGACGACGGCGGATCGGCGCTCGCGAGCGCCTGCACCGGCATGCGCGCGGTCTGCGGCAGCCGCGTTTCGAGGAACGCAACCGGCCGCTTGATCAAGCGGAACACCACCCATTCGGCAGCCAGGGCGCAGCCGAACACCAGCGCCAGCTTCCAGGCGATGTCGATCAGGAGGCCATACGCGTCCGGATCATTGGCGGTGCGCACAAACCAGTAATAGAACGCCGGAAAATGCGTCAGCGTGCGCGCGACGTCGGCGACCTCGCGCGACATCTCGCCGACCTGCTCCGACACCATCAGCAGGAGCTGCGCACCGAGGCTGTCGGCGGTGAGCGGGATCGGCGAATGCTGCTCGGGTGCCGGCTCCGCGGCGGCCGGCTGAGCAGCAGCCTGGGGCGAGGCCTTGGCGATGGCGCGCAGCGTGTTGATGATCTCGCCGCGCTTCTTGTCGTCCTGCAGCGTCTCGAGCGCGCGCTTCGCCTGCTCCGGTGTCAGCGTGTCGCTGGTACCGGGTTGCGGCGGCGCCGGCTTGGCGGCCGGCTGCGCAAGCGCGGGAGAGACGAACAGGGTGAGGACGAGAAGGATCGCAAAACGAAATGTGTGCGACACGAGGGCCTCTTATTAAAAGTCATTGCGCGACGGCTCATCCCTGGAAGGAATCAGCTCTCGCGCTCGCGCCATGTCGGATCGCTCCTTTTCGCCCCGATGATGTGTCGGAAGTTTGCCGTTGCAGCGGCCATGTTTTGGCATTTGCCGCAACACAATCGTCACAAGTGTTGAGCGGCGTTTACGCATGCAAGGCGGTCCCGGCTGGGCCGGCCGAGCCGTTCACCACACGTCAGGGATGAGGCGGCAGAATCTTTCGCTTGACGCAGGCTGGCGGCCATGGTGTTCTTATTTTGTTCTTTTGGTTTGCGATTGCGTTTCGGGGGTGTCATGCACGACGTGTTCAGCGACGACGGTCCGGTCAGGCTCTTCTTTCATGATGACGACGAAACGCCGCTGGAATTCATGCGCAACTTGTTGCGCACGGTATTCGGCAAATCCCGGAAAGAGGCGATTGCCGTCACCGCGCGAATCGAGGCCCAGAACGGCTTCGCATGCGGCCCCTATCCCGCGACGGTGGCCAAGGCATTGCTGGAGTCCGCCCAACAGCTGATCCGCAACAACGGGCATCCATTGCTGATCACCGCGTCAGCCGCGGACGCGGCCCGGCCGTGCGATCTCTGTGGCGCGTTGGAGCCCGTGACCGACGTGTTTCTCATCCGCCGGACAGTCTGCCTGTGCGGCAACTGCCTGATCGCCGCGCGGGCAAGCTCGGAAAATCTGCCGAGCGAGGAGTTCCGATATGCCTTCATGGCGCTCGATTGGCATTTTGCCGGGACGCCGCGCAATCAGATCATGACCCGGTCGCGGCAATTTCCCGGTCACATGCGAGCTGACGTTCAGACCGCGATCGACAGGTTGTTCGCTGCGCCGATCCATTTCTTCGGCATTCACGAGCAACACCGCTATGAGACCCTCGGGATTGCCTCGCTGATGGAGAACAGCCGCAACGCGCCGCCGATCGCGCCGCCGCAGTATCACGACGTCGACGTTGGAGAGCCCGAGTCAGTCAAATGCCTGAGCAATGGCTTGTGGCTGTGCCAAACCGAAGAGCTGCGCTACGCGGTGCTGCTCAGCTACCATCGTGATTATCAGACCGAACCGGGCTTGCGGATCGAACTCGCGGTGCCTGCGGGTACCGCTGGAAACGCCTTGGTGCAGCGGACCTTCGCGGAGCTGGAAGCGGCCGTACACGCGGCACGATCCTATCGCGGCAAGATCCTGTCGCTTGAGGATGCCGCCGACTATCGCGGCCGCGCGCGCGGCGTGACCGTGCATCGCTTGCCGACCGTCGCGCGCGACGACGTGATCCTGCCGGAACGGACGCTGCGGCTGCTCGACCGCAACGTGCTCGGCTTCGTCGAAAGCCGCGATCTGCTGCGCAAGCTCGAGCAGTCGACCCGCAAGGGCATCCTGCTCTACGGCCCGCCCGGCACCGGCAAGACCCACACCATTCGCTATCTCGCCACCAATCTGCCAAACCACACCACGCTGATCATCACCGCCGAACAGGTCGGGCTGCTCGGCGCCTATATGAGCCTCGCGCGGCTGCTGCAGCCGACCATGGTCGTGATCGAGGACGTCGACCTGATCGCGCGCGACCGCGAGGACATGGGCGGACCGTGCGAGGAATCCCTGCTGAATAAGCTGCTGAACGAGATGGACGGCCTGAAGGAGGATTGCGATATCCTGTTCGTGCTGACCACCAACCGGCCAGAAGAGCTGGAGGGCGCACTGGCCGGCCGGCCCGGCCGTATCGACCAGGCGATCGAGGTGCCGCTGCCCGACGAAGCGGGACGCGGCAAGCTGATCCGGCTCTACGGCCGCGGCCTGCCGCTCGCGCCGTTCGTCATCGATGCAGCGGTGCAGCGCACCGAAGGCGTCAGCGCCGCCTTCATCAAGGAGCTGATGCGCCGCATCGCGCAGGCCAGCATCGCCCGCAACGAAGGTCAAGATGTCACAGCCGAAGACATCGACGGAGCGCTGAACGAGATGCTGTTCGACGGCGGCCGGCTCAACGTGAAGCTGCTCGGCGGCGCGCAGGGAATGAGCGCCGGGTGAGACCGGGTCAGTGCGCCAAGCGAGGCGGCAGCAGCAACTCGCGTTCGCCAGCTGCGACGCGCGCAAGTTCGTCCGACATCCGCGCCAGCACGCGGTCCCAGGCCTGCGGTCTGTCCTGGCGGAACAGCCGCATGGTCGGATACCAGGGCGTGTCGGCGCGGTCGCGCAGCCAGCGCCAGTCGAGCGCATAGGGACACAGCATCCAGACCGGGCGCCCCAGCGCGCCGGCCAGATGCGCCACCGAGGTGTCGACGGCAATGACGAGATCAAGCGCGCAGACGGCGGCCGCGGTGTCGGCGAAGTCGCCGAGCGTCGGCGCAAGATCGACGATATCGGAGCCGAGATTCCGCAGCACCGGCGCGTCGTCGGGCCGCGGCTCCTTCTGCAGGCTGTAGAGCTGAACGCCAGGCGTGACCAGCCGAGGCAGCACGGCCTCCGCCGGCAGCGAGCGCTGACGGTCGCCCTTGTGCCTGACATTGCCGGCCCAGACCACGCCGACCTTCAAGACGGACACGCCACTGAGTGCGTCGCGCCAGCGTGCCAGCTTGCCGGCATCCGCCTGCAGATAGGACGTCGCCGCAGGAATCGTCTCGACGGTGGTGCGGAAGATCCGCGGCAGGCTGAGCAGCGGCAATTGCAGGTCGAACGGCGGCAATGTCTCGCCGCGGGCAAGCACCACGACGCCGGGCAGCATCGGCCGCAGCAGCGCGACCAGCGCCGGCTGAACTTGCAGCAGGATTCGGCCGCCGGTGCCCACCAGCATCGGCACGTAGCGGACGAAATTGATGACATCGCCGAGCCCGTACTCGGCGAACAGCAACAGCGTGCGCCCCGCCAGCGGCTCGCCCTGCCATTCCGGTTCGTCGAACACCGGATCGCCTTCACTGAGCATCTTGGTCTTGCGGCGCCACTGATACTCCTCGAAGCCCTCCTCGAACTCGCCGTTCATCAGCAGGAAATGCGCGTGGTTGTAATGCGCCAGCGGCTGCTCGGGATCGAGCGCGATGGCCCGGCGCGACGACACCAGCGCGGCATCGATCTCGCCGGCGTTGCGCAGCGCGACCGCCAGATTGGCATGCCCCTTGGCATAGAGCGGATCGATCTCGATGGCGCGCCGATGCGCCGCGACCGCGGCCTCGACCAGGTTTTGCGCCTCGAAGATGATCCCGAGATTGGTGTGCGCAGCGGCATAGTCCGGCTTGAGCGCCAGCGCGAGTTCGGCGCAGGCGATCGCCTCATCGACTTGCCCAAGCTCGAACAGGCAGGCCCCGAGATTGTTGAGGATGACGTGATCGGAGGGATCACGGGCCGAGACCTGCCGGTAGAGACGGACCGCCTCCTCGCGCTCGCCGAGTTCGTGCAGCACCATGGCAAGCAGGCGCTGCGGCGCGAGGTTGCCGGGATCGAGCGCCGTTGCGCGCCGGTAGTGCAGGATCGCGTCCTCAAGCTGGCCGAGGCGGTAGAGCGCCGCGCCAAGGCCGCAGTGCAGCCCGGGATTGTCGGGATCCGCGCCGAGCCCGCGGCGATAGGCGGTGGCGGCGGCGTCGTGCTTCTTCTGATCGGACAGTGCGTTGCCGAGATTGAGCCAGACGCCGCGATAGGCCGGATCGCGCGCGATCACCTCGCGATAGGCCTGCTCCGCCTCGACCGGCCGCTGCTGCCCGGCCAGGGCAACGGCGAGGTTGAACCGCGCCCGCGTCAGGCTGCCATCGAGCGCGATCGCGCGGCGAAACGCCGTCTCGGCCTCATCGAAGCGCGACAGGTCGCACAACGCCACGCCGAGCTTGATGTGCAGGCCGGCATCCTTCGGCCGCAGCGTCACGCCGCGCTGGAAAGCCGCTACTGCGCCTTCGTGCTCGCCCTTCACGGCGAGCGCATCGCCGAGTGTGCCGAACGCCGGTCCATGCTGCGGATCGAGGCTGAACACCCGGTTCAGCAGCACCGCGCCTTCCGCGGCGCGATCGGTCACGAAGGCGATGACGGCGGACAGATGCAGCGCCGGAACATGGTCGGGATCGGCGCTGAGGATATCGCCGCACAACGTGCCGGCCTCCATCGCGCGGCCCGCGCCGTAATGCGCCACCGCATCCAGCAACATCCGATCGATCGCCACCTTGCCCACGATACCGCCCCCGACTTCAAGACCCCGATGGGGATTAAACGCGCGGCGCCGCCAAATCCGGCACGCGAATATCAGACCGCGGCCTGATATCCCGCCCCCTTGACGTCTTGCCCATCATGTAACATATGAAGTTACATGATCCGCGATAGCCGCCTGTCCAGCGTCCTGCACGGCCTGCTCCACATGATCGGAGCGGGCGAGCCGGTCACGTCGGAGCAACTCGCCCAGGCGATGGCGACCAACCCTGTGGTGGTGCGCCGGGTGATGGCGGGCCTGCGCGAGCAAGGCCTGGTGCGTTCGGAGAAGGGCCATGGCGGCGGCTGGACGCTGGCGCGCGATCCCGCCGACATCACGCTCGCCGACATCTATCGCGCGGTCGGCGCCCCCACCATCGTCGCGATGGGCCATCGCTCGGAAAATCCCGGCTGCCTGGTCGAACAGGCCGTCAACGATGCGCTGTCGGGGACGTTTCGCGAGGTCGAGGCGCTGTTCCTGAAGCGGCTCAGCGCGGTGACGCTCGATGCGCTCGCGAAGGATTTCAAGCGCCGCCTCGCCAAGCACAAACAAAGCCTCGAGGACCAGATTCATGCAGTCAAGTGAGCCGGCGAAACCGTTGCCGTACAACGATCCCGCGCATTGGGATAAGATGGTCACCGCCTACGAGGCGCAGTCACAGCCGTTCACGACGCTGTTCGCCGACGCCGCGGTCGCAACCCTCCCGATCGGCCCGGCATCGAAAGTGCTCGATGTCGCGACCGGCACCGGCGCCGCGGCACTCGCCGCCGCCCGCACCGGGGCTGCGGTCACCGCGATCGACTTCTCCGCCGGCATGGTGGCGCGGGTCCGCGCGCATGGCCTTCCAAATATCGAGGCACGGCAGATGGATGGCCAGGCGCTCGATCTGCCGGATGCCGCCTTCGATGCGTCGGTGTCGGTGTTCGGCGTCATGTTGTTTCCGGACTGGCGCGCCGGATTGCGCGAGATGGCGCGGGTGACGCGACCTGGCGGATCGGCTTCGATTGCGGTCTGGAAAAGCGCTGACGGCGCCGCCGTGCATCTCTTGCTGTCGCAGATCATCCGCCGGCTCTATCCCGACAATGTCACACCGATGCCTTGCACGGGCCTCGCCGAGCTCGCTGACCCCACCCGCTTTGCTGCGGCGGTCATCGCCGCAGGCTTCTCCGAGCCCGCCATCACCGAGATCACCCACGACTTCACGCTCAAGGTCGCCGATCCAGCCGACATCGACAAATTGTTCGAGTTCATGCCGCATTGGAGCGGGCTCGATGCCGGCCAGAGCGCCGCGGTCGCGCGCGCGCTCCGGAGCGAGATCGAGCAGAGACGGACCGGCGACAGCTTCGCGATTCCCTCGACCGCGCTGATCGCGACGGCGCAGCGGACGTAGCACGTGTGACGTCAGCTTGCGTGCGCGGGATGAGAATGATCGACCGCGTGACCGACTGATCGCGGCGACGTCGCGCGCTTCCATCTTCTCAAATCGTGCAATGACGTAGCGGCCCGGCAACGGCGCGTCACAAAAGCGGCTGCGCGCGGAGATTCCGCGGCGCGCTTGCCGAACTGCGTATTAGAACAACCCCATACTTTCTTTGGAATCTGCGCCGGCCTGCATCGCGGCGCGACGGGGGTTTTCCTTGCTGCCGATTGCAAACTTCGCGCGGACCGGTCTCCGCTTCGTCGCTTCGCGCCTTGCATCCGACCTTCGCGACAGACGGCCATCGATCGCACGCCGCGCGGCTTGCGGCCTCGCCGTGATCGCCGCCGCGTTGTTCAGTTCGGTCGCAGCCGCGAGCGCGCCGGCGCCGGCGGTGGCCTCGATCTCCCCGACATCGGGTCCCGCGGCGGGCGGCACCACCGTCATCATCGCGGGCGGCAGCTTCAACACTGCGACCGCCGTGCACTTCGGCGCCACTGCTGCGACGAGCTTCGTCATCAATTCAAACGAGCAGATCACCGCCGTCGCGCCCGCCGGGTTCGGCACGGTGGATGTCACCGTGACCAACCCATCCGGGACATCGTCCACGTCTCCGGCGGACCAGTTCACCTATGTGGCGTCTCCGCCGACGGTGACGTCGATCTCGCCGACCGCAGGCCCGACCCGCGGCGGAACGACGGTCATCATCACCGGCACCAACCTGACCGGTGCCAGCTCGGTGAAATTCGGCGCGGCCAATGCGGCGAGCTTCACGGTCAATTCGGCGACTTCGATCACCGCGATCTCGCCCTCGGGCAGCGGCACCGTCGACGTCACGGTGACAACCGCGGTCGGGACATCGGCGACCTCGGCAGCGGACCGCTTCAGCTTTGCGGAGGGTACGACCCAGATCGCGCTGACCTCATCGCAGAACCCGAGCAGTTTTGGCCAGTCGATCACCTTCACCGCCAAGGTCACCGCCCCGGCCGGCACGCCCGCGGGCACAGTGACCTTCAGCGACAATGGTTCGCCGATCGGCACCGCAACGCTCGCTACGGGCACGGCGACGTTCTCGATCGCAACGCTCAAGATCGGCAGCCACACCATCACGGCGAGCTATGCCGACAACGGCTCGTTCGACGCCAGCACCTCGCCGGCGCTGGCGCAGAGCGTCGGCGTCCCGGCCGACAGCGTGAATCTGCGGGCGTTGCAGATCGACCTCACCAAGGTCGTGGCGCAGAATTCCGGCCAGGCGATTTCGGGCGCGATCGACGGCGCGATCTCGGAAGGCTTCAGCGAAGGTGGCAGTTTCATGACGCCGGGCGGCACCGGCATGCGCTTCAACTTCGCGGCCGACCCGGACAGTGGCGTGGCGCAGGCCGACGCAGGCAATCGCGGCGCCTATGCTTCCGATCGAAATTCCGGTGCGTCCGGACGCAGCGGCGGCAGTTCGCGGATCGACAATGCGTTTGCGGCGATCGATCAGCAGATGCCGGCCAAGGCTAAGCCCGCGACGTATCGCGAGGCGCGCGACTGGCTGTTCTGGATCGACGTGAGGGGCAGCGGCACCGACCGCTGGTCGTCGCCGACCTCGCCGGGCGTCGGTACAACAGGGTCTTCGATCTACGGCAATCAGCTCAATGCGCTGATGGGTCTGACCTACAAGGCAGCGCCGAACTTCCTGGTCGGCGCCATCGCCGGCTACGAGACGTTCAACTACACGGCGCAGGACATCAGCGGAAAGCTCACCGGCGATGGCTGGACCGCGGGCACCTATCTCGGCTGGATGATCACGCCGTCGCTGCGTTACGACGCCGCCGTGACCTTCTCCCGGATCGGCTACAACGGCGTGGCCGGAACGGCGCAGGGCAGCTTCAACGGCGACCGCTGGATGTTCGCGACCGGACTGACCGGCAGCTACAAGATGAGCAACCTCCTGATCGAGCCGTCCGCGCGTCTCTACACGCTGTGGGAGCATGAGAACGCCTACACCGACACGCTCGGCACGTTGCAGACGGCGCGTGACTTCGTCACCGGCCGCGCGTCTGCCGGCGCCAGGCTGAGCTACCCGCTGGCCCTGACCGACGGCGCGGTGCTGGCGCCCTATCTCGGCGTCTACTGCGACTACTACTTCAGCCGTGACGACGCGGCGGCGCTGGGCGTGAACGGCATTCCGGTCAACCCGACGCTGGTGCTGGAGGGCTGGTCGGCGCGCGTCACCGGCGGGCTGAACACCAGGCTTGCGGGCGGCGCCGTGCTCGGCCTCGGGGCGGAGTATGGCGGGCTCGGCGGCACCGCACGGATCTGGACGTTCTCGGCCAGGGCACGCGTGCCGTTCAACTGATCAACGCCGCCACCGCCGGCCCCGCATCCCCGGCGATGCGGGCCGTCGCAGTTCCGCTCACGCCTTACCTTCGTCGGCGCGCATCGTCGTGACGCTCGTCTTCGTCACTGGGCGGCTGCAGGCCAGGACTGTTGGCCCAGCGGTCGAGTTCTTCGATGACCCGCCGGTGGCTCGGCCGAAGCGTCGATGGAGCGCCGGGCTCCTGCGAAAGTTTTCGGGGCAGCTTGACCTGTTCTGGCATGGCGAGGCTCCAGAGCTGGGGGTCTGTGCGCGGCCTGGCGACTGGATCGCCGGCGGTAACAGAGATGCGAAATTTTACTGGCGGTCCGCCGGCTTCGCCGGCGCCGCGACCGGCTGCAGCGGAGCGGCTTGCTCCCACGGTGCAGGCAGGATGACCCGCGCTGGCGGCAGGGTCTGCGAAGCGCGTTGCACATTCGCAGCTGCCGGCTGCGGCGCGTCGCCGGAATTATCCGCGCGGGCGATCGCAATCGTGATGCCGAGCGCCAATGCTGCGAACCCAAGTGCTGCACCGATCGACGCGGCGGCAACACCGGTCCGCGGCCGGTTCAGGATGGCAAGATGAGATGAGGTCATCGCAACTGCTCCTCACGCAATACATATCGTTCGGAGCCGTGCAGGGCGCGAAAGCCTTGCACGGCTCAAGTCGGGGTCATCAAGTCTTGATGTCGGCCGGCAGCTTGCCGCCGTTGGCGGCGAGCTTGGCCATCACCTGCTGATGCAGCCAGACATTCATGGTGGCGGTGTTGTTGGTATCGCCGGTGTAGTGCAGCTCCTTCGCAAGCTCCTTGCGCGCCGCAAGGCTCGAGTCGAGACCGAGCGCCTTCATCAGGTCGACGATCGAGGTGCGCCAGTCGAGCCTCTCGCCGGTGGCGGCCGCGGCCTTGTCGACGATCGCGGCGACGTCGACGGTTTGCGCCGCCGGCGTGCCGGGAGCCGCCGATGCGGAAGCTGACGATGTCGAAGCCGGTGCTGCGCCGGGGGCAGCCGTCGCTGTGGTCTCTGCCGTCTTGGCCTGGGCGCCATGGCCGAAGATTGCACCCATGATGCTTCCAAAAATGCTCATGCTCTCTCACTCCATGTGCCCGAGACGTGGGTCCCGTGGCTGGTTCCGGTGACGGAGCGAACGATAGGCAGGCCATTGGCCTAGTGGAAGATGACCATCGTCACTATCGGAGTATGGGACGGCGTGGTGCAGTCGGGGAGAGAATCGTGCGGTCAGGCACCGCACGTCGCGCGCGTTTCATCGTACGCCCCACGTGCGATGAAGTCAGCCGTCCCGGCCCGATTCGCCAGCCCCGAGAAGTCGGGACGGCTGACACCAACGCGCGCTGCCCATCTTGCGCTAAAGTTGGCGGCGGCGGATGGTCTGGGCAAGTTCGACAAAGCTTTCCGCGATGCCGACGCCGGTCTTGGCGCTGACCGATTTCACGTTCGACCTGCCGAGCGACTTGGCGAGCTCGGCAATTGCGCCGGCGCTGCCCGCGGCTTCGGGCAGGTCGATCTTGTTCAATAGCGCCCGGTAGGGTCGGCCCGGAAAGCGCTCCTCGAAGCCGCGGACCAGCTCGACCATGTGGGTCACGGTCTGCGGCCGCGTGACGTCGGAGACGATGATCGCGGCGGATGCGCCGGTGACATAGACGGTGTCGAAAATCTGCGTGCCGAAATCGCCGTCGGTATCCCACAACACGAGGCGCATCGGATCGCTGCCGTCCGCCGGCACCACGTCGTGGCTCAGGATCTCGACGCCCAGCGTCGATTTGTACTGGCCCTCGAACCGGTCGTAGATCAGCCGGTAGAGGATCGACGTCTTGCCGACCCCCATATCGCCGAGCAGCATGACTTTTGCGGTGAGCATCAGGGGGCCACTTCGCCTCGATAGACCGTCTCGAACGCGACGCGGCGATTGCCGCCGACGGTGACGTCGAGCCGGTCGGTGATCGGCATCGTCGCGGCGCGCGACACCAAGATCAGCCGCGACGGATCGACCCCGAGCGCGGTCAGCTTGCGCTGGACCTGCTCCGCCCGCTTGCGCCCCAGCGTCTTGTTGGTGCCTTCGGTGCCGCTCTGATCGGCGTAGCCGACGATCCGTACCTTGAGGTCGTTGTTCGCCAGCAGTCCGGCGAGCTCACGCAGCTGCTGCTCGGCCTGATCGTTGTCGAGAACTTCGTCCGAATTGTTGGCGAAGAAGATCGCGGTCGAGGCGATGAAGCGGTCGAGCCGCGCCGTCGGGCCATCGGCGACGGATTGCAGTTTTGCAACTTCCTCGCCGAGCTTCGCGGACTGCTCGCCGAGCTTGCCGTATTGCTCGGTCAGCCCGGCAACCTTCTGATCGCCGGACTTTGCCTGCGCGCTGATCGCCTCGCGCATCTGGTCGAGGCTCGCCTGCAAGCGCGCCAGGCTCTGCTGCAAGCCCACGATACCGGCCTGCGACGCCGCCGCCTGGTCCGGGGTGGCGACCTGCCCGATCTGGTTGACGATCTTGTACGGCGCCGCGGCCGCAGCGAGCGCGTCGATCAACGGCGCGGTCTCCAGCTGGCTCGGCTCGATGCCCGAGACCGCCACGCTTGCCCTGCCGTGATCGAAATCGAGTCGCAGCGGGAACGTGACCAGCAAGGGCTGCTTCGCGGCGAGCTGCTCCAGCACCGCATGGGTGCGCCGCTCCAAAAGGCCGCGCGACACCGACGTCGCGGCAAGCCAGAGCAGCAGCGCCAACACAGCGGCGAGCACCGCGAACAGGATCACCTTGCCGCGCCGGCTCGCGATCCGTCGCGGCGTATCGTCGGTCTCGATCGCGGTTGCGAGCGAGGCGAGCATCGGGCCGTCGCAATCCGCGCCGCGGTCGATGCGCTCGATCGCGTCGAAGAACAGCGAGTTGATCCGGGCATTGTCGGCGGGGCGCAGCGGTCCGAGGCACTCCGCCGCCAGGATGTAACGCGGCGAGGCGCGCAGCGCGAGCTGCCGTCCGCCGAAATCGAGCGTCTGCAGATTGCCTTCACCGGCCAGCGCCTGCACGGAGAACTCGAGGATCGCCGCAACCATCGCGCTCAATAGATCGGCGCGTTCGTCGGCGGTCGCCTCGCGCTTCCAGTCGCCGATCAGGCGGCCATTGCCGCGTTCGATGATCAGCAGGCGGTTGATCTGCGGCGGGCGATCGGCGAGCACGAACTCGCTGATCGGACGTCCCGTCACCAGCGACTTGACGCGCCCGACCCACAGTTGCGCCGAGGTCAGTGCGTTGATGCGCTGCTCGAGCGATGCAACCAGTTCCCGGAACGCATTCGCAACTGCGGCGCTGACCAGCCGGCCGACGATCGGATAGAGCGCCTCGATCATCTGCTCGCGCGAATTCTTGATCTCGCTGCGGATCGCGGAGACCACGACCGGCGCAATCGCGGTGGCGAGCTCGCGCGGCCGGTTGACCTCGGCGCGCTCCAGCGCCTCGACCAGAATACCGGCGGTCGCCGTCTCCAGGCGATCGGCATTGCCGACATAGCGCTGTAGCGTATCGAGGTCGGCCTCGAGCGACGTCAGACGCGTCGCCTCGGGCTGAAACAGCAATGTCTTGAGCTGCTCGATCTCGCGATTCTGGCCGGCAGCAGCTGGCATGCTTATTTGCCCGTGCGGCCCGATCCCAATCCGCTGATGACGGTGCCGAGCTGGGTGATGGCCGCGCCGACATCCTTCAGCGAGTCGAGGCGCTTCTGCTCGGTATCGCGTTCGAGGTCGGAGAGCCGTGCTGAAAGCGCGGTGAGCTCGTTGGTGAAGTCGGCCTGCATCTGCTTCAGCGATGCCTGCATCTCCTCGCGCAGGCCCGAGAGGTTGGTCTCGAGCGAGCGTTGCGCGCCGCCGAACAGAAGGTCGCGGACCTGATCGATCGCCGCCATGCCATGCGCCGCAGGATCCGCGCCGTTGCCGGCCGCCGCGTTTGCCAGTCCATCCGAATCCTTGGTCTGGCGCTCGATACCCTTCATGGTCGTTCCCTGCTTACTCAAAGCTGCGCAATACGGACCTGCCGCTTTAAAAAGCAAATCCGAAACAACCCTATAGCCAATTTTGCGGGCGCGGCCCAGAGAAAGGCGAGCAATTTCAGCCAGATCAGCCGCCTGGTTGTACGGACAAGGCCAATTATTTCTAGTAAGTTATTGCCTTTATTGCGAGTTCCGTACGGTTCTTGACCTGGCATTTCTCCAGGATGGTGCTGACGTAGTTCTTCACCGTGCCCTCGGCCAAATGCAGCCGCTCGCCGATCTCGGTATTGCTCTTGCCCTCGACGATCAGCGTGAGAATTTCATTCTCCCGCGCCGTCAGCCCGTCGCGCACTGGCAGCTTCGCCGAGACGCGCGGGCCGCGCAGCCTCTTGAACTCATCGAGGATGCGCGCGGCGACACCGGGCGAAAGCCCGGACTGGCCGTTGATGACAGCGCGGATCGTCGATGCGATCTCCTCCATCCTGGCATCCTTCAGCAGATACGCCTTGGCGCCGGCGCTGACCGCCTCGAAGATCAGGTCGTTGGTCTCGAACGTCGTCAGCACGACGATGTGAGTCTGCGGCAGCTCGCGCAGAATCCGCTGAGTCGCCGCAATGCCGTCGACACGCGGCATCTGCAGATCCATCAGGATGACGTCCGGCCGGTAGCGCCGCGCGAACTCGATGGCCTGCTCGCCGTCGGCCGCACCGGGAAGGATCTCGAAATCGTCGTTCTGCTGGGCAAGCAGTGTGGCGATACCTTCCCTGATCAGGGTCTGATCCTCGGCAATCAGCACCCGTACCTTCTCGATCCTGCTCACGGGCTTCCGTCATCCTCTCGAAGTTTGTCGCACGGCAACGACATCAATCGGCCAGCACGCCGGCCGACGCCGTCGGCGGCACCGCCACGGGGAGCGATATCCGGACCAGCGTTCCCTGTCCGCGGGCGCTCTCCACCGCGCAGCTTCCGCCGACAAGTTCAGCAAATTCGGCCATTCCGATCAATCCGAAATGTCCGGGATGAGGGACCGCGGGATCGAAGCCGTGGCCGTCGTCGCGGATCTCGACGATGAGCTTGCGACCGACCGCCGCCGGCGCTTCGAAGGCGTGAAAGGAAACACGGCGCGCCTGCGCATGGGCCTGAACGTTGCGCAGCGCCTCGCTGAGGATGCGCTGGACCGTCAATCCGCAATCGCGCAAGCCGGCACGCGCCTGCTCGTCGATCTGGATCGACACCCTGACGCCGCTGCGTGCGGCGAAGTCGCTGAGCAGTCCCTCGACGTCGGGATCGAGCTTCAGATCGTCGGGCGTGCGCAGGCGATCGATCGCCTCGCGGGCGCGCACGAGGCCGCTCGCAGCCGCGTCTTCGGCCGTCGCAAGGCTGTCCGCCACGCGCGCGGGATCGACCGACAGATAATGCCTGATCAGCCGGATCTGGGTCAGCAGCGCAACGATCGAATGCACCAGCGTATCGTGCAGGTCGCGCGCCAGCCGCAGCCGCGTTCGCGCCAGGGAGGCAAAGCGCACCTCCGCGCTCGCCGCCTCGAGCTGTTGCTCCATCAGGCGCCGCGCCCTGCGTTCGCTGCCGAGCAGCGTTTCCACCTGACGCCCTGCGAAGTCCGGCATGGCGATCACGAAGTAGTGCGATTGCGCGCCGTTCCACAGCACGACCGCCGTCATCGGCTGCGTGGTGTCAGGCGACGCGCCGCGTACGCCGGCCAGCGCGATCATGTCCCGCCGGCCGCTGGCGAGCGCCGCCAACTCGGCTTCCATGCCGACCAGCAGCATGCACTCGCAGCAATCGACGCCGATTGCGGGAAGCCATTCGACCAGCCGACCGATCTTCCGCTGCATGCTCCGGTCGGCACCGATGACGGCGAGACCGATGACGTTGGCTTCCGCGGCCGCAAGCAAATCCGCGCTCAGATTGATCATGCGTTGCCCATCGCTCAGCGAGCAGCCCACTCTGGCGTAAGCCGGGTGCGGCCGCAAACGAATATGACTTTCGTCACAACCGATCCTGACTTTCGTCAGATGCCGCCGCCGCTCGAAATGCGGTTCTGTCCCATGAATGAGCAACAGCGCAAGCCATGATGTGCCACATGCCGGCGTCCATGGCGATGCCGGCCAGGCGCCGGGCCTCGCGGAAGGTCGTCGTGCCAGTCGGCCAGAGTGTGAGCTGACAATGAAGCGCGCGCCACGAAGATCGTCGGGTATCGAGCTGCGCATGTTGGCGGAAGCGGAAAAGCCCGCACGGCGCCGGCGCCTGAGCGCGACCCAGAAGGTGGCATTGCAAGAAGCACTCACCGGCCGCCTGCAGCTCTATCCGCGCGGATATGCCGCGAGCAAGACCGGCCCGTTCCACTCACGACGCGCCATCCTCGGCCTGGTGCGCGCCGGGCTGATGAGCCTCAGCGCGACCGCGCGCTATGCGGCCGTGACCAAGCGCGCGCGGGACATCTATGCAGCCCCGGCGACCAGCGAGACCACGAGCGAATAGGCGCATGCCATCGCACGCGCCGCATCCCCGGCCTGATGCTCAGCCCGGCAACGGCGCGCCCCAGCTTGCCGTCACGTTGCCGCCGAGCCGTGGATTATTGAGTGGCCGTCTCGCGCGCAGGATCGCCGGCAAGTCCGGACTGTGAAACCGGGCCGCGCGCAGGAAGACAACAAAATCTAAATTGATGCGCTCCGCAAAGCGGGTTCAGGCGCCATTCAGGGTTGCGGCCGTGATCCAGCAAAGCTCGGCGGCGCCGCCGGCGATCACGGAAATCTGAAGTTAAGCTGCGAAGACAGACTTTACAGTTTACCTGTACATATGCCATCAAGACGGCATGAACAGTTCACCGGCCCGTACCGGCTCGGCGCGCACCTCCGCGCTCGCCGAAGACCTTCGCCTGTTGATCGGAACGCTGAAGCGCCGGCTGCGCGAGCAGGGGCAGCGTGACGACCTGCCGCCCTCCCAGGTCGCGGTGCTGCTGCGGCTCGAAAGGGACGGCCCCGCGACCGTGTCCAGCCTGGCGCGGTCGGAGGGCATGCGTCCGCAGTCGATGAGCTCGGCGATCGCAGCGCTCGAGGCTGCAGGCTTGGTGCGCGGCGCGCCCGATCCGGACGACGGCCGCCAGACCATCATGTCGCTCACCGATACCTGCCGCGAGCGGCTGCGCACCGGCCGCGCCGCACGGCAGGACTGGCTGTCGCGCACGATTGCCGCGCGGCTGACGGCGCGGGAACAGGATGAACTCGCCGCCGCGGTCGGCTTGCTGAAGCGGCTGGTCGCGGACTGACGCCGCACCGATCGCAAGACACATCCGGTTGAAAAGGAAACGATGATGGCTCTGACGACGCTCGATCCGATCACCGCCCTCATCGTCGTCGATTTGCAGGCCGGGCTCGCCGACGCGCCCTTCGTCCATCCGTTCGCAGACGTGGTGGCGCGCGCCTGCGCGCTCATCAACGCGTTTCGGCGGCGCGGACTGCCGATCGTGCTGGTCAATGTCGACGGTGTTGCACCCGGACGGACTGAGCGGCCGCGCCATAGCAGCGCATTTCCCGACGGCTGGACCGACCTGCTCCCGGAGCTTGACCGGCAACCGGGCGACATCGTCGTCACCAAACGGACCTGGGGCGCGTTTGCCAGCACCGACCTGGAGACCCGGCTGAGGGCCCGCGGCGTCACGCACGTCGTGGTCGCCGGCGTTGCGACCGGCACCGGCGTCGAATCCACCGCACGGCAGGCCTTTGAGGCCGGCTTCAACGTCACGCTCGCGATCGACGCCATGACCGATGCGCGGCCGAACGCCCATGATTACAGCATCGAGCAGGTATTCCCGCGGCTCGGCGAAACCGGCTCGACCCAAGCGATAATCGATCTCCTGGAAAGGACGCATGCCCATGAACTGGCTTGACCTCGTCGCCTACTTCTTCGGCGGCGCCTTCCTCACCAACGCGATCCCGCATGTCGTCGCCGGCATGATGGGCGAGCCGTTCCAGAGCCCGTTCGCGAAGCCGCCGGGCGAAGGCCTGTCGTCATCGACCGTCAACATCGTGTGGGGCTTCTTCAACCTCGCGGTCGGATATCTCCTGGTTTGCCGCGTCGGCGAATTCGGCCTCAGAACCACCAGCGACGTCGCAGCGCTCGGCCTCGGCGGCCTCCTGATCGGCCTGTTCCTGGCGCGGCGGTTCGGACGGTTTCACGGCGGGAATGATCCACAGCGAACATGAGACGCGTCTTTCGATCGCTCGCGAGCTTTAATTACCGGGTCTGGGCGGCCGGCGCGCTGGTGTCGAACATCGGCACCTGGATGCAGCGCGCCGCGCAGGACTGGCTCGTCCTCACCCAGCTGACAAATCACAGCGCATCCGCCGTCGGCATCGTGATGGCGCTGCAATTCGGCCCGCAACTCCTGCTGATGCCCTGGTCCGGCCTCGCCGCCGATCGCTTCAACCAGCGGCGCCTCCTGATGGCGACCCAGGCGACGATGGGCACACTGTCGCTCATCCTCGGCATTCTCACCGTCACCGGGCTGGTGCAGCTCTGGCACGTCTATGTGTTCGCGTTCCTGTTCGGCTGCAGCGCCGCGCTCGACGCTCCGGTCCGCCAGACCTTCGTGGCCGAGCTGGTCGGCGATCGAGACCTGTCGAACGCCATCGCGCTGAACTCGACCTCGTTCAATGCCGCGCGCATGGTCGGCCCCGCGATGGCCGGCTTGCTGATCGCCTCGGTCGGCACCGGCTGGGCGTTCCTGTTCAACGGGACGTCCTTCATGGCGGTGCTGACCTCGCTGTGCCTGCTGCGCAAATCGGAGCTTCGACCGAATGCGCGCGCAGCCCGCACCAGGGGCGGCATCATGGAGGGATTTCACTATGTCTGGTCCCGCCCCGATCTCCGGGCGACCCTGGTCATGCTGTTTCTGATCGGCACTTTCGGGCTGAATTTTCCGATCTTCATCTCAACCATGGCGGTCGGCGTCTTCCATACCGACGCGCGCGGCTTTGGCCTGTTGTCGTCGATGATGGCGATCGGGACGATGTCGGGAGCGCTGCTGGCGGCGACGCGCGACCAGCCGCGCTTTGTCGCATTGATGCTGGGCTCGGCGATCTTCGGTGTCGGCTGCACGCTGGCCGCGCTGGCGCCGAACTACTGGCTGTTCGCCGCCGCCCTGGTCGTGATCGGCATCGCCTCGCTGACGGTCCTGAATACCTCGAACGCACTGATGCAGCTCTCGACCGAGCCTGCGATGCGCGGGCGCGTGATGGCGCTGCGGCTCGGCGTTGCGCTTGGCGGCACGCCGATCGGCGCACCGATCGTCGGCTGGGTCGCCGACCATCTTGGCCCGCGCTGGGCGCTCGGTGTCGGTGCTGCCGCAGGATTTGCCGCCGCACTCGTCGCGCTCGGCATGCTGTCGCGGGCGAACGCCGCGGCTGGACACCGCAGCGGACATGGCAGCATGCCGCCGGCCGAATGACGCGCTTCAGACGAAGGCAGCGGCCGATAGGGTTCTCGAGCAGGATGCCGTTGCCGCCAAGCAGCCCGCGGGCGCGCGATCTCTCACTGCCTTAGCTGGAGCAGGTGACGCCGGGGAGCCAGAACCGAGAAAGCGCCTTAGTACGCGTAGGACGTCTTGCCCGGCTGCACGGTCAGCCGAAAGGCGACGTCGGTCGAACCGTCCATCAGCTCGATGATGTGGTCACACACTAGGCAGCGAAACTCGCCGGCGACACCGCCCTTCGACGTCAATTCGATCCGGCGATAGCCGGCCTGGCAATGGGGGCACGTCACGTCAGATTTTCGCATGGAATCAGCAAGCCGTTGCTCTTTCTATTTTCCATACGCCCATCGTCAGAAATGTGACGGCGTCACGATCTGTGAAAGATAGAGGTGACCTCGTGTAAAATTATCGATGGCTGTAGACCGGCGCCGCCGGGCGATAGGGAAACGCCGAGACCCCGAAGTGCGGCCATATTGCTGCTGCACCGCCGGAACGTTGACCACACCAACCTTGAGATGGTCCAACCGCCGCCATAGCCTTGCTTCGGTCCAAAGTGACCGCGGATGGAGTTCGGGCGGCTAACCTGCGTTCTTTTTATCTGGAATGTGACGGCCGTCTAATCGGCATGTTCGTCGGCGCGGCGCCGGAAATTTGTGCTGAGCTTTCAGCGTGAAAAGTTCCCGACGGCCGCCGGAGCACACGCGCATCCCAGGCAAGCAGCACGTGCGATCGGAAAAACGAGCGAGCGCTCACTAAGAAAATTTGCTCAGCCCCCTTTTCGGAACGCCGGTTCGTGGGCTAGGAATTAGGCAAGGGCGTCAAGTCCAGCCTGGACCGGCAACAAAATGAAACGGTCCGGGAACATAGCCAGGGAGGCAATTTGGGTCTCGCGCGACAGCGGTCGGGGACGAATGCGTTCGCTATGGACGTGCTTTGCGCACGCATCCTCGAACGGCATCGGGATTCCGTTCGAGTCCAGAAACCGCATCTCGCCGTTCCGAACCTCACGCGCATCATCGGCGCCACGCTGACGCTGTCCAACAAGCACGGCTTTCACGCCACCACGCTGCGCCAGCTCGCGGAAGCGTCTGGCCTCAGCATGGGCGGCCTCTATACTTATTTCGACAGCAAGCCGACGCTGCTGTCGATGATCCTCGGCGAGGTCGCCGAGACAGTGGCGGAGGTCCTCAACCAACCGCCCGCCGACGTCAAGCAGGATGCCCGCAAGCATCTGCACTGGATCATCGCCACCCATGTCCGCATGAGCGAAGCGATGCAGCCCTGGTTCGTGTTCTGCTTCATGGAAGCGAAGTCGTTTCCACCGGCGGAACGCCAGCGCGCCATCGACATGGAGGTGATGACCGAGAAGATCATCGCCGGCGTCCTCAAGCAGGGCGTCGCCAGCGGTGTGTTCGCAATCGATCAGGTCACGCTGACGGCCTCGCTGATCAAGCCGCTGCTGCAGGATTGGTACGTCAAGCGCGCCAAGTACCGCCGGCGCGGCACTTCGATCGAAACCTACATCAACGCCGTCAGCACGTTCGCCGACGCCGCGGTCGCCGGCCGGACACGGCCCAGTCGCGTCGCGACCGGCTCCCGCACCAAATCCAGACAGACGGCGCACCCATAGCCCTAGGGAAGGACGAGGCAATGAAGCGATTGCGATTCAATCAACAGGAGATCGTCTTCGCCGTCTTCGCCGTGCTGTTCCTGGCGTTCTCGATTTTCCTGCGCGGCTTCCTGACGCCGGAGAACATGCTGACGCTGCTGCAGAACGTCGCGGTGCTCGGCATCCTTGGACTCGCCATGGCGATCGTCGTGATCGGGCGCGGCATCGACATCTCGCTGATCGCCGCCCTGGCAGTGCCTCCGGGGCTGGTGCTGCAGATGGTGCAGAACGGCCACTCGCTGCCGGCCTCGCTGGCGACCGCCGTGCTGCTCACGATCGCCTTCGGCCTGGTCAATGGCTGGCTGATTGCCTATGCCGAAGTCCCTTCGCTGTTTGCGACGCTGGCAACCGGCCTGCTGCTCGCCGGCCTCGGGCAGGCCGCGCTGTTTCAGCTCGACGTCGTGCAGTGGAGCGACGGCATGAAGGGCTTCGAGCGGCTCGGACAGGGCACCATCCTCGGCATCCCGACCTCGATCGTGATGTTCGCGATCGCCTGCGTTGTGGTCGCCTTCCTGCTGCGCCAGACGCGCTGGGGCGCCTATATCTACGCGATCGGCGACAATCCCTACGCGGCCCGCGTCACCGGCATCCCCTCGCGGCCGATCATCGTGCTGCAATATGTCGTCGCGGCGCTGATCGGCTGCTTTGCTGGCCTGGTGATGGCGGCGTCGGTCAACTCGATGCCGACCCGCGTCTTCAATTCGACCCTGATCTACGACGTCATCCTCGTCGTCGTGCTCGGCGGCATCGGCCTGTCGGGCGGCCGCGGCGGCGTGCTCAACGTCGTCATCGGCACGCTGCTGATCGGAACCATGCTCAACGGCATGACCATCATGGACATCTCCTACGCCGGACAAAATCTCGTCAAGGGCGTCGTCCTGCTGCTCGCCGTCATCACGGATTCATTCCTGAATCCGCGCAACGAAGAAACGGCACAGCAGGGCGACATCTGAACCAAGCCAACGAACGATCAATCACGACCAAGGAGGAAGCAATGAAATACGCTGTCAGGACTGCAAAGGTGATCGCCGCAGCGCTCGGGCTCGCGGCCATCGCCGCACCGGCTCTGGCCCAGCAGGGCCTGGACGAGCCGTTCCAGAAGCCGTTCAAGGAGTCGCTCGCCGGCAAGACGGTGGCCTATGTTCCGGTGGCCATGAACTTCGACCTCACCGAAGGCTGGTACGCCGGCATGAAGAAGGAGCTCGAGCCTTACGGCGTCAAGTTCGAGATCCGCGATCCCAACTGGAACACCAATGCCGGCGCGCAGGCGGTGACCTCGCTGATCTCCGAAAAGCCCGCCGTGATGGTGATCCACAATCCGGACGTGCAGACCTACGCCAAGCTGCTGCAACGCGCCGAGAACGAAGGCATCTACGTGATCCAGATCAACATGGGATCGGCCTATCGCTCCTCGGCCTTCGTCGGCGCCAACTGGATCGAGATCGGCGAAAAGGACACCGAAGCCGTGGTCAAGGCCTGCCAGGGCAAGTCCAACAAGATCGCCATCGTGCAGGGTGCGCTCTCGGCGGCCGCCAGCGCCTACACGCTCAAGGGCGTCGAGAACGTGCTCGCCAAGCATCCGGAGATCAAGGTGGTCTCGAGCCAGGCGGCCGACTGGGATGCGGCGAAAGCCAAGGCGATCACCCAGACGGTGCTGAAGCAGAATCCCGATCTCTGCGGCATCGTCGGCTTCTGGGACGGCATGGATATCGGCACCGCGGCCGCGGTGAAGGA
This sequence comes from Bradyrhizobium sp. UFLA03-84, assembly GCF_002289535.1. Classification (NCBI taxonomy): domain Bacteria; kingdom Pseudomonadati; phylum Pseudomonadota; class Alphaproteobacteria; order Hyphomicrobiales; family Nitrobacteraceae; genus Bradyrhizobium; species Bradyrhizobium sp. UFLA03-84. The sequence continues at coordinate 251,459 of NZ_NSJY01000009.1, read as the reverse complement.
AGCCGGACTGACCGGCAAGGTGTTCGTCGCGACCTCCGGCGGCGGCGAGCGCAAAGGCGCCTGCGAGCTCGTCAAGTCCGGCGCCTTCGACCTCAACCTGAGCTACGACGTGCCGACCCAGGCCGCGCAGATGGCCGGCACGATCAAATGGCTGCTGTCGTCCGGCGCCAAGGCCGGTTCGATCAAGGGCTCGGAGTACACCACGCTGATTCCGATCACCAAGGAGAACGCGGACAGCCAGACCGCGTGCTGGAATCTCAGTGACCTGAAGAAATAACCCGGCCACTCCGCTTGACGTCCCGGGCGCGCCTCGCCCGGGACGTCGATCTCTCAGAAAATCAACGCCTTGCTGGAATGCCGATGCGCGACACCTTGACGAGCCTGCGTTACCGCTACTGGCCGGATCATCTCCTCGGCGAGATCCTGTCCAAGCGTTGGACCGAGACCGCAATTCCGGTGATCCTGCTCTTGATCGTCGGCTTCGCGCTCAGCCGCTCCATCGATCATTTCCTGTCGCCGTCGAGCCTTGCCGACACCGCCCGGCAGGCCGGCGAGATCGGCTTCATCGGGCTCGGCATGGCGCTGGTGGTCATCGTCGGCGGCATCGATCTTTCGGTCGGCTCGATCTTCGCGCTGACGGATTTCTGCGCACTCTATCTGCTCGACGTGCTGAACTGGCCGGTGCCCGCGGTGGTGGTCGCCACCCTCGCCTGCGGCGCGCTGCTCGGTGCCGTCAACGGCGTCCTGATCGGCTACTTGCGGCTCCGCGCCTTCATCACCACGCTGATCACCCTGATCATCTACCGATCGGCGTTCGACCTGCTGATCCAGCGATATTCCAATTCGATCGCGGCGGCCTTCCCCGACATTCCGTCCTGGAATTTCATCGGCGGCGGCGACGTGTTCGGCATTCCGAGCGTCGCGCTGGTCTACATCGCGATCGCGATCTTCGGCCATATCTTCATGACGCGGCTGCGCCCGGGCTGGCACATCACCGCGATCGGCGGCTCGCGCCGCTCGGCCTACAATTCCGGCATTCCGGTCCGCCGCACCATCGCGCTGTGCTATGTCGCCAGCGGCGTGCTGACCAGCATCGCCGCGCTGTTCTTCGCCGCACGCCTCGGCACCGTCGGCGGCGACATCGGCGTCGGCCTCGAGGTGATCGTGCTGACCGCAACCGTGCTCGGCGGCATCACGCTCGGCGGCGGCAAGGGCTCGGTCGCCAAATCGCTGGTCGGCGTGTTGATCGTGCTGCTGATCACCAACGGCCTGACCACGCTCAACGCGCGCGGCGGCATCAACCGCATGGCGCTCGCGGGCATCCTGCTGGTCGCCGCGATGGTCGATATCCGCTGGCAGAAGAACCGCACCCGCATCATCAGCAAGGTCTATGTCGCGCCGACCTATCACGCGCTGCCGCCGCCGCCTCCGACCGAGATCGGCCAGGGCGGCCCATTCGAGCAGAACGACAAGCTGCGCGATGTCGAACTGATCGGCCTCGGCCGCATCGAAGCGCCGGAGGACGTGATCCTCGATCGCAACAATAATCTCTACGCCGGCTCGCGCCACGGCGACATCATGCGCTTCCTCGCGCCCGACTATCAGCGGATGGAGGTGTTCGCGCATATCGGCGGCCAGCCGCTCGGCATGGCGTTCGACCGGCAGGACAATCTCTATGTCTGCATCGGCGGCATGGGCCTCTATCGCATCAAGCCCGACGGCACCGTCGAGAAGGCGACCGACGAGACCAACCGCAGCATGCATTCGGTGAACGACGACAGCCGGCTGCGGCTCGCCGACGACCTCGACATCACCGATGACGGCCTGATCTTCTTCTCGGAAGCCACCGTCCGCTACGAGATGGACGAATGGCCGATCGATGGCCTCGAGGCGCGCGGCAACGGCCGCATCATCTGCTACGACACCAAGACCGGCGCCACCCACACCGCGCTGCGCGGCCTGAAATTCCCCAACGGCATCTGCGTCGCCAGCGACGGCCAGTCGATCCTGTTCGCCGAGACCTTCGGCTGCTCGATCAAGCGGCTGTGGTTCGCGGGGCCGAAGAAGGGCCAGGTCGAGGTGGTGATGGACAATCTGCCGGGCTATCCCGACAACATCAATCTCGCCTCCGACGGCAATTACTGGCTGGCGCTGGTCGGCATGCGCAGCCCCTCGCTCGACCTCGCCTGGAAGATGCCGGGCTTCCGCCGCCGCATGGCCAAGCGCGTCCCGGTCGACGAATGGCTGTTCCCGAACATCAACACCGGCTGTGTCGTCAAGTTCAACGAGCAGGGCAAGATCCTCGAATCGTTCTGGGACCTGCGCGGCGAGAACCATCCGATGATCACCTCGATGCGGGAGCATCGCGGCTATCTCTATCTCGGCGGCATCATGAACAACCGGATCGGCCGCTACAAGCTGACGAATGCCGATCCGAACTTCGTGCAGTATGACAAGCGCTGGGGGAAGCTGTCGTGATCGCGGCCGTCAGGGAATTCGCCAACCGCTTTCTCGGCCGCGGCGAGGCCACCATCACCGTGCCGTCGTTCGATGGCGCGCTCAAGCCCAACCAGAAACTCGAGGCCGCAACCACGCTGCTGGAATGCGAGGCGCCCGAGGACCTCGCAACCGACGGCCGCAACCTCTATGTCGCCGACGGCCGGCGTCTGCTGCGGCTCGACGGCAGCGCCGCAACCGAGCTGCGCAGCTTCGAGCAGCCGATCTCGGCGCTCTGCGCGCTTGCGGACGGCGGCATCGCGGTCGCGCTCGGCGGCCGCGAGGTACGTCTCTACACCAGTCCTTCGGCGGCCGAACCGGGCGTGACGTTCAGCGACGCCGCCTTCAATGCGATCAATGCGCTGACGCTGGCGGACGACGGCACGTTGATCGCGACCGACGGCTCGGCGACCTGCGGCGTCGACGATTGGGCCCGCGACCTGATGGAGCTCAACCGGAGCGGCCGCGTGTTCCGGCTCGATCCCAGGACCCGCTCGGTGAAACCATTGGCCGCAAGGCTCGGCTACGCCTTCGGCGCCTGCGCGCGCGGCGACGGTGTGCTGGTCAGCGAGAGCTGGCGGCATCGTCTCGTCCTTATCACGAATGGCAGGCCGCCGCAGATCGTGCTCGGCCACCTGCCGGTCTATCCGTCGCGGCTGTCGAAGGCTGCCGGCGGCGGCTATTGGCTCACCGCGTTCACGGCACGCACCCAGCTGATCGAATTCGTGCTGCGCGAGCCGGCCTACCGGCGCCGCATGATGGCCGAGATCGACCCGGCCTATTGGGTGGCGCCGCGGCTCCGCTCGGGCTTCTCGTTCAAGGAACCGATGCAGGGCGCGCACATCAAGACGATGGGCGTCATCAAGCCTTGGGCGCCGCCGCGCTCCTACGGCCTCGTGATCCGGCTCGGCGAAGACGGCAAGCCGCTCTATTCGCTGCATAGCCGGGTCGACGGCGTCAATCACGGCGTCGTCGCAGCGCTCGAGCTCGGCGGCGACCTCGTGCTGATCGCCAAAGGACCGGGCCGCGTGCTGAAACTGCCCCTCGCCGGGCTTGCCGAGGAGACAGGCTCATGAGCGACACCGTGCTGTCCCTGCGCAAGGCCACCAAGCTCTACGCCGGCGTGCCCGCCATTGAGGGGGTCGATTTCGACCTCCGCCGCGGCGAGATCCACGCGCTGGTCGGTGAGAACGGCGCCGGCAAGTCGACGCTGACCAAGGTGATGGCCGGCGTCGTGACCTTGACCTCGGGCAGCATGACGGTCGACGGCTCGGACGTCGCGCCGCGCACGCCGCTCGAGGCACGCAATCTCGGCATCGCCATGGTGTTCCAGGAGAACAGCCTGGTGCCGACCATGACCGTCGCGCAAAATCTGTTTCTCGGACAGGAGAAGTTCTACAACCGGCTGCGCGGCATCTACATCGCCGCCCAGCAATTTCTGCAGTCGCTGAATTTCGACGTGACGCCGACCGCGACCGTGAGCGGGCTTGGCGCCGCCAAGAAGCAGATGGTGGAGATCGCGCGCGCGGTGCTGCACAAGGCCAAGGTCATCATCTTCGACGAGCCGACCGCATCGCTGACACCGGAGGAGAAGAAGTATTTCTTCGACCTGGTCCGCGATCTCAAGAAGCGCGGCGTCTCGATCGTCTTCATCTCGCACGCGCTGGAAGAGGCCCTGCTGCTCGCCGACCGCATCACGGTGCTGCGCGACGGCAAGCACGTCATCACCGACGACGCGGCGAAGTTCGACCGTGCCGCGATCGTGCAGGCGATGGTCGGCCGCGACCTCTCCAACACGCTGTACGGCGCGCGGAAGGCCAGCGTCCGGCCGGCCGGCGCGCGGGTGCTCACGGTGCAGAATCTCAAGATGGCGCCGATGGTGAAGAACAATTCGCTGTCGGTGTTCGCCGGGCAGATCACCGGCGTGTTCGGCCTGGTCGGCGCCGGCCGCACCGAGACCTTCAAGATCGTCTCCGGTGTCTTGAAGCGCGACTTCTTCCACGGCGGCGAGATCCTGTTGCACGACAAGCCGGTGCGCTACCGGGTACCGGCGCCGGCGGTGAAGGCCGGCATCGCCTATGTGACCGAGGATCGCAAGGTCGAGGGCTTCTTCGAGACCGCCTCGATCGCACGCAACATCTATCTCGGCCTGCTCTCGAAGTTTCCCGGCGGGCGGATGCTGTTGTCGCGGCGCGAGACCAACAGCGTGGGCAAGAGCTGGATCCAGCGGCTCAAGGTGCGCGCCATCGGCGACGAGGCCAAGGTGGTCGAGCTGTCGGGCGGCAACCAGCAGAAGGTGGTGATCGCCAAATCGCTGGTGCAGGAGCCCGAGCTGATCATCTTCGACGAGCCGACCCGCGGCGTCGACGTCGGCGCCATCGTCGAGATCCACGAGCTGATCAACCGGCTCGCCGACGAGGGCAAGGCGGTGGTGGTGATCTCGTCCTATCTGCCCGAGATCATGGCGCTGTCCGACCGCATCCTGGTCTCGCGCCAGGGCAAGGTGGTCGAGGAGTTCTCCGCACTCGAAGCCACCGAGGAGAAGATCATGTACGCGGCGATCCATTGATGCCGCAAGAGGCATGCGTCGTGGCCTGCTGGCCACGCCAAGGAAGCCGCGTCTGCCGCGCCCCCGTTTGCCCGCTACTGCTTTGGGCCGACGGTCCCGGTCGCCTTCAGTCTCGCCGACCTCACCCAACCCGAGACGTCGTTGTCTGTCCCTGAATGGAAGTACGTCACCGACGACCAGCCATCATTGGTCTGCGCGTACGCGACCAGCTCGTCATTCGGGATCACGAACACCCCGCTGATCGGGCAGTGAAGATTCGGCGCCGAGTAGAATTGCAGCCGTCCCTTGCCCGTCACCACATTGGCGAGCGGCGGCGACAGGATCGGGACGCGGCTGGTGCCCGACCGCGGCTCCTTGCAGCTCGACGGCGTCTGCGCGTGCACTGTCGCACCCAGCGCCCCCAGCATCAGGGCGCCAGCGACGATGCAGCTGAGAGCAAGCCTGTCCGACATCATTCATTCTCCCGATCGCGCCACGCGATCCTCCGTCACTCCAGAGTTTGTCGCCAGACAGCACGAGCAGGTTCTGCGAGTTCAAACGAAAGTTTGCACGCCCGCCACAAGGCGCGCGCGTCGCCCTGTTCCGGCAACGCAACGCGTGTCCGGTTCAGTTTCCGGCGATGATGACGAGGTTGTTCAAGACAGGCGTTGAGCAGAAGGCGACGACGAGAGCGATGTTGTAGACATTGTTGCTGCGCCAGAGCAGCCACGTCAGGACGAAGGTGAGACCGAGTTTGGGGACCAGCCACCACACGCCGAACCATGTCTGCGCCATATGCATGAACGGGTTCAACTCGCCGAGCCCGAGATTCAGGATCACATTCGTCGACTCGAGATCGGCGTATCCGAGAATCAACGCGACGAACAGTAGAAGGCCCTTAACCCAGTTCATTCTTAGACTCCCCATGCCGAAGATGCCGGATCGGCCAGATGATGCTGTTGATGATGTCGGCCCGCTCAGGAGGCACAAGTCCGGTTGCCGGATACTCGCCCGGCTTCGGCACCCACGCCGTGCCGAACAGAATGTCCAGGAGCGGGAAGAAGGCGGCAAAGTTCTTGTCGCGATGCTCGATCTGCACCGAATGATGGATCCGATGCCATTGCGGATTGTTGATCCAGGTCACGAAGCGGCCGAGCGGGATGCGGACGTTGAGATGCGCGCAGGCATCGGGAAGGAAGAAGATGAATGCCGCAGCGATCGCCATGTCCGGAGGGATCCGAAACAGGATCGCTATGATCGGAAGAAAGGCGTCGGACAGCACCCTTTCCAACCAGAAATGGCGGCCACCGGTGATGAACGTAATGCCGTTCGCACTGTGGTGGAACGAGTGCATCGCCCAAAGAAAGGGGACCGCATGTTGCAGCCGATGGAATGTGTACTTGTAGAGATCGAGCGCCACCACCACGATCGCGAACGAGACGAACCACCAGTAACCTTCGGTCGGCAGCTTGATCCAACCAAGTCCGGCATAGCTTGCGATCGCACCAGCGCTGATCGCAGCAAGCGGGGCGAACAGGTGCTCCAACCCGACGCTCACGATGACCGCGAGCCAATCAGCACGAAACTCGTCGCCGGAAACTTCCGCGATGGGCCACGTCTTCTCCAGGATGCGACTGCCGTAGACGACACCCAGAATGACCGCCGCGCAAAAAACGGCGTTTGAAATCTCACTCGACATGAGAGACGACCCGCCGGTTCAAAGGCCGGACAAAATGAACAAAACATTCTGCCGCCTATAGACTGAAAAACCTTATTTTTTCTCAACGCCCCGGCGGGCGCAAGCAGGGTTTTTACGGGCGTTCCCTCGTCCTTGGGCCGAATTTGCCCGGACATTGGCTCGTGCGGGCTTCGATCGCACGTCAATCCCACGGCGGCTTGCCGCGGAATGCCTCGACCAGGAAGTCCACCATCACCCGCACCTTTGCGCTGACGTGGCGGCGGCTCGGGTAAACCGCCAGCACGTCGGTCTCGGGCGTGTGATAGCCCGGCAGCAGGCGGACCAGGCGGCCCTGCCGCAGCAGCTCTCCAATCAGAAACGTCGGCTGCAGAATCAATCCGAAGCCGGCCAACGCTGCCGCGCAAGCCGTCTCGCCGTTGTTGGTGTTGAAGATGTTGGAAACCGGCACCGTGTGAAGCTTGCCGTCTCCATCGAGCAACCGCCATTCCTCGGCCGAGGCGGAATAGGCGTAGGCAATGCAGGCGTGATTCCTGATGTCATCCGGGGTCTGCGGCGCGCCTTGCCGCGCGACGTAATCCGGTGACGCACAGACGAAATGATGAATCGCCGCGAGCTTGCGGCTGATCAAGCTCGGTGATCCCTCGCGCGAGATGCGGACAGCCAGATCGAAGCCCTCGTCGACAAGGTCGACGAGGCGATCGACTAGGCTGATGTCGAGTTCGATGTCCGGATAGCGCGCCATGAAACGCGGCCACAGTGGCGCAAGATGAAGAATGCCGAAGCTCAGCGGCGCGTTGATCCGCAGACGTCCCCGCGGCTGCATCGCAGTGGAGGACGCGATCGCCTCCGCCTCCGCCACCTCCTCCAGGATCGAGAGCGCGCGATCATACAGCGTCTTGCCGGTGTCGGTCAGCGACAGGTGCCGCGAGGTCCGGTTGAGCAGGCGCGCCCCAAGCATCTCCTCCAGTTCGTTGATGTAGCGGGTCACGTTGGCCGGCGAGGTCTCCAGCTTGTCCGCCGCGCGGGTGAAGGACCCCTGGCCAACCACGGTGGCAAACACCTCGAAGGCACGCAGACGGTCCATGGCAGCCTCGAGCATTCATAAAAGCTGAATGATAAGACCATTTTCTGTGCCTTCTTTCCAGTTCTGTGAGCGTCTAATCAGGTTGCCATCACGCCGCGATTGGCGCGGCCGAACCGGAGAACGGACATGGCACAGGGTACGGGACGTCTTTCAAACAAGGTTGCAATCGTGACCGGCGCGAGCTCGGGCATCGGCCGCGTCACGGCCAAGCTGTTCGCGGCCGAAGGCGCGAAGGTGGTGGTCGGCGCACGGCGGGAAAGCGAGCTGGCGAGCCTGGTCGACGAGATCAAGGCCAACGGCGGGACGGCCGTCGCGCTCGCCGGCGATGTGCGCTCGGAAGATTATGCCAAGGCGCTCGTCGCGCTGGCGGTCAAGGCATTCGGCCGCTTGGACATCGCATTCAACAACGCCGGCACGCTCGGTGAGGGCGGCGCCTCGACCGGCGTCTCCGAAGCCGGTTGGAACGATGCCGTTGCGATCAACCTCACCGGCTCGTTCCTGGGCGCCAAGCACCAGATCGCCGAGATGACCAAGCATGGCGGCGGATCGGTGATCTTCACCTCGACCTTCGTCGGCTACAGCTCGTCATTCCCCGGCGTCGCCGCCTATGCCGCAAGCAAGTCCGGCCTGATCGGCTTGACCCAGACGCTCGCCGCCGAGTTCGGCCCGCAGAACGTCAGGGTCAACGCAGTGCTGCCCGGCGCGATCGAGACCGAGATGTATCGCGAGATGAACGACACCCCGGACAAGGCGGCCTTCGTCACCAACCTGCATGCGCTCAAGCGCGTGGGTCGCCCCGAGGAAGTCGCGCGCTCGGTGCTTTATCTGGCGTCGGAAGATTCCAGCTTCGTCACCGGGACCGCGTTGCTGGTCGACGGCGGCCTCTCGATCACGCGCACCTGAGGCGGCCAGTCCGAAGCACCCGTTGGTGGCGGCCAGTTCAGGGAACGCCGCCAACGGCATCGTCGGGATTGCCGGTCGGGAGGATGCAGAAGAATGGCACGGCGTTGATCTCTTATGCTATTGAGATATCAGATGATTTGCCGATCGCCATTCCGATCCCCTTCAGCCCGATCCGGAACTCTTCGGCCATGGCAATTCGCAATCGGGCCGGACGGCATGCTGATTGGTTGAATTCGCGACGCCGGAGTCTTATGCGTGGCCGCCATGAGCACCCTTGCCAACGCCGAAATTTCCCTGACGTCGTGGCCGCGCCACCAGTCGCGCGCCGACAAGCCGGCGCCGTTCCTGCCGATGAACCGTGCCGAGATGACGGCGCTCGGCTGGGACCAATGCGATATCGTGCTGGTGACGGGCGATGCCTATGTCGACCATCCGAGCTTCGGCATGGCGATCATCGGCAGGTTGCTGGAGGCCCAGGGCTTCAGGGTCGGCATCATCGCGCAGCCCGACTGGCAATCGGCCGAGCCGTTCAAGGCGCTGGGAAAGCCGCGCGTGTTCTTCGGCGTCACCGGCGGCAACATGGATTCGATGGTCAACCGCTACACGGCGGACCGGCGGCTGCGCCATGACGACGCCTACACGCCCGACGGCGAAGGCGGCCGCCGTCCGGACCGCTGCACCATCGTCTATGCGCAGCGCTGCCGCGAAGCGTTCAAGGACGTGCCGATCGTGCTCGGCGGCATCGAGGCATCGCTGCGCCGCATCGCGCATTACGACTATTGGTCCGACAAGGTGCGCCGCTCGGTGCTGGCGGACGCCAAGGCCGACCTTCTGCTCTACGGCAACGCCGAACGTGCAGTCGTCGAGGTGGCGCACCGGCTCGCCAATGGCGAGGCGCCGCGCGATCTCGACTCGATCAGAGGCGTCGCGCTGTTCCGCCGCGTGCCCGAGGATTACGCCGAACTGCATGCCGACGATCTCGATTCCGCCGACGAGGGCGCAGCGCGCCAGGCGGGCAACGTCGTGATCCGCCTGCCGGCCTGCGAGCAGGTCGAGCAGGACCGCGATGCCTATGCCCGCGCCTCGCGCGTGCTGCACCGGGAGAGCAATCCCGGCAACGCGCGGCCGCTGGTGCAGCGTCACGGCGACCGCGATTTGTGGCTCAATCCGCCGCCGATCCCGCTGACGACGGCCGAGATGGATTCCGTCTACGACCTGCCCTACGCGCGTGCGCCGCATCCCTCCTACAAGGACGCCAAGATCCCGGCCTGGGAGATGATCCGCTTCTCGGTGACGATCATGCGCGGCTGCTTCGGCGGCTGCACGTTCTGCTCGATCACCGAGCACGAGGGCCGCATCATCCAGAACCGCTCGGAGGGCTCGATCCTGCGCGAGATCGAGCGCATCCGCGACAAGACGCCGGGCTTCACCGGCGTGATCTCAGACATCGGCGGGCCGACCGCCAACATGTACCGGATGGCGTGCAAGGATCCGAAGATCGAGGCGGCGTGCCGGCGGCCGTCCTGCGTCTTCCCCGAGATCTGTCCGAACCTCAACACCTCGCATGACGACCTGATCCGGCTCTATCGCAAGGTGCGCGAGGTCAAGGGCGTCAAGCGCGTGATGGTGGCCTCGGGCGTGCGCTACGACCTCGCGGTCGAGAGCCCCGAATACATCAAGGAGCTCGTCACCCATCACGTCGGCGGCTACCTGAAGATCGCGCCCGAGCACACCGAGCGCGGCCCGCTCGACAAGATGATGAAGCCGGGCATCGGCGCCTACAACCGCTTCAAGAAAATGTTCGATGCCGCGGCCGAGCAGGCCGGCAAGAAATACTATTTGATCCCGTATTTCATCGCCGCGCATCCGGGCACGACCGACGAGGACATGATGAACCTCGCGCTCTGGCTCAAGAAGAACCGCTACCGCGCCGACCAGGTGCAGACGTTCCTGCCCTCGCCGATGGCGACCGCAACCGCGATGTACCACACCGGCGTCAATCCGCTGCGTGGCGTGCGCCGCGGCGCGAGCGACAAGATCGAGGCGATCAAGGGACTCCGGCAGCGCCGGCTGCACAAGGCGTTCCTGCGCTACCACGACCCCGACAATTGGCCGGTGCTGCGCGAAGCGCTCATCCAGATGGGACGCCGCGATCTGATCGGCTCGCGCCCCGACCAACTCGTGCCCGCGCACCAACCGCCCGGCACCGGCAAGGCCGCCGGCACACGACGCCCCCTGCGCCCCGGCGACAAGCCACAGCGCTTCACCACCAAAGGCCTGCGGATGGGCAAGTAGGCAGGACGCCGGGCGTTCAGCCGGCGAGGAGATTTTTCGCTACACGCCGCGGCTTGTGCGAAACCGAGAAGGCCGGCGATGGTGTCGCGGCCCTCTCGGACAGGACCGGCTATGCCGGTCAGTGCAGCGAGCGGTCGGTCCGGGCGGAAGCCCGCGCGGTCGTGATCTTGTTGCGCGGCGTCAGAACATTGAGCTGATGCGGCGTGGCCGACGTCGCGGCTGACGGCGCCTGCTCGTGGACATTGGCGGCGCCGAGCACGCCAGCCTGCATCGGCGAGATCGGCAGGCCCGCGGCTTCGTAAGTCGGAAGCTCTGTGGCGGATGCGGCCGTTGCACTCGCGATCGCGAGGGTGGCGGCAGCAATGATGGAGAGGGAAATCTTGGTCACGTGAAGGCTCCTCAATCGGACTTGAGAAGCCGACATAGGCCAATTTTGTTGCGATGCAATAACACATACTGCGCCGCACAAGTATTTGACCGCGCCTCGGCACGAGAGGTCAGAGCACAGCGGTCTCGCCGCTGGGCACATGCCTTAAAAACCCAATGAAATCAAAGATGAATGGCGCGCCCGGAACGATTCGAACGTCCGACCCTCAGATTCGTAGTCTGATGCTCTATCCAGCTGAGCTACGGGCGCATTTTCGCTGCAGGGCTTGAAGCCCGCATGGCTCCGGGAGCCCCGGAACGTCGCGAAAGAGCGCTCTAGCTACAGGCTCCCGGTCCAGTTGGCAAGCTCTGGAAACGCCATTTTCGGAACGCTCTAGCCGCCCCGGAGTACCGGAACGGCCTTACGCCCGTGCCCGCTCGCTGCGGACCGACAGCAATTCCACCGGGCGATCCGGGATCGAGATCCGGAAGGTGGCGCCGATGGTGCCCTCGACCAGATGGATGTGGCCGCCATGGGCGCGGATCAGCTCGGCGGCGATCGCAAGGCCGAGCCCGCTGCCGCCGGGGCGGCCGGAGGTCTGGAACGCCTCGAACAGATGCTCGCGCGCCTTGGCCGGAACGCCGGGGCCAGTGTCGGATACCTCGATGATCGCAACCGTGCCCTCGCGGCGGCCCGTGATGCGAATCTGCTGCGCACCGCCATCGCCGTCCTGCCGGCTTTCCAGCGCCTGGCTTGCGTTGCGCACCAGATTGAGCAGCACGCGGAACAGCTGGTCGGGGTCAGCGTCGATGGTCAGGCCGCGCTCGATCGCGCTGATCCAGGTGATCGAGACGTCAGTCGCAAGCCCAGCCGACTCGCGTACCTCGGCAACCGCCGGCTCCACCATGATCACGCGGCGGTCGGGCGCCGCCTCCTGCGCGCGGCCATAGGACAATGTCGATTGGCAGAAGGCGATGGCGCGCTCCAGCGAGCGCAGCAATTTCGGCGCGAAGCGCTGCACCCGCGGGTCGGGCACGCTGGCGAGCTGGTCCGACAGCAATTGCGATGACGCCAACAGGTTGCGCAGATCGTGGTTGATCTTGGAGACGGCGAGCCCGAGCGCGGCGAGCCGGCTCTTCTGATGCAGCATCGAGACGAGGTCGCGCTGCATGTCCGACAGCTCGCGCTCGGCAACGCCGATCTCGTCGCCGCGCTGGCTCGGCACGATGATTCGCGCCGAACTCTCCGGATTCTCGTGGAAGCCGACCAGGCTCGCGGTCAGCCGTCGCATCGGCCGCACGAACAGATAATGCAACGCCAGATAGACCAGGCCGGCGGTCAGGCCGGCGATCAAGAGCGCAACGACCAGCACGTTGCGCGAGAAGCGGTACATCGCCTGCCGCAGCGGCTTCTCGTCGATCACGACCTCGATGAACTGGGCCTGGCCGGGCGCCGGGCCGACCACGCGGATGGTCTGGTCACCGTGCTCCAGCATGATCTCGAAGGCATCGACGATCGCCGACCACACCGTCATGTCCCGCATGTCGACGTCATGATCGATCGCGGCCGGCAGGTCGGCGCTGGCGAGCAGGCGGCGCTGTTGACCGAGCTTGATGGCGACCGCGCGGGCGCCGATGCTGGTCAGGATCTGCCGGGCCAGCGAATCCGGCACCAGGCCGGAGGGAGCGGCATCGAGCACCAGCGCCGCGGTATTGGCGGCGGCCAAGCGGTCGTTGAGCCGGTTCATGCGGAAGTTGGCGATGGCCGGAACGTAGATCAGGAGCCCGGCGATCATCACCAGCGGAATCGTCAGCAGCAAAAGCTTGCCCGACAACCCGAGCCGCAGGGTCGGCTTGGGCCGCTGGTTCTGCGCGGTCGCCTGATCGTAAGTTAGAGCCACAAGATAAGGCCTTGTTTGGCTTAGGGGTCGGAAGATGCGGCCCGGCCCCCAAGCCGGTCAAATTACGGATCGCTAATGTCGGCGGTTCCCCGAACGCCCAGAAGCGCTCCTCACCGTCAAAAACCCCGCGAAAACAGTTATATTCGCCCCAATTGCGACGTTTCAAAGAAGCCTCTTTGCGACGCCCTGTGACATTGACGAAAACAGGGCGCTCCCTTATAAGCCGCGCCAACTGTCCGCGATGGCCCGGTTCTTGACCGGGGGCGGCTCTTTGGGGCCGTAAACGGCTCGTTTGGGCCCGCCAGCATCACCGGACTCCATCTCAATACAACGGCAAATTGCCCGGTCAGCGGAGAATTACCCGTGAAGCGGACTTATCAACCCAGCAAACTGGTGCGCAAGCGCCGTCACGGCTTCCGCGCCCGTCTCGCCACGGCTGGCGGCCGCAAGGTCCTCGCCGCGCGTCGCGCGCGTGGCCGCAAGCGCCTGAGCGCCTGAGCCCGGACGTCTCCTCCCCGGAGATACCATTATGGATCGGCTGAGGCAGCGGGCGGATTTCCTCGCCGTTGCCAATGGCGCACGGGCGAATACCGCAGCTTTTGTGCTGCAGGGCCGCCCGCGCGACGATCAGGGCCCGATCCGCGTCGGCTATACCGTCACCAAGAAGAATGGCACCGCGACCGAGCGCAACCGCATCCGCCGCCGGCTTCGCGAAGTGATGAGACGGGTCGATGCCGTATTCATGCGGCCACACCATGATTATGTGCTAGTCGGCCGCCGTGACGCGCTGACCCGCGACTTTGCGACCATGATTGACGACCTGCGGTCGGCGCTGCGCCGCCTCGACCGGCCTGCGCAAAAGGCGGGTAACAAACGCGCGCCCAATCCGAATGGAATGACGAGACCCTAAGAGATGTCCGACAACCGCAACACGATCCTTGCCGTCATTCTGTCCGGCCTCGTCCTGATCGCCTGGCAATATTTCTACAATGTGCCGCAGATGGAGAAGCAGCGCGAGGCGCAGAAGCAGGCCGAACTGCTGAAGCCGGCGCCGCAGGCGACGCCGGGTGCCGCGCCTGGCGCCGCTCCCGGAGCCACGGCAACGCCGTCCCCTGCACCCGGCACGCCTGCCGCCGACGCGCCGGTGGCGAGCCGCGAGACGGTTCTCGCCTCGGGCCCGCGCATCAAGATCGACACTCCGCGCGTGATCGGCAGCATCGCGCTGAAGGGCGCCCGGATCGACGATCTGGCGCTGGTCCAGTTCCGCGAGACGGTCGATCCCAAATCGCCGGCTGTCGTGCTGCTGTCGCCATCGGGCACTGCCGAGCCTTATTATGCCGAGTTCCTGTGGCTGACCGCGAACGGCGCGTCGGTGAAGACCCCGAACGCCGAGACCGTCTGGCAGCAGGAGGGGTCGAACAGCCTGTCGCCGAGCACCCCGGTGGTTCTGAAGTATGAGAACGGCCAGGGCCTGACCTTCCGCCGTACCATCTCGATCGACGATCGCTACCTCTTCAGCATCAAGGATGAGGTCAACAATCAAGGCAGCGCGCCGGTCACGCTGTATCCGTTCGGCCTGATCTCGCGCGGCGGCAAGCCGCCGGTGTCGGGCTATGCCATCCTGCACGAAGGCCCGATCGGCTATCTCGGCGAACAGGGCCTGCAGGAATACACCTACAAGAACCTCGACGAGGCCAAGACCTCGACCGGCGGCAATTCGCGCGGCATCGTGTTCTCGAAGGTCACCGACGGCTGGCTCGGCATCACCGACAAATACTGGGCCACCGCGTTGCTGCCCGAGACCAACGCGACGCTCGAAAGCGCTCGGTTCACCACCGGCGACAAGCGCTACCAGGCCGACTACATGCTCGGCGCGCAGACCATTCCGATCGGCGGCACCGGCGTTGCCAACGCGCGGCTGTTCGCCGGCGCCAAGGAAGCCGCGACCGTCGGCCTCAACTTCCCGCTGGTCGGCTTCGGCGGCTACAACAAGCAGCTCGGCCTCAACCATTTCGATCTGCTGATCGACTGGGGCCACTTCTACTTCATCACCAAGCCGATGTTCCTGGCGCTGGACTGGTTCTATCGCCTGGTCGGCAATTTCGGCATCGCGATCCTGCTGGTGACGGTGATCGTGAAGATGTTGTTCTTCCCGCTCGCCAACAAGTCCTACGCCTCGATGGCGAAGATGAAGTCGGTGCAGCCGCAGTTGCAGGCGCTGAAGGAACGCTATCCTGACGACCGCGTGAAGCAGCAGCAGGAGATGATGGAGATCTACAAGAAGGAGAAGATCAACCCGATCGCCGGTTGTCTTCCCGTCGCCTTGCAGATCCCGGTGTTCTTCTCGCTCTACAAGGTGCTGTTCATCACCATCGAGATGCGGCACGCGCCGTTCTTCGGCTGGATCAAGGACCTCTCGGCGCCGGATCCGACCAACCTGTTCACGCTGTTCGGTCTGATCCCGTTCGATCCGATCGCGCTGCTCGGACCGCATTTCGGCGCCTATCTGGTGATGGGCATCTGGCCGATCATCATGGGCATCACGATGTGGGTGCAGATGAAGCTCAACCCGGCGCCGCCGGATCCGACCCAGAAGATCATCTTCGACTGGATGCCGCTGATCTTCACCTTCATGCTGGCCGGCTTCCCGGCGGGTCTCGTGATCTACTGGGCCTGGAACAACACGCTCTCGGTGCTGCAGCAGAGCTTCATCATGCGCAAGAACGGCGTGAAGGTGGAGTTGTTCGACAATCTGAAGTCGACGTTCGCAAAGAAGCCGACGTAGCTTCCGGCAACCTCGCCCATCAATGCGTCATGCCCGGCCTTGTGCCGGGCATCCACGTATTGGAGGGTAGCAAGACGTCGACGTGAACGGCTGGAGCTACGCCGGCCAAGACGAAGTGGGACCCTTCGATGACCACCGAACCCGATGCGGAGCTGATCGAGCAGGGACGCAAGCTGTTCGCCGGCGACTGGCGCTTCATCTGGGCCTCGCCCTCGATCGAGACGTTGCCGCCGATGGCCGGCCTCGAGGTCGCCTTTGCCGGCCGCTCCAATGTCGGCAAATCGAGCCTGATCAACGCGCTGACCGGCCGCAGCGCGCTCGCGCGTACCTCGCATACGCCGGGCCGGACCCAGGAGCTGATCTTCTTCGAGGGCCCGGAGAACGCGAACTTCCGCCTGGTCGACATGCCGGGCTACGGCTACGCCTCGGCGCCGAAGACCAAGGTGGCGTCGTGGACGGCGCTGATCCACAAATTCCTGCTCGGCCGCGCGACGCTGGCGCGGGTCTATGTGCTGATCGACGCGCGCCACGGCATCAAGGACGTCGATCTCGACGTGCTGAAGACGCTGGATAAATCCGCGGTCAGCTACCAGGTCGTGCTGACCAAGGCCGACCAGGTCAAGGCCGGCGAACTCAAGACCACGATCGCCGATACCATTGCGACGCTGGCAAAACATCCCGCCGCGTTCCCCGACGTGCTGGTGACCTCGTCGCGCACCGGCGATGGCATGCCGGAGCTGCGCGCCGCCATGGTGCGCCTGATCGAGGAACGGCGTCGATGAGCGGCGTATCCCGATTCCTGATCGTCTGCGCCGCCGTGATGGGCGCCTGCGGCGTGATGCTGGCGGCGGCCGCGGCTCATTTGCCTGATGCCACGCGGCTGGCGGCGGCGTCCTCGATGCTGCTGTTCCATGCACCCGCCGTTATCGCGACCATTGCAGTCGCGGACCGCGCGATCGTTCATGCCAAGCTCGGAATCGTGGCCGCGGCCGGCTTCGTCATCGCGGCGTCATTGTTCGCGGGCGACCTGGTGCTGCGCCAGTATGCCGGCCACGGACTGTTTCCGATGGCCGCGCCGACCGGCGGAACATTGCTGATCCTGAGTTGGCTGGTGCTGGCGGTTTCGGCGATGTGGCCGAAGGGTTCATAATTGCCTTTCTTCCTTCTCCCCATGTGGGAAAAGGTGGCCATAGGAGGGGACAGACCCCTCACCCCGCTTCGCTGCGCGAAGCGCCCCTCTCCCACAAGGGCAGAGGGTCAAGACGCTTTGCGCCCTGCCCGGCAATCAGATAGAACCGCGCCCGTCCCTCCGCTGACGATGAGCCCAGCCCCATGACCGACCAGCACATCAGCCCGCTCGATCAGGCCCGCATCCTGTCCGAGGCGCTGCCGCACATGCAGGAGTACGACGAGGAAACCATCGTCATTAAGTACGGCGGCCATGCCATGGGCGCCGAGGACACCGCCAAGGCGTTCGCGCGCGACATCGTGCTGCTCGAGCAGACCGCGATCAACCCGGTGGTCGTGCATGGCGGCGGGCCACAGATCGCGACCATGCTGAAGCGCCTCGGCATCCAGTCGGAATTCGCCGCCGGCCTGCGTATCACCGACGCCGCGACCATCGAGATCGTCGAGATGGTGCTGGCGGGGTCGGTCAACAAGCAGATCGTCGGCTACATCAATGAGGCCGGCGGCAAGGCCGTGGGCCTCTCGGGCAAGGACGGCAACATGGTGAAAGCGTCGAAGACGACGCGCACCATGGTCGACCCCGATTCCAACATCGAGAAAGCGGTCGATCTCGGCTTCGTCGGCGATCCCGAAAAGGTCGACCTGACGCTGCTCAACCAGCTGATCGGCTACGAGCTGATCCCGGTGCTGGCGCCGCTGGCCACCTCGCAGGACGGCCAGACGCTCAACATCAACGCCGACACCTTTGCCGGCGCGATCGCGGGTGCGCTGAAGGCCAAGCGCCTGCTGCTGCTGACCGACGTGCCCGGCGTGCTCGACAAGTCCAAGAAGCTGATTCCGGACCTGTCGATCAAGGAAGCGCGCAAGCTGATCGCCGACGGCACGATCTCCGGCGGCATGATCCCGAAGGTCGAAACCTGCATCTACGCGCTCGAACAGGGCGTGCAGGGCGTCGTGATCATCGACGGCAAGACCCAGCACGCCGTGCTGCTCGAGCTCTTCACCAACCAGGGCACCGGCACGCTGATCCACAAGTAATGGCAGGCACGGGACACACGGCGAGGATCCCTCGCCGGTCGCCGGCGGCGCGGCTCGCGATGTCGCTGCCGGCCGCGCTGATGTCGTTCCTGTTCTCGTCGGCGCCGGCGCATGCCGACCTCAAGCTCTGCAACCGCATGAGCTACGTGATCGAGGCCGCGATCGGCATCGACGACAAGGCCGCAACCGCAACCCGCGGCTGGTTCCGCATCGATCCCGCGACCTGCCGGGTCGTGGTGCAGGGCGCGCTCACCGCCGATCGCGTGCTGCTCAATGCCCGCGCGCTCGGCGTCTACGGCGCCTCGCCGATCCCGCAGAACGGCACCGATACGCTCTGCGTCGCGCAGGACAATTTCGTGATCGCCGCTGCACGGCAATGCCGCTCTGGGCAGACGCCGGCGCAATTCACCCAGATCACGCCGACGCAGACCGATGACGGCAACCTCGTCGCCTACCTCGCCGAGGACAGCGAGTATGACGACGAGCAGGCGCGACTCGCCGGCATCCAGCGTCTCTTGGTGATCGCGGGCTACGATGCGGCGCCGATCGACGGCGTCGACGGGCCGAAGACGCAGAGCGCGCTGTCGGCCTTCCTCAAGAGCCGCGGGCTCGCCGGCGACATCGTACAGTCGCCGAGCTTCTTCACCACCATGGTCGATGCCGTGCAGAAGCCGTCCGCCTCAGGGCTGACCTGGTGCAACGATACCCAGTACAAGGTGATGGCCGCGGTCGCGACCGACGACGGCAAGGCGGTGACCAGCCGCGGCTGGTATCGCATCGACCCCGGCAAATGCCTGCATCCCGACGTGTCAGGCACGCCGAAGCAGATCTATTCCTTCGCCGAGGCGGTCGACGGCGACAACCGCACCATCAAGATCAAGGACAAGCCGTTGAACTGGGGCGGCGCGGTGCAGCTCTGCACCCGCGAAAGCAAGTTCGAGGTCAACGAGCAAGGCGATTGCGCCACCCGTGGCCTCACCGCGCTCGGCTTCACCACCGTCGACATGACCAGCGGCGGCAAGACGCTGCGCTTTGCGATGCCGTGATGAAGACGCTCGCGCCACATACATCACCGTCGTCCTGGCGAAAGCCAGGACCCATAACCACAAGACTGCGTTTGGCGAAGAACGACGGGCATCGTGCCTTATTGATAGATTCCGCGGTATGGGTCCTGGCTTTCGCCAGGACGACGGCGGAGGGCTCTGCGACGTTCGCGCTGATCGCTGGAGGGCAATAATGAAAACTCCCCGCAGCTTCGCTCACGTCGAAACCTGGGTGTTCGACCTCGACAACACGCTGTATCCGCATCACGTCAATCTGTGGCAGCAGGTCGATGCGCGGATCGGCGAGTTCGTCGGCAACTGGCTGAAAATCTCGCCCGAGGAGGCGCGGCGGCTGCAGAAGGACTATTACCTGCGCTACGGCACCACGATGCGCGGCATGATGACCGAGCACGGCGTGCAGGCCGACGACTATCTCGCCTATGTGCACAAGATCGACCACTCGCCGCTGCAACCGAATCCGGTGATGGGGGCTGCGATCGCCGAACTGCCGGGGCGCAAGCTGATCCTGACCAACGGCTCGGTCGACCATGTCGATGCGGTGCTCGGCCGGCTCGGCATCGGTCACCATTTCGACGGCGTGTTCGACATCATCGCCGCCGATCTCGAGCCGAAACCTGCACCGCAGACCTACCAGAAATTCCTCAGGCTGCACGACGTCGACCCGGCGAAGGCGGCTATGTTCGAGGACCTCGCACGCAATCTGGTGGTGCCGCATGAGCTCGGCATGACCACCGTGCTGGTCGTACCCGACGGCAGCCAGGAAGTGGTGCGCGAGACCTGGGAGCTCGAAGGCCGCGATGCGGCGCATGTCGACCATGTCACGGATGATCTCACGGGTTTCCTGCAGCGGTTGAAGCCCTGATCCCTCCATACGTCATCCCGGCGAAAGCCGGGACGACGGAGGAGAGACACTGCTCGGCGGCCGGGTTTGCCTTGACTCCGCAGCCCCAAATTCCGAAAAAGCCCTGCAAAATTCCCGTCATATCTCCGATACGCCCAAGGATTGTCCCGATGTCGCTGTCTGCCCTCGAAACCACCGTCAACACCGCGTTCGACGCCCGCGAAGGCATTTCGACCTCGACCAAAGGCGAGGTCCGCGAGGCCGTCGACCACGCGCTGGAGCTGCTCGACAAGGGCGAGGCCCGCGTCGCCGAGCGTGAGGCCAGCGGCAAGTGGAAGGTCAATCAGTGGCTGAAGAAGGCCGTGCTGCTCTCGTTCCGCCTCAACGACATGGGCCAGATCGCGGGCGGCCCGGGCAAGGCATCGTGGTGGGACAAGGTGCCCTCGAAGTTCGAGGGCTGGGGCGAGAACCGCTTCCGCGACGCCGGCTTCCGCGCCGTGCCCGGTGCGATCGTGCGCCGCTCGGCGTTCATCGCCAGGAACGTCGTGCTGATGCCCTCCTTCGTCAATCTCGGCGCCTATGTCGATGAAGCCACCATGATCGACACCTGGTCGACGGTCGGCTCCTGCGCCCAGATCGGCAAGCGCGTGCACATTTCCGGCGGCGTCGGCATCGGCGGCGTGCTCGAGCCGCTGCAGGCCGAGCCGGTGATCGTCGAGGACGACTGCTTCATCGGCGCGCGCTCCGAGGTCGCCGAGGGTGTGATCGTGCGCAAGGGCGCGGTGCTGTCGATGGGCGTGTTCCTCGGCGCCTCGACCAAGATCGTCGACCGCGAGACCGGCGAGATCTTCGTCGGCGAGGTGCCGGAATATGCCGTCGTGGTGCCCGGCACCCTGCCGGCCAAGCCGCTGAAGAACGGCCAGCCCGGACCCGCCACCGCCTGCGCCGTGATCGTCAAGCGCGTCGACGAGCGCACCCGCGCCAAGACCAGCATCAACGAGCTGCTGCGGGACTGATCGAACCAATCTCGACCTGACGCCGACAAAACTCCGGGCCGCGAAACATTGCCGCCGCCCGGAGTTTTTTCATGGACTGGGCCAATTACCTGTTCGGCTTCAAGGGCCGCGTCAACCGGGCCAAGTTCTGGCTCGGTACGCTGATCATCGTCTGCTGGATGATGTTCCTGGCCGCGCTCGTGGTCCTGGCCGGCCTCGGCGGCAAGACCGGCTCGTTTGGCTTCAACATCGACGATATCTTCCGGGCCTTCGACCCCGACAGCTATAAATCACTGACATGGGCCGGATTGCCGACCCTGCTGGTCAAGGCCTGCGGAACGTTCTTGTTCGTCTGGGTCTATATCGCGGTCGCGATAAAGCGCCTGCACGACCGGGACAAGAGCGGCTGGTGGATGGTGCCGTACTTCGCGATCCCGGGTCTCATGAGCCAGTTCGGAGGTCGGCTTCCCGACGAGTCTTATGTGATGATGGCCGCGGGCACGATCGTGTTCGTGCTCTATTTCTGGGGCTTCATCGAGCTCGCCTTCCTGCGCGGCACAAGTTACCCCAACCGCTACGGTCCCAATCCGCTGGGAAAAACCCATGTGAGCCGCGGCGGCGGCCACGGCAGCGGGTCGCGCTCCACGCAGGGCTGGGATCAGCAGAGCGAGCTCGATATCGTGCCGCACAAAGCTGGTCCACCCGCGGTGTGACGTGTTAAGCGAGGCGCATGAATGATGCCGTCTCGATTACCCGCGATCTGGTTCGCTGCCCTTCCGTCACGCCGGCCGATGCCGGCGCGCTCGGCGTTCTCGAAAATTTGCTGAAAACCGCAGGCTTCAACGTCCACCGCGTGACGTTCTCCGAGCCCGGCACCGCCGATATCGACAACGTCTATGCCCGCATCGGCACTTCCTCGCCGCATATCACCTTTGCCGGCCACACCGACGTGGTGCCGCCCGGTGATGAAGCGGCATGGACGCTCGGCGCATTCTCCGGCGAGGTGAAGGACGGCTATCTCTATGGCCGCGGCGCCGTCGACATGAAGGGCGGCATCGCCTGCAGCGTCGCCGCGGTGCTGCAATATCTCAGGGATCATAGCGGCGAGCCAAAGGGATCGATCTCGTTCCTGATCACCGGCGACGAGGAAGACGTCTCGATCAACGGCACCGTCAAGCTGCTGAAATGGTGCGCCGAGCGCGGCGAAAAGTTCGACCATTGCGTGCTCGGCGAACCCTCGAATGTCGAGGTGCTCGGCGACATGATCAAGATCGGCCGGCGCGGCTCGCAATCCGGCACGCTGGTGGTCGACGGCGTGCAGGGCCACGTCGCCTATCCGCACCGCGCTTCGAACCCGGTGCCGGATATCTCGCGGCTGATCGTGGCGCTGAGCGACGAGCCGCTCGATCACGGCAGCGCGCAATTCCAGGCCAGCAACCTCGAATTCACCACCGTCGATGTCGGCAACACCGCGAGCAACGTGATCCCCGGCCAGGCGCGCGCCAAGTTCAACATCCGCTACAACGACAATCACACCCAGGAGAGCCTGCGGCAGCTGGTCGACGAGCGCTTGGCGAAGGCCTGCGGCAACCGCATCCGCGCCCATATCGACTGGCAACCGTCGAACTCGAACGTGTTCGTCACCCAGCCCGGCCCGTTCACCGATCTCGCGGTCGCCGCGATCGAGGGGGTCACCGGCCGCAAGCCGGAGCTCTCGACCTCCGGCGGCACCTCGGATGCGCGCTTCATCTCCAGCTACTGCCCGGTGATCGAATTCGGCCTGGTCGGCCAGACCATGCACCAGATCGACGAGCGCACGCCGGTGGCTGACCTGGAGAAGCTGACGAAGATCTATCGCGGCGTGCTGGAGCGGTATTTTGCCTGATCCGGCCGCTCGGCCGGACATAAATATCGAAAACAACCCCATGCACAGTAGGGATTGGGGTCACCGTCAAGCCGCCCATACCAGATACAGTCCGTCAGCTGGGTAGAGCGAAGCGAAACCCATCACTTCGAATCCGCGGCGCACATGATGGGTTTCGCTTCGCTCTACCCATCCTACGGGATCATTCGCGCCGTCTAATAATCCACCCGCATCAAATAGAGCCCGTCCGGCGGCGCGACGGGGCCGCAGGCGGCGCGGTTGCGGGCGGCGAGCGCACCAAAAAGATCGTCGGCGCTCCAGCGGCCTTCGCCGACCCAGACCAGCGAGCCCACCATCGAGCGCACCTGGCTGTGCAGGAACGAGCGCGCCGACGTCACGATGTTGATGGCACTGCCCTCGCGCGTGACGTCGAGCTGGTCGAGCGTCTTCTCCGGTGACCTGGCCTGGCACTCGGTGTCGCGGAAGGTGGTGAAGTCGTGCTTGCCGAGCAGGCGCTGTGCGGCCTCGTGCATCGCATCAGCATCGAGCGCGCGCGGCACCCGCCAGACCCGGCCGATGTCGAGCGCGAGGTTCGCGCGGGTGTTGGTGATGCGATAGAGATAGTGCCGCTTGGTCGCCGAGAAGCGCGCCTCGAAATCGTCGGGGACGATATCGGCCGCGTGCACCGCGATCGGATTGGGCCGCAGATGCGCGTTCAGCCCGTCGCGGAAACGGCCGGGCGGAAAATGCTTGGCGATGTCGCAATGCGCGACCTGGCCGCGCGCATGCACGCCGGCGTCGGTACGCCCGGCGCCGTGGACGCGCACATCCTCGCCGCAGATCGCCTTGACTGCCGCCTCCAGCGCGCCCTGCACGGTCGGCGCGGTGTCCTGGATCTGCCAGCCGGAGAACGGCGTGCCGTCATATTCGATGATGAGCTTGTAGCGGGGCATCAGCCGAGCCGCGCGGGCGGCTTCAGCGGCGTGCCGCGCAAGAAGTCCGCCGCCTTCGTCGGCGTCTTGCCGGCGCGCTGCAATTCGAGGATCCGGACCGCGTCGTCGCCGCAGGCGATCGCGAAATTGTCGTCGAGCACATCGCCCGGCTGGCCCGAACCCTTGGCGAGCTCGCAGCGCAGGATCTTCAGCCGCACCGGCTCGCCTTCACCTGTCAGTTCGCACCAGGCGCCGGGGAACGGCGACAGCCCGTGAATGTGCCGCAACACCGCGCGCGACGGCTGCTTCCAGTCGATCCGCGCCTCGGCCTTCTCGATCTTGGCGGCGTAGGTGACGCCGTCCTCGCTCTGCTTGGTCAGCTGCAACCCGCCGCGCTCGAGCCCGCCCATCGCGCGCACCATCAGATCGGCGCCGAGCGGCGCCAGCGCATCGTGCAGGTCGGATGCCGTCATGCTGTCCGTGATCGGCAGCCGCTCGGCCATCGCGACGTCGCCGGTGTCGAGCCCGACATCCATCTTCATGACCATCACGCCGCTCTCGGCATCACCCGCCATGATGGCGCGGTTGATCGGCGCGGCACCGCGCCAGCGCGGCAAGAGCGAGGCGTGCAGGTTGAAGCAGCCGAGCCTGGGCGCATCGAGGATGGCCTGCGGCAGGATCATGCCGTAGGCGACGACGACGGCGGCATCCGCATCATGAGCGCGAAACTCTTCGAGCGCCTCCGGCGTCCTGAGCGTCTTCGGCGTGAGTACCGGAATGCCGAGGCGGCGCGCCTCCTGCTCGACCGGCGTCGGCTGCAATTGCAGGCCGCGCCGCCCGCCCGGCTTCGGCGCGCGGGTGTAGACGGCCACGACCTCGTGGCCATGGGCCACGAGCTCCAGCAACGTCGGCACCGCGAAATCCGGCGTGCCCATGAAGATCAAACGGAGAGGCATGAGACAGGCTCGATCGGGCCGCTACTCCGCCGCGCGCTTGGCGGCTTTCTCGAATTTCTTGAACACGCGGTCGCGCTTCAGCTTCGACAGATAGTCCACGAACAGCACGCCGTTGAGATGGTCGATCTCGTGCTGGATGCAGGTGGCGTAGAGCCCCTCGGCATCCTCCTCATGCAGCTTGCCGTCGAGGTCTATGAAGCGCAGGCGCACCCGCGCCGGACGCTCGACCTCCTCGTAATATTCGGGGATCGACAGGCAGCCCTCCTCGTAGACCGACAGCTCCTCCGAATGCGAGATGATCTCCGGATTGATGAACACCCGCGGCTGCGGCGTGGTCTCGCCGTTCTCGTCGCGCTTGGCGAGATCCATGGTGATCAGCCGCAGCGGCTGCGCGACCTGGATCGCCGCGAGCCCGATGCCGGGCGCGTCATACATGGTCTCAAGCATGTCGTCGGCGAGCTTGCGGATCTCCGGCGTCACCTTCTCGATCGGTTTCGACACCAGCCGCAACTGCTTGTCCGGCAGGATGATGATTTCTCTTAATGCCATGGCGGCGATTTAAGCTGCGGGCCTGATGCGGTCAATGCGCTCAGGAACCTGTTAAGGCGGCCTTAACCACGTTTCTTTACGCGACGTTAACCAAGGAATTTAAGGGAGTGTTTACCATAACCGTTCCCTTTTCGTTCGATGGCGGCGCCGAATCGGCTACAAGGACCGGCATGAACGAGATTCTGCTCACGATTGGCGACCTCCCGGTCCGCGTCTCGGACGCCTTGATCGGCCTCGGCGCGCTGGCGCTGGTCCTGCTGTTCGCCATCGCCGTGGTGATCGCGCGCGGAAGCCGGCGCGGCGCGGAACTCGCGATGGCCCAGACCATTCGCGCCGACGAGTTGGAGGAGCGGCTCGCCGACATGCTGCGGGCCCAGAGCGAATCCTCCGGACGGGTCGACGCGATGGCGCAGGCGCTGGCCGGCCGCCAGGCCGAGATGGCCCGCGCCGTCAACGAGCGGCTGGATTCGGTGACCCACCGGGTCGGCCAGTCGATGGAACAATCGACCCGCAACACGATGGATTCGCTGCGCGCGCTGCACGAGCGGCTCGGCATCATCGATCACGCCCACAAGAACCTCAACGAGCTCACCACCCAGGTGACGACACTGCGCGACGTGCTCGCCAACAAGCAGTCGCGTGGCGCCTTCGGCCAGGCGCGGATGGAGGCGATCGTCCAGGACGGCATGCCGAAGGGCTCGTTCGAGTTCCAGTATACGCTGACATCGGGCAAGCGGCCGGACTGTGTCGTGTTCCTGCCCGACCAGCGCCCGCTCTGCATCGACGCAAAATTTCCGCTGGAGGCGATGACCGCGCTGCACGACGCGCGCAGCGACGAGGAGCGCAAATTCGCCAGCCAACGGCTGCGCACCGACGTGCTGAAGCATGTCAGCGACATCGCGGAGAAGTACCTGATCCCGGGCGAGACCCAGGACACCGCGTTGATGTTCGTGCCCTCGGAATCGGTCTATGCCGAAATCCATGACGGCTTCGACGACGTGATCCAGAAGGCCTATCGCGCCCGCGTCGTGCTGGTGTCGCCGTCGCTGCTGATGCTGGCGATCCAGGTGATGCAGCAGATCCTGAAGGACGCCCGCATCCGCGACGCCGCCGACCAGATCCGCAACGAGGTGATGCATCTCGGCGATGACCTCGGCCGCCTGCGCGAGCGCGTGCTGAAGCTGCAGACCCATTTCGGCCAGGTCAACGAGGACGTCAGGCAGATCCTGATCTCCGCCGACAAGATCGAGAAGCGCGCCGGCCGCATCGAGGAGCTCGACTTCAGCAAGTCCGAGACCCCGATCGAGGTGCCGCGCTTCGCCAAGCCCAGCACGACCGACCTGTTCCCCGCCCCGCGCAAGCTGCAGGCGGGGGAGTAGTTGGCACTGATCTCACCTCCTAGTCGGTGTCATCGCCCGGCTTGACCGGGTGATGACACCGTCTTTGCGGCTCGAATCTGCTAACAGGGGGGCATGATCGCGCCCGAAACAACCGCGCCCCAGCCGAAAAAGCCCTCCGCCGCCACCTCCTGGCGCGACAGCTTCGCCGTGTACTTGCAGCCGCGGGTGCTGATCGTGCTGCTGCTCGGCTTCTCCTCGGGGCTGCCGCTGGCGCTGTCGGGCTCGACGCTGCAGGTGTGGATGAAGGAGGCCGGGGTCGATCTCGGCACCATCGGGCTGCTGGCGCTGATCGGCACGCCCTACACGCTGAAATTCCTCTGGGCGCCGCTGGTCGATGCGCTGCATGTGCCGCTGTTCACGCAGGTTTTCGGACGCCGCCGTGGCTGGCTGCTGCTCTCGCAGCTGGTGCTGATCGCGACGATCCTGGTGCTGGCGGTGGCCGATCCGGCGCGGTCGCCATGGTTTGCGGCCTTCGCCGCGCTGCTGGTCGCAACGGCGTCGTCGACGCAGGACATCGTGGTCGATGCTTTCCGCGTCGAGAGCCTGCCCGAGAGCGAGCAGGCCGCCGGCATGGCGTCCTATGTCGCAGCCTATCGGGTCGGCATGCTGGTCTCGACCGCCGGCGCGCTGTTCATCGTCAGCGGCTTCGAATCCGCCGGGCTCGCGCGCCCGTCGGCGTGGATGTGGGGCTATGTGGTGATGGCCGCGCTGGTCGTGATCGGCATCGTTACCGCGCTCGCCGCGACCGAGCCCGCCCAATCGAAAGGCGCGGAGGCCGCCACGCATGCGCAGAACGCCGCCGAGCGCGTGCTGCACGCGGCGCTCGGCGCGTTCTCCGAGTTCCTCAGCCGCAAGGATGCCTTCGCGGCGCTCGCCTTCGTGGTGCTGTTCAAATTCACCGACGCGTTCTCGGGCACCATGACCGCACCGTTCGTGATCGACATCGGCTTTTCCAAGGTCGATTACGCGGCGATCGTGAAAGGCGTCGGCCTTGCCGCGACCCTGATCGGCGGCTTTGCCGGCGGCTTCGTGGCGCGGCGCTATTCGCTTGCGCAGAGCCTCTGGATCGGCGGCGTGCTGCAGGCGGTCGCCAACCTGTCGTTCTCCTGGCTCGCCCATGTCGGCGTCGATCAATGGGCGCTGGCGCTGGCGATCACGGCGGAGAATTTCACCAGCGCGATCGGCACCGTGATCTTCGTCGCCTATCTGTCGGCGCTGTGCCGCAATCCGCTGCACACCGCGACCCAGTACGCGCTGCTGACTGCGCTCGCGGCAGTCGGCCGCACCTATCTGTCATCGGGCGCGGGCTATGTCGCCAAGGCGGTCGGCTGGCAGACGTTCTTCGTGATCTGCGTGCTGGTCGCGATCCCGAGCCTGATCCTGCTGGCCTGGCTGCAGCGGCGCGGGCACTTTGATGAGCTGGGGCCGGTGCGGGTTTAGCTCTCCCCGCGTCGTCCTGGCGAAAGCCAGGACCCATAACCACCGCACATGGTCGTGACAGGGATTCTGGCCGCAGCGTCGCGCAATAACCGACAGTTGGGGTAATGGGTCCTGGCTTTCGCCAGGACGACGATGCGGATGGTTCTCGATTCGATGAGACCTACTTCGCCACCACGCTCCACTTGGTGACGATGGCTTCGCTCATCTCGCCGGCGTCCTTGGCGCAGGCGACCTCGTCGACCTTCACCGAGATGGCCTTGCCGGAGAGGCTCTTGAGCTGCGCGGCCTGGGCGTCGTTGGTCGGAACCAGCTGGAAGGTTTCCGGCCCGGTTTCGAGATTGCACAGGCCGTTCGGCGGCGGCAGGCGGCGCGGCTCGCTGGTGATCTGGTAGGTCGCAACGCGCTTGCCGCGATTCTTGGCATCGCGCACCTTCATGACGCCGAGTTCCCCCGACAGCACGTCGCCGGCATGGATCATCTTGCCGGGCTTCTGCGGCGCGTCGCTCTGTTGCGCGATCGCACACGGCGCGACCAAGGTCGCCGCCAAAAACGCAAAGCCGAACCGTGCGCCGAATCGGTGTGTTGTCATTTTCAGGTGTTCCGTATTTGATTCGTCAGAGCGTGGATGACCATCCTCGAATCGTCATCCACCCTATCATTTTGTTTCGGCGCGATCTTTTCGACTTGTGACGGATCGCTTAGGAAATCAGCCGGGTCCGGCCCTGGATCGCTTGCTAGAACAGCGTCCGCTGCCGCATGGCTGCGGATAGCGTACCTTCGTCGAGATAATCAAGCTCTCCGCCGACCGGTACGCCATGCGCCAGCCGCGTCACCCGCACATTGGCCTCCGACAACAGGTCGGTGATGTAATGCGCGGTGGTCTGGCCATCGACGGTCGCATTCAACGCCAGAATGATCTCGGTCACCTCAGGCGCATGGGCGCGCGCCACCAGCTGGTCGATGGTGAGATCCTGCGGACCGACGCCGTCGAGCGGCGACAGCGTTGCGCCGAGGACGTGATAGCGGCCGTTGGTCGCATTGGCGCGTTCCAGCGCCCAGAGATCGGCGACGTCGGCGACCACCACGATGATCGAGGGATCGCGGCGCGGATCGGTGCACACCGTGCAGGGATTTTGTGTATCGATGTTTCCGCAGGTCTTGCAGACCTGGATCTTGTCGATCGCGACCTGCAACGCCGCGGTCAGCGGTGTCATCAGCGCTTCGCGCTTCTTGATTAGGTGCAGCGCCGCGCGCCGCGCCGAACGCGGACCTAAGCCCGGCAGCCGCGCCAGCAACTGGATCAGGCGTTCAATCTCGGGGCCGGCGACGCTTGCGGCCATTTAGGTGAGACCAAGTCCCGGTGGCAGGCCGAGTCCGCCGGTCAGCGCCGCCATCTTCTCCTGCATCGCGGCCTCCGCCTTGCGGTGGGCATCGCCATGCGCGGTGACGAGGAGATCCTCGAGCACCTCGCGCTCCTCCGCCTTCATCAGCGACGGATCGATCTTGACGCCCTTCACTTCCATCTTCGCGGTCATGCGCACCGCGACCAGGCCGCCGCCGGAAATGCCTTCGACCTCGACATTGCCGAGTTGCTCCTGCATCTCCTGCATCTTGGATTGCAGCTGCGCTGCCTGCTTCATCATGCCGAGAAAATCAGCCATGCGTGCGTTCCTGTAATCAGATCAATCGTCGTCGCTGTCGGAAGTTTCAATCGGGTCTTCGCCAGTCGCATCCGCCACCGGAACCTCTGCGGCAAGGCGGCGGACCTCGACTACCTTGGTGCCCGGAAAGCGCGCCAGCACCTCCTGCACGCGCGGATCGGCTTCGGCCGCGCGCTGATGCTCGCTGCGCGCCTGTTCGTTCTGCGAACGTACCGTCGGCTGGCCGGCCTCGTTGGAAATGATCACGGTCCAGCGCCGCCCGGTCCACAATTCGAGCTTGCGCGGCAGGTCGGTGACGAGCGCGCGCTGCGCCTTCGGCTCGAGTGCGATCTCGAGTTGGCCGTCCTCGATGCGCACCAGCCGCACATCGGCCTCCAGCGCGCTCTTGGTCATGATGTCGCGCTTCTCGCCGGCGAGCGCGATCAGCTGCGAAAAGCTCGTGACCCGCAGCACCGGCGCGGCATCGGCGACCGGCGATGCCATCTGCGGACGCGCAGCGAGATCGGCGCGCGGGCCAGCCTGCGGTGCGCGCACCGGCGCCGACGGCATTGCCGATATCGCCGAAGCCGGCGCGCCGCGTGGCGATGACGATGCGGCGGAACCTGATGTCGCGGACGCCGCGCCGCCGCCGTTCTGCTCGATCATCCGGATCACTTCATCCGGCGTCGGCAGGTCGGCGACATAGGCGATCCGCACCAGCACCATCTCGGCGGCAGCCGCCGGGCGCGTCGCGGTCTGCACCTCGGCAATGCCCTTGAGCAGCATCTGCCACATCCGCGACAGCACCCGCGTCGACAGCTTGGCGGCGAATTCGCGCGCGCGCGTCCGCTCAGTCTCGCCGAACGCGACATTGTCGGCGGTCGCCGGCACGAACTTGACGCGGGTGACGAAGTTCACGAACTCGGCAAGATCGGACAGCACCACGACCGGATCAGCGCCGACATCATACTGCGCGCGAAACTCGGCGAAGGCAGCGGCGATATCGCCACGCGCCAGCGAATCGAACAGGTCGATCACGCGGGTGCGGTCGGCAAGGCCGAGCATCTGCCGGACCGCGTCGGCCTTCACATTGCCCGCGGCATGCGCGATCGCCTGGTCGAACAGCGACAGCGAATCGCGCACCGAACCTTCGGCCGCACGGGCGATGATGCCGAGCGCCTCTGGCTCGACTTCGACGCCTTCCTTGGCCGCGATGTTGCCGAGATGCTTCATCAGCACGTCGGCCTCGACGCGGCGCAGGTCGAAGCGCTGGCAGCGCGACAGCACCGTGATCGGAACCTTGCGGATTTCGGTGGTGGCGAACACGAACTTGGCGTGCTCCGGCGGCTCCTCCAGCGTCTTCAGGAAGGCGTTGAAGGCCGCCGTCGACAGCATGTGGACTTCGTCGATGATGTAGACCTTGTAGCGCGCGCTCGCCGGCGCATAGCGCACGCTGTCATTGATCTGGCGGACATCGTCGACGCCGGTGTGGGACGCGGCGTCCATCTCCAGCACGTCCATGTGCCGGCTTTCCATGATCGCCTGGCAGTGCACGCCGAGGTCGGGCATGTGGATGGTCGGCCCCTTCACCGAGCCGTCCGGCTTCTCATAGTTCAAGGCGCGGGCGAGGATGCGGGCGGTGGTGGTCTTGCCGACCCCACGGACACCGGTGAGGATCCAGGCCTGCGGTATCCGCCCGGTCTCGAACGCATTCGAGACGGTGCGGACCATGGCCTCCTGGCCGATCAGGTCCTCGAAACTGGAAGGGCGGTATTTGCGGGCGAGGACGCGGTACGGCTTGTTGGCATCCGGCGCCCCGCCGAGATCGAAGCCGCTCTGGCCAGCGCCGTCGGACGGTCGGGAGGGGTCGCCAGCGTCATTCATGCGTCGATCCGCAACTTGGGTGTCTCTTCAGCCGGCGTGCGGATGGGAGCCGAAATCGAGCGCCGGGCGCGGAGACCGCCATTCCAGCGCGATTCGCTCGGAAAAAACAGGTAGGAGACTGACGAGCGACCCGATCCGGACCTCGTTAGGGCTGCTTCCTTCCGGACCTGACCCGGTTGGCGAGTGGCTCGTCCACCGCCAATCTCCCGGTCCCTATTTGGGGCCAAAAGCGCCGGAAAGCAAGCGGCCTGACCCGGCTTTGTGAGGCCGGCTTTGTGGGGCTTGTCTGGGAACACGGAAAGGCATTACTTGCCCTCCATGCCCGCCTCCAACTGGTCGCTGCATTCGCAGCTCAAGAAAGACACCATCGACATCGGCGACCTGCCGCTGTGCAAGGTGCTCGTCATCAAGGATGCGCATTATCCCTGGCTGCTGCTGGTGCCGCGGCGGGACGGCGCGGTCGAGATCATCGACCTCGACGAGGTCGAGCAGGCGCAGCTGATGACCGAGATCACCCGCGTCTCGCGGGCCCTGAAAGAGGTCACCAAATGCGACAAGCTGAATGTCGCGGCGCTCGGCAACCTCGTCCCGCAGCTTCACGTCCACGTCGTCGCCCGCCGCACCAGCGACGCTGCATGGCCGCGTCCCGTTTGGGGCGTGATGCCGCCGCTGGCGCATGACGCCGAGGAAGTGCAGAATTTCATCAGCGCGCTTCGCCGCAAGATCTGGTTGGGTTGAAATTCAATGTCTGCATCCGATTCATTTCCGCTCGGCCAGCCGGCCTTCGTCACCCATGTGCTCGACCGCGCCGCGCATCTGCGCAGCAATGACGAAAAACTGTTCGCGCTGGAGGGCCACCGCGAGGCGCGCGCCTATGTGATCTATCGCGACTCGCTTGTGGTGAAGCAGGAGGATGGCGGCGCCCGCGCGCTGCTCTCGCTGGAAGAAGCCCGCAGCTACGGCGCCAATCCCGGCACGATCTTCTTAGGGTTGCGCGATGCCGCGCCGATCTTCGGCATGGGGATCGCGCCGCAGGCGGCCGAGAAGCTGGTCGGACGCAGCGATGTTGCGATCACCGAATTGCGCGGCATGGCGATGCAGGGCGTGGTGCCGCCCGAGCAGCTGTCGGCGATCGCGATGGCGAAATCGATGGTGACCTGGCATCAGCGCCACGGCTTCTGCGCCAATTGCGGCACCCGCACGGCGATGCGGGAGGGCGGCTGGAAGCGCGAATGCCCGAGCTGCAAGGCCGAGCATTTTCCGCG
The DNA here is from genome assembly GCF_002289535.1 of Bradyrhizobium sp. UFLA03-84. Classification (NCBI taxonomy): domain Bacteria; kingdom Pseudomonadati; phylum Pseudomonadota; class Alphaproteobacteria; order Hyphomicrobiales; family Nitrobacteraceae; genus Bradyrhizobium; species Bradyrhizobium sp. UFLA03-84. The sequence continues at coordinate 218,326 of NZ_NSJY01000009.1, read as the reverse complement.
CACCGATCCGGTCGTGATCATGCTGGTGACATCGGGCGACAAGGTGCTGCTCGGCCGCCAGAAGCAGTTCATGCCCGGGATGTACTCCTGCCTCGCCGGCTTCGTCGAAGCCGCCGAGACCATCGAGGATGCGGTCCGGCGCGAGATTTTCGAGGAAAGCGGCATCCGCTGCACCGACGTCAATTATTACATGACGCAGCCCTGGCCCTACCCGTCATCGCTGATGATCGGCTGCACCGCGCGGGCGACCAACGAGGACATCGTGGTCGACCGCTCCGAGCTCGAGGATGCGCGCTGGTTCGACCATGCCGAGGCGGCGCTGATGCTGAAGCGCCAGCACCCCGATGGCCTCGCCGGCCCGCATCCGTTCGCGATTGCCCATCATTTGCTCGGCCGCTGGGTGCACCACCGGAATCCGTTGGACCAATAGCGGGAACCGGACATCGTTCTGCCGATTAAATTCGGACACTGATTGTGTAAGTGGGAGCATGATCCGGAAAAGTGCGAAGCGGTTTTCCGAAAAGATCATGCTCAAACAATGAGCTAGAGCGCGATGACGATCATCGCGCTTGGAACCATTGCGACGGATCCCTGCATGAATTTTCAAGACGGCGCCCCGAAAGTCCCGCCCCGCATCCTCTGCATCGGCCTGCCGGTGCGCGACCTCACCTTCCGCGTCAACGTTCCGGCGCGCGGCTCCAAGGAGAATGCGACGCATTTCGACGAGATCTGCGGCGGCAATGCGCTGAACGCCGCGATCGGCATCGTCCGGCTGGGCGGCCGCGCCTCGATCTGCGGGCCGATGGGCGATTCGCGGGAGACCTCGAGCCGCTTCATCTTCGACAAGCTCGCCGAGGAAGGCATCGAGACCAACCATCTGATCCACATGCCGGACCTGGTCACCCCGATCTCGGCGATCATGATCGACGACACCGGCGAGCGCACCATCGTCACCTTCCGCGATCCCGAGCTCTGGAAGGTCAAGCTGCCGCCGACCGAGCTGCTGCTGGAGGATTGCGCGGCGATCCTGACCGAGAGCCGCTGCGCGCCGTTCTGCACCGAGCTGTGCGCAGAGGCCGTCAAACGCGGGATTCCTGTCGTGGTCGACGTCGACCGCGCGATGTCGATGCGGGAAGGGCTGCTGACCGCCTCCTCGCATCTGGTGTTCTCCAGCGAGCCGCTGCAGGAGACCGCCGACGTCACCGACGACGGCCAGGCGCTGCAGAAGCTCGCCAAGCTCACCCCCTCCTTCCTGGCCGGCACCCGCGGCCCGAAGGGCACGATCTTTCTCAATGAGAAGGGCGAGCTCGAGGAGAGCCCGGCCTTCCCGGTCCATACCGTCGACACGCTCGGGGCCGGCGACGTCTTCCACGGCGCGTTTGCCCTCGCCATCACCGAGAAGCAGGAATTGCGGCAGGCGCTGCGCTTTGCGTCCGCGGCCGCAGCACTGAAATGCACCCGCTTCGGCGGCGCTTATGCCGCACCGCAACGTACTGAAGTTGAAGCGTTTTTGGGCGAACACGCCGACGCCCCGCCGGCCTGACCGGTCACGACCCGCTTGATTTGGAAGATTTTTCTCTATATGAGGGAGTTTGAACCTTCATGTGGAACTTTCTTCTATGACCGATGTCGCCATTCAGCTTCATGACAACAGCCGCCGCCTCGACGCGATCGATCGCAAGATCCTGACCGTGTTGCAGGAGGATGCCTCGCTCTCCGTCGCCGAGATCGGCGACCGGGTCGGGCTGTCGTCGACGCCGTGCTGGAAGCGCATCCAGCGGCTCGAGGCCGACGGCGTGATCCTGCGCCGCGTGGCGCTGGTCGACCAGAACAAGATCGGGCTCGGGATCTCGGTGTTCGTCTCGGTCGAGAGCGCCGACCATTCGGAAGCCTGGCTGCGCAGATTCGCCGACGCCGTCAGCGCCATGCCCGAGGTGATGGAGTTCTACCGGATGGCCGGCGACGTCGACTACATGCTGCGCGTCGTGGTCGCCGACATGCAGGCCTATGACGTGTTCTACAAGAAGCTGATCAGTGCCGTGCCGCTGAAGAACGTCACCTCGCGCTTTGCGATGGAGAAGATCAAGTCGGTGACGGCGCTGCCGGTGCCCGCGGCGTAAACGCCGCCGCACCATTTCATACGAACGTCGATACGCCCCCAGGTAGTCCGCCGGCGCGGCATTTACCGGAAGTTAGCGCCGGCAGCGGTATTGTGCTGCCATGGTGCCGGGGGAGATCATCCCAGCGAGGCGACGGCCCGCATGGCTAGGCGCGGCTGCATTGCTGATTGCGAGCTGGATCGCGGTCGCAATGCTGTCGTTGCAGGTGCGTGCGGGCAGCGACGTGGTGGCCGTGGCGTTTCCGCCGTGGTGGCGCGCCGAGCGCGCGCTGCTGGCCGCCGCTTCCGCCAATGCGTCGATCGTTCGGATGACCGCGATCCCGGCCCTGCTGGTGGTGCGGCCTGACCGCGATGGCGGGCTGCGCCGGCTGTACGAGGCGGGCGCGCTGCTGACCATGGATCCGCAGGCGATCGCCGGCTGCTTCAAGTCGGACGACGATCTGGGGGTTGGGAATGACCTTCGAAGGCGATGAAATGGCCGCACTGCGCGAGACCGCCAGCAAGATCCTGCTCGTGGTGCTCTGGCTGCACGTTCCGATCGCGATCATCGTCGGCATCACGCTGCACACCGACTGGCTGATCCCGGCCGGCTTCATGGTGGCGATGGCGGTGACGGCGACGGCCTCGTGGCGCCTGTCGGGGAACGGCGTTTCGACGCGACTGATCGTTGCCGTGGCCTTGATGGCCGGCGTGTCGATGCTGGTCTACCAGTTCGCCGGCCACCGCTGGCAGGTCGACATGCACATGTACTTCTTCGCCGCGCTGGCGTGCCTGGTCGCCTATTGCGACTACCGGCCGATCGTCGCCGGCACCGCGGCGGTCGCCCTGCACCATTTGACGCTGAACTTCATCCTGCCGGCCGCGATCTATCCCGGCGGCGCCGATTTCGGCCGCGTCGTCCTGCACGCCGTGATCCTCTTGATCGAGGCTGGCGTGCTGATCTGGCTGGCGCACACGCTTGCCGAACTGTTCAGGACGTCGGCGCAGAAGGCGGCCGAAGCCGAGGCCGCCGTTGCCGCCGAAGCGCGCGCCAATGCCGACCGCATCGAGGCCGAACAAGCCAAGCAGAGCCGTGACGCCGCGCGACGCGAGCTGGCTGCCGGCTTCGAGCGCAAGATCGGCGAGGTCGTCGAAGCCGTCGCGGTGGCGGCGAACGCGATGCAGGGCCTGTCGACGACGATGGACGGCAGCAACGCGGAAACCATCCGCCAGGCCACCGCGGCCGCCTCCGCATCGACGCTGGCCTCGAGCAACGTCGAAACCGTGGCGTCGGCAACCGAGGAGCTGACGGCCTCGATCAACAGCATTGCCGAGCAGGTGACGCGCTCGGCGAAGATCGCCGCCAAGGCCGCCGACGACGCGCGCCGCACCAACAGCGTGGTGCAGGGACTTGCCGCCGGCACCCAGAAGATCGGCGAGGTGGTGACCTTGATCCAGAACATCGCCAGCCAGACCAACCTGCTCGCCCTGAACGCAACCATCGAGGCGGCGCGCGCCGGCGAGCACGGCCGCGGATTTGCGGTCGTCGCGAGCGAGGTCAAGGCGCTGGCCAATCAGACCGCCAAGGCGACCGAGGAGATCTCGGTTCAGATCCAGGATATCCAGAACGCGACCGGCGCCGCCGTCAGCGCGATCGGGACCATCGGGACCACCATCGCGGAAATCGACCACGTCTCCGGCGAGATCGCGGCCGCGGTCGATCAGCAGGGCGCGGCGACCCGCGAGATCTCCAGCAATCTGCAGCAGGCTGCCGATCGCACCCGCGACGTCAACAAGGGCATCCTCAACGTCAACCGCGCGTCCGAACAGGCCGGCGGCGCCACCGCGCAACTGCTCGACGCGGCGAACGGCCTGACCTCGCAGTCGGAATGGCTGAAGGCCGAGCTCGACCGCTTCCTCGCCTCGCTGCGGGCGGCGTGAGGAAGGTAAGATCGGCGACCTACCGCGCCGTCATCGCCCGGCTTGACCGCGCGATCCAGTACGCCGCAGCCTCGCGGCTCAATCACGACCGTCTCTGGAACACTGGATCACCCGGTCAAGCCGGGTAATGACAGGTGTGGAGGATCAAGACTCCTTCCGCTTGTCGTCCCTGCGAAAGCAGGGACCCATACGCCGCAGCGGATGCGATGGATGGGACTCGTCATTCCGGCGTCGCGCAACAATGAACTTCGGTGGTTATGGGTCCCTGCTTTCGCAGGGACGACATCGAATTTGATTTGGCATCGCCCGCCAAGCAACGCGGTGTAGTCGCCTGCGAAAGCGGCGATGACGAGTCGGCTTGCGGAAAAGGGCCGCCTCAGATCTTCTGATTGTACTCGCCGACCTCGGGATGCGTGCGCAGTACCGAATCCATTGCCTCGAACATGTCGCGCATGCGCTGCTCGCTGACCGGGCTTTCCACCACGACCACGAGCTCCGGCTTGTTCGAGGATGCGCGCACCAGGCCCCAGCTGCCGTCTGCGACGGTGACGCGGACGCCGTTGACGGTGACGAGATCGCGGATGCTTTGCCCCGCGACCTTGCCGCCCTGCTGCTGCAATGTCTCGAAGTGCTTCACCACGGCATCGACCACGCCGTACTTCGCCTCGTCGGCGCAATGCGGCGACATCGTCGGTGACGACCAGGTCTTCGGCAGCGCGTCCTTGAGGTCGGCCATCGACTTGCCGGGGGCGCGGTCGAGCATCTCGCAGATCGCGATCGCCGACACCAGGCCGTCGTCATAGCCACGGCCGAACGGCTTGTTGAAGAAGAAGTGGCCGGACTTCTCGAAGCCGGCGAGCGCGCCGAGCTCATTGGTGCGGCGTTTCATGTAGGAATGCCCGGTCTTCCAGTACACGGTGTTGGCGCCCTGCTTCTGCAACACGGGGTCGGTCACGAACAGCCCGGTCGACTTCACGTCGACGACGAACTGCGCGTTGGCGTTGATCGCCGACATGTCGCGCGCCAGCATGACGCCGACCTTGTCGGCAAAGATCTCCTCGCCGGTGTTGTCGACCACGCCGCAGCGGTCGCCGTCGCCGTCGAAGCCGAGCCCGACATCGGCCTTGTGCAGAAGCACCGCATCGCGGATCGCGTGCAGCATCTCCATGTCTTCCGGATTCGGATTGTATTTCGGGAAGGTGTGATCGAGCTCGGTGTCGAGCGGGATCACCTCGCAGCCGATCGCCTCCAGCACCTGCGGCGCGAACGCGCCCGCGGTGCCGTTGCCGCAGGCCGCCACCACCTTCAGCTTGCGCTTCAGCTTCGGCCGGCTGGTGAGGTCGGCGATATAGCGCGCCGGATAGTTCTCGTGAAACTGGTAGGAGCCGCCGGCCTTGTTGTTGAATGCGGCGTTCAGCACGATCTCTTTCAGCCGCGTCATCTCGTCGGGGCCGAAGGTGAGCGGACGGTTGGCACCCATCTTGACGCCGGTCCAGCCATTGTCGTTGTGCGAGGCGGTGACCATCGCGACGCAGGGCACGTCGAGATCGAACTGCGCGAAATACGCCATCGGCGTCACCGCGAGCCCGATGTCGTGCACCTTGCAGCCCGCCGCCATCAGACCCGAGATCAGCGCGTATTTGATCGAGGCCGAGTAGCCGCGGAAATCATGCCCGGTGACGATCTCCTGCTTGACGCCGAGCTCCGCGATCAGCGCGCCGAGCCCCATGCCGAGCGCCTGCACGCCCATCAGGTTGATTTCCTTGTTGAACAGCCAGCGCGCGTCGTACTCGCGAAACCCGGTCGACTTCACCATCGGCTCGGATTCGAAGGCATAGGTGTTCGGGACCAGCGCGGATTTCGGCTTCGGAAACATCAGAAACGGCCTCGTGGAAATGCGGAGGAACAATGCCGCTGGCTTTAGCGAATGCATCGCCGCAGCGGAAGGCGGGATTGACGGCTTGTGGCGAATAATTACGGCAGATTTGGCGTCGGCGAAAGACTTGCACGCCGGCGCAATCCGCCGCGCTGTTGTGCCCTGCAAGCTGCCTGACTGCTCATCGCTCCGACCCATGGTTTCTGCAGGGGTGGCGCCAGGCAAGGACAGGCATTGCCGTGCGGTTGTTATTCCAGCTTCTCCCGCCGCTCTGCAATCTGCCTGTCGAACAAATCTGCGCGTCGAAGAGTTGACACGTCGGGCAACTCACCGATACATTTTCATCATCGCAACAATTGAGCCCGCACCGGAAAAGCCGCTGCGGGCTTTTTGCATCAGACTGCCGAGCGCGCCGAAATTGGCCGCCGCAGCGAGCCTAACTGGCTGATAGCCAGGGCCGCCCCACCGACAGACGGGCGCCCGGCGAAGACGATGGGCAAGCCAAGCCGGAAGCGACACTTCCGCGCCATCGCGCAAGCCATCCTTCAAGCGCTTTGCCTTCAAGCACTTGCCTTCAAACATCCAAAGCCAACCCAGCCCTCTCCGCGAGGTGCGATCACGCACGGGCTCATCCGACGTGTCCGCAATATCTGTAGGTGATGATCATGCCTGATTACTCTCTGGTGTCGGTGGACCATCAGCCGGACTTCGATGACTACTCGCTCGTTCCCGTTGACCACGATCCGTTCGCCGCGGATGGCCCTGCTCAACAGGCGCAGTTTCAACAGCCGCCGACACCGGCTCAACCAGCAGCCACAGCCGCAAACCCAACTGCAACAGCCTGCGACAGGAGCCGGTCAACCCGGCCTCAACGGGCCCGCGACTGGCAACAGCCCCAGCGGATCGGGTGGCATCGTCGGCATCAAGCGTTTCGGCGGCGACGAAGGTGGTGACTATCCGAGCCGCAATGCGGGGATCGTTTTCGAGAGCGCGGAACGCGCATGGGACGCTGCCCGCAAGGAAATGATAGACCTTGGTACCCAACATTACCCGGAAGAGACCAAGAGGATGGGCTTCATCCCGGAGTTGAGCGTGGAAATTCATAAGCGCAACGGACTATATTACTACGATCAGATAGCGCGTGGATTCCAAGACGGCGCGCTCGGCGGTGGTGTGGGGCTTGGCGACAGCGGTGCGGTGGCACGTGGGCACATGCACTGGGAAAATCAGCTTGAAAGTGATGGAGATATAGACAATGCGAAAGCCTATTCCCAGAAAACTCCAGATTATCGAGCGTGGGTTGGATCTTGGGATGGAAGCTATTTGTATTGGCTTCACGGCAAGCTAACGGGGTCGAGAATGCCTGATTGGAATCGATACAAATATTGAGTCATGCCGATGAAAATGCTCGCGCTCGCCGGAGCGTTATGCCTTCTGCTCTCCAGTTCAACGGTATGCAGGGCAAACTCCGGCCCCTGGTGTAAGCCGGATGTCGTGACTTTGACTTTCAAAAATCAACAAGGCGGGAATCTTGCGAAGATCGAACTTCGCACCCTCAACGCAGTTCGCGACCGAAACCCGGAAAAAAAGGATTTGGGGTAGGCCTGGAACGGTCGATGCGTATCGAGCACAATGGGCAATGGACCGATGTGCCGAAAGAGTGTCTATCCGTTTTTGCTTTTGGCGTAGATGAGGTGTCGCTATCAGCGTGACGATCGCGGTCTAGGCATAGCTATTATTGGGAAGCCGACGGAGAGAGACGAGCGTTTAAAAGTCTTGATGTTCAAACACGGTGATGAAGTCTTTTGCGATCAGGTCGTGCGATGCCCGAATCTCGACGATCCGCCCGGCTATATTAGAGAGTGCAGCAGGGATTTGCGGTGAGCACGCCGGGAGATCGGCTCGACACTCTGCGAAAGCGCTTCAGGTCTGATGTTGTCCGCGGGCGTCTGACGCAAATACCGCGCCGTTGCGAAGATCGACTCGATGCCCTCTCATTCCCAAAATGTGAACAAGCCGCGCCCTGAGCTCCCTCGAGGCTCCTTGGATGTCCACCCTCCTCAGTATCAGCGGAATTTTCTGCCGTTCTGAGGAGACGATCCGCATCATGGAGAAAGACATCCAGCGGAAGACTTGGATAGCGCTCTGATGCCAATCGGCCTTACTGCTCCAGCAACAATTTGCCATTGGCGTATTCGAAGCGCTTCAGCTTCGACAGGAAGGACAGGCCGAGCAGGTTTTCCGACAGCGCCTCGTCCGGCAGCACCAGCGCGTCGACGTCGCGCACGGTCAGGCCGCCGATCTCGATCATGGCGATATGTGCGCGTGCGGCCTTGATGGTGCCGTTGGCGGTGGTGACGCGCGAGGTGTAGTCGCCCGGCACCGGGCGCAGGCCGAAGCGCGCAGCCGAGGTCTCGTTGAGGGCCACCACGGAGGCGCCGGTGTCGACCATGAAGTTGATGCGCTGGCCGTCGATCCGGCCGTCGGTCGCGAAATGACCGCGCGGGTCGGGCGCAATGCTGAACGTGCGGGCGCTGGCCTGCGCCACCGTAACGGCGGGAGCGATGGTCTGCTTTGCGGTGGTCGCGGCGGCGGGCGACATCTTGCTGGCCATCTGGGCCATGAAGGTGCCCAGCCCGATCAGGATGGCCGCGAAAATCATCAGGTTACGCATGACACCATACTCGGAAAACCGAACACGCAATTTCACCACGCCGAACGCCCCGCCGCGAGCGAGGGCGGCAGCGCGAGAATGCCATTTTGGCGAAAAGGATGAGCGAAGGGTTAATGCGAGCCCACTGAAGCGGCCGAATGACATCGGACGCCCCGCCCATGCAGCAATTTGGCGGCCCTCAGGCCGCCTTCAGGCGGTTTTGGCGACCGGGCTCGGCATCGCCACGCGCAGCGCGTAATAGACCACGCCGGCGATGGTGACGCCGAAGAACCAGCCATAGACCGCCCACCAGGCCGGAAGGATCGAGGTGAAGTTCGGCAGCACCGACGAGAACAGGGCGCCGACCGCGGCGGCGATCAGGGCGCTGACGTTCCAGCCGTTCTGGAAGCGATATTCGCCGTGCTCCTGGTACAGCGCCGGCACGTTCACGCGGCCCTTCGCGATCAGATAATAGTCGACCATCATGATCCCGTAGATCGGCCCCATGGTCGCGCCGATCAGCCCGACGAACGAGGCCGCGCTGCCCTCCCAGGGCGCGAACGGATACAGCGCCAGCGCGATCAGCGCCGCGATGTAGCCGCCCTTCTTGAAGTCGATCTGCCGCGGAAACACGTTGGAGAAATCGAACGCCGGCGAGACGAAATTGGCGACGACGTTGATGCCGAGCGTTGCGACCGCGAAGGTGACGGCGGCGAGCAGCGCCAGGAACCAGCTGTCGAACTTCGCCGAAATCTGGTCGGGATGCAGCAGCACCTCGTGATAGACGTTGAACGCTGCGATCGTGGTGACGCCGGCGACCAGCGAGAACAGGATCAGATTGACCGGCAGGCCCCAGATATTGCCCTTGCGCAGCGCGTTGACGTCAGGCGCGTAGCGCGAGAAGTCGCAGAAGTTGAGATAGAGCGCGGCGAAATAGGTGATCCAGGTCGCGGCGACGGCGCACAGCGCCGGGAACGAGCCGGGCACGCCGGGCACGCCGGCCTCCTTGGTCTTCTCCAGCAGCACATCCTGCGGGATCGGCGCGGTGAGCGAGATGCCGCCGGCCGCGATGCAGAGATAGATCGCAAGGATCAGCATCATCAGCCACACTGCGGGTCCCGCCCAGTCCTGGAAGCGGCGCACCGTCTCCATGCCGCGCTGGATGATCAGGAGTTGCAGCGCCCAGATCACGACGAAGCAGATCACCTCGAGCGTGGAATGGCCGAGCATGTGGCTCGACTGGTGGAACGCCTTGAAGCTATCGATCCGCGTCAAGAGCGCGACGATCGCCCCTGATGCCGCCGCGGTCTGCGCGCCGTACCAGAAGCAGGCGACGATGGCACGCACCAGCGCCGGGATGTTGGCGCCCCACACCCCGAACGAGGCCCGCGCCAACACCGGATAGGGCACGCCGGTCCGCACCCCGGCATTGCCGATCAAGCTCATCAGCACGAAGATCACCAGCGAGCCGACACCGATCGCGAGGATGAAATTGACGAAGCTGCCGCAGAGCAGGAACAGGCTGGCGGCGAGGTAATAGCCCCAGAGGCTGTGAACGTCGGAGGTCCAGACGTTGAAGATGCTGAAGGCGCCCCAGTTGCGCTCCTTTGCCGGCGCCAGATCCTCGTTGTACAGCGACGGCGATGCGTTCTTGATCTCAGGATTTTCGAGGTTCATGGCGGCCTCCCCAATTGCGAGCCCGTGATCCCATCCCAGCCCGCAAATCTAACCACCGTTTGCGGATGCTCGCCAGCCCCAGACCTCCGAGGTGTGAACCTTTGCGACCCGTCGCCCCTGCGAAAGCAGGGACGACACTGAATGTTCGGTGCTACTCGTGGATCCCATTCTCTCAGGATGACGGGTCATGAGGAATTCACAAGACCTCAAGTGCCGCGCGGTTTCACCCGTCTGGTCGGCAGCGCGCTGGCGGGATCTTCCGGCCAGGGATGGCGCGGATAGCGGCCGCGCAGGTCGGAACGCACCGCGGCGTAACTGCCGCGCCAGAAGCCGGGCAGATCGCGCGTCACCTGCACCGGCCGCTGCGCCGGCGACAGCAGCTCCAGCACCAGCGGCACCGCACCCCTGGCGATCGAGGGATGGGTGTTGAGACCGAACAGCTCCTGCAATCTGACGGCAATGGTCGGGCCCTGCTCGGCCTCGTAGTCGATCGCAAGCTGCGTTCCGGTCGGCGCCTCGAAATGCGTCGGCGCCTCGCGATCGAGCCGGGCGCGCAGCTCCCACGGCAGCAGCGCCATCAGCGCGTCCGACAGGTCACCGGCCGACAGATCCTTCAGCGCCGTCTTGTCGTACAGCGCTGGCACCAGCCAGTCGTCGGCGCGCGCGGCGAGCGCGGCATCCGACAGATCGGGCCAACTGTCGTCCTCGGCCTTGCGCAGGAACATCACCCGATCGCGCCATTGCTTTGCTTGCTTCGACCACGGCAGGCGGTCGAGACCCGCAGCGATCAGGCCGTCGGCGAACACCCGCGCGGTCTCGGCCGATGGCTTGAGCGACATCGGCGCTTCCGAGAACGTGATCGCGTGCAGCGAACGCCGGCGGCGCGCGCGCAGCGCCATCGCGCCGCGGTCGAACGTCACCTCCTCCACGTTTTCGACCTGGTCGGCGAAGCGCTGCTCGATCTCGTCCTGGGTGATCGGCGCCGCCAGCAGGATGCGGCCGCTCGCCGCCGTGCCGGTCAGTTCGGCGACCGCGATATAGGGCAGCCGCGCCAGCGCCGCGGTCTGCTCGACGGCCGCGCCGCGGCCGTTGGCCAGCACGAAGCTGCCATTGCCGCGGTTCTTCGCGACGCGATCCGGGAATGCGAAGGCCAGCATGACGCCGGTCGAGAGATCCTTCTGCTCGCTCACCGCCGCCTTCACCTGCGAGGCCCAGCGCGCGGCCATGCTGCGGGCGCTCGAGGCGCGCTGCGAACGGTCGCGGCGGAACTGGTCGAGCCTGACGTCGAGATCGACGCTGTCGCCGCCAAGCCCGCGCTCGGTCAGCACGGCGGCGATCTCGGCCGCCTCCTCGCCCATGCCGAAGCGGGCGGAATCCACGATCATGCGCGCCAGTCGCGGCGGCAGCGCCAGCGCGCGCAGACTCTGACCCTCCTCGGTGATCCGGCCGTTTGCGTCGAGGGCGCCGAGTTCGGACAAGAGCGATCTCGCTTCCTTCAGCGCCGGTCCCGGCGGCGGATCGAGGAAGGCGAGGCCTGAGGGATCGCTGACACCCCATTGCGCGAGGTCGAGCACCAGCGATGACAGATCGGCGGAGAGGATCTCGGGCGCGGTATAGGCCGGCAGCGACGCGGTCTGCGGCTCGTCCCAGAGCCGGTAGCAGATCCCGGGCTCGATACGGCCGGCGCGGCCGCGCCGCTGATCGACCGCGGCGCGCGATGCCCGCACCGTCTCGAGCCGGGTCAGCGCCATGTCAGGCTCGTAGCGCGGCACCCGCGCGAGGCCGGAATCGACCACGATGCGCACGCCCTCGATGGTCAGCGAGGTCTCGGCAATCGAGGTCGCCAGCACCACCTTGCGAATGCCCTTCGGCGCCGGCGCGATGGCGCGGTCCTGCACGGCGGCGTCGAGCGCACCGAACAGCGGCACGATCTCGACCGAGGCGTCATGCACGCGCTCAGTGAGGAAGGTCTGGGTGCGGCGGATTTCGGCCGCGCCGGGCAGGAAGGCGAGCACCGAGCCGGCATCGGCGCGCAGCGCGGTCGCGATCGTCTCGGCCATCTGCCGCTCGACCGGCGCGTCGACCTTGCGGCCGACATAGCGGGTCTCGACCGGAAAGGCGCGGCCCTCGCTCTCGACCACGGGCGCATCGCCGAGCAGCTTTGCGACCCGCGCGCCGTCGAGCGTTGCCGACATCACGAGGATGCGCAGGTCCTCGCGCAGGCCGGTCTGCGCGTCACGCGCCAGCGCCAGGCCAAGATCGGCATCGAGCGAGCGCTCGTGGAATTCGTCGAACAGCACCGCGGCGACGCCATTGAGCTCGGGATCGTCGAGGATCTGGCGCGAGAAGATGCCCTCGGTGACGACCTCGATCCGCGTCGCGCGCGACACTTTCGAGCCGAACCGCACCCGATAGCCGACGGTCTCCCCGGGGCGCTCACGAAGCGTCTTCGCCATCCGCTCGGCGCTGGCGCGCGCGGCGATGCGGCGCGGCTCCAGCACGATGATCTTTTTGCCCTTGGCCCAGGGTGCATCGAGCAGCGCCAGCGGCACGCGCGTGGTCTTGCCGGCGCCCGGCGGCGCCACCAGCACGGCGGCGTTGTGGCGATCGAGCGTGCGGTCGAGTTCATCGAGCACGGCGTCGATCGGCAGCGGGCTATCGAATTGGTGCGGCAAGGAGTCTCATCGCAGGCCACGGCACTCGGCCAGCCCAGCGTCCCGTGGTTAACGAACGTCGGATTCTCTTAGGATTTCCGGGCCTCTTAGACCATCCGCCCGGTCCAGGGAACCGGGGACAGAGCCCAGGGTTCGCTGGCACATCCTTTGTATTGATAAAGGAGAAAGCAACCGGTCGGGTCAATGATAGGCCCGATTTCGCCGAAACGGGACAAGGATGACCACAAACGGCACAGTCGCTGCGACAGATCGTTCCCTCGGTCGATCACTTGATCGATCCCTTGGGAACGCGGCCGCGCGTGTCGATTGGGTCGATTATGCCAAGGGCATCTGCATCATCATGGTCGTGATGATGCACTCGGTGCTGGGGGTCGAGAAGGCCGCCGACCAGACCGGCTTCATGCATTATGTCGTGATGTTCGCGAAGCCGTTCCGGATGCCGGACTTCTTCCTGATCTCGGGACTGTTCCTCTCGGTGGTGATCGATCGCGACTGGCGCACCTATCTCGACCGCAAGGTGATGCACTTCGCCTATTTCTACGTGCTGTGGGTGACGATCCAGTTCGGCTTCAAGGCACCGCTGATAGCTGCCGAGGCCGGCTGGGCCGAGGCCGGACTGCAATACCTCGAATCCTTCGTCCAGCCGTTCGGCACGCTGTGGTTCATCTATCTGCTGCCGATCTTCTTCGTCGTCACCAAGCTGACGCGCAACGTCCACCCGCTCATCATCTGGCTGATCGCAGCCGCATTGGAGTCGGCGCACGTCACGACCGGCTGGTACGTGATCGACGAGTTCAGCGCCCGTTTCGTCTATTTCTACACCGGCTATGTGCTGGCCGATCATGTGTTCGCGCTGTCGGACCGTGCGCGATCGCGGCCTGCGCTGGCGCTGCTCGGGCTTGGCCTCTGGGCGCTCGTCAATGGCGGTTTGGTTGCGCTCGATGTCAGCGAGTGGCCGATCGTCTCGCTGGTGCTCGGCTTTGCCGGTGCCTGTGCGATCATCGTGACCGGCACGCTGCTGGCGCGGGCGCAATGGCTCGGCTTCCTGCGCTTCTGCGGCGAGCACTCGATCGTGATCTACCTCGCCTTCTTCCTGCCGATGGCTGCGACCCGGACGGTTCTGCTGCGGTTCGACGTCATCCCCGACATCGGCCTGATTTCGCTGATCGTGACCGCGGTCGGCGTTGCCGGCTCGCTGCTGATCTGGCGGCTGGCGCTGGCGGTCCGGGCCAATTTCCTGTTCGAGCGGCCCGATGCGTTCTGGATTGCCCCGAAAAAGGCAACGCCCGCTTTGCAGGCGGCCGAATAGACCGCAGGTAGTGCCGAAAGTCATAAGCCGGATTCGTTCCCCAAGGGCCGGATTCGACCGTTCGAATTTTCCGTGCATTGAAATGACAGGCCTTTTGGCCGCGAATGTTTCGTCGCCCGGGCTGCGACGAAACAATTCTCCCGGTCACGAAACCATTTTCCGCTTTTGGCGCAGACATCCGGAAACGGGCGCTAACTAGCTTTCTCCCAACGAACCGCCGCCCAACGGCGAACTGGGAGCCTGTCATGCCGAACGTCATCGCCATCAACTCTGCAGCCAAGAAGCACATCGACGCTGCTCGCGCGACCTCGGATGAAATGCTGCTCGCGCGTATCGCCAAGAACGACCGCACCTCGATGCACACGCTCTACGCCCGTCACAACGTCCGGGTTTACCGCTTCGTGCTGCGCATGGTGCGCGACACCACCATGGCCGAGGACCTGGTCAGCCAGGTGTTCCTGGACGTCTGGCGCACCGCGGCCCAGTTCGAGGGCCGCTCGCAGGTCTCGACCTGGCTGCTCTCGATCGCCCGCTTCAAGGCGCTGACCGCGCTGCGCCAGCGCAAGCACGAGGACATCGACCAGGACGACGTGCTGGAGATCGCCGACGGCGCCGACACGCCGGAAACCTCGCTCGATCGCGCCACCACCAGCGAGATCCTGCGCGCCTGCGTCGCCAAGCTGTCGCCGGCCCACCGCGAGATCATCAATCTGGTCTACTACCATGAGAAGTCGGTCGAGGAGGCCGGCCAGATCATCGGGATCCCGCAGAGCACGGTGAAGACCCGCATGTTCTATGCCCGCAAGCAGCTCGCCGACCTCCTGAGGGGCGCCGGCGTGGACAGCGTCGCGGCATAAAGCGAAGCAAATTCAGTTACTTAGAAGGAGATTGAGGAGCCCGGGCAATTGTCCACGAAGCCAAAAAAGTCAGGCGACGAAACAATTGAAACAATCGACGACATCACCCGGAAAAACGCGATCTCTATACCGATATTCAACAACGCAACCCCAACCCAAGTGACTGACTCAGTTTCGAGACTTCCCTAGTTCTAACCTCCCAAGTAAACCTCCAACGACCCGGCCGGGATGCCCCCCAGCCGGGTCGCTCTGTTTCTGGCGCATGGTCGCGAAGCCGATCACGGCTTGTCTCACACGGACGTGACGGCGCCTGCGATGGCTCCGCCGTAACGGCCGCCCCGCCCCAGCGAAGACCATCAGGCGTACCCGGCACGGCCCTCTGGCGCGCCGGGACTTCTGATGGACGGACGACGATGCTCAGCCTTGCTCTTGCCCTGCTTGCCGGTGTCGCCACCGTCGCTGCCCCTTGCACCCTGCCGATGCTGCCGATCCTGCTTGGGGTATCGATAGGCCAGACCGGCAAGGCGCGGCCCGCGATGATCGCGCTCGGCTTCGTGATGTCATTCTCTGCCGTGGCATTGCTGCTGAGCGCGATCACGCGCGCCTTCGATTTCGATCCGAACGTGCTGCGGACCGGCGCAGCCGTCCTGCTCGCCGGCTTCGGCCTGCTGATGATCTGGCCGGCGCCGTTCGAATGGCTGGCGATCCGGCTAACCGGTGCCGCTGGCGGCTTCAGTCAGACCATGCCGTCGCAAAGCCTGTTCGGCGGCTTTTTGCTCGGCTCGACGCTCGGCCTGGTGTGGACGCCGTGCGCCGGTCCGGTGCTGGGCTCGATCCTGACCATCGTCGCGACTTCGAAGGACACGGCGTGGGCGAGCCTGCAGCTCATCACCTACGCGATCGGCGCCGCGATCCCGATGCTTGCCATCGCCTATGGCGGACAGGCCGTCACCACCCGCGTGCGCAGCATGGCGCGGATCGCGCCGCGCCTGCAGCAGGGCTTCGGCGTCGTGATCATCGGCTTCGCCGCGCTGTCCTACCTGCAATACGACACACTGATCGTGGCGTGGCTGACCCAGTTCTATCCCAACGGCCAGATCGGCCTGTGAATCGCAAAGGAGACATCGATGCCCGTCCGCTTGCTCGCCGTATCAGCCCTCGTCGCTGCCCTTGGCCTCGGCGGCGCCGTGATCCCCGGCCTCTGCACCGAATTCGACGCACCGGCTCAGCCGGTGCCGCGCGCAGTTGCGATGACGACTGAACAGAGCCAGACCGCGCCCGAATTCGCCGGGATCAGCAACTGGTTCAACTCGCAGCCGCTGAAGCTGGCCGACCTGCGCGGCAAGGTCGTGGTGGTTGATTTCTGGACCTATGGCTGCGTCAACTGCGTCAACACGCTGCCGCATGTCACCCAACTTTATTCAAAGTACCGGGATCGCGGCCTCGTCGTGATCGGGGTCCATACGCCGGAATTCCCGTTCGAGCATTCGGCCACCAATTTGCAGGCGGCGCTGAAGCGGCACGGCATCCTCTATCCGGTGGCGCAGGACAACAATTCGCAGACCTGGAACGCGTACCACAACGAGTATTGGCCGGCGCAATACATCATCGACCAGAACGGCAAGATCGTGTTCCAGCACGCCGGCGAGGGGCAGTACGACGAGATCGACCGCACCGTCGCCCGGCTGCTCAACGCCAATAGCTGATTGGACGTTCCGTCCTGTATTGTCGTCATCCCCGGCGTGGTAGGGTCCACGCCGGGGATGACGCGATTCCGAATGCGCATGCCGTGACCGGATCGCGCCCCAGAGCATTGGCAATGGATGGTGCGGAATGTTCGAAGGCTGGGATGCGGTCGTACTCGCCCGCGCGCAATTCGCTTTCACGATGTCGTTCCACATCGTGTTTCCCGCATTCTCGATCGGGCTTGCGAGCTATCTCGCGGTGCTGGAGGCGCTGTGGCTTGCCACCGGGCGCGAGGTCTACATCAACCTGTTCAATTACTGGCTGAAGATCTTCGCGGTCGCGTTCGGCATGGGCGTGGTGTCGGGCATCGTGATGTCCTACCAGTTCGGCACCAACTGGTCGTCCTTTGCCGACAAGACCGGGCCGGTGATCGGCCCGATGATGGCCTATGAGGTCTTGACCGCGTTCTTCCTCGAGGCCGGCTTCCTCGGCGTGATGCTGTTCGGGCTGTCGCGGGTCGGCCCGAGACTGCACTTCCTGGCAACGTTGATGGTTGCGATCGGCACGCTGATCTCCGCGTTCTGGATCCTGTCGGCCAATTCCTGGATGCAGACCCCGGCCGGTCACGCGATCAATGCCGACGGCCAGTTCGTCGCCGCCGACTGGCTCAAGGTGATCTTCAATCCCTCGTTCCCCTATCGCCTCGTGCACATGGTGCTGGCGGCCTACCTCACCACCTCGCTGGTGGTCGGCGCGGTCGGCGCCTGGCACCTGCTGCGCGACCAGCATCTGGCCGGAGCGCGCGTGATGTTCTCGATGGCGATGTGGATGGCGACCCTGGTGGCGCCGATCCAGATCCTCGCCGGCGACCAGCACGGCCTCAACACGCTGGAGCACCAGCCGGCCAAGGTGATGGCGATGGAAGGCCACTTCCAGAGCCACAAGGACGGCGCGCCGCTGATCCTGTTCGGCTGGCCCGACGAGCGCGACGCCAAGGTGAAATACGCGATCGAGGTGCCGAAGCTGTCGTCGCTGATCCTGAAGCATTCGCTCGACGCGCCGCTCGCCGGCCTCGACACCGTGCCGCGCGAGAACTGGCCGCCGGTGCCGATCACCTTCTGGGCGTTCCGTGTCATGGTCGGGCTCGGCTTCCTGATCCTGGGGCTCGGCCTGTTCAGCCTGCTGATGCGCTGGCGCGGCCTGATGTACCAGTCACCGCTGCTGCACCGCTTCGCGGTGCTGATGGGGCCGGCCGGTTTCATCGCGGTGCTCGCCGGCTGGATCACCACGGAAACCGGGCGGCAACCGTTCACGGTCTACGGGCTGCTGCGCACGACGGATTCGGCCTCACCGCTGGCGGCGCCCGCCGTGGGCTCCTCGCTGATCGCCTTCATCATCGTCTACTTCGCCGTGTTCATCGCGGGCGTGATCTACATCCTGCGGCTGATGGCGCAGCCGCCGCACCCCGGCGAGCAGGGCCCGGCAACAAACATCCCCGCGCGCGCCGCCGGCATCACGCCGGCCGCCGGCGCTGCCGTGGAGGGCGCGCGATGATCGACCTGACCACGATCTGGGCCTTCATCATCGCCTTCGCGGTGTTCGTCTATGTCGTGATGGACGGCTTCGACCTCGGCCTCGGCATCCTGTTTCCGCTATTCCCGCAGAAGACGGATCGCGACGTCATCATGAACACGGTGGCGCCGGTGTGGGACGGCAACGAGACCTGGCTGGTGCTCGGCGGCGGCGGCATGATGGCGGCGTTTCCGCTGGCCTATGCGGTGCTGATGCCGGCGCTCTACACGCCCATGATCGCGATGCTGCTCGGCCTCGTGTTCCGCGGCGTCGCCTTCGAATTCCGCTGGCGCACCCAGAAGGCGCGCAACAAATGGGATCTCGCCTTTGCCGGCGGCTCGCTGGTCGCGACCCTGGCGCAGGGCATCGCGCTCGGCGCCATCCTGCAGGGCATCCATGTCGAGGGCCGCCACTACGCCGGCGGCTGGTGGGACTGGCTGACGCCGTTCAGCGTGCTGACCGGCATTGCGCTGGTGATCGGCTATGCGCTGCTGGGCGCGACCTGGCTGGTGATGAAGACCGAGGGTGGGCTGCGCGAGCGCGCCTATCAGCTGAGCTGGATCCTGCTGGTCGCGATGCTCTGTGCGATCGGCGCCGTCAGCATCGCAACGCCGTTCCTGGCCGTGCAATACACCCAGCGCTGGTTCGCCTGGCCCAACATCATCCTGACCGCACCGGTGCCGATCGCGGTCGCCGCCGTCACCGCGCTGTTGCTGCGCGCGCTCGGCAACAGGAACGACCACCAGCCGTTCTTCCTGACGCTGGCGCTGTTCGCACTGTCCTATGCCGGGCTCGGCATCAGCATGTACCCGTACATCGTGCCGCAGAGCATCACGATCTGGCAGGCGGCGGCGCCGGCCAACAGCCAGATCTTCATGCTGGTCGGGGTCTCGATCCTGGTGCCGCTGATCCTCGGCTACACCGCCTGGGCCTATTGGGTGTTCCGCGGCAAGGTACGCCCCGGCCACGGATACCATTGATGCCGCCGGATCCGAGTCAGCGGCCGCTCGGCCAGCGCCTGCTGTGGTTCGCCGTGCTGTGGCTCGGCGGCGTCGGCACGGTGACCCTGGTCTCGTTCGCGTTGCGACTCTGGATCGCGCCGAAATAAGGCCGGCGGGGCCGCACCCCACACGGCCCCGCCGACAAAAAACGGAAGCATTACAGTGATATAGTGTGATGCCCGCCCTAAACTTGCCATCAAGCTGCCGCTGAGATTTGATGCTTCCGAGCGATTTGGGTGGAGCAACCATTTGGCCGCTTGCCAACAAGGAGAGCTTTGCATGACGAAACTTCGTCACCTGGTCTGGATGTTGATCGCCACGGGCGCGCTCGTGCTGTCGACATCGCATGGCTTCGCCCAGAGCCGCCCGGACGCCGACGAGCCGGGCCTGATCGCCGACGACAGCTACGAGCTCGATCCGGAATGGCAGAAGCAGGTCGTGTACTACCGGACCAATGAGGCGCCGGGTACCATCATCGTCTCCACCGCCGAACGCCATCTCTACCTCGTGCAAGGCAATGGCCGCGCGCTCCGCTACGGCATCGGCGTCGGCCGCGATGGTTTCCAGTGGCAGGGCCTCGTGACCATCACCCGCAAGGCCGAGTGGCCGGATTGGGTGCCGCCGCCGGAAATGATCGCTCGCCAGCCCTACCTGCCGCGCTTCATGGCGGGCGGCCCGGGCAATCCGCTCGGCGCGCGCGCGATGTATCTCGGCACCACGGTGTACCGCATCCACGGCACCAACCGGCCCGACACCATCGGCACCGCGATCTCGTCCGGCTGCTTCCGGCTGGTCAATGCCGACGTCGCCGATCTCTACAACCGCGTCCCCGTCGGCACCAAGGTGATCATCCGCCAGAAGCCCGAACTGTAATCGCTACCCGCCCGCCTTCGATATCCGACCTGTTTTTCCCCCGATCATTCGCGAGAGAGAACCCATGCGTACATTTCGAGGCGGCCTGACGATCGGGCTCGCGGTCGCCGCGCTGGTTGCGGCCGCCGCCATCACCTATGAGCGTTACGACACCCGCACGCTGAAGCGCACCGTCCGCCGCGGCGACGTGCTGTGCGGCGTCAACAAGGGCCTGCCGGGCTTCTCGAATCCGGACGACAAGGGCAACTGGACCGGCTTCGACGTCGATTTCTGCCGCGCGGTGGCCTCGGCGATCTTCGACGATCCGACCAAGGCAAAGTTCGTTCCGCTCGACGCCAGCGAGCGCTTCAAGGAGTTGCAGAACCGCAAGGTCGACATCCTGTCGCGTAACTCCACCTGGAGCATGTCGCGCGAGACCAATTACGACCTCTATTTCCCGGCGGTCGCCTATTATGACGGCCAGGGCTTCATGATCCCGCGCTCGCGCAACATCGATTCCGCGCTCGATCTGAACGGCAGCAAGGTCTGCGTGCAGGCCAACACCACGACCCAGCTCAATCTCGCCGACTATTTCCGTGCCAACAACATGAAGTACACGGAGATGAAGTTCGAAAAGCTCGACGACGTGGTGAAGGCCTATGACAGCGGCCAGTGCGACACGCTGACTTCGGACGCCTCGCAGCTCTATGCGCTGCGGCTCAACCTCGCCAAGCCGAACGACCACACCATCCTGGCCGACATCATCTCCAAGGAGCCGCTGGCGCCGGTGGTCCGGCAGCGCGACGACGACTGGATGATGATCGTGAAGTGGACGCTCTACGCCATGATCAACGCCGAAGAGCTCGGCATCACCTCGAAGAACATCGACGAGGCGCTGAAGTCGAAGAAGCCGGAAGTGATGCGGCTGGTCGGCACCGAGGGCTCCTATGGCGAGGATCTCGGCCTGACCAAGGACTGGGCGGTGCGCATCATCCGCCATGTCGGCAATTACGGCGAGGTCTACGACCGCAACGTCGGCGCCGATTCCAAGCTGAAGATCCCGCGCGGCATGAACCAGCTCTGGAACGCCGGCGGCGTGCAATACGCACCGCCGATCAGGTAGCCTTTCTGCGGCGTCATTGCGAGGAGCAATAGCGACGAAGCAATCCATCGCTCCGCACACGCGGTGAAGTGGATTGCTTCGCGTCGCCCGCAATGACGGGCCTACTCAGGCCGCCAACCCTCCGCTCTCATCACCCGCGAAAGCGGGTGATCCAGTACGTCGCGGCTTCTCCGCTCAAGCACCACTGTCTCTGGAATACTGGATCGCCCGGTCGAGCCGGGAGATGACAGTGTGCGGCGTCGTTGCGCTGCGCTGTTACGCGGCGCTGACGCGTCGGCTCAGTAACCCTTGCCGCTGGCGAGCTGGTCAGTGTGGAAATTGCTGTCGCCGAACAGCTCCTGGCAGACGCGGGCGCGCTTCATGAAGAAGCCGATGTCGAACTGGTCGGTCATGCCCATGCCGCCGTGCATCTGCACACCTTCCTGCACGGCCCGCGTGGCGGTGGTGCCGGCACGCGCTTTTGCCACCGAGACCGCAGTCGCGGCCTTCGCGATATCGGTATCGAGCGCCTGCAGCGCCTTCAGGACCGCGGCGCGGGTGATCTCGATATCGATGTAGAGCTCGGCGGCGCGGTGCTGCAGTGCCTGGAATTCGCCGATCGCCTTGCCGAACTGCTTGCGCTCCTTGAGGTACGTCACGGTGCGGCCGAACACCTCGTCGGAGAGGCCGACCATTTCGGATGCGACCGCGCCGCGGCCGATATTGAGCACGCCCTCGAGCAGCCCAAAGCCCTGATCGACCTCGCCGAGCACGCTGTCGGCGTTGACCTCGACATTGTCGAACACGATGCGCGCCGCGTTGTGCGAATCGACCATCGCGGTACGCTCGACCGCGAGCCCCTTGGCTTTGGGATCAACCAGGAACAGGGTCAGCCCGTTCTTGTCGCCGGCGCTGCCCGCACTGCGCGCGGCAACGATCAGCAGGTCGGCGGTGTGGCCGTCGACCACGAAAGCCTTGTCGCCGGACAGCTTGAAGCCGTTGCCGGCACGCGTCGCCTGCAATTTGGTCTGCAGCGGCCGATGCTTGGCGCCCTCATCGATCGCGAGCGCCGCGAGCAGCGAGCCGTTGGCGATCTTGGGCATATGCTGCGCCTTTTGCGCCTCGCTGCCGCCGCGCGACAGGGCCGATGCGGCGAGCACCGAGGTCGAAAGGAACGGCGACGGCATCAAGGTGCGGCCGATCTCCTCCATGACGATGCCGGCCTCGACGCAGCCGAGACCGCTGCCGCCGAACTGGTCCGGCACCAAGAGGCCGGAGAAGCCCATCTCGGCAAAGGTTGTCCAGAACTCGCGCGAGAAGCCGGTGGTGTCCTTGGCATCGCGCAGGCCGCGCAGATGCGCCACCGGCGCCTTGTCGCTGATGAGACCGCGCGCACTGTCGCGCAGCATGGATTGTTCTTCGGTGAGGACGAGGGCCATGGATGGATCCGATCTAACGTTCTAAGCAGAAAAATTCCGAGTTCGTCATTCCGGGGCGATGCGGCAGCATCGAACCCGGAATCTCGAGGTTCCGGGTTCGCCGCTTCGCGCCGCCCCGGAACGACCGGTAGCTACGCCCCCGGCAGATCGAGGATGCGCTTGGCGACGATGCCGAGCATCACCTCCGAGGTGCCGCCCTCGATCGAGTTGGCCTTGGTGCGCAGCCAGGCGCGCGGGCGGGCGCCGCCGCGGGAACGGTCGCTTTCCCATTCCAGGGCGTCGATGCCGCCGGCCGACATCAGGATCTCGTAGCGCCGCTTGTTGAGCTCGGTGCCGTAATACTTCATCGCCGACGAGAACGCCGGATGCGACTGCCCGGCCTTGGCGAGATCGACCGCGCGCTCCGCGGCGGCGGCAAGCGCGGCCTCATCGACCTCGAAATTCGCGATCTGGCTGCGCAGCTGCGCGTCGTCGAGCTTGCCTTGCGCATCCGCGCCGACCGAGTCGGCCGCGATCTGGCCGAGCGGACGGCCGACGCCGCGCTCGCCCATGCCCGAGATCATCGCGCGCTCGTGCTGCAGCAGGTACTTCGCGACATCCCAGCCGCGATTGACGGTGCCGACGACATGCGACTTCGGCACGCGGACATTGTCGAAGAAGGTTTCGCAGAACGGCGAATAGCCGGAGATCAGCAGGATCGGCTTTGTGGACACCCCCTTCGACGTCATGTCGAAGAGAATAAAACTGATGCCGTCGTGCTTCTTGGCCGCGGGATCGGTGCGCACCAGGCAGAAGATCCAGTCGGCATAGTTGGCGTAGGAGGTCCAGATCTTCTGGCCGTTGATGATGTAGTCGTCGCCGTCGCCGACCGCGCGGGTCTGCAGCGAGGCGAGATCGGAGCCGGCATTCGGCTCGGAATAGCCCTGGCACCAGCGGATCAGACCCGCGGTGATCTTCGGCAGATGCTCCTTCTTCTGCTCCTCGGTGCCGTATTTCAACAGCGCCGGTCCGAGCATCGAGATGCCGAACGAGGTCAGCGGCTGGCGCGCCCCGATCGCCGCCATCTCCTGGCGCACGATCTTGGCTTCCTCGCCGTCGAGGCCTCCGCCGCCATATTCCTTCGGCCAATGCGGCACGGTCCATCCCTTGTCGCGCATCCGCTCGAACCAGACCCGCTGCGCCTCGGAGGAGAATTTCGTGTTGCGGCCACCCCAGAAGGTGTCGCCATCCGAGGTCATCGGTTTGCGCATCTCGGCCGGGCAGTTCTGCTCCAGCCAGGCGCGGGTCTCAGCGCGGAATTTCTCGAGGTCAGCCATGGTGCGTTTCCAGTCAAAATCGACGAATTGGATTCGACCTTAGACCTACGCAGCCGCCGAATTCAATATGCCTCGCGGCCGCGCCATGCTCTGGCGTCGCTACTCACCTTGCGCGATCGGGTGTATCGCCGAGACGGGGTAGCGATTGAAAAACAAGAGGAAACGGACATGCGGCTGAAACTGCTTTCGCCTAGCGAAATGAACGCCGCCCAGAAAGAAACCTACGACGAGTCGATTGCCGGCAAGCGCGGCGCGCCACCAGCGCCGATGATGGCCTGGCTCAACAGCCCGGAGATGGCGCGGCATGCCACGCGACTCGGCGAGGTCTTGCGCTTCGACACGATCTTTCCGCCGAAGCTGTCGGAGATCGCGATCCTCGTCACCGCGCGGCACTGGACCGCGCATTACGAATGGTATGCCCACAAGCGCCTCGCACTGAAGGGCGGGCTCGACCCGAAGATCATCGAAGACATTCGCGTGCGTCGGACGCCGACCTTCGACGATCCCAAGGCCAGGGTGATCTACGACGTCGCCAAGGCGCTGCACGAAGGTCACGGCCTGCCGAAGGCACTGTATGACGAGGCGATCGAGGTGCTGAGCCAGCGCGGCCTGGTCGAGGTGATCGGGCTCTGCGGCTACTACACCATGGTGTCGATGACGCTGAACACGTTCGAATTCCAGCTGCCCGGCGGCGAGCTGTCGGAGCTATGCTAGATCCGGCCGGCCGTGGCGTCATTCGGAAACGCTGCGTTTCCGAATGGATCGCTCCGGCCCCGGCAAATCCAGACTATATCAGGCGGCGAAGCCCTGCCCTGATGGCACGGCATTGATGCCAACGGAGCCAGGTCATGCCGGAAAATCCCCCCATCGTCGCGGGCACGCGGATCGGGCATGTCCACCTCAAGGTCGCCGATCTCGAGCGGGCGCTCGGCTTCTATTGCGGCGTGCTCGGTTTCGAGTTGCAGCAACGCCTCGGGACCGATGCGGCCTTCATCTCGGCCGGCGGCTATCACCACCACATCGGTCTCAACACCTGGGAGAGCAAGGGCGGCCGTCCGCCGCCGCCCGGCACCACCGGCCTGTTCCACACCGCCATCCTGTACCCGACCCGCCCGGCGCTCGCCGACGCGCTGCATCGGGTGCTGTCGGCCGGCATCCAGCTCGACGGCGCCAGCGACCACGGCGTCAGCCAGGCGCTGTATTTGCGCGATCCCGATGAGAACGGCGTCGAGCTCTATTGGGACCGCCCCGAAGCCGAGTGGCCGCGCAGCGCGGACGGCAAGCTTTCGATGTTCACGCGTCGGCTCGACCTCGAGGAATTGCTGAAGCAGCGCGCAGCGTAATTTCGTGATACGGACTATGGCAGCAGCGCGCGCACCAGCGAGCCGGCCGCATAGAGTCCGAGGCCGAACACCGTGTGCGTCACGAGGCTCTGCAGCCGTGCAAACCATGGATGCGGCATCCGGCTCGCGGCAATGCCGGCGCCCATCGCGGGCTGCATGATCAGGAACGGCGCGGCGACAGTGCCGATCCCGACCAGCAAAGGCGGACCGATCGTGGGCTGCCGCGCCCAATCGAGGCCGAAGATTGCGAGCAGCACGCCGGCAAAGCCGATCCCGATCAGATAATGCGCGGCCCATCCGACGGCCCGCTCGCCCACAACTGGCGGCGACGCGGCGATGCGGTCGTGATGCAGGCGCCCGGATGCGAGGTGGCCGAGCCAGCGGCCGACCAACGCGTAATCCAGCGACGGCATGCCGAGCAGATGCTTGCGGACCATCCCCCAGATATCCATCGCGACGGTCGCGCCGGTGCCGATCAGCACCGCACTCGCCAGATAGCCCACGGCGTCAGCCATTGGCAGCCTCCACCGGCGTTCGCGCCGCGACCATCCAGCAGGCCGCGGTGAAGCGAACTTCACCGGCCTCGAGATAGCGGTCGAACGCACTGCGCACGGTGTCGATCACCTGCGAGCGACGCGGCTCTTCCATCGCCTGCAGCATCGTGCCGACCGGGCCGAGCCAGCTCACGTAACGGGTCAGCTCCGCTGCCGGAAAACTCAAGGCGATATCGATCGGCGCGACCGCGACCGCGTCCCAGCCGCTATCCGCCAGGATGCTCTCGACCCGCTTGCGGTCGGCGAAGCCGAACTGCCCCGGCGCATCGGCGCGCCGCGGCGGAAGATCCGGCAGCAGCGGCTTCGCCGCCAGCTCCGCCGTCGTCATGAACGGATTCTCGGCGGCGCTCCGCCAGACGATCAAACGGAGTGCAGCGCCCGGGCAGGCAGCGCGGCGGAGATTGGCGAAGGCCTGCGCCGGGTCGGCAAAGAACATCACGCCGAGACGCGAGATGATCATGTCGAAGCTCGCCGGCGTGAACGGATGGGTCTGCGCGTCCGCGCAGATGAAGCCCGCGGATCGCCGTTCCCGCTCGGCGCGATCGCGCGCCGCTGCGATCATCGGCTGGGAGATGTCGATGCCGGTACAATGCCCCTGCGGGCCGAGCGCCTGGGCAACCGCAAACGTCGTTGCGCCGGTGCCGCAGCCGATATCGAGCACGCGGCCGGGCCCGACATCGGACACAGCCCGTACCAGCAGCGCTTCGAGCGGCTCGAACATCGCTTCGAGCACGTCCCGTGTCTCGACCCAGGCGCGCCCGGCGGCGCCGTTCCAGAGCTTGACCTGCTCGTCCCTGTCCTGTGATGCGGTACTCATGATCTCGTCCTTCTTGCCTGGCTGGCAACGATGATGCTTGCTCCAGGCAAGCGTTAGGCTGCACACTGCCAGTTCAAGTGAACTTGAGGTCAAGAGCCATGCGGGACATCGACATCGCGGAGGTAGCGGAACTGTCG
Source organism: Bradyrhizobium sp. UFLA03-84 (assembly GCF_002289535.1). Lineage (NCBI taxonomy): Bacteria > Pseudomonadati > Pseudomonadota > Alphaproteobacteria > Hyphomicrobiales > Nitrobacteraceae > Bradyrhizobium > Bradyrhizobium sp. UFLA03-84. Next base: position 191,421 of record NZ_NSJY01000009.1, on the reverse strand, counting down.
GGCGTTCGCGCCTCCACGCTGCGTTTCTACGAGGAAAAGGGACTGATCGCCTCGCATGGACGGCGTGGGCTGCGCCGCCTGTTCGATCCTGCCGTGCTGGACCGGCTGGCGCTGATCGCGCTCGGCCGCGCCTCCGGCTTCACGCTCGACGAGATCGGACGAATGTTCGCGCCCGACGGCAGGCCGCGGATCGACCGGAAGATGCTGGCAACCAAGGCGGACGAGCTCGACCGCACCATTCGCAGGCTCAACGCGATGCGCGACGGCCTGCGCCACGCCGCCGTCTGCCCGGCGCCGAGCCACATGGAATGTCCGACCTTCCGCCGTCTGCTGCGGGTCGCTGCGGCCGGGAAGATGGAGGCACCGAAGAAGACGAAGAAGTCACGTCGAAAATCATAACCGGGATTGCTGGCTTCGTCCGCGGGTCATGATCGTCACCGCCGCGATCAGTTCCAGGCCGATGCAGCCGTAGAACGGCAGCGTGTAGCTGCCCGAGAGATCGTGCAGCAGCCCGATCACGCCGGGACCGAACGCATAGGTGATCTGGTTGATCGCGGTGATCAGGCTGACCAGCACGCCGAACGCCCGCGGGTCGAACTCGCGCTGCACGATCAGCGCCGGCAGCGTGATCAGATTGCCGACCGAGAAGCCGAACAGCGCGCAGGCCGCGATCTGCACGACGTCATTGTGCACGTTGATGATGAGAGCCAACGCGATCGCCTGGCTGACAAAGGACAACGCCGACGCGAGGCGCTGGTTGAGCTGGTCGATCACAAAGGAGAAGGAGACCCGGCCGACCACGGCCATCGCGGTCAGCAGCGCCATCGCCACCGTGGCGCGCTCGCGGCCGATCACCTGGTCGAGATAGGCGATCAGATGAACGATGAAGCCGACCTGGGCGAACAGCACCAGCGCGAACGCGATCGAGACCGAGAGGAAGCGGATGTCGCGCAGCGCCCGGGCTCGCACCTGGGTCGCCGACGGGGCATCGGCGGCCGCAGCCGTCACGGCGTGCAGGTGCGCCGGCGGCCGCCCGACGAAGATCAGGATCACCGGCACCATGATCACGATCAGCAGCACCGCGGCCGCGATCATCGCGCCGGAGAAGCCGAACGCGCCGATCCCCGCGACCAGCAGCGGTATGCCGACGATGCCGCCGAAGCTCGCGCCGTTCAGCGCCAGGCTGATCGCCATGCCGCGCTTCTTGTCGAACCACAGGCCGAGCGTGTTGGTGATGATGCCGAGGCTGGTGCCGGCCCAGCCGAACGCCAGCAGCGCGTCGGCAAGATAGAGCTGCCACGGTTCGCGCACCTCGCCGATCGCAACCGCCGCCACCGCCATCGCGAAGGTGCCTGCGATCAGGCAGCTGCGCGCGCCGAACGCCTTGATCGCCTCGCTGACGAAGGCGACCAGCGCGGCGCCGAACAGATAGAAGAAGGTGGTGCCCGACGAGATCAGCGACGCCGGCCAGCCGTGCAGCTTGTGCAGCTCGGCGACATAGACGCTCTGGCCGTAGAAGCCCAATCCCCAGCCGAAGGTCGCAAGCAGGAAGCAGACGACGACGATGCGCCAGCCCTCGTAACCAAGCGAGGATTCATCTGGCAGCGTGGGTGATGATGCGTCCATTTCTTGCTCTTGCTTCCGACATCGTCAGGACCGGATTATCCGTTCTCACGATGTAAGGAGCCGTGCAAGCCGATCATTTCGAAGCTGATCGAAGTGTCAGCAATTGGCAGCAGCATGATCCGGAAAAGTGCGAAGCGGTTTTCCGAAAAGATCATGCTTAAGACAAAGCTTTAGATGCTCGGATCCGGGATTTCTTCCACCGCGCGCAATTTCGCCCGCCGCCTGGCGAACGAGGCCAGCGACAGCACGGCAAGCCCGAGCAGCACTGGCGGAAACACCACCATGTTGACGGCGTTCCAGCCGTAATGCGCGAGCAGCTGGCCCGACGAGAACGAGCCGATCGCCATCATGCCGAACACCAGGAAGTCGTTGAACGCCTGCACCTTGTTGCGCTCCTGCGGGCGGTGCGTTTCCAGCACCAGCGCGGAGGCGCCGACGAAGGCGAAATTCCAGCCGACGCCGAGCACGAACAGCGTCGCCCAGAAGTGCGGCGCCGTAATGCCCGACAGCCCGATCATCGCGGCCCCCGCCTCCAGCACAAGGCCGAGCGCGACGATGACGGGCGCGCCGAACCGCGCGATCAGCGAGCCGGTGAAGAAACTCGGGCCATACATCGCCACGATGTGCCACTGGATGCCGAAATTGGAATCGCTGACCGTGAGCCCGCACATCTTCATGGCGAGCGGCGCCGAGGTCATCACCAGGTTCATCATCGGATAGGCGATCACGCCGCACAGCGCCGCCGCGACGAAGCGCGGCTGCCTGGCGATCTCGAGCAGCGGACGGCCGCCATGCAGGTCCGCCGCCGCGGGCTTCGGCGCGTCGACGCCGGACAGTACCGCCATCGCCACCAGCGCGACCAGCGCCTGCATCACGAACGAAAACGCGAACAGATAAGGCGGCCAGATGTCCATGGTCCATTGCACGAGCTGCGGCCCGAGCACGCCGGCGAACACGCCGCCGGCCATCACCCACGACACCGCCTTGGGCCGGAACGCGACGCTGGCGCCATCGGCCGCCGCGAAGCGATAGGACTGCGCGACGGCGCCATAGAGTCCGCCGAGGAAGGTCGCGCCGCAGAACAGCCAGAACGACGAGTGCAGAATCGCGAAGGCGGCGAGCGCGCCGGTGAGCGTACCGCAGAAGGTGCCGACGATGAAGGCGATGCGCCTTCCATAGGCGCGCGAGATCGCGCCGGTCGGCAGCGTGCCGGCGGCAAGCCCGAGCACATACATCGAGAGCGGCACCGTCGCGAGCGAGATGTCGGGCGCCAACGTCGCGCCCACGATCGAGCCGGTGGCGAAGATCACGGCCGAATTGGCGCCGGTCAGCGCCTGCGCCGCCGCAAGCCGCCACACATTGCTGCGCGCCCGCGCGTCATCGCTGGTCTCATCGGCTGCTGTCACGTCGATCATCGGCATTCCCGCATGGAAGCCCCGGCGGGAGCCTCGAATTTGCCGGCACTATGGAGAGCAGGCGCAGGGCGATCAACCAGCGCAAACGGACGTAGGCCATGCGGGAGGCGCACGGGGGATGGCCCGCTCGAATACCCACACGTTGGCGTCGTCCTGGCGAAAGCCAGGACGACGTCACATGTATTCCAACAGGCGCCGCCTACCGCACCGGCTTCTTGGCCGGCCGCTTCTCGGCGCGTAGCGCGCCGGTCTTGTGCACCTTGGAGCGCGGCGCGATCGGGGCGCCGCGCGGATAGCCGCCCGGCCATTCGAGCGCGAGCGAACTCGCAAAGCCGAAGAAGCTCGAACGGCTCATGCCGAGCTCGGCGGCACGCTTGTCGATGCGCGCGATCAGGCTTTTCGGCAAGTAGACATTGACGCGCTCGGACGGATCGGGCGGATCGACGCCGACCATGAAGAACGCCGCGACGTCGGAGCCCTTGGGCGGCACGATCCGCTCGATCGGCGTCGGCTCCGGCAACGCGTTGCCCTGCTCGACCCAGCCGTCGACCGCCTGCGCCAGCGCATGCTCGGCGCGTTCGATCGCCTCCTCCTGCGACTTGCCGCCCGCAACGCAGCCGTGAAAGTCCGGAAACCATGCCCCGAACGCGCCGCGCGGACCGCGTTCCAGCACAGCCGGATAAAGCCGTCTCTTCATTCTGGCCTCCGTCGTTGACGTATGCTATTTGACACACCCCGGTGTGTCAAATGACACAATGAAAGAGGAGGCAGCGGCCATGGACCCGCAAGCCGAACTCCGCATCTTGCGCGCCGCCTATGCCAAGCAGATCCTGGCTGCCGCCAACGTCGTCGATGCGCGCCTCGCCGCGGCCTTCGCCGCGATTCCCCGCGAGGACTTCGTCGGTCCGGGACCGTGGATGATGCTGCGATGGTGGACACGCGACTACGTGCCGACGCCCGATGCCGATCCGGTCTACCTCTACACCAACGATCTGGTCGCGCTGCTGCCCGAGCGCCGCCTCAACAACGGCCAGCCCTCGCTGCACGCCCATCTGATGCACCAGGCCGCACCCGCTCACGGCGAACACGTGGTGCATGTCGGAACCGGCACCGGATACTACACGGCTCTGCTCGCGCATCTGGTCGGAGCGACCGGCCGGGTCACCAGCATTGAATACGACCCGGAGCTTGCGGCGCGCGCCCGCGCCAATCTCGCCCCTTATGAGAATGTCGAGATCATCGCGGGTGACGGCACGCAGGTGCCATTCGGGCCGGCCGACGTGATCTACGTCAATGCCGGCTGCACCCGGCCCGCCGCGCGCTGGCTCGACCGCCTCGCCGAGGGCGGCCGCCTGATCCTGCCGCTGACATCGGATGAGGGCTTCAAGGGCGGTACGCCGGAGCAGGTGGCGCGGTCCGGCGCGGTGTTCCGGGTCCAACGCAACGGTGCGGAGTATCAAGCCGACTGGATATCGGGGGTCGCGATCATTCCCTGCGACGGCGGCCGCGACGAACGATCGGAAAAAGCCCTGGCCGAAGCCTTCGCCCGCGGCGGCTGGCAGAAGGTGACGCGACTCATCCGCGACGCGGAGATTCCCGACGAACGCTGCTGGCTACGCGGGGATGGGTGGTGCTTGGCCTACGACTGAGCCACATCCTTCCGCACGAACATCAGGATCATGTTGTTGGCCGGCATCTCGAAGCTGCCGTCGAGCTTGAGCCCGACGCGCTCCGCGAGCGCTTCGAGATCGGCGATGTCGCGCACGCCCCACTCGGCATCGCGCTCGCGCAGCGAGGTGTCGAACACCGCATTGCTGAGCGCGGTGTGCTTGCCGCCGCGCTTGAACGGGCCGTAGAGGAACAGCCGGCCATCGGCACGCAGATGCCGCGCGGCGCCGGCGAACAGGCCCTCGGCGACGCGCCACGGCGCGATGTGGATCACGTTGGCGCAGAAGATCGCGAGCAGCTTGTCCGGACCTTTGCCGTCCGGCGGCATCGGCGACCAGTCGGGATCAGACAGATCGATCGGCTGCGACGGCCGGATGTTGGCAAGCCCGGCGTGGACGCGCCAGGCCTCGATGCTGCGCAGATGCGCGGCATGGAGGTCGCTCGGCCACCAGATGATGTCGGGCGTCTGGCGGGCGAAATGGACGACATGCTGGCCGGTGCCGCTGCCGGCCTCCAGCACGTCGCCGGATCGGTTGGCGAGGTAATTCTTGAGGACCGCCCAGATGGGCTGATGGTTGCGGTGGAAGGCCGCCGCGTCGAGCCGTCCGTCCGCCTCGACCGGCCTGCCGTCCTTGCCGAACTCCACCACAAACTCCGCCACGCCACTTCTCCTGTTAGCTGTATGTAGCCGCACCTGGCAAAAGCGGAACCGCCGGACTGCCTGATCCGTCATCCCCGCGCAAGGGCTTTGCCCTTGTCGCTGGAGGCGCGAGCCCTTGCGAGCCTCGAAGGATGCACGGCCACCAGCCGGGCCGTCCACCCTTCGAGGCTCGCTTCGCTCGCACCTCAGGGTGACGGAAGCGATTTCATGCCCGCGGCCATTTCCGCAAAGGCATTAACCCCGTCGCAACGCGCCTATTCTCCAAGTTGCCAGCCGATGGCCTTTGTGCTTTCCACTCTTTATATTGCGATGGGATCATCGAGATTGAAGCCCGGGAAACGTCCTTGATCGCCACTTTCTCCAAGCCAGCCTTCGTTCTGGCGCTGCTGGCCGGCATCGCCATGGCTATGCCCGCGCAGGCCCAGTCTGCTGCCGAAGGCCAGAAGCTCGCTTTCGACCGCGGCAAGGGCAATTGCCTGACCTGCCATGTCATCAAGGGCGGCGAGCTGCCCGGTACGATCGGCCCCGAGCTGACCGGCCTGAAGGCGAAGTACAGCCGCGACGAGCTGATCGCGATCGTGACCGATGAGACCAAGCGCAACCCGCAGACCGTGATGCCGCCGTTCGGCCGAAACCGGATCTTGAGCGAGAAGGAAATCAACGCGGTGGTGGACTTCCTGCAGACGCTGTGACGCCGCACCGCTTGAGGAGAATGTTTCGATGAACATCACGACCAGCGAATTTTCCGGAACACGCCGCCTGCTGCTGAAAGGCGCGGGTGTCGCCGCACTGATCGGCCTTGGCGTCATTCCGTTCGACGTCCCGCAGGCGCTCGCCGCCGCCAACGACAAATATCCGGAAGAGGCGTTCAAGCAGAAGAACCTGGCCGACGCGATCAAGGCGCTCTACGGCAAGACCGCCGAGCCCTCGGACAAGGTCAAGATGGACGCGCCCGAGATCGCCGAGAACGGCGCTGTGGTGCCGATCTCTGCCACCACGACGCTATCAGACGTCACCTCGATCTCGTTCCTGGTCAGCGAGAACCCGATCTCGCTGATCGCATCGTACAAGATTCCGGCCGGCACGTTGCCGAGCGTCGCCAACCGCATCAAGATGGCCAAGACCAGCAACGTCACCGTGATCGTCGAGGCCGGCGGCAAGCTCTACAGCGCCCAGAAGGAAATCAAGGTCACCGTCGGCGGCTGCGGCGGCTGAGCTCAATCAAGGGACAATCAAGATGGCATCGAGCATTCGCGTGCGCGCCACGTCAAACGGCGACACCACCGAGGTGCAGGCGCTGATCCAGCATCCGATGGATTCCGGCTTCGTCAAGGACGCCAAGGGTGAGATCATCCCGCCGCATTTCATCCAGGTGCTGACGTTCGAATATGACGGCAAGCCGGTGTTCGTCGCCGACTGGGGCGGCGGCGTGTCAAAGGACCCGTACGTCAAGTTCGCCTTCAAGGGCGGCAAGAAGGGCGACGATCTGAAGATCAGCTGGGTCGACAACAAGGGCGCAACCGACACCACGACGGCGAAGATTCAATGACGCGGCGCTACGCAATCCGCGCGGCCATCGCGACATTTGCGCTCGGCGTGCTGGCGCTCGCGCCGGCGCACGCGGCCGATAGCGTCGATCCCGCCGCCGACAAGGCCGCGTTCCAGAAGTTCTTCACGACCAAATTCCCCAAGCTGAAGCTCGAGGATTTCGTCAACGGTCCCTATTCGATGAATGAGGACCTGCACAAGCAGTGGGAAGAGAAGGAAGAGTTTCCGCCCTACGAGTTCTCGCTCGAAGCCGGCAAGGAGATGTTCTCGACGCCGTTCAAGAACGGCAAGACCTATGCCGACTGCTTTCCGAACAAGGGCATCGGCATCCGCCAGAACTATCCCTATTTCGACGAAAAGGAAGGCAAGGTCGTCACGCTCGAGCTCGCGCTCAACCGCTGCCGCGAGGCCAATGGCGAGGCGCCGTTCTCCTACGTGAAGGACGACATGGCGGCGCTCACCGCCTACATGGCCTTCACCTCGCGCGGCAGGCCGATGGACATCAAGATCCCGAACGATCCGCGCGCGCTTCAGGCCTATCAAAAGGGCAAGGAGTATTTCTACACCCGCCGCGGCCAGCTCAATTTCTCCTGCGCCACCTGCCACATCCAGAGCCCGGGCCAGCGGATTCGCGCCGAGGTGCTGGCGCCGGCGCTCGGCATCCTGAACGCGATGCCGATCTACCGTTCGGAATGGAGCGGCATGGGCACCACCAGCCGCCGCTTCACCACCTGCAACAGCCAGATCCGCGGCGTGCCGCTCAATCCGCAGGACGACGAGTACCGCAACCTCGAATACTATTTGTCCTATGTCAGCAATGGCCTGCCGATTTCGGGGCCGGGAGCAAGGCCATGATGCGGGCCATCTTCGCGGCATCGGCGCTGCTGATCGCGACCGCAACCGCGGCGCTCGCCGCCTCCGAGGCCGACTACAAGGCGGCCTACGCCGCGGCCGAAGCCGCCAACAAGGAAGCAGGCTCCCTTCGCAACCAGTGGACCACCACGGCCTCGACGCTCGCCGCCGCAAAAAAGGCCGGTGAGGCTGGTGATTTCGACACCGCAGTCGCCCAGGCCAAGGAGGCCGAGGCGCTGGCAAAGGCATCGATCTTCCAGGCCACCAGCGAAAAGGAACGCTGGAAGGACATGGAAGTTCGTTAAAGGCGCGCAGGCCACGGGCCGCGCGGAGAGAGCGATGATCATCCGCCGCCGGGATTTCCTGAGAGCTTCGGCTGCCGCGACGTTTGTGGCCGGCCTGCCCCGCCTCGCGCGCAGCGCCGATACCGCCAGCGTCTACGACCTCGAACGCTTCGGCAACGCCCGCATCCTGCATTTGACCGACACCCATGCGCAGCTGAAGCCGGTGTTCTTCCGCGAATCCGGCGTCAATATCGGCGTCGGCGCGATGGCCGGCCAGCCGCCGCATCTGGTCGGCAAGGCATTCCTCGACCGCTTCGGCATCCGGCCCGACAGCGCCGACGCCTATGCCTTCACCTGCGTCGAGTTCGAAAAGGCCGCCGTCCGCTTCGGCCGGCTCGGCGGCTTCGCCCATCTGAAGACGCTGGTCGACAAGCTGCGCGCCGATGTCGGCGAGAAGCGCTCGATCCTGCTCGACGGCGGCGACCTCTGGCAGGGCTCGGGGCTCGCTAACGCGATGAACGGCGCCGACATGGTGGAGGCCGCCAATCTGCTCGGCATCGAGGCGATGACCGGGCACTGGGAATTCACCTATGGCGAGCAGGTGTTGCGCGACAATCTCTCCCGCTTCAAGGGCGAGTTCCTGGCGCAGAACGTATTCCTGACCGAGGAAGCCGCATTCAACGACGCCAAGGCGTTCGATCCGGCCTCGGGGCGGGTGTTCAAGCCGTCCATCATCAAGGAGATCGGCGGCCATCGCGTCGCGATCATCGGCCAGGCTTTCCCCTATGTGCCGATCGCGCATCCGAAGCGCTTCACGCCGGACTGGAAGTTTGGCATCCGCGACGACGAGCTGCAGAAGCTGGTCGATGGCCATCGCAACAACGACAAGGTCGAGGCGGTGATCCTGCTGTCGCATAACGGCATGGATGTCGACCTCAAGCTCGCCAGCCGTGTCACTGGCATCGACGTCATCCTCGGCGGCCACACCCACGACGCGATCCCGATCCCGATCACGGTGACCAATGCCGGCGGCGTCACGCTGGTCACTAATGCCGGCTCTAACGGCAAGTTCATCGGAGTGCTCGATCTCGACCTCGCCAAGGGCAAGGTGGCCAATATCCGCTACCGCCTGTTGCCGGTGTTCGCCGAGCTGTTGAAGCCAGATCCCGCGATGCAGGCGCTGATCGACAAGATGCGCGATCCGCATGCCGACGAATGGAGCGACAAGCTCGGCACCGCCGACCGCCTGCTCTACCGCCGCGGCAATTTCTCCGGCACCGTCGATCAGTTGATCTGCGATGCGCTGCTGAGCGAGCTCAATGCCGAGATCGCACTGTCGCCGGGCTTCCGCTGGGGCCTCACCACGCTCGCCGGCCAGCCGATCACCATGGAAGACGTGCTGTCGGAGACCGCGATCACCTATCCCGAGACCTACGTCGCGACGATGACCGGCAGCCAGATCAAGGACGTGCTGGAGGACGTCTGCGACAATCTGTTCAACGCCGATCCCTATTATCAGCAGGGCGGCGACATGGTCCGCGTCGGCGGCCTCGCCTACACCTGCACGCCCGCCGAGAGCGTCGGCAAGCGCATCTCCGAGCTGAAGCTCGGCAACGGCAGGCATCTCGAAGCCGGCAAGCATTACAAGGTCGCGGGCTGGGCGTCGGTCAACCAGCAGAACGGCGCGCCGATCTGGGATGTCGTGGCCAAGCATCTGCGCGCCGGCCGGCCGCCGAACCGCGACGAACCCGGCGTGACGCTGAAAGGCGTCGACGACAATCTGGGCATTGCGAGGCACGGATGACGCGGCGCGCGCTGATCGCGGCGTTCGGCTGTGCTGTGATTGTGCTGGCGGCGCCGCTGGCCCGCGCCCAGCTCGCGCCGCTGCAGGACAAGCCGTTCGCCGAGCACAAGGTCGTGCTGCAGCTCTCCGACAACGATCCGAAGAAACAGGGTCTGGTCCTCAGCGTCGCCAGCAATCTGATGAAGCACTACGACCCCGACAAGGTCGCGGTCGAGATCGTCGCCTTCGGCCCGGGCATCGACCTGCTGAGACCCGATAACGCCAACCGCAAGCTGGTGGAAAGCCTGGTTGCGCAGGGCGCGCGGGTCGACATCTGCCTCAACACCGTCGATACGATCGAGCGCGGCACCGGCAAGCGGCCGAACTACATCGCCGCCGCCACGCCGGTGCAGGTCGGCGTCGCACAGATCTTGCTGTTGACCGAGAACGGCTACACGCTGGTGAGGCCGTAAGGCTCTGCCGTCGTTGCGAGCGAAGCGAAGCAATCCATGCTTTGCCGCAGGGACAGAATGGATTGCTTCGTCGCTTCGCTCCTCGCAATGACGAGGTGACAGCGGAGCCTCTTCAAGTGAGCTTCCCATGCTTCGCCGTCTCGCCGCCGCCGCGCTGCTTTCGCTCGCCTTCGCAACGAGCGCACTCGCCGCCGATAAGCCGCATCGCATCGCGATCCAGGTCGACCAGAACGATCCGCAGGTCATGAATCTGGCGCTCAACAACGCGACCAACGTGATCGAATACTACCGCGCGAGGAACGAGGACGTGGAGATCGACATCGTCACCTACGGTCCCGGCCTGCACATGCTGCGCAGCGACACCTCGCCGGTGCAGGACCGCATCAGGCGCCTCAAGGATTTCGTCTTCCCGGGCAAGATCCAGTTCTCCGCCTGCGGCAACACTAGGCAGGGCATGGAGAAGGCCGAGGGCCACGCCATATCAGTCGTCTCCGACGCCACCATCGTACCGTCGGGTGTGGTCCATCTGATGGAGCTCCAGGAGCAGGGCTGGAGCTACGTTCGGCCTTGAGGCTCACCTCTCGTTCCCGAATCGCGAACCTGGACCGTCATCCTGAGGAGCGCGCTCTTGCGCGCGTCTCGAAGGATGGACGGCCCGGATGATTCAGCGCGCATTGCCTATCCCCGGAAATGACCCGGGCCGTTCACCCTTCGAGGCTCGCTTCGCGCGCACCTCCAGCGACAACGGCAAAGCCGTTGCGCGGGGGTGACGGGGATGGCGTGTGCACGGGGATGGATTTGCTTTGAATCAACCCCATCTATGAAATAATATGCTTTCAACGACTTGACCCATAGAATAGGTAAGCCGTCATGATCTTTCGCCAGCTGTTCGACAGCGTATCCGGCACCTACAGCTATCTGCTCGCGAGCCGCGCGGGCGGCGAGGCGCTGATCCTCGATCCCGTGCTGGAAAAGGCCGATCGCTACTGCAAGCTGCTGCAGGAACTCGACCTCCGGCTGGTGAAGGCCGTCGATACCCATTTGCACGCCGATCACGTCACCGGCCTCGGTGAGTTGCGCGATCGCACCCAATGCATCACCATCATGGGCGAGCAGAGCAAGGCCGACGTGGTGTCGATGCGCGTCTCCGACGGCGACAAGGTGACGATCGAGGGGCTCTGCCTCGAGGCGATGTACACGCCCGGCCACACCGATGATTCCTATAGTTACTTGATGGGCGACCGCGTCTTCACCGGCGACACGCTGCTGATCCGCGGCACTGGCCGCACCGACTTCCAGAACGGCAGCGCGCGGGCGCAGTACGATTCGATCTTCAACCGCCTGCTCAAGCTGCCCGAGGAAACCTTGGTATTCCCGGCGCATGACTACAAGGGCGACACCGTCTCCACGATCGGCGAGGAGAAGCGCTACAATCCGCGGCTCCAGGTGAAGTCGATCGACGCCTATGTCGAGCTGATGAACAATCTCAACCTGCCGAACCCGAAGATGATGGACGTCGCGGTGCCCGCCAACATGCATGTCGGCCTGCACCAGGACGAACTCACCAAGGAAGGCCTCGCGCTCAACGCGCGCGACGCCATCGCGAGCCTCGGCCGGCCCGATATCCTCCTGGTCGATCTGCGCGAGAGCGGCGAGCGGGCCAAGCACGGTACGCTCGCGGGCGCCATGCACGCTCCCTATCCGCAGATTTGCGCCACGCTGCAGCCCGGCGGCATGTTGCGTGAAGTGGCAGCTGCGACCGGCCGCCGCGTCGTGTTCTTCTGCGCCTTCGGCGAGCGCTCGGCGATGGCCGTGGCCGCCGCCAAGAAAGCCGGACTGACCAACACCGCCCATATCGAAGGCGGCATCGATGCCTGGAAGAAGGCCGGTGGGCCGGTGGTGATGGGATAGGTCACTCGCCGTCATTGCGAGCGAAGCGAAGCCATCCATTCCTCCGCTTGCGGAAGCATTGATTGCTTCGTCGCTGTCGCTCCTCGCAATGACGATGGCAACACCTACTTCGTCACGCGCTGCAATTCTTCCGTCAGCCGATCCAACGCATCCGCCAGCATCACGCCGCCGCAGACGGTGAGCCGCTCGGGCAGAACGATGCGCCTGCTCTCCGGATAGAAGCGCTCCAGCGCCGGATGCAGCAGGAAGGCGCGGCCTTCATCCTCGGCACGATCGCCGGCCTCCGACACCAGGATGAAATCCGGCCGCAGCTTGACGATCGCCTCCAGCGACGCAAACCCGCCCGCGCCGAGGCCGAGCTCGCCGGCCGCATTGGTCAGTCCCGTCGCCGTCAGCAACGAGCTGATCAAGCTGCTGTCACCGGAGACAAAGCCACGCCGCTCCACCGGCAGCACGCGATAATGATGCGTGCTCGCCTCCGCCCGCGCACGGGCGATCGCCGCATCGAGGCGCGCGATCTCGGCCTTGGCGCGGTCCGGATGCTGCAGCACATCGCCCATTGCGCGGATCTGGTCCCTCACCTCGTCCAGCGTGCGCGGCACGGTGAATTCGACCAGATGCAACCCGTGGGCCTTGAGCAAGTCGCGGGTCGCGCGCTTGTCGAACAGGCTGACGACGACGAGATCGGGCTTGAGCGGCAGCACATCCTCGGCCCCGCCGGACAGGCGCGGATAGTTTCGCGCCTTTTCGGCGGCCCAGGATTGCCAGGCGTCGCGCGAGAAGCGGCTGAGACCGAGGATCTGGTCCGGATCGGCCAGCGACAGCACGAGTTGGTCGCTGCACACATTCATCGAGACGATGCGCGGTCCGGCGGCGAACGCGGCACCACAGCAAATCAACCATGCCGCGGCGGCCAAGGCTGCGAGACGCCGCATCATCACACGTCCGCCCACGGCACGATAACGGCCTCGCGCCGGAATTCGGCGCGATAGGCACTGACCCGGAACACGCTGGCGAGCACCGCTTCCGACAATGCCTCAGCGGGCGCGCCCTGTGCCGCCAGCCGCCCCTCCGACAGCACCAGCACATGATCGGCAAAGCGCGCGGCGAGCCCGAGATCGTGGGTCACCACGAGCACAAGCACCCCGGTGTCGGCGACATTGCGCAGCTTCTGCATCACGTCGATCTGGTGGCGTGGATCGAGCGATGCAGTCGGCTCATCGGCCAGGATCACCGGCGCCTCCACCGCGAGCACCCTGGCCAGCGCGACGCGGCTGCGCTCGCCGCCGGACAGCTCGGTGACGCGGCGATCGCCGAATTCGATGACGTCGACCGCTTGCATCGCCCGCAGCACCGCTTCCACATCCCTCGGCGACAGCCGCCCCGGGTCGGTGGCGCCATGCGGATAGCGGCCGAGCGCGACGATGTCGCGCGCCGGCAGCGGCCAGTGCACCATGTGCCCCTGCGGCAGATAGGCAAAGCGCTTCGCGCGCTCGCGCAGCGGCAGCGACCCCAGCGCATCGCCGCCGATCCGGATCTCACCGTCCGACGGGATCAGCCCGGCAAGCGCGCGCAGCAGCGTGGTCTTGCCTGCACCGTTCGGGCCGACCAGCGCAACCAGGTGACCTGATGCCAGCGACAGCGAAATATCATGCAGCACCTCGCGATGGCCGAGCGTTGCATGGAGACCGCCGGCGGTGAGCAAGATCATGCCACGCCTCCGCCGAGCGCGCGGCGCTCGCGCATGATGAGGTAAAGGAAGAACGGCACGCCGATGATCGAGGTCAGCACGCCGACCTTGATGTCCGAAGTCGAGGGGATGATCCGCACCGCGATATCGGCGGCGAGCAGCAGCGCCGAGCCGGTGAACGCGCTCGGCACCAGGAGCCGCGCCGGATCGTGGCCGATCAACGGTCGCATCAGGTGCGGCGCGACCAGTCCGATGAAACCGATCGAGCCTGTCACCGCGACCGCGCCGCCGACGCCGAGCGCAACGCCCGTGATGACGAAGAGCCGCAGCCGTCCGACATTGACGCCGAGGCTCTGCGCGGCCTCCTCGCCGAGCGTCAGCGCACGGAACGCGCTCGCCTGGCTGAGCAGGATAGCGGCGCCCGCAACGATGAAGGGCAACGCCAGCGCCACATGCTGGAAGCTGCGATCCTCCAGCGAACCGAGCAGCCAGAACGCGATCTCCAGCACCACGAACGGATTGCTGGAGAGGTTCATCACCAGCGCCGTGGCGGCTCCCGCAAAGCTCGAGATCGCAAGCCCCGCGAGGATCAGGATCAACAGCCCGGCATTGCGGCCGGCGATCGCGAGCAGCGCGAACACCGAGCCGAAGGCCGCGATGATCGCCGCCACCGGCAGCGCGTAGGAGCGCACATCGGCGAGGCCGAGCGCAATCACCAGCACCGCGCCGAACGCCGCCGATTGCGGCGCGCCGAACAGCGATGGCGAAGCCAGCGGATTGCGCAGCAGGCCCTGCAGCGCCGCGCCCGATAGCCCGAGAATGCCGCCGATGGCGAACGCCAGGATGGTGCGCGGCAGGCGGATCTCGCGCACGATCACCTGCGCGACGTCGCTGCCGCCGCCGAACAGCGCCTCGATCACCGCAAGCGGCGACAACCGCACCGGTCCGACACCGAGCGAGATCACCAGCAGCAGGACCACGAGCGCGAGCAGCGCCGCGGTGGCGCTCCACCGGCGCCGCGCCGCGACCTCGGCCGCCAAGGCAAAATCCTGCACGCTCATTGGACCCATGCTCTTACAGCGATCGCCGTGGCAGACAAGCGACACTCGACAAAAACCGTGGCCGTGTGGTCATTGCCCGACTTCCGCCGGATTGACTTTGCTGCGCGGCCGAACCCTAGATGAACATGACGGTTCTTTGATGAGATGAAAAGGGAATGCGGTGCGGGGAAACTTCCCCAAGGCCGCGGCTGCCCCCGCAACTGTATGCGGTGAATCCTTCGTCAGATGCCACTGGGAAACTCGGTCCTGGGAAGGCGACGAAGGGTAACGACCCGCGAGCCAGGAGACCTGCCGTCAGCCGTGGTCACACGCGAGGATGCCGGTCGGGGAGTACAGGCATGAGCTTCACCTGATGCTGCAAGCACATGGTGAGACTGGTTCGCGGTGACGTGCCACTGACGTTGCCGAGGTCTCGCCTATGTTCCTCTTCCCGTCCCGTCGGCGCCGCGCGTTTCTGCTCGCGTCGACGATGATCGTGCCGACAATCATCGTCTCGACCGCGCAGGCGCAGCAGGCGCCCGCTCCCGATCAGCTGCCCGCGATCGAAGTCACCAAACCGGGCGACCAGAATGTTACGCGCGCCAAGCCGGCGGCTGACGAAACGCCGGCGCCACGGCGCCCGGCGCCGGGTACCACCCAGAGCAACGACACGGGCAGCGGAAGCGGATCGGGCACGACCGGGGCCGGCCTCGCCACCGGAGCAGGCGGCGCGGATGACGGCCGCCAGTTCGCCGGGATCGTCGGCTCCTCCTCGACCGTGATCACCGCCGACGACATCGCGCATTCGCCGGTGCAGTCGTTGCCCGAGATTCTCGCGCAGGTGCCGGGCGTGCAGCTGCAATCGCTCTACGGCGGACCGAACGGCGCCAAGACCTCGGTCGACCTCCGTGGCTTCGGCGCGTTCGCCTCCGACAATACCCTGTTCCTGCTCAATGGCCGCCGCCTCAACGATGTCGACAAGGCCGGGTTCGACCTCACCACGATCCCGCTCGATTCGATCGCGCGCATCGAGATCGTCAGAGGCAACAGCGGCGCGGTGCTCTATGGCGACAACGCGGTGGGCGGTGTGGTCAACATCATCACCAAGACCGGCGCCGGCGGTCCGCCGGCCACGATCCGGGCCGAAGGTGGGTTCGGTTCCTTCAACACCCGCATGGCGGCCGTGTCCGCGGCGCTCAATTCCGGACCCTGGTCCACATCGTTCTACGGCAACGGCATCAAGTCCGACGGCTACCGTGTCAACAACGCGCTCGACCAGCGCAGCGCGGTCGGCAACGTCAACTACAACACGTCGGACCTGTCCGCCTTCCTCACCGTCACCGGCAGCGACCAGAAACTCGGCCTGCCCGGCGGGCGGCTGGTCGATCCGTCGATCGGCGTCAACGAGCTGCTCACCGATCGCCGCGGCGCGGCGACACCGTTCGACTATGCCAACCAGCAGACATCAAGCGTCACGGCCGGCTTCACCAAGACGCTGACCAACGGCGTCGACCTCATCGTCGATGGCGGCTGGCGGCAGCGCGAGACGCAAAGCGGCTTCTTCGGCGCCGTGCCGACCATCAGCTTCGCCTCGACCTATAACGATGCGGCGCTGCAGACTTGGTCGCTGACGCCGCGGCTCAGCGTCAAGAACGTCGCGTTCGGAATGCCGTCGACAATCCTGACCGGCATCGACTATTACGATTCGACGTTCCGCGAGGCGCGCGGCGCCTATCAGGGCGTCGACCCCTTCCACATCTACAATATCGATCAGCAGACCGTCGCCGGCTACTGGCAACACACGCTCGGCCTGCTGCCGACGACCGACTTCTCCTACGGCGCGCGCGTTCAGAACACCAGCGTCTCGGCGCGCGACCGCTACGACCCGAACGCGCCGTTCGCGTTCGATACCCAGGCGGCTCCGCTCGACAGCAACGAGACGCAGTACGCGGCTCATGTCGGCGTCGAGCATCGCTTCACCGACACGTTCTCGGTGTTCGGCCGCGCCGCCCGCGCCTTCCGCACCCCCGATGTCGATGAGCGCGTCGCATCCGGCCCGTCTTTCGACCCGGTGACGTTTGCTCCGATCCCGCAGAACTTCCAGCTCAAGACCCAGACGTCAGAGGACATCGAGGGCG
This sequence comes from Bradyrhizobium sp. UFLA03-84, assembly GCF_002289535.1. Taxonomy (NCBI): domain Bacteria; kingdom Pseudomonadati; phylum Pseudomonadota; class Alphaproteobacteria; order Hyphomicrobiales; family Nitrobacteraceae; genus Bradyrhizobium; species Bradyrhizobium sp. UFLA03-84. The sequence goes on along the minus strand of NZ_NSJY01000009.1, from coordinate 174,332 downwards.
GCTTTCGGGTCAAGACCAATCTGTTTCAGGTCGAGACCAGCGTCTATCTGATGGACCTCGAGAACGAGATCCATTTCAACCCGGTGCTGTTCTACAACGTCAACCTCGATCCGACCCGCCGCTACGGCTCAGAGAGCAGCGCCTCGCTCAAGGTCAGCGACACCGTGACCCTGCGCGGCGGCATGGCGATCACCCGCGCCGTCTTCCGCGAAGGCATGTGGGCCGGCAACGACGTGCCGCTGGTGTCGCGCTATACCGGCAACATCGGTGTGACCTGGAATATCTGGCAGAACTATCTGGTGTTCGACGCCACGGTGCGGGCCTGGAGCTCGCGCATCATGGACAACGATCAGGGCAACACGCAGAGCCGGATTCCCGGCAACGCCACCGCCGATTTGAAGCTGAGCGGGCAGGTTGACCGCTTCTTCTGGTCGCTCAGCGTGAACAATTTGTTCAACGCGCTGTACTACGACTACGCCATCGCGAGCTCGTTCACGGCCGGCCGCTTCTCGGCCTACCCGCTGCCCGGCCGCACCTACATGGTCAAGGCCGGCGCGACGTTTTAGAGCATGATCCGGAAAAGTGGGGACCGGTTTTACGAAAAGATCATGCTCGAACAAAGCGCGGTGCGGCGGGTGATCCCGCCGCACCGTTTGCTCACGTTACAAGCGCCCGGGAACTGGAGTAGAGTTCCGGCAGCTGATTTGACCCGTGCAGGGGAAACGCATGGCCAAGGCCGGAAAGACGAGCAAGGGCGGCGACAGGATCAAGGACAAGACCGACGACCCGGCGAAGAAGCCTCCGCCACGAGCCGCCCAGGATGACGATTATTACGAGGATGGCGACATCGCCACACCGAAGCTGGACCGCTACGGCAATGATGATGAGCCGTTGTGAGGACGAGACGAGATTTCTCCTTTTGTCGTCCCGGGCAAGCGAAGCGCGACCCGGGACCCATAACCACCGATGGTAATGGCTGAGTTCGGCTGGGGCCACAGCCCAGTCGACGATCAGCTGCGGTGGTTATGGGTCCTGGCTTTCGCCAGGACGACGCGGTGAGGCACCGTTTAAAAAATCCTCCCCCTCGATCTTCCTGATACTCCCGCGATCGAGCAGGTGCGCACCAAAGCCGCCGCGCGCCAGCGATGCGGCGATCGGCGGTGATGCCAGCAGCAGCGCGGCCGTTATCCCAAGCGGTACAGCGCTGAGCCAGTCGATCCGGACCGGTGTCAATTCCTCGGCGCTGCCCTGATAGAGGCCTTCGCCCGCGGCGATGCGGCCGCATTCCCGGATCAGGTCGCGCCGCGTGCCGTCGCGCGAGGCGCTGCCGAGCAGCGCCTGCATCGCCAAATGCGTCCGCACCCCGGCGCGGCTCTCGGCGAGCGGCGCCGGCGTCTCGCCGCGCGAGACCCGCAGCAAGAGATCGACCAGATCGGTGCCCGACTGATAGGCGTTCATGGGCTCGACCAGCCGCGGGTTACAGTCGATCAACAGCGACGTTGCGCTGTCGAGCGGCATGATGACGTCGACCGAGAGCGCGCCGTGCCAGCCGAGATGCGCACCGATGGTCTCGAGCGCGGCGCGGATCGCCGGCCGGCTCACGCTCTCCTTGATCGCCTCGCCGCCGCCGACCCCGGCCGCGATCTGCCGATAGGCGTGGAAGCCAACGAGCGTGCCGCGGCAGAACACCGACTGCGCCTTCTCGACCGTTCCGGTGATGAGATCCTGCGCCAGCACTTCGCCGGCAAAATCGCCCGAGGATTCGAGATCGTAGAGCGCGCGATTGAGATCGCCGGCGTCGCGCACGAACCAGATGCCGCGGCTCGCGGTGCCGACCGAGGTCTTGACAACAGATGGAAACCGCAGGCCGTCGCGCAGCTCCTCGGCCGAATTCACAATCCGGGTCGGCGGCTGCGGCAGGCCGAGCTGGTCGAGCAGCCGGCTGAAGCCCGCCTTGCCGTGCACGGCGCGATAGGAGGCGAACTCCGGCAGCGCGAGGCCGGTGCGCGATGTCAGCCGCGCCGCTGCGCGGGCGAAGACGAAGCCCTGCTCATGGGTCGGCAGCAGCACATCGAAATGCTGCGACGCCAACAGTTGCTCGACGAAGCGCAGGAAGCCGGCCGGATCGGTGCGCAAAGGCGGGCAATGGTGGTATTTGCGGACGAAACGGGAATAGCGCGCCAGGCACCAGCGCGAGGGATCGCAGACCTCGACATGATGGCCGGCCAGCCCCAGGATCGTGATCGCCTCGCGGCCGGAGGTGCTGGAGCCCTCCGACACCAGCACGCGGAGCGGCTTTTTGGCGTCGATCATGGCCGATCATCACCGCGCGGCCGCACTTTGTCGCCGCCTTTAATGCCGCATGTGTCGATCCGGCACGCCCGCGCCGGGGGCAGCCATGCGCCTGCGTTCATGGACAATTAGCGGCCAGCCTCTATTTTCGGCCCGCCCTGCCGGGCCTTGGAAAAAGTGGGTTGTCGCAGACATGGTCGATATTCTGGCCGCACCGCAGCAAGCGAAGGCCGACAGCGCGCTGCGCACCCTGACCGGGATTTCGGTCGCCCATTGGGTCAGCCATTTCCATATCTTCGTGCTGCCGATGCTGTTCCCGTTCCTGAAGCAGCAACTCGGCGTCGGCTATGTCGAGCTCGGCTTCGCGCTGACGGTGTTTGCGGTGGTCTCCGGCCTGACCCAGGCACCGATCGGATACCTCGCCGACCATATCGGCGCGCGCAAGATCCTGTTGGTCGGACTGACCGTCGGCGGCTGCGCGCTGATCGGGCTCGGCCTGCATCTGAGCTATACTTCGCTGATCGTCTGCGCCGTGCTGCTCGGCCTTGCCAACAGCGTCTATCACCCGGCCGATTACGCCATCCTGTCAGCCCATATGGACGAGGCGCGGATGGGCCGCGCGTTCTCGATCCACACCTTTGCCGGCTTCCTCGGCGGCGCGGTCGCGCCCGCGATCATGGCGGCGCTGGTCGCCTCGATCGGTGGTCTCGGCGCGCTGATCGTGGCCGGCGCAGTCGGTCCGCTGGTGGCGTTGTTCCTGATCGTGCTCGGCATTCCCGATGCCGGCGCCAACAAGACCAAGGCCAAGGACGACGCCGCACCGAAGGCCAGCGTAATCACGCCGGCGCTGATGGTGCTGACCGCCTTCTTCACGCTGCTCAGCCTGTCGACCTCCGGCATCAACAATTTCGGCGTGGTCGCGCTGATGGGCGGCTACGGCGCGTCGTTCTCGACTGCCAATATCGCGCTGACCGCATTCCTCGGCGCCAGCGCCGCCGGCGTGCTGGCCGGCGGCTATCTCGCCGACTGGACCCATCGCCACAGCCAGCTCGCCGCGGCCTGCTTCGCGGTCAATGCCGTGCTGGTGCTGCTGATCGCACTGATGAACCTGCCGCCGGTGGCGCTGACGCTCGCGATGGGGCTTGCCGGATTCCTCGGCGGCGTGATCGCGCCGTCCCGAGACATGATGGTGCGCAATGCGGCGCCGCCCGGTGCCGCAGGCCGCGCCTTCGGCATTGTCTCGACCGGCTTCAACTTCGGCGGCATCGTCAGTCCGCTGCTGTTCGGCTGGATCATGGACCAGCACATGCCGCATTGGGTATTTGGCGCCTCGGTGGTCTTCATGGTGCTGACCGTGCTGCTCGCGCTGGTCACCGAGCGCAAGCCGCGGGCATCTACGATGGCGGTCCAGGCGCAGTCCCGTTAGATCGACTGAAGGCCTCACCGGCCCCAGAACACGGGGGTCGTCTTGAACCGCTGCCAGCTCTTGCGCAGCGTTTTCGTCACCGCGATCTGATCGCGGGCCAGCCAGCCGGCCATCGCTCCGATGCCGAGATGCAGCGCAGGCTGATCGTCCTGCGCGACCGTATGGAGTAGCACCCGCGTGCTGCCGATGTCGCACACCCGCCCGAGGCTGTTCTGCAGCCTGGCGAGCCGCTTCACGTAGCGCTTCGCCGGTGCGTGGGCAGCATAAAGCGGCAGGAAGAACTCGGCCGCGTAGCGTAACTTCTTGAGGTTGATCCTCAGATTGTGCTGCGCATGAATATCGAGCCGACGGAAGCGCACACCACGCTTCAATGTCTTGCGATGCAGACGTTGCAGAATCCGATCGGCAAGTACCGGCATCGGTTGCGACAGGGTCACCAGCGCTTCGCTGTCGATCTCGTTGCGCCAGCTGCGACGTTCCACCAACTGCCCCAGCGAGAGCAGGAAGCGGCTGCAACGGGGATCGGCCAAAACGCCATGCAAGGCGCCGTAGCTCGATTTCTGGCGCTGCTCGACCGCCTGGCGGAGGCCGCCGAGATCGATATCCGGAACCGCCTTGACCAGGCGGGTGATCGTCGTCTCGGCGAACACGTCCCAATCCCGCGCCTTGCCTAGTTGCCGCATCAGCCATTTTGCTTCGCTGTTGACGGTCAGAAATGCCGGCGATGGAATGTCGCGCCGGAACAGCGCACAGATCGTGCGCAGGCGCCGCAAGGCCACGCGCATCTGGTGCACGCCTTCGGGGTCCGCCCCCTGCTCGGCCACCGCGTGATTCTTCAACAGATGATGCCAGCAGGAACCCACCAGCAGTGCGATGACGTCGTCGACCACGTGATCCGCGGTGATGTCCGACGCCTCGGCCTTCACCGCGGATGGCGCGACATCGAACGCCAGCGCATAGCCACGTTCCGCCTTGCTTCGCGTGCCGATCTGCAGCGGCGCCGCGTCGAGCAACTGCGTTCCTAGGTCGAACAGGACGCCAGCATTGCCGCTCTTCAGTTCAATCTCGATTTCCGACAGGACCTCCTGGCGCGAAGCGGCCTCGATCGTCCCCTCGTCGAATGCGACTTCAACCGAGGCATCGGGCAGGTCGAGTTGCCGGGCGTGCCGGCGCACCTTTGTCTCGAACACCGGCACCAGCGCATCGTTGCTCAGCGCGGCAATGGGATCGCCGACCTCGTCGGCGGGGAGCCGCGCCAGATCGGGGGCCATGCCCTCAACCGGCATCTCCCATTGGCGGCGCATTAGCGGCTGCCCGCCATTGGGTGAAAGCTTTAGCGTCTGGATGAAGGTCTTGCCGCTGCGCCGCACACGCAGCGACATGCCATGCTGGAACAGCAGGTGCTCGGCCGTATCGTAATACACCGTTTCCAGCCGGTGAAATGCACCGCGATTGCGCGCGTGCTGCACGATGCAGGGCGCCTCACGCAGCTTTTCGAGGCTTCCTTGCGGCGCAAGCAGCTTGAGTTCGAATTCCGTCTGATCGCCATGCGTGACAGCAATGGCAGTGCCCGCCTCGGTCACGACCGGCCGCCGTCCATTCAATGATATCGCCCCCGGCGCATGGTTTATGAAGGTTTCATGACCATGACAAGCCAAATCCCTGGCATGGCAGCGTGCGTTGGCTGCGAATTGTAGCCGAATCCACGCGGTCACGTTGCAGGGAATTGCGCCGCTATCCGGGGGAAGGACCGCCTCCCTCGCGCTTCGTTCTCCGCGAGCAAGCCGGCCGCACGGCCGGGAACCCGCGGGCCGGCGGCGCGCAGGCGTCTGCAACGCCGCCATCCGAGGCCACGCTTGTAATTATATCGCAATACGATATTACGCCGGCATCCTCTCACCCGAGCCCTGCGCCGCCAATGAGCGTCATTTCCACCAAATCGAACGCCGCCGCCGACACGAGCGCCAAGATGGGCGACAAGATCGGCGACAAGGCCAGCCACCTTCTGAGCGACTTCACCACCGATCCGCGCGTCGTAGTGATCTCGGCGATCGCGGTGTTTGTCTCCGCCGCCGGCGTGCTGGCCGGCGCGGGCCTGCTGCAGCTGATCAAGCTTGCCACCAACATCGCCTATTTCGGTCAGTTCAGCTTCGCCGACCTGAAATTGCAGGCTTCGCCGCTCGGCCTGTGGACCGTGCTGGTGCCGGTCGCGGGCGCGCTGATCATCGGCCTGATGGCGCGGTTCGGCAGCGAGAAGATCCGCGGGCACGGCATTCCCGAAGCGATCGAGGCCATCCTGCTCGGACGTTCGCGGCTCGACCCCAAGGTGGCGATCCTCAAGCCGCTGTCGTCGGCGGTGTCGATCGGCACCGGCGGCCCGTTCGGCGCCGAGGGTCCGATCATCATGACCGGAGGCGCGATCGGCTCACTGATCGCGCAGATGCTTCCCGTCAGCGACAACGAGCGCAAAACCCTGCTGGTGGCCGGCGCCGCCGCCGGCATGACCACCGTGTTCGGAACGCCGATCGCGGCTATCATGCTCGCGGTCGAACTCCTGCTGTTCGAATGGACACCGCGCAGCTTCATTCCCGTCACCGTCGCCGCCGTCGTGGCCGCCGTCGGCCGCACCTTCCTGCACATGCCCGTGCCGCTGTTTCCGTTCACCGGCGGCGTCGACATCTCGGTGCTGCAGCTCGGCGCCTGGATGCTGATCGGGATCCTCTCCGGTCTGCTGTCGGGCGTGCTGACGCAACTGGTCTATGGCTGCGAGGACATCTTCCTGAAGTTGCCGATCCACTGGATGTGGTGGCCGCTGATCGGCGGACTGGTCGTCGGCCTCGGCGGCCTGATCGAGCCGCAGGCACTCGGCGTCGGCTACGACAATCTCGCATCGATGCTGCGAGGCGACGTGGTGCTGAAGGCCGCGCTATTGCTGCTCGTGGTGAAGGCCGTGATCTGGTCGGTAGCGCTAGGCTCCGGCACCTCGGGCGGCGTGCTGGCGCCGCTGCTCATCATGGGCGGCGCGATGGGCACGGCACTGAGCGGATACCTGCCGGCGGCGAGTCCCGGCTTCTGGGCGTTGTTGGCGATGGCGGCGACGATGGGCGGCACGATGCGCTCGCCCTTGACCGCGACCTTCTTCGCGGTCGAGCTCACCGGCAACACCCATGTGCTGCTGCCGCTGATCGCGGCCTGCTGCAGCGCGCATGGCGTCACGGTGCTGCTGATGCGGCGATCGATCCTGACCGAGAAGGTGGCGCGGCGCGGCCACCACCTGGTGCGCGAGTATCGCGTCGATCCGTTCGCGCTGACGCGCGTGCGCGACGTCATGACCAAGGCGGTCGAGACCGTCGCCGACACCATGACACTGCACGGCGCGGCAGCCTTCCTGACCAACCCGAAGACCGGCCATCCGAGCTTCCCGGTCATCGACGCCAACCATCACGTGCTCGGCGTGATCGACCCGCCGTCCGTGCTGCGCTGGCGCCGCGCCGGCAAGCATCGCACCGCGACGCTCGGCCAGCTTTTGACCGGGAGCAAGATCACCGTCGCCTACCCCGACGAATTTCTCGACCGGCTGGCCGACCGACTGATGCAGGTCAACGTCTCGCATCTGCCCGTGATCTCGCGCGAGGACCAGCGCCTGGTCGGCTATATCGGCTGGAAGGATTTGATGCGCGTGCGCGCCCGGTTGCAGGCCGAGGAAACCCAGAAGACGGCGTTCTTCGGCGCGCGCTAGCTCCGCGGCGGCTAGCCTGGCGGAACAAATTTCCGCCGGGCGGCAACGCCAGGGCGCGACGAACTGCCAGCGCATCCCAGAGCTTCACCGGCGATGGTTGACAGCATCAAGGGCTCTCCCATGATGCGGCATAACCAAGAACAGCCTCGGGATGAAATGCCATGACCTCAACCCCAGACCTCGTGATCCGCGGCGGCAACGTCGCCGACGGCAAGGGCGGCGATCTCTATGAAGCCGATGTCGCGATCTCAGGCGGCAAGATCACCGAAGTCGGCAAGGTCACGGCAAAGGGAAAGGAAGAGATCGATGCCCGCGGCAAGCTGGTGGCGCCCGGCTTCGTCGACGTCCACACCCATTACGACGGCCAGGTGACCTGGAGCCAGGACATCACGCCGTCGTCGCAGAACGGCGTCACCACAGCGATCATGGGCAATTGCGGCGTCGGCTTCGCACCGTGCCGGCCGAGCGACCACGTCCGGCTGATCCAACTGATGGAAGGTGTCGAGGATATTCCCGAGCCGGTGCTTTCCGCCGGCATTCCCTGGGCGTGGGAAAGTTTCCCCGACTACATGGAATGGCTGTCGAAGCGCAATTTCGACATGGATATCGGCGCGCAGCTGCCGCATGCAGCGCTGCGGGTCTATGTGATGGGCGAGCGCGGCGCGCGCCGCGATCCGGCCACACCCGAGGACAACAAGCAGATGGCGGCACTCGCCGGCGATGCGGTGCGATCGGGCGCGCTGGGGTTCTCGACCTCGCGCACGCTGAATCACCGTACCTCGACCGGCGACTACACGCCGACGCTGAAGGCCGGCGAGGATGAATTGACCGCGATTGCCGGCGCGATGCACGGCGTCGGCCGCAGCGTGCTGCAATTCGTGCTCGACCAGAGCACCGTCCACGAAGATCTGCCGATGATGCTGCGGGTCGCCGAGAACACCAAGTGCCCGATCTCGTTCTCGGTCGCCCAGGCCGACAAGGCGCCGCGGCGCTGGCGGCAGACCATGGACACCATCAATGAAGCCGCCGCGCGCGGCCTGTCGATCACGACCCAGATCGCGGCGCGGCCGGTCGGGCTGCTGCTCGGGCTGGAATTGTCGCGCAACCCGTTCCAGACCCATCCGAGCTATCGCGAGATCGCCAGGCTGCCGCTGGCCGAGCGGCTCGCGCATCTGCGCCGGCCCGAGGTGCGCGCCGCGATCCTGAGCGAGAGCGCGACCGCAACCGACGATCCGCTGTTCTTCCGGCCGAACTACGACAAGATGTACCTGCTCGGCAATCCGCCGGACTATGAACAACCGCCGGAGAACGCGCTCGGTCCGCAGGCGCGGCGCCAGGGCCGGCAGCCGGAAGAGCTCGCCTATGACGCGATGCTGACCGACGAGGGCCGCGGCATGCTCTATGTGCCGTTCCTGAATTATGCCGACGGCAATCTCGATGCCGTGCACGAGATGCTTCGCGAGCCGAGCGCGGTGCCCGGCCTGTCCGACGGAGGCGCACATTGCGGCATCATCTGCGATGCCAGCTTCCCGACCTATCTGCTGACGCACTGGACCCGCGACCGCAGCCGCGGCGACAAGCTCTCGATCCCGTTCGTGATCGCGGCGCAGTCGCGCAAGACCGCGCTGTCGGTCGGCCTGCATGATCGCGGCGTGCTCGCGCCGGGCTTCAAGGCCGACGTCAATGTGATCGATTATGACCGGCTGCATCTGCATCCGCCGAAGGTGCATTACGACCTCCCTGTCGGCGGCCGCCGCCTCTTGCAGCAGGTCGACGGCTACGACGCCACCATCGTCTCCGGCATCGTCACCCAGCGCGACGGCAAGGCCACCGGCGCGCGGCCGGGCCGGCTCGTCCGCGGCGCACGGGGATTGCAGTAGAGCCACCACGCCCGATCGCTCGCGCATCGGTCCCCGAGGGATTGATGGTTTACGAGGCCAATGCCGCTTGTGAGCATCCGATTGATGGGCGTGCGAGCCGGACTGGAAGTTGGCGATGCCGTTGGCAAGTGGCTGCTTAGCAGAGCGAGCCGGCAACGGATCGACCGGGCCGGCTTCCCGTTGATCTCGGCGGTCGGAATGATCAGGCCGGCGAATGTTTCGCGAGTGCCGCCGCGATCCTCTCCAATGCGGCGTTCCTCCGCCGCATTTCAACGAGCTCCTGTTCGCCAATTTCGACCGCCGCCCCGGGCCGCCCCCGCGCGGACGCGCTCCCTCGGAGATTAGGCCAGACCCCGAACACCACACACATCATCAAGATGGTGAGCATAAGGGTCCATGGGAGCACCTGACTATAGTCGGCGATGGAGCGGCCGAGGTCACCCTTGGATAGATACGCAACGGCGCGACGGCCATAGAGGCCCCTATCTTGCGGATCGAGCGCGATTGTCTGACTGTAGTCTGCGATCGCGCGGTCAAAGTCCTTCTTGATCTGGTAGGCGTACCCGCGGTTGAGGTAGGCGTCCCTATATCTCGGAAAGAGCGCGATCGCCTGACTACAGTCGGCGATGACGCGATCGACGTCCCCCTTGTCCCTGTACGCCAGGGAGCGGTTGTAGTAGGCGATAGCAGATTTCGGATTAAGCGCGATCACCTGATCGTAATCGACAATGGCGCGATCGGGATCGCCTTTGGCCAGATATGCGTTTCCTCGGTTGACGAGTGTGACCTTATTGTTCGCATCGAGCCGGATACTCTCGCTAAAGTCCGCGATGGCATGGTCGTTGTCACCCTTGGCTTGGTAGGCGTTGCCGCGCGCCTGGTATCCGACCGCTTTTCCATAGTCCGACAGACCGCTTTCGAACGCCTGGTTGGCGTCCACTATCGCGCTGTCGTAGTCGTGTCGCTCATTGTAGATATTCGCCCGGTTGAGCAGTGAGCTAACGGCCTTCGGGTCCGCCCGAATCGCCTCGGTGTAATCCTCGAAGGCGCGGTCGACGCGATCAGCGGCGCTTGTCCATGACCAAGTGTAGCCACGGTGATGATACAGGTCGGATAGCTCCCGGCCCTCATACTCGCCGCTTTCGATCGCGCGTGTGCAGGCGGCGATGGCCGCAGCAGCGGTTTCTCTCGAGGTCTTCAAACACTCCTGTCGATCATCGGCTGCCGCCGGCTGGCTGACAGCGGCAACTGCTGCGAATACCAGAGCAACCGTCCAGACATGCGCGGAAATCCCCGAGCGCATACCCTTCCTCCTCCGATCCACCACTGTTCGAGCTAACCCGGCGACCGCTTTTCCAACGCCTCCGCGACCCTCTCCAAGACGACGTTCGTGCGCCGCATTTCGGCGACCTGTTGCTCGGAAATCTCAATCAGCAATCGCCCGCGCCTTGCGCCGCCGCGGAGATACAGCAGATACCCGCGAAAAACACCACAACGAGAATAAACGGGGTCCATGAGACCAAAATTGTAAACCAATCAGGCTTCATCCACGGACCTCCGTCGCAAATTGATTATCGCCCGATCCTGAACCGCGAACATCTTGTGCAATTTTACAGGTAGAATATCGGCAAATCTTGCAGCCTTACGTTGCGGAAGTCAACGCGGCGTCATCGATCTGGAGGTCGCTATCCGGGTTGAGGGGCGCGGTCTCTCGACAGACGCGAGCCTTTGGAGACGACCCCTTAGCCGGATGTCCCGCTGACGCGCGACATCCGGCCTCTCCCACGAGGGGAGAGGCAAAGCCGATCAAGCTGACAAGATAGAACTGAGCGCTCCAACCGCCTTACGTCGACGACACGGCGCTCCTGATCGCGCCCGCGGGCCGTGACGTGCCGGCGAGCCTTGCGCGCTCGGTGTTCGGCCACAGCAGCAGTAAGCCGAGCACGCCGGATCCCACCATGATCGCGGCGTTGATGGTGAAGCCGGACATGTAGCCGGCCATCGGCGTCGCGGCATGCTGGATCACACTGCCCATCACCATCGGCGCCAGGACGCCGGAGATGGTGTAAAGCGCGCCGTAGATCGCGATGATCGCGCCGCGCTGCGACACCGGGGTGAACTCGCCGAGCATCGGCGGGCACACCACGTAGATCGAGCCGCACAGACCCGAGCCGATCACCAGCAATGCGATCATCAGACCGCCCTGTGGTGCATAGGGCAGCGTCGCGAGAATGCAGCCGCCGATAATCAGGGGCACCGAGCCGAGCACGCCGCGCGCACCGCGGGTGGTGAAGCCGCGCGCCAGCATCAGCTGCGAGATCCAGCCGGTCAGGATCACGATCGTCGCACCGAAGATCCACGGCAGGATCGAAACGAAGCCGGCCTGCTGCTGCGAAAAGCCGAGGCCCTCGATGATGAAGGAGGTGAACCAGGTCAGCCCGAGCGACAGCGCCCAATAGGCGCCGAAGGTCGCGACCACGCAGCCGATGAAGGTGCGCGAGGTCAGCAGCTTCCAGTAGGGAATCCGCGGCTCGTCGGCGGCGACGGCCATCGTGGAGACCAGCGGCCCTTCCTTGCCGAGCGCAAGCCAGGCCACAGTCCAGATCAGGCCGACGATGCCGAGCGCGCCGAAGGCGTGATGCCAACTGTGATTGACGATGATCCAGTTCAGCGCCGGCACCGCGAGAATCACGCCAAACGCCGACCCCTGCGACAGGATCGCGGTCGGCAGGGTGCGCTTCTCGTCCGGAAACCATTTGTAGATGGCGTGTGCTGCGACCGAGAAGGCCGGTCCCTCGCCGGCGCCGAGGATAACGCGGCAGATCACCAGCGTCGCATAGCTCACGGTGCCGATCATCGGAAATTGCGCCAGCGACCAGATCACCGCCAGAATCAGCAGCACCCAACGCGTATCGACACGGTTGACGATGAAGCCGACCACGATCGCCGAGATCGAGAACAGGATGAAGAAGGCCGAGCCGAGGTCGCCGAATTGCTCCGGCGTGAGACCCATCTCCTTCCGGATCGGCACGCCGGCCAGCCCGACCACGATCTTGTCCGCGAAGTTCACCACCATGAACAGGAACAGAAGGAAGGTGATTTGCCAGGCGCCCTTGGGCGTCCCCGTTGACGTCCCCTTGGGCGTCGGTTGCGTCGTCATGTCTGGCTCCCCGTCGTTTCGTTTTTTGGCTTCGTAAATTCGGCCCCAATCGGCGATGCTAGCCACGCCTCGCTGCGCAACGCAACAACGCATTTTTCCGGGGTCGCACGGCCCGGCGCGCCTGTCACGGCCGATCACGATCGCGTCGTCGCGGCCGCGAAACGGTGATCTGTCATGGCCCTGCTGCTATGCTCAGGCGCAACGAAAAGCCGGGGTTATTTCATGAACAAATTGATCCTTCGCGCGGTCGCCTGCGCTGCACTCGCGTCTGCCGCCGCCTTCACTGCACCAGCTGTTCGCGCCGAGAACACCGCCAGCCCCGACTATGCAGCAATCGTCGCCGCGCCCGATCGCAGCGACGCCGATCGCCAGGTCGACCAGCGCCGCCAGCCGGCCAAGATGCTCGCCTTTGCCGGCGTCAAGCCAGGCATGACCATCCTCGACATGGCCGCGAGCGCCGGCTACAGCACCGAACTATTGGCGCGCACCGTCGCCCCGTCGGGCAAGGTCTACGCCCAGGATTCGGCCAGCGTGCTCGAGCGCTTCGTCAAGGACAAGTTCGACAACCGGGCGAAGGCGCCCGCGATGAAGAACGTCGTCCATGTGGTGCGGGACTATGACGACCCGATCCCGCCCGAGGTCAAGGACCTCGACATGATCACCTTCTTCTTTTTCTATCACGACATCAGCTATCTGCCGGTCGATCGCGCCGCGATGAACAAGAAGATGTTCGCGGCACTCAAGCCGGGCGGCTTCCTGATCATCGCGGATCACTCGGCCAAGCCGGGCGACGGCACCAATGTCGCCAAGACCCTGCACCGGATCGAGGAGAGCACTTTGAAGCAGGAAATCGAGGCGGCCGGCTTCAAGCTGGTGGCCGAGGGCGATTTCCTGCATCATGCGGAGGACCCGAAGGACATTCCCGTCTTCAAGGCCCCGGTGCCGATCGACGAGTTCGTCCTGAAATACCAGAAGCCGCAATGAGGCACCGCCATCGCTTCGCCTGACCAGACCGCCGCGCTGCTTCGCGTCACCGGCCTGACCAAGAGTTACCGCTCCGCCGGCGAAGACGTCGCGGTGCTGCGCGGCGTCGATCTCACGGTGGCAACCGGCGAGAGCGTCGCGTTGACGGGTGAATCCGGCAGCGGCAAGAGCACGCTGCTGCATCTGATCGCAGGGTTGGATGCTGCCGACAGCGGCGAGATCGCCCTCGCCGAGATCATCGTCTCCGGCCTCAACGATGCCGGCCGCGCCGAGCTGCGCCGCGATCGGCTCGGCCTCGTGTTCCAGCAATTCAATCTGATCCCGAGCCTGACGGTCGCGGATAATCTCGTATTCCAGTCGCGCATCGCCGGCCGGCACGATGCGACCTGGCATGACGAGCTGGTCGAGCGTCTCGGCCTGAAGAACCTGCTCAGGCGCTATCCGGAGCAATTGTCCGGCGGCCAGCAGCAGCGCGTCGCGATCGGCCGCGCGCTGGCGCCGAAGCCGCTGTTGCTGCTCGCCGACGAGCCGACCGGCAATCTCGACGAGGACACCGCCGACGAGGTGCTGCATCTGGCGCGCGATCTGGTTGTCCGCACCGGCTGCGGCTTCCTGATGGTCACCCACAGCGCGCGGCTCGCGGCCACGCTCGACCGTCAGGTCACCTTGCATGCCGGAGTGGTGGCATGAGGCGCGCGCTTTGGATCCTCGCGGTGCTGCTCAGCCACTGGCGGCGGCATCCGATGCAGCTTGCGACGCTCTTGATCGGGTTGATCTCGGCGACCGCACTGTGGAGCGGCGTGCAGGCGTTGAACCAGCAGGCGCGCATCGCCTATGACCGCGCGGCCGCGACCTTCGGCGGCTCGCGCACCGCCATGCTGGTGAGCCGCGACAGCGCGACCTTCCCGCAACAACTGTTCGTCGATCTGCGCCGCGCCGGCTGGCAGGTGTCGCCGACGCTGGAGGGCCGCGTCCAGATCGACGGGCGCAGCTTCCGCCTGCTCGGCGTCGAGCCGGTGACCTTGCCCTCCGAGGTCGGCACCGCGCCGGCTGTGGGACGCGGCACCCTGCAGGCCTTCGTCACGCCGCCCGGCGAAATGCTGGTGGCGCCGGAGACGCTGCGCGATCTCGCCCTCAAGGAAGGCGAGCGGCCGCAGGCGAACGGTTTGAGCCTGCCGCCGCTGCGCGTGCAGGCCGAGCTCGCGCCCGGTGCGCTGGTCGTCGATATCGGCATCGCGCAGGATATCCTGAAGCTACCCGGCCAGGTGTCGCGCCTGCTGGTCGGCAAGTCCAAAACGCCTCACGCAACGCTCGACAGCGTGGCGGGTGACAAACTCCACCTGGTCGAGCCAAGTGCCGAGAGCGACCTCGAACGGCTCACCGACAGTTTCCACCTCAACCTCACCGCATTCGGCCTGCTATCGTTCTTCGTCGGCCTGTTCATCGTCAACTCCGCGATCGGGCTCGCCTTCGAGCAGCGGCTGCCGATGCTGCGCACGCTGCGCGCCTGCGGCGTCTCGGCGCGAATGCTCAACACCGTGCTGGTGATCGAGCTGGTATCGCTGGCGCTGGTCGCCGGCCTGATCGGGTTGGTCTGCGGCTACTTCATCGCGGCGGCCCTGCTGCCCGACGTCGCTGCGTCGCTGCGCGGGCTCTATGGGGCGCAGATCCCCGGGCAGCTTTCGCTGAAGCCTGTCTGGTGGTTCGCCGGAATCGCCATCAGCATTCTCGGCGCGCTGGCAGCTGCGGCCGCGAGCCTTGCCAAGGCGATCCGGATGCCGGTGCTGGCGACGGCGCAGCCGCAGGCCTGGCAGCAGGCGCAGCGGCGCTGGCTGATGTTCCAGAGCGCGGCGGCGCTCGCGGTGTTCGCGGCCGCAGCAGTGCTCATTCAGTTCGGCGATTCCCTGATCGCGGGCTTTGCCGTGCTGGCCGCGCTGATGCTCGGCGCGGCATTGATCCTGCCGATGGTGCTGCAGATCGCGCTCGCGATCGGCCAGCGCAGCGCGCGCGCGCCGGTCGGCATCTGGTTCTGGGCCGACAGCCGCCAGCAGCTGTCCGGTTTGTCGCTGGCGCTGATGGCGCTGCTGCTCGCGCTCGCGGTCAATGTCGGCGTCGGCACCATGGTGGACAGCTTCAGCCGCACCTTCCTGGTCTGGCTCGACGGAAGGCTTGCCGCCGACGTTTATGTCAGCGCCTCCAGCGATACGCAGGCCAAGGAGATCAAGGCATGGCTGCGCGATCGACCAGAGGTCGAGGCGATCCTGCCCGGCGGCCGCGCCGACACCCAGTTCGGTGGCGCACCGATCGAGGTACTCGGCCTGCCCGACCACAGCACTTACCGCGACAACTGGCCGTTGCTGGAGAGCGCGGCGAATGCCTGGATCAGACTGCGCCCCGGCGACACCTGCCTCGTCAGCGAGCAATTGTCGCGACGAATGAAGCTTGCGATCGGCGATCACATCGAGTTGCCCGCGCCGGGCGGCAACTGGCCGCTCGAGATCGTCGGCATCTACGCCGATTACGGCAACCCGAAGGGCCAGATCGCGGTCAACTTCGCTGCGCTGACGCGCCACTTCCCACAGACCCCACTGACCCGGATCGGGCTCCGCGTCGCACCAGACAAGATCGCGCCGTTGATCACGGCGTTGCAGGAAAAATTCGGTCTCGACGACCGCAGCGTCGCCGACCAGGCGACGATGAAGCGCGAATCCAAGCGGGTGTTCAATCGCACCTTCTCGGTGACCGCGGCGCTCAACGCCTTCACGCTCGGCGTCGCCGGCATCGCGCTCTTGACCAGCCTGCTCACGCTGGCCAATTCGCGACTGCCGCAGCTGGCGCCGCTGTGGGCGATCGGCCTGACGCGGCGGCGGCTTGCGGCGCTCGAACTGCTGAAGACGATGGCGGTCGCGCTGATCACCGCGCTGTTCGCGCTGCCGCTCGGACTTCTGGTGGCGTGGTGCCTGCTTGCGATCGTCAACGTCAAGGCGTTCGGCTGGCGGCTACCGTTCCACGTCTTCCCGCTGCAATTGATCGAGCTGCTCGCGGTGGCGATGGCCGCAGCGCTCTGTGCCGCGGCGCTGCCGGTTGCTAGACTGGCCCGCATGCAGCCGGCCACCCTGATCCGGACCTTCGTCAATGAGCGCTAGCGGCACGATCACGCGGCGTGCCTTTGCCGGCGGCGCGCTGGCGCTGGCACTCGGCGGCAAGGGCTTCGCGCAGGGCTTTGCCGGGCTCGGCGAGAATGCCGAAGGCTTTGCCGCCGTCACGCCGGGCAAGCCGTTCGTCTTCCCCGTCGATCACGGCCCGCATCCCGAGTTCCGGATCGAATGGTGGTACGTGACGGCGAACCTGTCGGATGCCGGCGGCGCAGCCTATGGCATGCAATGGACGCTGTTCCGCCAAGCCATGAAGCCGGGCGGGCCCAGCGAGGGGTGGGCCAATCAGCAGGTGTGGATGGGCCACGCTGCCGTGACCAGCGCCACCACGCACCGCTTCAGCGAAACGTTTGCGCGCGGCGGCGTCGGGCAGGCCGGTGTCGAAGCCACACCGTTCCGCGCCTGGATCGACGCCTGGGAGATGCGCGGGTTGAACGACTTCGATGTACAACGCGTCGCGCCGCTCGAGTTGAGGGCCTCCGCCGCCGACTTCTCGACCACGCTCCGGCTCGAAACCGACCGCGCGTTGGTGCTGCAAGGCGACCACGGTTACAGCCGCAAATCAGATCGCGGACAGGCCTCCTATTATTACAGCCAGCCGTTCTACAGGGCGTCCGGCCGCATCGTGATCGAGGACAAGGCGGTCGACGTCACCGGCACAGCCTGGATGGACCGCGAATGGAGCAGCCAACCGCTCGCCGCCGACCAAACCGGCTGGGACTGGTTCTCGCTGCATCTACCCGGCGACGAGAAACTGATGCTGTACCGGCTGCGCCAGAAAGACGGCCGCGAGAACCTGTTCGGCAACTGGATCACGCCGGATGGCCGCTCTACCGAGATCGCAGCCGCCGGCAACAGCATCGCGCCAACAGCGACAACCGAGATCAACGGCCGCAAGCTGCCGACCTCATGGCGCGTGACACTTCCGGCGCGCCGCCTTGCCATCGAGACCACGCCGGTCAATCCGAAGGCCTGGATGGGAACCAGCTTCCCCTATTGGGAAGGCCCGATCCGCTTTTCAGGCAGCCATGCCGGAATCGGCTATCTTGAGATGACGGGATACTAGGACGTCGACGGAAGATCGGCGCCGCAAAGAAAGCCCCGCTTGTCACACCGCGCGGCGCCGCCGCGTCATGACATCGGAGCCAACAGAGAGGACACGCCTGCCATGTACCATTACACGGCCATCGTCACCTGCCTTGCGGTCGCGTTTTATTTCTTCACCTCCACGCAAGTCGCGCGCGCCCGCGTCGCCTATGGCGTCAAGCTACCGGCGATTTCAGGTCATCCGGATTTCGAGCGCATCTTCCGCATCCAGATGAACACGCTGGAATGGATGCCGATCTTCCTGCCGTCGCTGTGGCTGTTCGCGAACTATGTCGGCGATGCCGCGGCGGCGGCGATCGGCGCGATCTGGGTGGTCGGCCGCGTCGTCTACTTCATCGGCTATCGCGAGGCAGTGGCGAAACGCAGCCCCGGCTTCGCCATCCAGGCAGTCGCCTCCGTCGTGCTGTGGGTCGGCGCGATCGGCGGCGCGGTGTGGCGGCTGGCGCATTGAGGGCGCGATCGCGCCACAACCTCCGCTGTCGTCCCGGGCTTGACCCGGGACCTATAACCCACAGGGTCCAGTTTTGCGAAGGCTGGGGCCACAGCGCAGCAGAATAGCGAACATCGGTGGTTATGGGTCCCGGCTTTCGCCGGGACGACACCGATATTTGTTGCCCCAGCTCCGCGTCACTTCGTCAGCGGGCAGCCGGAGTCCTTGGCCCGCGGGAAGGCCTGATCGCCGGGCACCACGGCGAGCTGCTTGTAATAGTCCCACGGCTTCTTCGATTCCGAGGGCTTCTTGACCTCGAACAGATACATGTCGTGCACCATGCGGCCGTTCTCCTGTACCTTGCCCTGGGCGAAGGCGTCGTCGACCGGCAGCTCCTTCAGCTTCTTGGCGACCGCGTCGGAGTCCTTGGAGCCGGCGGCCTTCACCGCCTTCAGATAGCTCAGCGTCGCTGAATAGGTGCCGGCGTGGATCATGCTCGGCATCCGCCCGGTGCGCTTGAAGAAGCGCTCGGAGAAGGCGCGGCTCTTGTCGTCATGATCCCAGTAGAACCCTTCGGTCAGCACCAGGCCCTGCGCGGCCTCGAGGCCAAGACCGTTGACCTCGGCGAGCGTCATCAAAAGGCCCGCCATCTTCTGGCCACCCCTGACGATGCCGAACTCGGCGGCCTGCTTGATCGAGTTGGTGGTGTCCTGGCCGGCATTGGCGAGGCCGATCACCTTCGCCTTCGAGCTCTGCGCCTGCAGCAGGAAGGAAGAGAAGTCCGACGAGTTCAGCGGCACGCGGACCGAACCCAGCACCTTGCCGCCCGCGGCGGTGACGACCTCGCTGGTGTCCTTTTCCAGCGCGTAGCCGAACGCATAATCGGCGGTGAGGAAGAACCAGCTGTCGCCGCCGGCCTTCACCAGCGCGCCGCCGGTGCCGACCGCGAGCGCATGGGTGTCGAACGCCCAGTGGAAGCCGTACGGCGTGCAGGCCGCGCCCGTGATCGCCGAGGTCGCAGCGCCGACCACGATGTCGATCTTCTTCTTTTCCTTCGAGAGCTCCTGCACCGCGAGCGCCACCGACGAGGTCGTCAGCTCGGTGATCATGTCGACGCCATCGGCGTCATACCAGCGCCGCGCGATCGAGGTCGCGAGATCGGGCTTGTTCTGGTGATCGGCGGTGACCATCTCGATCTTCTGGCCGAGCACCTCGCCGCCGAAATCCTCGATCGCCATCTTGGCGGCTTCGACCGAGTATTTTCCGCCGTAGTCCGCGTAGACGCCCGACTGGTCGTTCAGGATGCCGATCTTGACGCCCTGGGCCATCGCCGGCGTCGCAAGCATCAGGCTGCACGCCGCGACCGCGGCCAAAAATCCCGACTTCATTGTTATGCTCTCCCAGCAGTTTCTATCAGGAAAAATCGGCGCGACATTATTTTATAACCTAGCCGCTGCCCATCGATTTCAGTTCAGCCAAAAGTATGGGCTCCCCTTGTCATTCCGGGGCGCGCGCAGCGCGGACCCGGAATCCATCGGGCCGCAGTCCACGTAGAAGAATGGATTCCGGGCTCGCGCATCCAAGCCGGCTGTAGCCGACTTGGATCAGTTTGGAATGTCGAACTCGGGTAAACCCGAGTTCGATGGCGCGCCCCGGAATGACGACGGGGGAGCAGTGCTCACCCCGCCACGGCCGCGGGTTCCTTCGGCTTGCCCTCGTTCTTTCCTTCCGCGAGGTTGCGCACCACCATGTAGAAGATCGGCGTGAAGACCAGGCCGAACAGGGTGACGCCGAGCATGCCGAAGAACACGGCGACGCCAACCGCCTGACGCATTTCCGAGCCCGAGCCGGTCGACAGCACCAGCGGCAGCACGCCGAGGATGAAGGCGAACGACGTCATCAGGATCGGCCGCAAGCGGAGCCGGCAGGCCTCGATCACAGCCTCCAGCCGCGGCCTGCCCTCGAGCTCGATGTCGCGCGCGAACTCGACGATCAGGATCGCGTTCTTGGCGGCGAGCCCCACCAGCACCACGAAGCCGATCTGGGTCAGGATGTTGACGTCCTGGCCCATGATGCGCACACCGATCGTGGCCGCGAACAGGCACATCGGCACGATCAGGATCACCGCGAACGGCAGTGTCCAGCTGCCATATTGCGCGGCCAGCACCAGGTAGACGAACAGCACGCAGATCGGGAACACGTAGAGGCCGGCATTGGCGCCGTTGACCTGCTGGTAGGACAGGTCGGTCCATTCGAACGAGAAGCCGCTGGGCAGGGTGTCGTCGGCGATCTTCTTGATGGTGTTGAGCGCCGTCGTCGAGCTGACGCCCGGCGCCGGCTCACCCTGCAGTTCGGACGCCGAGTAGAGGTTGTAACGCGCCACTCGGTCGGGGCCCGAAATGTCCTTGAAGTCGACGACACTGCCGAGCATCACCATGTCGCCATTGGCGTTGCGGGTGCGCAGCCGCGACAGATCCGTGGTTTCCTTGCGGAACGGCAGGTCGGCCTGCGCGGTGACGTGGTAGGTGCGCCCGAACAGGTTGAAGTCGTTGACATAGGTCGAGCCGAAATAGGTCTCGATCGTGTCGGTGATGTTGGCGATGGGAACGCCGAGCTTCTGCGCCTTGACCCGATCGATATCGACGAACAGCTGCGGCGTGTTCGCAGAATACGGCGAGAACACCGATGTCAGGCTCGGCGACTTGCGAGCGGCCTGCACCAGCTCGTCGGTCGCGGACGCCAGCAGTTCGGCCCCACGCCCCTGCCGGTCCTGGACACGGATCGTGAAGCCACCGCCGGTGCCGATGCCAGGCACCGCCGGCGGCGGAATCACGATGATGAAGGCCCCCTGGATCACCGACAGCCGCTTGCGCAGGTCGGCGGTGATCGCGGTCGCCGTCAGCCCCTTCTTCAGGCGCGCCTCCGGCTCGTCGAACACCGGGAACAGCGCCGCGGCGTTGCCCGCCTGGGTGCGCGTCGCGCCGGAGAAGCCGGCGAACGCCGCGACGCGAACGATGCCCGGCGTATCCAGCGCGATCCGCTCGATCTCGCGGACCACGGCCGTGGTCCGCGCCAGCGACGCGGCGCCCGGCAACTGCGCCGAGATGATGACGTAGCCGCGATCCTGCGCCGGGATGAAGCCCTGCGACGTGGTCGCGAGCAGCCAGCCGGCGCTGCCGATCAGGACGAGGTAGATCGCGACCATCACCACGGTATGCCGGATCACGAAGTCGGCGACACCGGCATAACCATGGGCCAGCCGGTCGAACACGCGGTTGAACAGCGCGGTGAAGCTGTCCCAGCCGCGGGCGATGAAGTTCCAGCGCGCCGGCGGCCGCTTCTCCTCGTGCGGGACCAGGATCTGCGAGGCCAGCGCCGGCGACAGCGTCAGCGAGCAGAAACAGGAGATCGCGGTGGCCACCGCGATGGTGACGGCGAATTGCTGGAAGAACTGACCGGAGATGCCGCCGAGGAACGCAGTCGGCACGAACACCGCGCACAGCACCAAGGCGATCGAGACCAGCGCACCGCCGACCTCCTCCATAGTCTTGAGCGCGGCGTCGCGCCTGGACATGCCGTGCTCGAGATGCCGCTCGACATTCTCGACCACCACAATGGCGTCGTCGACCACGATGCCGACCGCAAGCACGAGGCCGAACAGCGTCAGATTGTTGATCGAGAAGCCGAGCGCGGCCATCACCGCGAAGGTGCCGACCAGCGACACCGGGATCGCGATGATCGGGATGATCGCGGGCCGCCAGCCCTGCAGGAACACCAGCACCACGATGACGACCAGCGCCATCGCCTCGTAAATGGTCTTGATCAGCTCATGAACCGATTGGGCGATGAATTCGGTCGGGTTGTAGCCGATATTGTAGTCGAGCCCCTTCGGGAACGTCGCCTTCATCCGCTCCATCGTGTCGGAGATGCTCTTGGCGGTGGCGAGCGCGTTCGATCCGGGCCGCTGCGTCACCAGCAGCGCGACCGCCGATTTGCGCAGCAGGAAGCTGTTGGTGGCGTAGGACAGCGCACCGAGCTCGACGCGCGCGACGTCGCGCAGGCGCACGGTGCGGCCGTCGGAGCCGGCCTTCACCACGATGTCCTCGAATTGCCTGATATCCTTGAGGCGGCCTGTGAAGACGAGGTTGGGCTGGAAGGCGCGATCGGCGATCGGCGGTTCGGCGATCTGGCCGCCCGCGATCTGCAGGTTCTGCGCCCGGATCGCCGCCAGCACCTCGGTCGAGGTCAGGCCGAGATTGGCAATCCGGTCGGGATCGAGCCACAGCCGCATTGAGTAATCGCGCGCGCCGAACATCTGGATGTCGCCGACGCCGTCGAGCCGCAGCAGCTGGTCGCGGACCTGCAGCAACGCGTAGTTGGAGATGTAGAGCTGGTCGAACGTATCGTCGGGCGACAGCATGAACACGACCATCAGGATGTCGGGCGAGTTCTTGCGGGTGACGACGCCGTTGCGCTGCACCTCTTCAGGCAGCCGCGGCTGCGCGATCGCGACGCGGTTCTGCACCAGCACCTGCGCCTTGTCGAGGTCGGTGCCGAGCTTGAAGGTCGCGGTGATGGTGAGCTGGCCGTTCGAGGTCGCCTGGCTGTACAGATACAGCATGTCCTCGACGCCGTTGATCTCCTGCTCGATCGGAGCCGCGACGGTGTCGGACACGGTCTGCGCCGAAGCGCCCGGATATTGCGTGGTGACCGTGACGGTCGGCGGCACCACCTGCGGATATTCCGAGACCGGCAGCGTCGGATAGGCGATCGCGCCGACGATCAGCAGCACGATCGACAGCACCATCGCGAGGATGGGCTGGTTGATGGAAAGCCTGCCGAGATTCATGGCTTGGCACCTGCCGCCGGCTTGTCTGCTGCCGGTGCTTTGTCACCTGCCGGCGCCTGCGCCATCTTCGGCGTCACCTTGGCGCCGACGCGGGCGCGCTGCAGCCCGTCGACGATCACGTGATCCTCCGGCTTAAGGCCTTCGCGGATCACGCGCAGGCCTTCATCCAGCGGCCCGAGCGTGACCGCCCTTGCTTCCACCGTGTTGTCGTCCTTGACCACGAACACGATCTTGCGCGACTGGTCGGTGGCGATGGCGGTATCGGGGATCAGCAGCGCCTCATAGGGCGAGGAGCCGATCAGGCGGACGCGGCCGAATTGGCCGGGCAGGATCGAGAGATCATGGTTCGGGATCACCGCGCGGCTGCGCAGCGTCGCGGTCGAGACGTCGAGGCGGTTGTCGAGGAAGTCCATCTTGCCCTCATGCGAGGGCTTGGTCTCGCCGGTCAGCGCCACCTGCACCGGATTCGCGGTGTCGCGCGAGCTCGGCCGCCGGCCTTCGAACCACAGCTTGCTGTTGCGCTGATAGGTCGCCTCGTCGACGTCGAAATAGATGTAGATCGGATCGAGCGACACGATCGAGGTCAATAGCGTCGCGCCACCCTCGCTGCCCTGCACCAGGTTGCCAGGGGTCACCAGATGCCGGCTGACGCGACCGGTGATCGGCGCCAGCACATGGGTGAATTCGACGTTGAGCTGCGCGGCCTTCAGCGTGCCCTCGGCCTGCGTCTCGGCGGCGCGCGCCGCCTGCAGCGCCTGGCGGCGCTGGTCGACGACCTGCTCCGAGACCGCGCTGGTCTGCACCAGGTTCAGCCCGCGCTCGAGATCGCGCTTGGCAAGCTCGCCCTTGGCCCGCGCGTCGGCTAGTTGGCCTTCGGCCTGCAGCACGACGGCTTCGAACGGCCGCGGGTCGATGATGTAGAGCAGATCGCCGGCGTGGACGATCGCACCATCCTTGAACTCGACGCTGTTGACGAAGCCGCCGACGCGGGCGCGGACCTGAACCTCCTCGATCGCCTCGAACCGGCCGGTGAATTCGTCCCAATCGGTGACGGTGCGCTTGACCGGCTGTGCCACGGTCACGGGCGGCGCCGGCGGCGCGGCCTGCGATTGCGCGCTCTTGTCGTCGCAGCCGCCGAGCGTCAGCGCCGCCAGCAGGCCGAGCGGCGCGAGGCCGCGCCAAAGGCTGAACGATGCATGGCGGCGAAGCGAATGACGCCCGACGCCGATCACCGGAGCCGGACGCTCCGCTCTGTCAATCGAACTCAATTCACTCTCCCCCAAAAGACCACGAAGCACGCCGACCGAAGCAGGGCTACCAAAGTCGCAATTGAATTTGCGGTGATTCAACGCGGATGGACCACTGCGATGCCGCGGCGGCGGACGTCACAGATGTAGCCGCACCCCAGTCTGTTCAAGATGGCCGCCGGATCAAGCAAATAGTTGCGGAATCTGAACGCCTTACGACACGCTCGCGAAACCGTGACGACGAAAAGGGGCAGATTTGCTGGCCTATCGAAAGCGGAAGGTCACAGATGGACTGTCCCGAAACAATCACAGCGCGAATTCGTTTCACGGATCCGTCACAGCGCCTCCATTTCGACTTTCGACGTAACAACCCCGACGCGCAGACGGCAAGACCGGCCAAGTTCCATTACTCTACCTCCCGCTGCACGGGCGAAATCATCGTTAACGACGCGGTTGTCATCCGGACACACATTGACACCCGGAAATATCGCCAATACGGTCATGGTTGCCAAAGCATAAATTTTGTTGGCCGGCCGCATTTTTCTCGAACATTCATTATGTTTTGTCGCGGCGCGAGTGTGTGAAAGCGACTACGTAAATGGCAAGCGCATTTGACCTTGCTGATGTGACGGCTCCGCGAGCATCGCGGCTTTCCCGAATTGCAGGCGACTTGGTGCGATCGCCAGTCGCGGGCGGTCAACTTCAACGTGTGAGCGGCTTCACACGTCATCGTCCCCAATAATTGTAAATATTGATCGGCTTCCACGCCGGTCGCAGGAGCGCTCATGACGACCATACCTGCCTATACAATCGGTGGTTTAACGCGCCCCGAGCTTCACCTCGATCCGACCGGACATATCATCCTCGATCCGGCCGCGCAGGCATTCGCCGACACGTATGGTCTGCAATATCTCTACATCGGCTGCCCTCCCGGAACCCTTTGGCCGCCGATCCAGGGCTTCCTGGCGCCTCCGAGCGATGTCAATTCCAGCACCAACACGGTCGTTGAAGGCGCAGCAGCCAACACCTCGGTCGGCATCACCGCGCAGTCGAGCAGCCTGATCGGCCTCCCCGTCACCTATTCGCTGACATCAGATTCCTCCCATGGCGGCTTCAAGGTCGATCCGAATACCGGCGTGGTCTCGGTCTCCGATCCCACCAAGGTCGACTTCGAAAGCTCCGGCGGCAGCTACGTCGTCAACGTGCAGGCAACCGACGGTATCTTCGTCTCGTCGCAGAGCTTCGTAATCGCGGTCAGCAACGCGCCGCCGTCGACACCGGTCGACAGCAACGCCGCCGCCAACGCCATCAACGAAGGCGCCGCCGTCAATACCCTGGTCGGCATCACCGCATCGTCGGCCGACGTCAACGGCCCCGGCGTCACCTATTCGCTGACGGCGGATTCCTCCAGCGGCGGCTTCAAGATCGACCCCAACACCGGTATCGTCACCGTCGCCGATTCCACCAAGATCGACTTCGAGACCGCGCCGGGCCACGCCTACACCATCACTGTGCAGGCCAGCGACGGCCATGGCGGCGTCAGCACGCAGACCTTCACCATCAACGTCAACGACGTTCCCGTCTCCACGCCGATCGACGTCAATTCGGCCGCCAACAGCGTCGTCGAAGGCGCCGCCGTCGACACGCTGGTCGGTATCACCGCGTCCGCGGTCGATCCGAACGGTCCGGCAACCACCTACTCGCTGACCGGTGACACCTCGGGCGGCGGCTTCAAGATCGATCCCAATACCGGCGTCGTCACCGTCGCCGATCCGACCAAGCTCGACTACGAGAGCGCGCCCGGCCACGCCTATACCATCACGGTGCACGCGACGGCCGGCGCGACCTCGTCGACGCAGACCTTCACCATCGGTGTCACCGACGCACCGCCGTCGGCACCGACCGACACCGACGTCACGGCCAATTCGGTCGCCGAAGGCGCGGCCATCGGCACCGTGGTCGGCGTTACCGCGCATTCGACTGACATCAACGGCGGCGCCGTGACCTATTCGCTGGTCGGCGATGCCCATGGCTTCACCATCGACGCCGCGACCGGCGTCGTCAGCGTCGCCGATCCGACCAAGATCGATTTCGAAACCGCGCCCGGTCACGCCTACACCATTACCGCGCAGGCCAGCGACGGCACGCTGACCAGCACGCAGAGTTTCACCATCAACGTCACCGACGTCGCGCCATCGACCCCGGTCGACAGCAACGCCGCCGCCAATACCGTGGTCGAAGGCGCCGCTGCCGGCACCACGGTCGGCGTCACCGCGTCGTCGACCGACGTCAACGGTCCGGCCGTGACCTATTCGCTGACCGGCGATACCTCCGGCGGCGGCTTTACCATCAACGCCACGACCGGCGTCATCACCGTCGCCGATCCGACCAAGCTCGACTTTGAGGCCAGCGCCCCGGGCCATTCCTACACCGTGACCGCACAGGCCAGCGACGGCACGCTGACCAGCTCGCAGACCTTCACCATCGCCGTCACCGATGCGCCGCCGTCGGCACCGGCCGATACCGATTCCACCGTCAACGCGGTTGCCGAAGGCGCCGCCGCCGGCACCACGGTCGGCGTCACCGCGTCCTCGATCGACGTCAACGGTCCCCCGGTGACCTATGCGCTGATCGGCGACACCTCCGGCGGCGGCTTCACCATCAATGCCACGACCGGCGTCATCACCGTCGCCGATCCGACCAAGATCGATTTTGAGACCAGCGGCGCCGGCCATTCCTACACGGTGACGGCGCAGGCCAGCGACGGCCTGCAAGCCAGCTCGCAGACCTTCACCATCGCCGTCACCGACGTTGCGCCGTCGGCCCCGGTCGACAGCGACGTCACCACTAACCACGTCGTCGAAGGCGCCGCCGCCGGAAGCACCGTCGGCATCACCGCGTCCGCAACCGATATCAATGGCCCGGCGGTGACCTATTCGCTGGTCGGCGACACCTCGGGCGGCGGCTTCACCATCAACGCCACCACGGGCGTCGTCACCGTCGCCGATCCCACCAAGATCGACTACGAGACCAGCGGCGCGACCCACAGCTACACCATCACCGCGCAGGCCAGCGACGGTACGCTCGCGACCTCGCAGACCTTCACTATCACCGTCGACGACGCCGCGCCGTCGACACCGATCGACAGCGACGCCACCGCCAACCACATCGTCGAAGGTGCCGCCGCCGGCAACACCGTCGGTGTCACCGCGACCACGACCGACGTCAACGGCCCCCCCGTGACCTATTCGCTGACCGGCGACACCTCGGGCGGCGGCTTCACCATCAACGCGACAACCGGCGTCATCACCGTCGCCGACCCCACCAAGCTCGACTACGAGAGCAGCGGCCCGACCCATTCCTACACGGTGACCGCGCAGGCCAGCGACGGCACGCTCGCGAGTTCGCAGACCTTCACCATCGCCGTCGACGACGCCGCGCCGTCGACCCCGGTCGACAGCGACGTCGCCCAGAATTCGATCGCCGAAGGCGCCGCCAACGGATCGACGGTCGGCATCACCGCGTCGGCGATCGACGTCAACGGCCCGGCCGTGACCTATTCGCTGACCGGCGACACCTCCGGCGGCGGCTTCACCATCAACGCGACCACCGGCGTTATCACCGTCACAGACTCCACCAAGATCGACTACGAGACCAGCGGCCCCACCCACGCCTACACGGTGACAGCATCCGCCAGCGACGGCACGCTGACAAGCTCGCAGACCTTTACCATCGACGTCACCGACGTCGCGCCGTCGACCCCGGTCGACAGCGACGGCACCGCGAACCGTGTCGCGGTCGGCGCTCCGGCCGGCAGCTATGTCCACCTGACGGCGTCCTCGGTCGACGTGAACGGACCGCCGGTGACCTATTCGCTGGTCGGCGACACCTCCGGCGGCGCCTTCACCATCAACGCCACGACCGGCGCCGTCACCGTCGCTGATCCCAGCAAGATCCTCGCCGCCGATCCGTCCTACGACATCACGGTCGATTCCAGCGACGGCACGCTGCATAGCCAGCAGACCTTCACCATCGGCGTCGTCGTCGACCAGGCGCCGATCGTCATCGCCAGCCACGCGCTGAACTACACCGAGAACCAGGCCGCGACCGCGTTCGACCCGGCGATCACCGTGACCGACGCCGACGACGCCAATCTGGCGTCCGCCACAGTGCAGATCACCGGCGGCTACATCAATGGCGAGGACATCCTCGGCTTCACCAACCAGAACGGCATCACCGGATCGTTCAACGCCGCGACCGGAACACTGACGCTGTCCGGCTCCTCCAGCGTCGCCAACTACCAGGCCGCGCTGGCCTCGGTGACCTATTTCGACAACAGCGACAACCCGTCGGGCGCGCCGCGCACCGTCACGATCACCGCCAATGACGGCACGCTCGACAGCACGCCGGTCACCGACACCATCAACGTCACGCCGGTGAACGACCCGCCGGTGGTCACCGCCGGGCACACGCTGAACTACACCGAGAACCAGGCCGCGACCGCGTTCGACCCGGCGATCACCGTGACCGACGTCGACAACACCACGCTGGCCGGCGCGACGGTGCAGATCACCGGCAACTACGTCAACGGCGAGGACGTGCTCGGCTTCGTCAACCAGAACGGCATCAGTGGATCGTTCAACGCCGCGACCGCCACGCTGACGCTGACCGGCTCCTCCAGCGTCGCCAACTACCAGGCCGCGCTGGCCTCGGTGACCTATTTCAACACCAGCGATAACCCGTCGGGCCTCGCGCGTACCGTCACCATCATCGCCAATGACGGCGCGGCGAACTCCACCGCAGTCACCGACACCATCAACGTCACGCCGGTCAACGATCCGCCGGTCACGTCAGCCGGCGGCACGCTGAGCTACATCGAGAACCAGGCGGCGACCGTGATCGATGCGTCGGTCAACGTGACCGACGTCGACAGCGCCAACATGGTCGGCGCGACGATTGCGATCACCGGCGGCTTTGCCGCCGGCCAGGACGTGCTGGGCTTCATCAACCAGAACGGCATCACCGGCTCGTACAATGCCGCGATCGGCGTGCTGACGCTGACCGGCTCCTCGAGCGTCGCCAACTACAAGGCCGCACTCGATTCCATCACCTATTTCAACTCGAGCGACAACCCGTCCGGAGCGGATCGCACCGTCAGCTTCACGGTCAATGACGGCTCGCTGAACAGCAACACCTCGACCTCGACGATCCACGTCACGCCGGTCAACGACGCGCCGGTGATTTCCTTCGGCGCCATCACCGGCTTCACCGAGCCGCCGAACGGCACGCCGGCGGCGAACTCGACGCCGGTCACGATCACGCCCAACCTGACGATCACCGACGCCGAAGGCAACAACCTGACCGACGCGACCTTCGTGCTGAGCAATCTGAAGACGTTGGACGCGCTCTCGATCGCGGGGCATGCCGGCAGCAGCGGCGATATCGGCGGAATCCACTTCGACATCACCAGCACGGCCGGCACCGAGACGATCAGCTTCACCGGCACCGACACGCTCGCGCACTACAATGCGGCGCTCGACCTGATCCAGTTCAACAACACCAGCGAAAATCCCGACACCACCGCGCGGTCCTATACTTTGACCGTGCACGATGACGGCGGCACCGCCAATGGCGGCAACGACACCGGGACGGGATCGACGACCGGAACCGTCACCGCGGTAGACGATGCGCCGACCGCGACGGTGCCGGCGGACTCTTCGATCGGAACCGCGTTCTCGCACACCAATCTCGCGATATCAGGCCTGTCGGTCGCGGACGTCGATTCTGACCCCAGCACCGTCACCGCGACGATCTCGACGGTCCACGCGAATGTGAGCTTCGACACCTCGGGGCTTGCGAGCTTCACCAACAACAATAGCCACACCGTGACCCTCACGGGCACGGCCGCGCAGGTCAACACCGCGCTGGCAACGCTGACATACAACAGTGACGACGGCTTCACCGGTACCGACACCGTCACGCTGAACGTCAGCGACAACGGCCACACCGGCACCGGCGGGCCGCTCTCGTCGGGCAATCAGACCTTCCACGTCGGCGTCGTCCCGCAGGTGTTCTACATCGACAACTCGGCCGCGGGCAGCCACAACCTCGGCACCCAGGCCGACCCGTACACCTCGATCGCGGCCTTCAACGCGGCGAACCCGGCGGGCTCCGGCGACTACGTCGTGCTGGAGCACGGCACCGGCACCTACAGCGAGGCCAGCGGCATCAATCTCGCCAACGGCGTCAACCTGATCGGCGGCAGCCACAACCTGCAGTTCACCAATCCGGTGACCGGCCAGGTGGTCACCGCCAACACCGGTTCCGGTACCGACCCGGTCATCCATGTCACCGGCGCCGACAACGGCATCGATCTGCTCGGCACGTCAGGCCACACCATCACAGGTGTCAGCATCGATACCTCGGCTTCGACCGGCATCGGCATCAGCGACGACGGCAACAATGTCGGCACCGTCACGATGCAGGACATCGTGATCAAGACGTCCAGCGGCACCGGCATGAGCTTCACCCATGGCGGCACCATCACGCTGACCGGCAGCAACAACACCATCACGTCGACGACCGGCACCGCGCTCGATGTCGAGAACACTCAGATCGGCTCGTCGAACCTCATCCTCAAGAGCATCACGTCGAGCGGCGGGTCCAACAACGGCATCATCCTCTCCAACACCGGTACCGCCGCCGGCAACGGCGGCCTGCATGTCACCGGCGACGGCTCGACGGCGGGCAGCGGCGGCACGATCGCCAACAAGACCGGCGCCGACGGCAGCACCACGCAGGGCAGCGGCATCTACCTGAACAACACCAAGGATGTTCAGATCTCCTATCTGGCGATGCACGACTTCCAGAACTACGGCATCGTCGGCACCAACGTCACCGGCTTTACGCTCGGCAACACCACGGTGACCGGCACCAACGGCACCAGCGTCGGCGGCATCGGCGAGGGCGACGTCTACTTCACCGGCTTGTCCGGCACCGCCTCGGTCACGAACTCGACCCTCACCGGTGCGGCCTATGATGCCTTGCACGTCTTCAACGACAGCGGCCAGACGCTGAACCGTATCACCGTCTCCGGCTCGACCTTCGCGACCAATTCGGCGGCCGGCAACGCGTCCAACGACGCGATCGGATTCCAGGCGACCGGCGGCACCTTCAACGCCACGATCCAGAACTCGACCGTCACATCCGCGCGCGGCGACATGTTCCAGCTCAATCTGCTGGGCACGGTGTCGTCGGACCTGGTCATGACCGGCGACAACTTCAGCAACACCAACCAGAACATCGTCAGCGGCGGCGGCGGCATCACGATCGGCGGCGGTGGCCCGACCAACGACATCACGCTGACCTACGACATCGCGAACAACACCATCAAGGGCGCGCTCGGCGCGGCGCTCGGGATCAGCAAGGGCACCGGCTCCGCCGGCTCGTTCACCGGCACGATCACCGGCAACACGATCGGCACGCAAGGTTCGGGCGGCAGCGGTTCGACGCAGGGTTACGGCATCGCCGTGTTCGAGGATGGCGCGGGCACCTCGAGCACGACCATCACCAACAACCATATCTCCGGCGTCGTCGGCGGCATCTATACGCTGGTCCATAACGGCGCCGCCGGGGCGATGACCGCGGTGATCCAGGGCAACACGGTCGATACGCTCGATTCGACCAACGGATTTGCCGGCATCTATGTGCAGAACGGCTCGGGGACGGGAGCCGGCGGCGACAACAATCTGCTGGACGCCACGATCGGCGGCGCAGGCGCGCTGAGGAACAACGTCGATCTCGGTGGCAATACCGGCTTAGGCCTGGTCGCCGGCATCTTCCTCGAGCAGGAGGGGGTTTCGAAAACCGGCTTGATTGGCACTCCCAACTACGGCGGCGCGCCCTATGATTTCACCGCAGTGGCGAATTACGTGGCGGCCAACAACACCGTTACCGGCACCGGAAACGGGGCGGTCGCGACCCAGGCGATCGGCGATCCCACCCATGCCGCAGGTGGCGGCTATTTCGGCGGCGCCCAGTTCATGGTCGCCACCTCGGGCGGCGTCGCAGCGGCCTCGCCGACCACGGGCGAAACCCATCTCACCCAGACGGAGCTGAATTCCGTCGTCTCGACCGCGATTGCGCAATGGGCTACCGTCGGTGCGTCGGCAAGCCAGCTCGCGATCATGAAGGCGGTCACGTTCAGTGTCGCCACCCTCGGCGGCAGCGTCGTCAGCGCGGAATCGAATGGCCACATCACGATCGATGCCAGCGCCGCCGGACATGGCTGGTTCGTCGACCCGACACCTTCGGACAATTTCGAGTTCGCCCACGCCGCCACCGCGACCGACCTATTCGCGGACCCGACGAGCGCGGCGGCTGGACATCTCGACCTGTTGACCGCGGTGTCGCACGAGCTCGGCCATGTCATCGGCCTGGCAGACGACACGACGCCGAGCCACGCTGGTGACCTGATGTATATCAATCTGACCGACGGCGAGCGCCGGCTGCCAAGCGCGGTGGATGCCAGCACCGCGTCGCCGCACGTCATGCCCACGCAAGACGGTACCTCTCCGCAGGTCATGGCCAATCGTGACAGCTTCGACTTCGCGTCGTTCGCCAAAGCGCCGTCGCAGACCACCACGAGCCGTGTGGACCCAGGCGCGAGCAACCAGACCATGTCCGATCTGTTCAGCGGGCAATCCAACGCCGCCGCCCCGTGGTGGATGAGCCACGAGGCCGTGTTCGCCGCGATGGGCGGCACGCCGACCGACAGTCACGCCCAGGCCACATTCCATCACGACCTGGTGGTCTGATCGGGCGCCTTGCCGAAGACAACGACGCCTGCCGAGCCGGTGCGGCAGGTGTCGTCTTTTGACCGATGGAGTCCGCGCGCGGCCTCGATGCCGGGACAGCTTCGATCTCCGCATCATGTCCACATCCGACATGTCCGATTCGTGACGACAGCGCCGTCGTCGACGATCGATCTCGTTCACGAGCCGCTCACGCAATCAGACAAAAAAATCGCAGAAGCCGAACAATCGTTGAGGTTGCACTTACCGTAAAACACGCTATCGTGCAGAACGTTATCGACGCGGCATCATTGTCTCGAATTTTTCACGAATCTTACGACATACTTGCGGAGGACCGATGGCCGATCCGTTTCTTTCCGAAATACGCATGATGTCGTTTGGCTTTGCGCCCAAGGGCTGGGCGGGCTGCAACGGACAGCTGCTTCCGATCAACCAGAACCAGGCGTTGTTCTCATTGCTTGGCACCACTTTTGGCGGCAACGGGCAGACCACTTTCGCACTGCCGAACCTGCAAGGCAGCGTACCAATGCACACCGGCAACGGCCATGTGCTCGGCGAGAGAGCCGGCGAGCAAGGGCATACGCTCACGATTTCCGAAATGCCGACGCATAGCCATTCCGCGAACGCCACCAACACCAATGGCGCTGTTCTGGTGCCCGCGAACAACGTCCTCGGCGCCTTGAACAACGCCTATGCCGCACCGACGGCGCTGACCCCGCTGGTGGCAGGCAGCATCTCCATGACCGGCGGCAGCCAGGCGCATCTGAATATGCAGCCATTCCTGACGATCAATTTCAGTATCGCCTTGCAGGGCGTCTTCCCTTCGCAGAATTGACGGAGACCTCTCATGCCGCAACCCTTTGTAGGCGAACTCAAGCTCTTCGCCGGCAACTTCGCGCCGGCCGGCTGGCAATTCTGCGATGGCCGGCTGCTGCCGATTTCCGACAATGAGGTGCTGTTCAACCTGATCGGCACCACCTATGGCGGCGACGGTCAGTCGACCTTTGCCCTCCCCGACTTGCGCGGCCGGCTGCCGCTTCACATGGGCAACGGATTCGCGATTGGGGAAACCGGCGGCGCCGAGACAATCACCCTCACAACGCAGCAGATTCCGGCGCATGATCACACCATGCTGGCATGTCAAAACACCGGCACGAGCTCGAACCCGCAGGGCAACGTGCTCGACCAGATGGGTGGTGCACTGCTGCTCTACAAGGAGCAAACGCCGACGACGCCGCTGAGCCCGGTCGTGATCGGACCGGCCGGCGGCAGCCAGCCGCACAGCAACATCCAGCCCTATCTGTGCGTCAATTTCATTATTTCGCTGTTCGGCATCTTCCCGAGCCAGAGCTAGGAGCGCGACAACATGGCTGACCCCTTCGTCGCCGAAATTCGCATTTTTCCGTTCAACTTCGCGCCCTCCGGCTGGGCGTTCTGTAACGGTCAGATCCTGCCGATCTCGCAGAACACGGCGCTGTTCTCGTTGCTTGGCGTGACATATGGCGGCAACGGCACCTCGAACTTCGCGCTTCCCAACATGCAAGGCAACGCGCCAATGGCGCCGGGTCAGGGACCGGGCCTGTCGCTGTACGACCTCGGCCAGAACGGCGGCTCGGACACGGTGACCCTGTTGCAGACCGAAATGCCCTCGCACCCCCACAACATGGTGGCGGTCAATCTACAGGCCGACCAGGCAGCCCCCACATCGACCCGGGGCATCGCGCGATCGGTCAACGGTGCGGCCTATGTCACCACCAGTCCAATGCCCGCGCTGGTGCAGATGGCCTCCAACATGATTGGACCGGCAGGCGCCAGCCTGCCGCACAACAATCTGATGCCCTACCTCACGCTCAATTTCTGCATTGCGATGCAGGGCGTTTTCCCGCCACGGAGCTGAGGTTGTCTTGACGCTGCATACCCCCTCACCTGGTGCGCCGACGTTTGGCGCGCCCGCATTCGGTTGGGCGCGCGCGGCTGAATCCGGTTGCCAATTTCGCCGCCTGTCGGAGGCCGATCTGCCGTTCCTGGTCCGCCTCTATGCCTCGACCCGCGCCGAGGAGTTGGCGCCGTTGCCATGGAGCAACGCAGAGAAAGCTGCCTTTCTCGATCAGCAGTTTCGCGCCCAGCACACGCACTATCAGCGGCACTATCCGGACGCCGACTGGCTGGTCATCGCCCAGGGCGATGAGGACGTCGGCCGGTTCTACATCGAGCGCTGGCCGAGCCAGCACCGCATCATCGACATCGCCTTCATGCCGGCGCATCGCGGCAAAGGCTACGGCGAGGCGCTGCTGCGCGACGCGATCGACGAGGCGGCGGCCGCCGACAAGGACGTCTCGATCCACGTCGAGAAGCTCAACCCGGCGATGCGGCTCTACCGCCGGCTCGGCTTCGTCACCGAGGAAGACAAGGGCGTCTACGATCTGATGCGCCGGCGCGCGGCACGTGCTTCTGACGATCAGGTTCAGACAGTCAGGTGAAGATCGCCTGATAGCCATTGGCGTCGGCGAGCGGCCCGATCGGCACAAGGAAAATCTCCATCACGCCGAGCGCGGGATGCCGCACCGAATAGATCGCCTGCGGAAGCCATGCTCCCTTCGGCCCCGCAAACAGCAACGAGAACGCACCACCCGGCCGGCCGCTGTTACCGGCGGGCTCGACCCTGGCGAGCTTCAGCGCCACGATGCGATCCGCAGCCTGCATCTCGAACTCCGCACCCTGATGCGCCGTGAAGTCATCAATGTGCAATTTCGCGAGATCGACGGTGGTCATGCGCACGTCCCTGTTGCTATCGACGTGTAACACACGTCGCGACGATGCGGTCAAGGTTTCTGGCGTGCTCTCTCACGGTCATTCCGGAGCGGCTCCCGTCCTCGTCATTCCGGGGCGACGCGAAGCGTCGAGCCCGGAATCCATTTCACCAAAAGTGATGCGGCGTGATGGATTCCGGGCTCTCGCTTCGCGAGGCCCGGAATGACGGGAGGATAGAGGGGCGGGCGGCCCTTGCATCTAAGTTGGGCGCTATCGGCACCGAATTTTCCCTGTGCCCACTGTCCCCGGAGAGGGGCAAGTAAACGCAAGACTCGAACGGATCGTCTCGCGAGAATGCAGATGTATGACTCAAGCGAGTGCCACATATTCGATGTCGTCCCGGGCAAGCGCAGCGCGACCCGGGATCCATAACCAGCAATGACAGTTGCTTGGCCAGCGCCGGGGCCGCAGCTCACTTCAACACCACAACCCTGTGGTTATGGATCCCTGCCTTCGCAGGGACGACGGCGGAATAGGCGGCGCGATCGTTCCGACCACCGGCAGCAGCCCTGATGACGACCCCGATTTCCTCCGCTAACCTCTCCGCAAAGCGCCGCCGGCAAGGCGGACCATCTTGAGGGAGGAGAGGCGCGTGCACAGAGGCCGTGTCGTATTTGGCGCCATGGACGAGGTCGTGTTCGGGCGGCCCGCCGGTGAGGCCGTCGTCGAGCAACTGGACCGGCTGGGCGCGCAGCGCGCCTTCCTGATGGTCTCGGGCACACTGAACCGCGAGACCGACGAGATCGAAAGAATCCGCGAGGCGCTCGGGTCCCGCTGCGTCGGCATCTTCGACAGGATGCCGGCGCATACGCCGCGGGCCGCGGTCATCGCGGCAACCGAGCAGGCGCGCGATGCGAAGGCCGACCTGATCGTCACCATCGGCGGCGGCTCGATCACGGATGGTGCCAAAGCGGTGCAGCTCTGCCTCGCCAACAATGTCACCACATCCGACGGCATCGACACCATCCGCACCCGTGGCGGCGTCTCGCCCGAGATGAATCCGCCGACGGTGCGGCAGATCAGCGTGCCGACCACGATCGCCGGCGGCGAATTCTCCTCGATCGCAGGCGTCACCAACGAGGCCAAGCGGCAGAAGGAGATGCTGCGCCATCCGCTGGTGATGCCACGCGCCACCATCCTCGATCCGGAATTGTCGGTGCACACGCCGGACTGGCTGTTCCTGTCGACCGGCATCCGCGCCGTCGACCATTGCGTCGAGGGCATCTGCTCGCGCGAGGCGCACCCTTACGGCGACGCGCAGGCGATCAAGGGGCTCGAGATGCTGGCCGCCGGTCTGCCGCGGGTGAAGGCCAACCCGAAGGACATTTCGGCGCGGATGGATTGCCAGATCGGAACCTGGCTCTCGACCGGCCCGCTCGCCTCCGGCGTGCCGATGGGCGCGAGCCATGGCATCGGCTACGTGCTCGGCGCCGAGTTCGATGTGCCGCATGGCTACACGTCGTGCGTGATGCTGCCTGCGGTGATGCGCTGGAACAAGCGCGACAATGCCGACCGGCAGGCGCTGGTCGCGGCCGCGATGGGGCATCCAGGCGCGGACGCCGGCGACGTACTCGATCGCTTCATCCGCGACCTCGGCATGCCGCGCAGCCTCAAGGAGGTGCAGGTCGGTCCCGAACATTTCGACCGCATCGCGGCGGGTGCGATGCGCACGCCCTGGGTGCCACGCAACCCGCGCAAGATCGACGGTCCATCAGAGGTCTGCGAGATTCTGGCAATGGCGGCCTAGAACAAGAACGAGTCGCGAGTGAGGGGGAAATAGAGCTCAATGTACACTGGCAAGCATGCTTACCTGCGTCCGCTGCAACCGGCCTTCATCATGGCCGGGACCGGCGAGATCGTCACCTATCGCGAGCTCGAGGCGCGCAGCAACCGTCTCGCGCATCTGTTCCGCAAGCGAGGCCTCAAGCGGCTCGACCACTATTCGATCTTCATGGAGAACAACAATCGCTACCTCGAGGCCTGCGGCGCCGGCGAGCGCGCAGGACTATATTATACCTGCGTCAATTCCTACCTCACCGCGGGTGAGCTCGCCTACATCCTGACCAACAGCCAGTCGCGGATCCTGATCACCTCGAAGCTGAAGCTCGACATCGCACGCGAGGCGCTGAAGGAGTGCCCGCAGGTCGAGCTTTGCATCGTGGTCGACGGCAACAGCGAGAGTGATCGCATCGTCGGACTGCGAGAAGCCACCGCCGGCCTGCCGTCGACGCCGATCGCGGACGAATACGCCGGTACCGCGATGCTCTATTCGTCCGGCACGACAGGCCGGCCCAAGGGCATCGTGCGGCCGCTGCCTGAGCAACCGCCATCGCAGAACCTGCCGCTGTTCGATTTCCTGACCAAGCTCTGGCACTACCGCGAGGGCATGGTCTACCTGTCGCCGGCGCCGCTCTATCACTCGGCGCCGCAGGCCGCGGTCAATCTCACCATCCGGATGGGCGGCACGGTCGTCATCATGGAGAGCTTCGATCCCGAGCGCTATCTCCAGCTGGTCGAGAAGTGGGGCATCACCCACAGCCAGCTGGTGCCGACCATGTTCTCGCGTCTGCTGAAGCTACCCGAGGAGGTTCGCAACCGCTACGATTTGTCGACGCTCGAGATCGCAATCCACGCCGCTGCGCCCTGCCCGGCGCTGGTCAAGGACGAGATGATCAAATGGTGGGGCCCGATCATCCACGAATATTACGGCGCGACCGAAGGCCTCGGCTTCACCGCCTGCAACAGCGAGGAATGGCTGGCGCATCGCGGCACCGTCGGCAGGGTGCTGCTCGGCGACCTGCATATCCTCGACGAGAACATGCAACCCTGCCCGAAGGGCACGCCGGGCACGGTGTGGTTCAAGACGGCGACGCCGTTCGAATATTTCAACGATCCGGCCAAGACCAGCGAGGCGCGCTCGGCCGACGGCAGCATGAGCACGGTCGGCGACGTCGGCTATGTCGATGACGACAACTTCCTCTATCTCACCGATCGCGCCACCTTCATGATCATTTCCGGCGGCGTGAACATCTACCCGCAGGAATGCGAGAACCTCCTGATCACGCATCCCAAGGTCGCCGACGCCGCGGTGTTCGGCGTGCCCAATGCCGATCTCGGCGAGGAAGTGAAGGCGGTGGTGCAGCCGGCCGAGGGTATCGCGCCGGGGCCCGAGCTCGCCGAGGAGCTGATCGCCTTCTGCGCGGGCTCGCTGTCGCGCCAGAAGGTGCCGCGCTCGGTGGATTTCGAGGCCGAGCTGCCGCGGCTGCCGACCGGAAAACTCTACAAGCGCCTGCTGCGCGACCGCTATTGGGGCAACAAGACCTCGCGGATCGTCTGAGCCGAGCGATGCGGCTGACGGCGCTGATCCGGCCGGACAAGCGCCGCCGCGCAACGGACTCGCCCGCCGCGCGGATTTCGCGTTATGCTCTGCGATCGCAAGCCAGCTTCGCCGGAGGCCGCCATGCCGTCGCCCCAGCCGCGCGAGCCGGAGCCGGCACAGGCCGGCAGGCTCGAGTTCACCGCCGCCGAGATCGGCGCGCTCGCCCATCTCTATCGCGGCGAGGTCTACCGCAGCACGGTCTGGCGTACCCGCCTCGACAGCTCGACCAACTGGGCTGTTGTCACCACCGGGATCGCGCTGTCGGCGACCTACAGCAATGCGGAGGCATCACCTCTGCCGATGGTGCTGGTCGGCCTGCTGGTCACGGTCTTCCTGCTGTTCGAGGCGCGGCGCTACCGCTACTTCAACGTCTGGCGCGCCCGCGCCCGGTTGCTCGAAACCGACTTCTACGCACCGATGATCCGCGGCGAAGAGCCATCGCCGAATGCCGCCTGGACCGAGCTGCTGGCCAATGATTATCGCCGCCCCAGCTACCACATCAGCTTTGCGCGCGCGGTCGGCCGGCGGCTGCGCCGGACCTACGGCTGGATTTTCGCGATCCAGGCCATCGCCTACTACGGCAAGCTGGCGATCCATCCGCTGCCGTTGATGACGGTGAGCGACATCTGGGACCGCGCCTCGATCGGGCCGATTCCGGGAGCCGTCGTGATCCTGGCCGGCGTCGTCTTCCATTCGAGCTGGGCGCTGTTCGCCCTCATCACGCAGCGCATCGAGGTCGCCGACCGGCGCACACGGCACAATCTGATCGCAATGGGGTGAGATGCCGCGGGCCGCGTTGCCGGTGGCGGGGTTTTCCCCTAACCTCGCTTCAACAAGAAAAATCAGGGAGGACCTGCCGATGGACGTGATCCCACTGCGCGAGGGATTCGGAGCCGAGCTGCGCGGCGTGACGCTGTCAGACATTGCCGCCAGCGATACCGCCTATGCGGCGGTGCGCGCGGCATTCGAGGAGCACTCGGTGCTGGTGTTCCGTGGCCAGGAGGTCAGCGACGACATCCAGCTCGCCTTCTCGCGCCGCTTCGGTCCGCCCGAGGTGACCAAGGTCGGCTCGATGGGCACCGGCTCGCATTTCGTGATCCTCTCGACCTTCGGA
Source organism: Bradyrhizobium sp. UFLA03-84 (assembly GCF_002289535.1). NCBI lineage: Bacteria > Pseudomonadati > Pseudomonadota > Alphaproteobacteria > Hyphomicrobiales > Nitrobacteraceae > Bradyrhizobium > Bradyrhizobium sp. UFLA03-84. Next base: position 133,946 of record NZ_NSJY01000009.1, on the reverse strand, counting down.
CCCGACGGCAACGTGGTTCCGTCCGATCATCGCCAGCAACTGCGCGCCAGGGCCAACCAGCTCTGGCACACCGACTCCTCCTTCAAGCGCGTGCCGGCGCTGACCTCGATCCTGTCTGCGCGCATCATCCCTGAACATGGCGGCGAGACCGAATTCGTCTCGATGCGCCTCGCCTTCGAGCGGCTCGACAAGGATTTGGCGAAGCGGCTGGAAAACTCGTTCGCCTGGCATTCCTACGCCCATTCGCGCAGCAAGGTGGCTGCCGGTCTCGCGACGACGGAGGAAACCGACGCATTGCCGCCGGTATGCTGGCGCATGGTGTGGCGTAATCCGGTCAACGGCCGCGGCGCGCTGTATCTCGCCTCCCACGCCTATGGCGTCGAGGGTATGGATGCCGAGGCCGGTAAGGCGCTGATCGAGCAGCTGACCGAAGCCGCGACCGCGCCCGGCGTCAGCTATCTGCATCAATGGAAGCAGGGCGACGTCGTGATGTGGGACAACCGCGCCACTATGCATCGCGGCCGCCCCTGGCCGGCGCATGAGGGCCGCCTGATGATCCGCACCACGATCTCGGCGACCGAGGCGGATGGGGTTGCGACCGTCAGCCCGCCCTCATCGCAAGCGGCGGAGTGAGGTGAATGCTCCCTCACCGTCATCCTGAGGAGCGCGAAGCGCGTCTCGAAGGATGTACGGCCCGGCTGGTGGCCGTGCATCCTTCGAGGCTCGCTCCGCTCGCACCTCAGGATGACGGGAACGAGTCAACCGCGACACTAGTGATCGGCGACAAACTGTCGCTGATTGCGATCAGCTTCACGCCACACGCTTCGGCGTAGCTCCAACAGGGACTCGTCGCCAGGTAGAAAAGCGGCCGGAGTTCCACATCATCAGACCCAATATTCCCGGTCCTCGGAAATTTTAATGGTCAGGTGTCATCCGAATTGCCAATCCCCGCACGGCCCTCGCTGGTTGCCCGGCGGTCTCACCGTGGTATCGTCGATGCCAATCGGCCATTGAGACCGACTTTGGGAGGGGACCATGCGGAGCGTGCAAGCGCTGGCCGTCGCGGTGTTGTCTGTGCTGACCATCAGCGACGTTTCACGCGCAGCCGAGCCGAAATCCGGCGGCATTTTCAGGATCTACCACCGCGATAGTCCCGGCAGCGCCTCGATCCACGAGGGCGCGACCTACTCGGTGAACATTCCGTTCATGCCGATCTTCAACAACCTCGTTATCTTCGATCAGCATATCGCGCAGAACAGCGCCAGCACGATCCGACCCGAGTTGGCAGAGAGCTGGGCCTGGAGCGGCGACCACAAGACGCTGACCTTCAAGTTGCGCAAGGACGTGAAATGGCACGACGGCAAGCCCTTCACCGCGGCCGACGTCAAATGCACCTTCGACATGCTGATGGGCAAGTCGCAGCAGAAGTTCCGGCAGAACCCGCGCAAGTCCTGGTACGAGCAGGTCGACGAGGTCACGACCAACGGCGACTATGAGGCGTCGTTCAAGCTGAAGCGGCCGCAGCCCGCGTTGTTGTCGCTGCTCGCCTCGGGCTATTCGCCGGTCTATCCCTGCCACGTCTCTCCGGCGGAAATGCGCACCAAGCCTGTTGGCACAGGTCCGTTCAAGTTCGTCGAGTTCAAGGCCAACGAATCGATCAAGCTCACCAAGAACCCTGACTACTTCAAGAAGGGCCTGCCCTATCTCGACGGCATCGAGTTCACCATCATCCCGAACCGCTCGACCGCGATCCTCGGATTCGTCTCGGGCAAGTTCGACATGACGTTCCCGACGGAGGTCTCGATCCCCCTGCTCAAGGACGTCAAGTCGCAGGACCCGACAGCGGTCTGCGTGGTGGAACCGAACAACGTCTCCACCAACATCATCATCAATTCGAGCGCACCGCCGTTCGACAATCTCGACGTCCGCCGCGCGCTGGCGCTGGCGCTCGATCGCAAGGCGTTCATCCAGATCATGTTCGAGGGCCAGGGCGACATCGGCGGTACCATGGAGCCGGCGCCCGACGGCCTTTGGGCGATGCCGAAGGAGATGCTTGAGTCGATTCCAGGCTATGGGCCCGATATCGAGAAGAACCGCGAGGAAGCCCGCAAGCTGATGCAGAAGGCGGGCTATGGCCCGGACAAGCATCTGCAGATCAAGGTGTCGACCCGCAACATCGCGGTCTACCGCGATCCCGCGATCATCCTGATCGACCAGATCAAGAGCATCTACGTCGACGCCGAGCTCGACGTCGTCGACACCGCGCAATGGTTCCCGAAGATCGCGCGCAAGGATTATTCGCTCGGCCTCAACCTCACCGGCAATGCCGTCGACGAGCCCGACCAGTCCTTCTACGAGAACTATGCTTGCGGCTCGGAGCGGAACTACACCAATTATTGCAACAAGGACATCGAGAAGCTGTTCGACCAGCAATCCGAAGAGACCGATGTCGAGAAGCGCAAGAAGCTGGTCTGGGAGATCGACAAGAAGCTGCAGGAAGATGTCGCGCGGCCGATCATCTTCCATGCCCGCACCGGCACCTGCTGGAAGCCCTACGTGAAGAATGTCACGATCATGTCCAACAGCTCCTATAACGGCTATCGCTACGAAGACGTCTGGCTGGATAAATAAGCCACAAGCGAGATCAGGGAGAGAGCCAGGGTGTTTGCCTATATCGTGCGGCGGCTGTTCCTGATGCTCGTGACCCTGTTCGGGATCTCGGTGATCATCTTCGTGCTGCTGCGCGTCGTTCCCGGCAACATCGTCGACATCCTGTTCGATGCCGCGGGCTTCGTCGATCCCGCCGACAAGGCCAATCTGGAACGCGAGCTCGGGCTGAGCCAGCCGATCGTGATCCAATATCTGCACTGGATCGGCGGCCTGCTGCACGGCGACCTCGGCTATTCCTATGTCTCAGAGAAGCCCGCGCTGGAGGAGATCCTGCCGCGAATCCCGATCACCGCACGGCTCGCGGGACTGGCTTTGCTGTTCTCCGCCTCGATCGGCATCCCGCTCGGGGTGATCAGCGCCGTGCACCAGGGCTCGAAGCTCGATTATGCGCTGCGCGTCGTCAGCCTCAGCGGCCTGTCGCTGCCGTCGTTCTGGCTCGGCCTGTTGATCCTGATGGCCTCGGTCTCGCTGTTCGGCACTATGCCGATCTTCAATCCGAATCCGAAGACCTGGCTCGAGGCGCTGTCCATCTATGCGGTGCCGGCGATGGCGGTCGGCTTCCGCAGCGCGGCTCTGACCATGCGCATCACCCGCTCCTCGATGCTGGAGATCCTGCGCCAGGACTATATCCGCACCGCGCGCGCCAAGGGCGCTTCCGAAGCCTCGGTGAACTATCACCACGCGCTGAAGAACGCGGTGCTGCCGGTCATCACCGTGATCGGCATCGAGGCTGCGTTCCTGATCGGTGGATTGATCGTGACCGAGACCGTGTTCAATATTCCCGGCATCGCCCGCTTCCTGGTCGAGGCGCTGCGCTGGCGCGATTACCCGATCGTGCAGAACCTCGTGATGTTCATCGCCGTCGTCGTCGTGGTCGTGAATTTCATCGTCGACATGCTGTATGCAGCGATCGATCCGCGCATCCGGTTTGGAGACTGACTAGATGGCGACGATCAATTTCGACAGCGAACTGCGGCGCGCCGGAGCCAATGCCACCGGCGGCTGGGGACGGCTGGCCTTCCTGGCGCAGCGCCATGTGCTCGGCACAGTCGGCCTGACGATCATGCTGCTGTTCGTGCTGACGGCAATCTTCGCCGACCTGATCAGCCGTTATGATCCGCTCACGGTCGATTCGGCGCATCGCCTGGCCGCGCCGTCTGCTTTGCACTGGTTCGGCACCGATTCCTTCGGCCGCGATGTCTGGAGCCGCATCATCCACGGCGCGCGGATCTCGCTTGCCGTCGGCATCGGCTCCACAACGCTCGGCGCCACGCTCGGCGTCATCGTCGGTCTCGCCTCCGGCTATCTATCCGGCTGGGTCGACCTCGTGTTCCAGCGGGTGACCGACATCCTGCAATCGCTGCCGCTATTGGTGCTTGCGCTCGTGATGACCGCGGCGCTCGGCCCGTCGCTGCCGAATGTGATCCTCGCAATCGCGATTCCCTTGATCCCGACCGTCGCCCGCGTGATCCGCGCCAACACGCTGGCGCTGCGCGAGCAGCCGTTCGTCGAGGCCGCCAAATCGATCGGCATGAGCGAGATACGCATCGCGCTGCGCCACGTGCTGCCGAACACCATTGCCCCCTTGATCGTGCTGGCCACCGCGCAGCTCGGCTCGACCATCCTGACCGAGGCGTCGCTGTCGTTCCTCGGCCTCGGTATCCCCGAGCCCTATCCGTCCTGGGGCCGGATGCTGTCGGAATCCGCCGCCGAATATGTCCGCACCGCGCCGTGGCTGGTGATCTTCCCCGGCATTGCGATCAGCCTTGCCGTGTTCGGCACCAATCTGTTCGGCGACGCCTTGCGCGACATCCTCGATCCGAGGCAGCGCGGCTGATGAGCGAGGCACTTCCGGCAGAGACGGTTCTCGACGTGAAGAACCTGCAGACGGTGTTCTTCACCAACTCCGGCCTGTTCCGCGCGGTTGACGACGTCTCGTTCACGGTCCGCCGCGGCGAGACCTTGGCGATCGTCGGCGAATCCGGCTGCGGCAAGAGCGTCAGCGCGCTGTCGATCATGCGGCTGGTGCCCGATCCGCCGGGCCGCATCGTCGGCGGCTCGGTGACGCTCGAGGGCACCGACCTCCTGAAGCTCGATGATGCCGCGATGCGCGACATCAGGGGCAACCGCATCTCGATGATCTTCCAGGAGCCGATGACCTCGCTCAACCCGGTGATTCGGATCGGCGACCAGATCATCGAGGCGGTGCGGCTGCATCAGAAGGTGAGCAGCAAGGAGGCCTGGAAACAGGCGGTCGACATGCTGCGGCTGGTGCGCATTCCAGAGCCCGAGCGCCGCGCCCGTGAATATCCGCATCAGCTCTCCGGCGGCATGCGCCAGCGCGCCATGATCGCGATGGCGCTGGCGTGCAGGCCCGCGTTGTTGATCGCGGACGAGCCGACCACCGCGCTCGACGTCACCATCCAGGCGCAGATCCTGGCGCTGATCGTCGATCTGCAGCAGCGGCTCGGCACCGGGCTGATCCTGATCACCCACGACCTGGGCGTCGTGGCGCAGACCGCGCAGCGCGTGATCGTGATGTATGCCGGCAAGAAGGTCGAGGAGGCGACGGTCGAGTCGCTGTTCGAGACGCCGTTGCATCCCTACACCAGAGGCCTGATGGCCTCGATCCCCGCAGTGCCCTCGCCCGACGCCAGGGAGGACGTGCGGCTGGTCGAAATCCCCGGCATGGTGCCGTCACTGACCAAGCTGCCGCCCGGCTGCGCCTTCGCGCCGCGCTGCAAGCTCGCGGTCGACCGCTGCCGTCAGGAGTATCCGCCGCTCGACGAGGTCAAGAGCAATCACTGGGCCGCGTGCTGGCGCGCCGGCGAGATGGCGGAGGCGTCATGACCGAGCAGCGTCCGCTCCTCGAGGTCACCGACCTGGTCAAGCACTACCCGGTGCGCGGCGGCGTGCTGCGCCGGCAGGTCGGCACCGTGCATGCGGTCGACGGAGTCAGCTTCGCGCTCGGCGCCGGCGAGACGCTCGGCCTGGTCGGCGAATCCGGCTGCGGCAAGTCGACGGTCGCGCGCACCGTGCTGCGGCTGGTCGAGCCGACCAGCGGCGCGATCACGCTCGACGGCGAGGATATCGCGCCGCTCAGCAAGACGGCGCTGCGGCCATACCGCCGCTCGATGCAGATCGTGTTCCAGGATCCGTTTGCCTCGCTCAACCCGCGCATGACGGCCGGCGACATCGTCGGCGAGCCCTTGAGCGTGCACGGTATCGCGACCGGTGCGAAGAAGCAGGAGCGGGTCGCGGAGCTGTTCCAGCAGGTGGGCCTCCGGCCCGACCAGATGAGGAATTTTCCGCACCAGTTCTCCGGCGGCCAGCGCCAGCGCATCTGTATCGCGCGAGCGCTGGCGCTCGGGCCACGGCTGATCGTCTGCGACGAACCGGTCTCCGCGCTCGACGTTTCGATCCAGGCGCAGGTGATCAATCTCTTGATCGACCTGCAGCGCAAGCAGAACTTCTCCTACCTCTTCATCGCGCACGATCTCGCTGTTGTCGCCCATATCAGCCACCGCGTCGCCGTGATGTATCTCGGCCGCATTGTCGAGATCGCCGACAAGCACGAGCTGTTCGCCAATCCGCGTCACCCTTATACGCAGGCCCTGCTCGCCTCAGTGCCGATCGCCGACCCCAAGGCCAAGCGCTCCGCACCGCTGATCGACGGCGACGTCCCGAGTCCGATCAATCCGCCATCGGGTTGCGCCTTCCACACCCGCTGCCGCTACGCGATCGATCGCTGCAAGTCGGAACGCCCAGCGCTGCAGGCCGCCGGCTCCAGGCATCAGGTCGCGTGCTGGCTGAACGACGGGACAGGGCGAGACGAATAATCCGCTGTCGTCCCTGCGAAAGCAGGGACCCATAACCACCGTCGTTCGCCGTCTCGCGGCGCTGTGGCTCCAGCGCGCTTCAACAGTCAAGATCGGTGGTTATGGGTCCCGGGTCGCGCTGCGCTTGCCCGGGACGACAGACTTTAAGCGGCAGCCTCGATCTCCACGACAATCTTCCCCGTCGTCACCTGCTCACCCTCGGCAACGTCGATCGACGACACGGTGCCCGTGACCCCGGCGGTGTGCACGTGCTCCATCTTCATCGCCTCGAGCGTCATCACCGGCTGGCCGGCCGCGACCTTGTCGCCGGCCTTCACCAACACGGCGACGACCCGGCCGTTCATGGCGGCGCGGACCTTGCCGTCGCCGCCCGCGCCCGTCGCGCTCTCCGGCGGCGTGAGCGTGAGGTCGCGGGCCGGAAGCGTGACGCCGCGATGCAGGACAAAGAGCCGATCGCCATCGCGCATGAACCTGGCCTGCTCCATCAAGCCATCATGGTGGAAACGAATACCGTCCTGGTCCAGCTCGTCGATCACGAAGCTGAAGCGATCGCCGTTGCGGGTTACGAGATAGCTGCCGTCGCGTTCGCGGACGATTTCGATCTCCTGCACGCCGTGGCCGAGATCGATCCGCAGCCCGAGCGGGAATGTTGCTGACAGCGACCGGCCGCGCTGCCACGGCGGGGCATGCGGATGGGTGACGTAGAGCAGCAGCGCGGCGAGCGCGAGATCGCTGCCGCGATCGGCTCGCGGCGCCAGCAGCACGTCGCGGTTGTTGCCGATGAAGGCCGTGGTTGCGTCGCCCTTGGCGAAGACTGGATGGCGCAGGCAGTCGATCAGGAACCCCTGATTGGTGGTGATGCCGAACGCCGTGACCTGCTCCAGCGCACAGATCAGCTTGCCGCGCGCCTCCTCGCGGGTGGCGCCGTGGCTAATGACCTTGGCGATCATCGAATCATAGAACGGCGGGATCTCCGAGCCGGACTGCAGCGCATGCTCGACGCGGATACCGTCAGGCATCTGCCAGCGCGCCATCGTGCCGGATTGCGGCATGAAGTCGTGCCCGGCGTCCTCCGAGCACAGCCGCACCTCGATGGCGTGACCGGAGAAGGTGACGTCCTCCTGCCTGACACCGAGGGGGTCGCCGCGGGCGACACGCAACTGCAATTCGACCAGATCGAGCCCGGTGATCGCCTCGGTGACGGGATGCTCGACCTGGAGCCGCGTGTTCATCTCCATGAAGTAGAAATTGCCGGCCCGGTCGAGCAGGAATTCGAGCGTACCGGCGCCCTCGTATCCAATCGTCTTGACCGCCTGGACCGCGACCGCACCCATGCGCGCGCGCAGTTCCGGCGTCACCGCCGGCGACGGCGCCTCCTCGATCAGCTTCTGGTGCCGCCGCTGCACCGAGCAATCACGCTCGCCGAGATGGATCGCGTTGCCATGGCGGTCGCCGAACACCTGGACCTCGATGTGGCGGGGATCGACGATCGCGCGCTCGAGGATGACAGTGGGATCGCCGAACGCGCCTTGCGCTTCCGATCGTGCGCTGCGCAGCGCATCGGGAAACGCCGCGGCATCCGCAACCAGCCGCATGCCACGGCCGCCACCGCCGGCGACCGCCTTGATCATAATGGGAAAGCCGATCTTCTTGGCTTCCGCCAGCATCGCCGCATCGCCCTGGTCGGCGCCCTGATAGCCGGGCACGCAGGGTACGCCGGCCTTCTGCATGATGTCCTTAGCGCCGGCCTTGTTGCCCATCGCAAGGATCGCCTCCGGCGACGGACCGATGAACACGAGCCCCGCATCGCGGCACGCCTGCGCAAAGTCCTCGTTCTCCGCGAGAAAGCCGTAGCCGGGATGCACCGCGCCGGCGCCGCTTGCCTTGGCAGCGGCGACGATGGCGTCGATCTTCAGATAGGACTGTGCCGGCAACGCCTCGCCGATCCGCACCGCCTGGTCGGCCTCGCGCACATGCAGCGCGTCGCGGTCGGCGTCGGAATAGACCGCGACCACGCCATAGCCGAGCCGCCGCGCCGTGCGCATGATGCGTAGCGCGATCTCGCCGCGGTTGGCGACCAGGATCTTGAAGAACGGCGTCCGCTTCACGATGGAACCGCTCATGGCCGCGCCACCGAGAACTGCATGCGCTGCGGGGTCCGCGCCTCGGCCTCGCGGCAGATCGAAAGCACCTCCGACAGCACCGTCCGCGTATCGCGCGGATCGATCACGCCGTCGTCGAGCACGCGGGCGCTGGTCGAGAACACGTCCATCTGGCTGTCGAACACGCCGGTGATCTGCGCCTTCATCGCCTCCAGCTTCTCCTTCTCGATCGGCTTGCCGCGACGCGCCGCAGCAGCTTCAGTCACGATCGCCATGGTTTCGGCGGCCTGCTCGCCGCCCATCACAGCCGTCTTGGCGTTCGGCCAGGAAAAGCAGAACCGCGGATGGAAGCCGCGGCCGCACATGCCGTAATTGCCGGCGCCGAACGAGGCGCCGCAATACAGCGTGATCTGCGGCACCGTCGCCGAGGTCACCGCCTGGATCATCTTGGAGCCGTGCTTGATCATGCCGGCCTCTTCATAGGCCTTGCCCACCATGTAGCCGGTGGTGTTGTTCATATAGAGGATCGGCGTGCGCGACTGGCAGCAGGCCTGAATGAAATGCGTCGCCTTGTTGGCGCCGGGCACGTCGAGCGGGCCGTTGTTGGTGATGATACCGATCGCTTGCCCCTGGATGCGGGCATGGCCGCAGACCGTGGCAGGTCCGTAATTGGCACCGAACTCGGTGAAATCGGAATCATCGATGAAGCGCGCGATCGCCTGGCGCATGTCGACGGGTCGCTTGTGATCCATCGGCATGATGCCGAGTAGTTCCTCTGCGTCGTAGCGCGGTGGCTTGAATGCGGCAGGTTCCGGGCTCGGACGATCCCAGGGGAGCTTGGCCATGATCTCGCGCGCGATGCGCAGCGCATCGCGATCGTCCTCGGCGAGATAATCGCCGAGGCCGGAGACCTGGGTGTGCATCTCGGCGCCGCCGAGTTCCTCCTCGGTCGCGATCTCGCCGGTGGCGGCCTTGAGCAGAGGCGGCCCGGCGAGGAAGGCGCGGGTGCGGCCGCGCACCATCACGATGTAGTCGGAGAGCCCGGTCTGGTACGCACCGCCCGCAGTGGAGGAGCCGTGCGTCACGGTGACGACAGGCAGCCCGGCGGCCGACAGCCGCGCCAGATTACGGAAGATATTGCCGCCGCGGACGAAATCCTCGACGCGGTAGCGCAGCAGATTGGCGCCGGCGCTCTCGACCAGCTGCACATAGGGCAGCTTGTTCTCCAGCGCGAGCTCCTGCACCCGCAGCGTCTTGTCGAGACCGTAGGGTTGCAGCGCGCCGGCATCGATGCCGGCATCATTGGCGCTGACAATGCAGCGGATGCCGGAGACGAAGCCGATGCCGGCGACCAGCCCGCCGCCGGGCACGCTCTTGTCCGCATCTGCCACATCGAACATGTAGCCGGCGAGCGTCGATAATTCGAGGAACGGCGAGCCGGGATCGAGCACCAGCGCGACGCGCTCGCGCGGCAGCAGCTGTCCGCGCTTGTGGAAGCGATCCTTGGCGGCGGCGGAAGCCGCGCGTGTCCGTTCCTCCAGCCCGCGCATTCGTGCGATCAGCGCCAGCATGCCGTCGCGATTGCCCCGGAAGCCGGCGCTGCCGGTGGAAATCGTGTTCTCGATGATGGCCACTAGGCGCGCTCCACAAAATGCCCGTTGTATTGCTGCCGCAGTTCGACCTTGCGCAGCTTGCCGGTCGCGGTCATCGGCATCTCCTCGAGAATACGCACCAGCTTCGGCACCTGGAAGCCGCCGAGGTGCTTTCTGCAATGTGCCTCGATGCCGGCCTCGTCGGCGACCGCGCCGGGCTTCAGCTTGACGAAGGCGGAGACCGCCTCGCCCCATTGCGGATGCGGCAGGCCGACCACGGCGGCGTTCTGCACGGCAGGGTGCGCCAGCAGCGTCTCCTCGATCTTGACCGAAGCGACGTTCTCGCCGCCCGACTTGATCATGTCCTTCTTGCGATCGAGGAACAGCACCTCGCCATTGGCGTCGATCAGGGCAAGATCGCCGGTATGATGCCAGCCGAACTTGCGCGCCTCCTCGGTCGACTTCGGGTCCTTATAGTAGCCCATCATCACATTGGGCCCGCGATGCACGAGCTCGCCGATCTCGCCGCGCGGCAACAGATTGCCGCTGTCGTCCATGATCGCGGTCTCGTTGACGATCAGCGATTCGCCCCAGTAATTGCCGAACCGGTCGAGCTGCACCTCCGGGCGCGACATCGTCGTCGCCGGATACATCTCGGTCTGGCCGCTGGTCAGCACGAAGTTCGGACACATGTCCGCCATCGCGCGTTCGAGCAGCGGCTTGCCCATCGGGGCCATGGTGTAGATGCAGCAGCGCAGGACCGACAGGTCATACTCACGCCGGCGTGGATGATCGAGGATCGCCTGGTACATCAGCGACAGGCCGACGAACACCGTGAGCCTGTCGCGGACGATCGCCTCCATGCAGGCGACCGGATCGAAGCCGCGCATCAGTGCCATCCGGCCGCCGACCGAGAGATAGCTGAGCAGCAGCACATGGCCGGCGCAGTGGAACAGCGGAAATTGGCCGGTGATGCCGTCGTCGCGCGACAGCTGCATCTCGATGCAGTTGCTCATCACGGCCATGACCACGGCGAGGTGGCAATGCATCGCGCCCTTCGGCCGCGACGTCGTGCCTGACGTGTAGATGATCATGGCGAGATCGCGGTCGTTGATCTCGATCTCCGGCTCGATGTCGGACTGCCCTTCCAGCAGGCCGTTGAATTCCTGCAGTCCGGTCTTGCCGGCATTGCCGGCCAGGTCGACCGCGATCATCTGCATGCCACGCGCTTCCAGCGCCGCGCGCCGGTCGGCCTGGGCGTGGAGGTTGTCGTCGATGATGGCAAAGCGCACCTCGGCATGGCCGAGGATGTAATCCATGTCCGCCGCTCCGAGCATGGTGTTGATCGGCACCCAGACCAGGCCGGCGCGGTGGATACCGAACAGCGCTTTGACGAACTCGACGGAGTTGTTGCAGATGGTCGAGATCTTCTCGCCCGGCTTCAGCCCGCGCTGCACCAGATGGTTGGCGAAGCGATTGGCGTCGCGCTCGAGTTCGGTGAAGGTGACCTGCCGGCTGCCATCGGTCAGCGCGACGCGGTCGGGAAACCGCCGCGCGGCGCGCTTCAGGAGGTCGCCGATCGCGACGCGCCCGATGCGGCCCGGGCCAGTGACGCCACCGGTTGCCAAGAGGTTGTCCATCTGTTTCCTCCTCCTCGTCATTCCGGGGCAGCCCGAAGGGCCGAGCCCGGAATCCACAACCACGATCGTGAGTATGGATTCCCCCGATGCGCAATTGCGCGTCTGAGGCTCGCGTCAAGAGGCGCGCCCCGGAATGACGGGGTTAGTGCCTGACCCCAAAGATCTGTCGCGCCTCGGCCGGGCTCGCGACCTCGCGTCCCGCACGCCGCGCACAGGCTGCGAGCGCTTCGACGAGCTGCCCGTTCGACGTCACCTTGGTGCCGTCGCCGAGATAGAACGTATCCTCCAGCCCGCTGCGCAGATGACCGCCGAGGTCGGCAGCCCGCTGGTGCAGCGGCCAGATCTCGGCACGGCCAATCGCAGTGACCTGCCAATGCGCTTCCGGCGCCTTCAGCTTCAACAGGATCGGCAACAGCTCCGGATCGGCCGGCATGCCCGAGGCGACGCCCATGACGAAATTGTATTCGAGCGGTCCGGAATACATCCCGGTCTGCCGATACATCCCGACGCAGCGCACGATGCCGACATCGAAACACTCGAATTCGGGGATCGTGCCGGCCGCATTCATCACGTCGAGATAATCCTGCACCTTCTCGACCGCGTTATCGAACATCATCGGCGGCCACGCCCAGGTGTTGTCGGCCTTGACTTTGAGATAGTTCAGCGAGCCCGCATTGCATGCGGCGATCTCCGGCCTGGTCTCGCGCACGCAGTCGAGCGCGCCCTGATAGTTCGGGCCCGAGGTGCCAGTGGTATGGTTGATGATCACGCCGGGGCAGGCCTCGCGGATCGCTTGCTGGATCTCCTTGCTGACGCCAACGTCCCATGACGGCAGATGGCCCTTGTTCGGCTCCTGCTGACGCAGATGGATATGCATGATGCTGGCGCCGGCGTTGAACGCTGCCTTGGCCTCGTGCGCCATCTGTTCCGGCGTCACCGGGACATTGTGCTGCTTCGGATCGGTAAGCACGCCGTTCAGCGCGCAGGTGATAACGGCCTTGTCGCTCATGGGTCTCTTGTCCGCTTTGCAGTGCACATGCGCTGCTGATTTTCCCATGATGAGAAATTTGCCTTCGCGCCATCTTGCGTTGACTGGCTAAGTGGATGCGATCACGCCGTAATCCGCGGCCAGCCGGTTAACACAAGACGCGACACCCACCTGACGCGTAGCCTTGCCGCAAAGCAAAGCGGCGCAACAAGCCGGCATCACGGGGAGAACGTCATGGTCTCGATCAACCGGCGCACGTGGCTCACCGGCGCGGCAGGCGCGGGGCTCGCCGCAGTCGCGGGCCTCAAGCCTTCCCTGGCGGAAGACACACCAGGGGTTACCGCGACCGAGATCAGGATCGGCAGCACCACCTCCCTGAGCGGGCCGGTGTCGGCGCTCGGCGTGCAGGCGCGCTGCCAGGAAGCCTATTTCAAGATGCTGAACGAGCAGGGCGGCATCGCCGGCCGCCAGATCAAGTACATCTATTACGACGACGCGTTCAATCCGGCGAAGACGGTCGAGCAGGTGCGTCGCCTGATCGAGAGCGACAACGTCGCCTTCCTGTTCAACATGCTCGGCACCGCGCCGAATTCGGCCGTCGTCAAATATATCAACGCGGCCAAGGTGCCGCATCTGTTCCTGTCCGTGAACGGCGACAAATGGGGCGACTACAAATCCTATCCGTGGACCATGGGCTTTGCGCCGAGCGCGCGAACCGAGGCGCAGGTGTTCGTCAGATATGCGCTGAGCCAGCACAAGGACGCGAAGATCGCGGTGCTCTACCAGAACGACGATCTCGGCAAGGATTTCGTCGCCGGCGCCAAGGACGTGCTAGGCGAGCGGTTCGCGACATCGGCCGTGGTCGCCTCGCACGAAGTCACCGATCCCACGATCGATTCCCAGATCGTCGCGCTGCGCGGCGCCAATCCCGACGTGCTGATCTCGGGCACAACGGCAAAGTTCTGTGCGCAGTCGATCCGCAAGATCTACGAGCTCGGCTGGAAGCCGATGCATTTCATTGCCAGCGGTGCTGCGTCGCTGTCTTCGACCATCATCCCCGTCGGTCTCGACAAGGCGCAGGGCACGATCTCATCGGCCTATATCAAGGACGTTGCCGATCCGGCCTGGGCCAATGACCAAGGTGTGAAGGATTTCCTCGCCTTCATGGAAAAGTACTTCCCCGACGGCAATCCGAAGGAAGGCTACAATCTCTACGCCTATATGGTCGCGAACGTGCTCAAGATCGTGCTTGAGCAATGCAAAGGCAATTTCACCCGCGACAACATCATGGCGCAGGCGAACAATTTGAAGGACGTCTATGTCCCGACGCTGTTGCCCGGCATCAAGGTCAACACCAGTCCGACCAACCACCATCCCTTGCAGCAGCTTCAGCTGCAGCGGATCGAAGGTCCGGGCTGGCTGCGGTTCGGCGAGGTGATCGAGGGCGCGAATCTCTAACTGTCGTTCCGGGCAAGCGAAGCGCGACCCGGGACCCATAACCACGTTTGGGAGTTATTTCAGCCCGCTGGAGCCACAGCCGTCTCAACTACTGAGATCGGTGGTGATCGGTCCCGGCTTTCGCCGGGACGACGGATGGCTATGTCAGCGCGCGCTCTTGCCCCGTCCGGTAGATCGCAAGATCCCGCGAGCCGGAGAAGATCGCGCGCGGCTTCAAGCCATAGAAGCGGCGGATCGAGTGGCTGAAATGGGTGCTGTCCGGATAGCCGATATCCTGCGCGAGATGCGCGAGGTTGATGTCCTGATTGGCGAAGTGCAGCAGATGCCGCGCCCGCTTCCAGGCGCGGAAGGAGCGGAACGAGATTCCGGTCTCCTCCTTGAACAGATGCAGGAAGCGCGACGGCGACAGCCCGGCCTCGGCGGCACAGCCCGCGGCGGTCACGGGCTCGCCGGAGAATTGCCCGATGCGGCCGATCGCGCGCACCACGCGCGGATCGAGCACGCGCTGCGGCAGCGCGTCGCCGAAGCACATCGTGTCGAACTCGGCATTCGCGATCGCGTCGCGATGCTGCATCTCGGCCAGCGTCGCATAGGCGTTGCGAATCCGGTTCGCGAACAGATGCGAGTCCGGTCCCTGCAAACGGCGCGCAACGGCTTCCAAGATACCATCGGGCACGCTTTCCGGCTCGATCGCGACGCAGATCGCCGAACGATATTCGCTGGTGATGGTGTGGCGCAGGTTCGGCATCGTCACCGCGAGCTCGCCATGGGACTCGCGGCCCTCGCTGGTCGACAGATGCAATCCATCGCGGATCGCGACGTAGACATGGAATGCTCCGGGGCAGCGTTCACGCGGGCGGCCGAGCAGCCCGGCATAGAACACCCGCTCCGGCGTGATCAGCATCCGGTGGCCGGACTGCTGCTGGCCGGACTTCTGGCACTTCGCGTCCACGATCGCGTCCATGGCGGTTCCTCCTCGCGCGGCTCTTTGGGCCGCTGCGGCGGAGCTACCATAGCGCAAATTCGAAGCCTGTCACCGACGCGGTGGATCAATTCCGGGACACATCGTCTCGGGCACGATCAAGGCCGCGCCCGCGGGGCAACGTTCTGTTCCAGCCCGGCTTTTTGCTCCGACGCCACCGCACGCTTGTAACCGTCGCGCTGCTGCAGCCGCGCCCAATAGGCCGCGACATTCGGCCCGAAATCCTTGGCGAGGTCGATATTGCTGGCGAGCCGGAGCGCATAACCATTGACGATGTCCGCTGCGGTGAAGCGTTCCGCGCAGAGGAATTCCGACTTTGCGGCGGCGGCCTCCACCGCGCGCAGGCGGCCCAGGAACCATTTTGCATAGTCGCCGGCGACCTGCGGGTTGCGCCGCTCCTCCGGCTCGAGCTGGCTGTAGCGGAGCACCAATGTCTGCGGAAAGGTCAGCGTCGCATCGGAAAAATACATCCAGTTCAGGAACGCGCCATAGGCCGGCTCGTCGACACCCACGATCAGCGGCGTCGGACCGTATTTGGTGCCGAGGTAATGACAGATGCCGGAGGACTCCGTCATCGTGGTCTCGCCGTCGACCATGAACGGGATGGTGCCGAGCGGGTTGATGCCGAGATATTCCTTGGCGAACACGCGCGGCGGGAACGGCAGCATCTTCAGCTCATAAGGCAGCCCGAGCTCCTCCAGCATCCACAGCGGGCGGAACGAGCGCGCGGCGTCGCAGTGATACAGCGTGATCATCAGGCGTTCCCCTTTTGCTTCATGCCGGGCAGCGTGCCCATCATCTTGCACAATACCATGAGCATCACCTCGTCGGCGCCGCCGCCGATCGAGGTCAGGCGGCTGTCGCGATAGGCCCGGCTGACCGGCGTCTCGTTGGTAAAGCCCATGCCGCCCCAATATTGCAAGCAGGCGTCGGTCAGCTCGCGGCCGAGCCTGCCGGCCTTCAATTTCGCCATGGTCGCGAGCCGGGTGACATCCTCGCCGGCGACCAGTGCCTCGGCGGCGCGATAGATCAGCGAGCGCAGCAGTTCGACCTCGGTCTGCATCTCCGCGAGCTTGAAGTGCACCACCTGATTATCGAGGATCGAGCCGCCGAACGCCTTGCGGTTGCGGGTGTAGTCGATGGTCTCGTTGATGATGAATTCATGCGCCTTCAGGCAGGCCGCCGAGCCCCACAGCCGCTCCTCCTGGAACTGGATCATCTGGTAGGTAAAGCCTTGGCCTTCTTCGCCGATCCGGTTGCGCTTCGGCACCCGGACATTGTCGAAGAAGATCTGCGCCGTATCGGACGAGCGCATGCCGAGCTTGTCGAGCTTGCGCGCGACTTGGACACCCCTGGTCTTCATCGGCACGCAGATCAGCGACTTGTTGCGATGGACCTGGCCGTCGCTGGTGTTGGCGAGCAGGCAGATCCAGTCGGCCTGGGTGCCGTTCGTGATCCACATCTTGCCGCCGTTGATGACATAGTCGTCGCCGTCGGAGCGGGCGTTGGTCTTGATCGAGGCGACGTCGGAGCCGGCGCCGGGCTCGGAGACGCCGATGCAGGCGACCTGGTCGCCGGCAATCGCAGGCGCCAGAAATTCGCGCCGCACCTCGTCGGAGCCGAACCGCGCCAGCGCCGGCGTCGCCATGTCGGTCTGCACCCCGATCGCCATCGGCACGCCGCCGCAGGTGATGGCCCCCAGCTCCTCGGCCATCATCAACGCGTAGGAATAATCCAGCCCCTGGCCGCCGAACTCGACCGGCTTGTTGAGGCCGAGGAAGCCGAGATTGCCGAGCTTCTTGAACAGCTCATGCGCCGGGAAGATGTCGGCCTTCTCCCATTCGTCGACATGGGGATTGATCTCGGCCGCGATGAATTTTTGGAGCGCGCGGCGCGGCTCGTCGTGGTCGGCGGTGAAGAGCATTGTTCGGTCTATCCCTTGTCATTCCGGGGCGGCCGCGAAGCGGACGAGCCCGGAATCCATTCAACCTCGAATCTGCTGCCCGATGGATTCCGGGCTCTCGCTTCACGAGCCCTCAGGTGCGCAATTGCGCACCGGGGAATGACGAGGCAGGTTTGTCACAATCCCATCTGCCTCGACGCGAGATCCTTCATGATCTCCTCGGTGCCGCCGCCGATGGCGTTGACCTTGACCTCGCGGTAGATGCGCTCGACCTTGACGCCACGCATGAAGCCGGCGCCGCCGAAGATCTGCACCGCCTCGCTGGCGCAATGCGCCATGGTTTGCGTCGCCTGGTTCTTCATCATGCAGATCTCGGCGACCGGGCTTTCGCCCTGGCCGAGCCGCCACGCCAGCATCTCCAGCATCGCCTGCGAGGCTGCGACCTTCTGCGCCATGTCGACGATCTTGTGCCGGATGACCTGGTGCTGGGCGATCGGCTTGCCGAAGGTCTTGCGCTCCTTGGCGTAGGCGATCGCCTCGTCGAGGCAGACCCGCGCATACGCCGTGCAGCTTGCCGCCATCCCCATGCGCTCGCTGTTGAAGTTGTACATGATTTGCTTGAAGCCCTGGCCCTCTTCGCCGATCAAATTCTCGACCGGCACACGGCATTCGTCGAAATGCAACGTCGCGGTGTCGGAGGCCCACCAGCCCATCTTCTTTAATTTCGTGCGAGACAGACCCGGCGTGTCGCCCTCGATCAAGAGCAGGCTGACGCCGCCGGGACCCTCGCCGCCGGTGCGCACCGCGACCGTCAGATAGTCGGCGCGCATGCCCGAGGTGATGAAGGTCTTCTCGCCGCTGACCACGTAATGATCGCAGTCGCGCCGCGCCTTGGTGCGCAGATTGGCGACATCGGAGCCGCCGCTCGGCTCGGTGATCGCGAGCGCGGAGATCTTCCTGCCGGCAAGCACCTCCGGCAGCACCCGCGCCCTCACCTCCGGCCGCGCGGCGCGGGCAATCGGCGGCGAGCCGATGGTATGGCTCATCAGGCTCGAACTGACACCGCCGGCGCCGGCCCGCGCCAGTTCCTGCGAGGCGACGATCTTCATGAACTGGTCGGCGGCGACCCCGCCATATTCCTCCGGGAAACCGAGGCCGAGCAGCCCGATCTCGGACGCCTTGGCATAGAGCTCGCGCGGAAACTCGCCCTCCTCGTCCCATTGATGGGCATAAGGCTCGATTTCCCTGGTCACAAAGCGCCGCATCACCTCGCGAAAGGCCTCATGCTCACCGGTATAGAACGGGTTTGCCATCCGCGTGCTCCATTGATTCTCGCGCCCGACGATGTCCGGATTTTTCCCGGTTCACTTGCGTCGAGTGGCTGCCGGCCGGACCGGCGTTCCATCTGGCCACCCGCCAGCCACTAAACGCAAGACAGTATCCCGATACGCCCCCTCCACTGCCAATCCATGGCATCAATCGAGCCAGGAACAGGCGGCGCAAGACTGCCGTTCCAGAGGAGGGACATGTGCCGGTTCGTTACTACGACTGGATCGCGCATCATCGCCGGCGCACGCCGGACAAGATGGCGCTTGTCGATCTCGCAAGCGGACGCCGTTTTGGCTATGCGGAACTCGATGCCCGCGTGTCGCGGCTCGCCGCCTATTTGCGCGACGGCCTGAAGGTTGCGCGCGGTGACCGCGTCGCGGTGCTGGCCCTGAACACGACGGATACGCTGGAGGCACAGTTCGCCTGCTTCCGGATCGGCGCGGTCTTCCTGCCGCTCAACACCCGCCTCACCGTTCCCGAGCTGCGCTACATCACCGGCGACGCCTCGCCCAAGGTGATGATCCATGACGACGACCTCGCCGAGACCGCGCTTGCGGTCGCCAAGCTCTGCGATGTCGCGTCGACCGTGAGGCTCGGCCCCGGCGGCGCCTATGAAGCCGGCATCGCGGCGGCGAAGCCGCTCGAACGGTTCGAGGAGGTCACGCTCGATGACATCTCGACCATCATGTACACCTCGGGCACCACGGGACAGCCCAAGGGCGCGATCATCACGCATGGGATGACGTTCTGGAATTGCGTCAATCTCGGCGGCCCCGCCTACATCTCGCCGGCCTCGGTGCTGCTGACGGTGCTGCCGCTGTTCCACACCGGCGGGCTGAATTGCTACACCAACCCGGTGCTGCATGCCGGCGGCACCGTGCTGATTATGCGCACGTTCGATCCCGGCGAGGCACTGAAACTGATCGGCGATCCCGCACAGGGCATCAACGTGTTCTTCGGCGTGCCCGCGATCTACCAATTCATGGCGCAGCATCCTTCGTTCGCAACGGCGGGTTTCAGCCGCCTGATGATTGGCGGCGTCGGCGGCGCACCGATGCCGGTGCCGTTGCTCAAGACCTGGGAGGCGCGCGGCGTCGCGCTGCAACAGGGCTACGGCATGACCGAGACTTCGCCGGCGGTGATGGTGCTCGACCGCGAGGACGCCGCGCGCAAGGCCGGCTCATCCGGCAAGCCCGTGCTGCACACGGAAGTTCGCATCGTGCGCCCCGACGGCAGCGATGCCGCGGTCGGCGAACTCGGCGAACTCTGGGTTAAGGGCCCGAACATCACGCCGGGCTACTGGAACCGGCCGGATGCCAATGCCTCCTCGTTCACCGACGGCTGGCTGCATACCGGCGACGCCACGCGGATCGACGAGGAGGGCTTCTACTACATCGTCGACCGCTGGAAGGACATGTACATTTCCGGTGGCGAAAACGTCTATCCGGCCGAGGTCGAGAGCGTGCTGCATCAACTCGCGGCCGTAGCCGAAGCCGCCGTCATCGGCATCCCGAACGAGCAATGGGGCGAGGTCGGGATGGCCGTGATCGCGGTGAAGCCGGGCCATTCGCTGACGCCGACCGAGATCCACGCACATTGCCAGGCCAATCTGGCGCGGTTTAAATGCCCGCGTCTGATCGAATTCATCGATGCCCTGCCGCGGAATGCGACGGGCAAAATTCATAAGCCGACGCTCCGGCAGCAATTCAGCCAGCCGAAGCCAACCGATACTGCCGCATGATCCCGGGCACGCACGTCGCGTCTCCTGGTCATGCCGAGAGTTGCCCGCGACCGTCTGCCGGGACCGGCCGCGGGTTCGTTGCGTAGTCCCCAACCAGAATCAATCGAGGAAATTGCCTTTATGAAAACTACAAAATTGTCGCTGCTGGCCGCCGCCACGGCGCTCTGCCTGCTCTCCACCCAGGCCGCCTTTGCCCAAAAGAAGTATGACACCGGCGCCTCCGACACCGAGATCAAGATCGGCAACGTCGAGGCCTATAGCGGCCCCGCATCCGCCTATGGCGTCATCGGCAAGACCGAGGAAGCCTATTTCAAGATGATCAACGATCAGGGCGGCATCAACGGCCGCAAGATCAACTGGATCTCCTATGACGACGGCTACTCGCCGCCGAAGACCGTGGAGCAGATCCGCAAGCTGATCGAGAGCGATGAAGTCTTTTTGGTGTTCAACGCGCTGGGCACGCCGACCCAGACCGCGGTGCAGAAGTATCACAACGCCAAGAAAGTGCCGCAGCTGTTCCTCGCCACCGGCGCCAGCAAGTGGAATGATCCGAAGGAATTCCCGTGGACGATGGGCTTCCAGCCGAGCTACCGCGTCGAGGCGCGGATCTTCGGCAAGTACATCCTCAAGGCCAAGCCGGATGCCAAGGTCGCGATCTTCTATGCCAATGACGATTTCGGCAAGGACTACCTGATCGGGCTGAAGGAGGTGCTCGACAAATCGAGCGTCAAGATCGTCGCCGAGGAAAGCTACGAGACCACGGAGCCGTCGATCGATTCCCACATCGTCAAGCTGAAGGACACCGGCGCCGATGTATTCGTCAACATCTCGACGCCGAAATTCGCCGCGCAGGCGATCAAGAAGATCGCCGAACTCGGCTGGAAGCCGATGCAGGTGATGACCGACGTCTCGATCTCGATCGGCGCCGTGATGAAGCCCGCCGGCCTCGAGGCCTCCGAAGGCGTGCTGTCGGCCGGCTACCTCAAGGACGCCTCCGATCCGCAGTGGAAGAATGACGAGGGCATGAAGAAGTTCATGGCCTTCGCCGAGAAGTACCTGCCGGGCGCCAACCTGTCCGACGCCAACCTGGTCTATGGCTACGCCGCGGCGCAGACCATGGTGCAGGTGCTGAAGCAGGCCGGTGACAACCTGACCCGTGAGAACGTGATGAAGCAGGCCGCCAGCCTGAAGGACTTCACGCCCGACACGCTGATCCCCGGCATCCGGATCAACACCAGCGCGACCGACTTCGCTCCGGTCGAGCAGCTCAAGATGATGCAGTTCAAGAACGGACAGTGGGAGCTGTTCGGCGACATCATCAGCGCCGAGACCGGCGGCTAGCGCCAGCCGCTCGACGGGTAACGAGTACCGCGAAGCCGCCCACCCGGGCGGCTTCGCTTTTTGGCGTGTATGTGGCTCTCTCACCGTCATTCCCGCGCAACGGTTTCGCCGTTGTGCAGGGGTGACCGGACTCCTGCTTGTGATCCCATCCAAAATTCCTACCTGATCAGAGGGGCCGCGCCGAACCGGACTGCCGAACCGATGCATTCCAGCGTTCATTATCTGCCGCTGACGCCGGGATTTTTCTCGATCCTGGTATTCGCGGCCGTGGCGCTGGTGGTCCTGATCCAGCTTCGCATCCTGCGCTACGCCTATATGCGGCTCGGCATCGGTCCCGGCGTCGCGTTGCTGCTGCTGTTCGGTTCGTTGATTGGCAGCTATTTCAACATCCCGATCACCGTGCTGCCCGGAGCGCCAGTGCGATCCGGGCAGATCGTCGACTTTTTCGGCATGCGCTACGTCGTGCCCTATCTCGCATCGCCGAGCACGATCCTTGCCGTGAATGTCGGCGGCGCGGTGATCCCGGCCCTGATGTCCGCTTATTTGATGCTGCGCTACCAGCTCTGGCTGAGAGCCATGATCGCGACGGTGGTCATCGCCGCCATCGTCCATGCCAGCGCCACGCCTGTGCAGGGAATGGGGATCGCTGTTCCCGTGTTCGTTCCGGTCGTGGCGACCGCCATCCTCGCGCTGCTGCTGTCCCGCGAATATGCGGCACCGCTCGCCTATATCGGCGGCTCGATGGGAACGCTTCTCGGTGCCGACCTGCTCAACCTCGACAAGATCGGCAGCCTTGGCGCGCCGATCGCATCGATTGGTGGTGCCGGCACGTTCGACGGCATTTTCCTGACCGGCATTCTAGCCGTGCTGATCGCCGGCGTAGCCGCGCCGCCGCGTCCGAGACCGGCGTAATCCTGTCGGGACTTATCCCGGCAGGAAGATCGCGAACGGCTCGTCGATCGTGCGGCGCAGATGCTCGCGATAGACGGCGAAGTTGGCATCGTCTGCCGATACCCGGCCAAGGCTCGGCTTGGCCACGTTCTTCACCGGCAGGAATGCGATCGGCGCGGCGACCGGGGTCAGCAGCGAGCCGCGACCAGCGAGCAAGGTCGTGATGATGCCGTACATTTCGCCGGAATTGCGCGGGCGCGAGACCGTGATGACGCGATGCTGGCCGTGCCGGTTGGTCACGAGATAGACGAAGCCCGATTCATTGGGCACCGCCACCTCGCCATACTGGGTGTAGTCGGAATCCTGTCGCTCGCCTTCGCGGAAGCCGAGCGATGACGTCGCCTCGTCCCAAGTGATCTCGGTGCGGTAGGCATAGAGCGCGCCCTGCTCGCCGAACGATGGACGCACCGTGATGTAGGTGCCCTCGATCCGCGCCACCGACCGGCGCGAGTAGGATCCGAGGCTGTCGGGCGCGATCCCGCCATTGGCGGGTGCCGTCACCGTGATCGCCTCCGGCAGCTTGCGCAAGGAAACGCCGAGCGCCTGTTCCAGCCGCACGGTGGTTGCCAGCGTGAACGGGCGGCGGCCGCCGAGCACCTTCTCCAATGTCGACAGGCTGAGCTTGGCCTGCTCCGCCAGCGTCTGCCGCGAGATTCGGCGGCGTGCGATCTCCTCGCGGATGGTCTCCGCGACCTGCTGGCTCTGCTCGGCGGAAAGCTGCTTGTCCGGCGTCGGCATTCTGATTCCTGCCCGGTTCCCCTTGATTCCGCGCAGTCTAGCAGACCGGACAATCCATCACAAAACCGCACAAACCCGCCTTGGCCGGCGGCGGGCGGCGCCGGACGGCGGCCAATCATTGCCGATCATTCTGCTCGCGCCAAAACCGCCGCTCTCCATGATTGCGAAGCAGCGAAAGGCTCGCTCGGGAGTGACGACAATGACGATTTACGATGCATGTGAGAGCAGTCCGCAGATACGCATGTCGCGCAGGATGCGGATCGTGCTGTTCTTCCTGGTGGAAGGTGTCGCCGCGCTGGTGATCGGCTTTGCGGCGCTGTTCCTGAGTTTCGATCCGGTGTGGTCGGCCGAACTGCAGCAGCAGACGCTGTTGCGGCCGAGTGATGCGCGCTCCGGCTCGCTGCTGTTCAAGACCGACGACGGCTATAGGGAAGCATTGAGGCTCGGCGTCGATGTCGACCTTACCGTGTCGGGTCCGACCGTCCGCGCTCGCGTCACCCAGATCTTCCGCAACCCGACCAAGGACTGGGTAGAAGCAACCTACGTCTATCCGCTGCCGGCCGGCGGCGCGGTCGACACGCTGAAGATGGTGGTCGGCGATCGCATCGTGGTCGGCGACATCAAGGAGCGGCAGCAGGCCCGCGCCATCTATGAGCAGGCCAAGCAGAACGGCCAGAAGGCCGCGCTCACCGAGCAGGAGCGGCCCAACATCTTCACCAACTCCGTCGCCAATATCGGCCCCGGCGAAACCGTGCTGGTGCAGATCGAATATCAGGAGCCGGTGCAGCAGAACGGCAACGAATTCTCACTGCGGGTGCCGATGGTGGTCGGCCCGCGCTACAATCCGCGTCCCGTCGTGCAGAGCGTCGACCTCCGTGCCGACGGCAACGGCTGGGGCGCCACCACGACCGATCCGGTGCCGGATCGCAACCGCATCACGTCTGAGGTGCTCGATCCAGCCGCAAATGCGCCGATCAACCCGACCAACATCACGGTGCATCTCAACGCCGGCTTCCCGCTCGGCGAGGTGAAGAGCCATTTCCATCAGGTCAGGATCGACAGCCCCGACAGCACCACGCGCGTCGTCAAGCTTGCCGAAGGCCCAGTGCCGGCCGATCGCGACTTTGAGCTGACCTGGAAGCCGGCCGCCGAGAAGGCGCCGTCGGTCGGGCTATTCCGCGAGCATGTCGGCAATTCCGACTATTTGCTCGCCTTCGTCACCCCGCCATCGGTGGAGCAGGCGCAACAGAAGCCGTTGCCGCGCGAGGTGATCTTCGTGATCGACAATTCCGGCTCGATGGGCGGCACCTCGATCATCCAGGCCAAGGCGAGCCTCACTTACGCGCTCGGCCGCCTGCAGCCCGGCGATCGCTTCAACGTGATCCGCTTCGACGACACCATGGACACCCTGTTTCCGTCACCGGTCGCGGCCAACAACGCCAATATCGGCAATGCGATGGCGTTCGTCAGCGCGATACAAGCGCGCGGCGGCACCGAGATGGTGCCGGCAATGCGGGCCGCGCTCTCCGACACCAACCACGACGACGCTGACCATGTCCGCCAGGTCGTATTCCTGACCGACGGCGCGATCGGCAACGAGCAGCAATTGTTCGAGACCATCAGCGCGCTGCGCGGCCGCTCGCGGATCTTCATGGTCGGCATCGGTTCGGCGCCGAACACCTATCTGATGACGCGCGCCGCCGAGCTCGGCCGCGGCACCTTCACCCATATCGGCTCGGTCGAGCAGGTCGACGAGCGGATGCGCGACCTGTTCGCCAAGCTGGAGAATCCCGCGGTGACCACGCTCTCCGCAAAGTTCTCCGAGGCCGCGGCCGACCTGACGCCGTCGGCGCTGCCCGACATCTATCGCGACGAGCCGATGGTGTTGGCCGCAAAACTCGACAAGCTCGCCGGCTCGGTCGAAATCAAGGGCCGCATCGGCGACCGCCCGTGGAGCGTGACGCTGCCGCTCGCGAATGCCGCCGAAGGCAAGGGCCTGTCGAAACTGTGGGCTCGCCGCAAGATCGCCGATGCCGAAGTCGCACGCACCACGCGGCAGCAAAGTCCCGAAGACGCCGACAAGACCATCCTGGCGCTGGCGCTGGAGCATCAGCTCGTTACGCGGCTGACCAGCCTCGTCGCGGTCGACAAGACGCCGAGCCGCCCGGAAGGCGAGCCGCTGAAGCTCTCCGAACTGCCGCTCAACCTGCCCGCCGGCTGGGACTTTGCAAAGGTGTTCGGCGAGCGCCCGGGCCTGCCGGCCACGCCGACCGAACGCCGCGCCGACGCAGGCAACGGCAAGATGCAGCTCGCTGCGCTGAAGCGCTCACCGGTCGCAACGCAAGGTCCCGGCACCATCCAGCTGCCGAAGACCGCGACCGATGCGGAACTGAAGATGATCGCGGGTGTGATCCTGCTCACGGTCAGCCTGCTGCTTCTGGTGTTCAACCGGCGTCAGACGTCGCCCCAATGACGTCGGATGAGAGGAGAAGGTGCCCCCCGACCTTCTCCTTTCCAAGAGCGCGCGCGGCCTTCCCACCCGTCCCCCAGGGGCCGCGCGCGTCACTTCTTCCTCAGCCGTCATCGCGAGCGCACGAGCAATGACGAGGAAAAATGAAGATGCGTCGCTTCATCCTGCTCGCCTTCGCCCTCATCGGCCTGATCCTGTTCGGCCAGGGCGCCTACATCCACGCCAAGGCACTGCTCGCGCAGGTGCTGCTGGAGCGCGCGTTTGCAAAGAGCATCGCAACCGGCCAGCCCGTGAAACCATGGCGCTGGGCCGATACCTGGCCGGTGGCCCGGATCGAGATCAAGCGCCTGCACGCGTCCGCGATCGTGCTCGCCGGCAGCAGCGGCCAGGCGCTGGCGTTCGGCCCGGGCCATGTCGAGCAGAGCGTCGATGCCGGCGAGCGGGGCGTCGCGGTCTATTCAGCGCATCGCGACACGCATTTCCGGTTTCTGAAAGATGTCACAATCGGCGACGAGATCGACGTCACGAGGAGCGACGGCAGGATGTTTCGCTACCGGGCCGATCGCAGCGCGGTCGTCCGCTTCGATCAGTCCGGTATCGACCCGCTGACCGGCCGGTATGAGCTCGTGCTGTCGACCTGCTGGCCGTTCGACGCGCTGACATCGGGTCCCGAGCGCTATGTGTTGCACGCGACCATGATCGAACCGGATTCGCGGGTCCCCGAATCGGGTTCCTGACGCGCATCGATTTTGCGCCTGCCGGGATATTGCAAGCGACGCCCTGACTTGCGCCAGCGTGAGTTGCTACCCCCTTTCCCTCGCCATAAAAACAATGAAAAATCATCTCCTGCGGTGATGCGCCGTGGGCCAGAGGAAACAAGCAGAACAAGGATAAAGGGCAGGCTCCATGGAAGCTTTCGCAAGCACCGCGTCTCATGTGTCCCACAAATGGGCGCCGCCCGCTGACGCCGGTGACATCGTCAAGAGCATCCATGCGATGCTGCACCCGCGCAACATCGTGCTGGTCGGCGCCACCGACAAGCCCGGCAACTACGCCGAGCGGATCTGGAACAACCTGGTCAAGTACAAATATGCCGGCGGCCTTTATCCGATCAACGCCAAGCGCGAGGCCATCTGGGGCGTCACCTGCTACAAGGATTTCGCCAGCCTCCCCGAAAAGCCCGATCACGTGCTGGTGCTGGTGCCGGCCCGCTTTGCCGTGCAGGTAATCCGCGACGCGGCGGCCGCCGGCGCGCGCTCCGCAACCATCGTCACCTCGGGTTTCAGTGAGCTGCAGGACGAGGAAAGCCAGCGACTCGCGGTCGAGCTGAAGCAGGCGATCAAGGAGACCGGGCTCGCCGTCACCGGCCCGAATTGTCTCGGCAATCTCAGCGCCGGCGAGAACCTGTTCACCAATATCGACGACCGAATCGTCACCATGGAGCCGGGCGCGGTCGCGATCGCCGGCCAGTCCGGCGCGATCGTGATGGCGATCCGCCAGGCACTGGAGGATCGCGGCGTCGGCGTCGGGTACATGGTCACGACCGGCAACGAGTCCGGTCTCGAGACCCCGGACCTGATGAGCTATTTCGCCGCCGATCCGAGCATCCGCGTCATCGTGGTCTATCTCGAAGGCGTCAGGAACACGAAGGTGTTCCGCGATGCCTGCAAGGCCGCGCGCGCGGCGGGCAAGCCGGTCATCGCGCTCAAGCTCGGCGCCTCCGAAGGCGGCCGCGCCGCGGCGATGGCGCATACCGGCGCACTCGCCGGCTCGATCGAGACATTCGATGCGATCTCGACCCGCGAGGGCGTGATCCGGGTGCGCGGACTGGATGAATTGATCGAAACCACCGAGTGTTTCGTCCATGCCGATCCGCCGAAGGGCAATCGGCTGGCGGCAGTGTCGCTATCGGGCGGCAAGCGTGGGCTGCTGATCGACGCATTCTATTCTGCCGGGCTGAACTTCGCGCCGCTGAGCCCGAACGCGTCCGAGCAGCTGGCGAAGATGCTCGGCCCCGGCAGCATCGTCGGTAATCCGCTCGACGCCGGCTTCGCCGCGGTGGTCGATCCCTCCGTCTACATGAAGTCGATCAAGATCATGATCGACGATCCCGACACCGACGTCGTCATCATCGATGCCGAGCTGCCGAAGGCGCCGCACGAGCTGCGCGAGCGCAATCTGCGTATCGTCGACGAGATGGCCGGCCAGGCCAACAAGCCGGTGATCTATATCAGCGCAATGTCGATCGGCTTCACCGAATTCACCAAGGGACTGCGCAAGTCCCTGCCCAATATCGCAGTCATGCAAGGCCTCGACCGCGCGGTCGGCGCGATCAAGTCGCTGATCGAATATGCCGGCCTGCGCAAGGAAGTGCCCGACATCACGTCGAGCTCGAAGGCGTCAGCGCGCGCCGTGCTGGAGAAGACGCTGAAGGCCGCCGACGGCGCCGCCGCGCTCGACGAGGTCGCCTCCAAGCAGCTGCTCAAGGCCTACGGCATCCCGATCTCGAAAGAAGCGGTTGCGCAGACCGCGGCCGAGGCCGTGAAGATCGCCAAGCAGATCGGATTCCCGGTGGTCGCCAAGGTGGTCAGCCCCGACATCCTGCACAAATCCGACATCGGCGGCGTCGTGCTGAACCTTGCCACCGCGGCCGAGGTGAAGAAGGCATTCAACGACATCACGGCGCGGGTGAAGAAGCTGAAGGGCAAGCCGAAGCTCGAAGGCATCCTGATTGCGCAACAGGTCAAGGCCGACCTCGAGCTCGTGGTCGGCGCCTCGCTCGATGCCGAGATGGGCCCGGTGGTGCTGTTCGGCACCGGCGGCGTCGATATCGAGCTGATGAAGGACGTCGCGCTGGCCGGCGCACCGCTCGATGCCGCCGAGGCAAAGCAGCTGATCGGCAAGACCAAGGCCGGCGTCAAGATGAAGGGCTATCGCGGCAAGCCCGCGCTGCACGAGCCGTCGGCGGTGAAGGCGCTGGTCGGGCTCTCCAACCTGATGGCCGACGCCAACGGCCGCATCGCCTCGATCGACGTCAACCCGTTCCTGATCAACAGCAAGCTCGGCGTCGCCGTCGACGGCCTGATCGTGCTGAACAACGCCGCCGCGAACAAGGCGGCGGGGCATTAGGTTACGGCGCAGCCAATGCATCTTCTTCAGCGGCCCTCGAAGGGCGACAGGCCGGCTGGTGGCCGCTCATCCTTCGAGGCGCGCAAGAGCGCGCGCCTCAGGATGACGGATTGCGAGCGTAAGGCCGGCTCGAAACGCGCTGTAATCTAGAAGCTCGCGCCCCACTGCAGCGCGGTCTGCATCACCCAGTCGCGATAGAGCGTGAGCGGCGTCACGCCGGTGATGCCGCCACAGCCGGCACTGCCGTTCGGGCCGGTGGACCAGCTCACCACGCCGACGATGACCGGCCCGCCTGGCTTGTCCTCGAACACCGGCGCGCCGGAATCGCCGGTGCAGGCGCCGAGCCCGTCGCGCACGCCCTGCCCGACCGGGTCGACGAGACGGATCTGCAGCGTGCCGGGCTTGCCGCTTGCGATCAGCCCGGCGACGCGAATGCTG
Source organism: Bradyrhizobium sp. UFLA03-84 (assembly GCF_002289535.1). NCBI lineage: Bacteria > Pseudomonadati > Pseudomonadota > Alphaproteobacteria > Hyphomicrobiales > Nitrobacteraceae > Bradyrhizobium > Bradyrhizobium sp. UFLA03-84. The sequence continues at coordinate 104,635 of NZ_NSJY01000009.1, read as the reverse complement.
CCGCCGCTCTTGCCGTCGCCGCGCACGGTGACGCCGACGCCCGCCACGGTGAAGCGGCCGCCGACCTGGATCGGAATGTTGGGCATGCCGAGCACGGCCGGCGCCTTGCCTGCGGCGGGCGCCGCGAGTTGCAGGAGCGCGACATCGGCGGTCGCGACATGGTTGGTCATCGCCTGCATCCGGAAGCCGGGATGGATCGCGACCGTCCTGACGTCCTGCAGCTTCGGCTGCCGGTCCGCGCCGTAATCGACAATCTTGTAATCGGCGCCGGGCTGCACGCAATGCGCTGCGGTCAGCACCACCTTCGGCGCGATCAGCGCACCGGTGCAGAAATTGCCGCGCGAACCGACGATGGTGACCACGGAGCGCGCGACACCATCGGTCGACGGCGCGCCGCCACCGACGATGGCCAGGGCCGGTGTTGCCATCAACAGGGTCAGAAAGGCTGCCGCTCGAATCAAGCTCGTCATAGAACCCCGTCGGTCTGCATTGGGATTGAGCACATCCGAGGCGCGGCATTGCGTCGCTCGCACCCGGCCTCGGAGAACACGCAATCTTGTACAGAGCATCCGCGCCAGCACGCGTCAATTATCTAAATATCTAGCCGTTTATCTAAATATCTAGCCGTCGCTGACTACGGCGTTGAAGTCACCGCCAGATTTTCCTGCAGCGCCGTGCTGCGCTCACGCTTCCTGGCGCAGTTCTGCCGCGATATCCGGGACATCGTACCGTGCATCGCGCTGTCGGCACGACGTCCGAATGTGAACTGCATCTCTTGATCCTGCGTGGATGGGGGCCGTAATTTCAACGTGATAATAATACAACCTCTGGCAGCACACCGCATACTTACCTTCATGACTTTCTGGATGCCGGTGCCGTCGACCACCAGACGGCTTTTCATCCGCCATTTCGTTGAGTTCGAGGATAATGATGAGGATCGCGGTCGTTACACCGATCAGGCTGTTCAGCGAGGGGCTTACCTCGAGTTTCCAGAATCATGCCGAGTTTGCCGTCGAGGCGGCGGTTTCCGATCTTGCCGGTCTGCGTGCGGCGCTCGCGACCGGCCGTGTGAACGTCATCCTGATCGACGTCACTCAGGGCATCGATCTCGATGAGGTGCGCGTGATTGCGAGCGAGCATGTCGACATCGCCCTGGTCGCGCTCGGCCTCAACGAGGATCGGCGTGACGTGGTTCGCTGCGGCCGGGCCGGGTTCAGCGGCTACATTTCCCGCAATGCCAGCTTCGACGAGCTCTGCCGCGCGCTGTCGGACGTCGCATCGGGGCGACTAGCTTGCAGCGCCGAGATTTCCGGCGGCCTGCTGCGCGCGCTGTTTTGCATGGAGCGTCAGAGCGATACGATCGACGCGGACCAGGGACTGACGCGCCGCGAAAGCGAGGTCCTCAGGCTCATCGGACAGGGCATGTCGAACAAGGAGATCGCGCGCGATCTCAACCTCAGCCTTGCGACCGTCAAGCACCACGTCCATCACGTGCTGCAGAAGCTCGGCCTGCCGCGCCGGGCTCAGGCGATGCGGCGAGTACGCGAGGCGCCGTGGATCGCATCATCTGCGCCGGCTCCCGACCGTCGCCGCGAACTCGACTGACACAAATCACCTGAATTCCGTATTCGACTGAAAGCAGCACGCGCATGCGTTGGTGTGCGCATGCGGCACGATTTTCCGCGCACGCGTGCGCATCACGCCGTCAGGCCGATCCCGACTAAATCCTTTGATCGATCTTTCGACGCGCAGGGTCGATCTCCTGGATCGGTCGATCCGCATCATCGGCTCGATCCTTTTTGAGCCACCGCGGCGAATAGGCCTTTCGCCGCACGCCTGTCACAACAGCACCAACGCAGCGACAGACCGCCCGTTTCGTGCGCTGCGTGAAAAAGCAAATTGCCGTGGAAGACGGATCGGCTGCGTGAGTTCGCGGCTGATCGGTCAGGACTGATTTCATGAATCCAGTTGCCGACATCGCTGGTCTGACTGCCTTGTGGCAGAAAACGTCGGGGGGCGACCCCGCGGTGAAGATCGCGATCATCGACGGTCCCGTCGATCTCAATCATCCCTCGCTCCGACAGGCCCGCGTCGCCATGGGCGGCCAGTTCGTCGCACCGTCCTCGCCGATAATCCAGTCCGAGCACGGCACCCATGTCACAAGCGTGCTGATGGGCACGCCCGGCAGCCCGGTGCTCGGCGTCGCGCCGAATTGCAGCGCCACCGTGTTCTCGATCTATCGCGAGAATGCCGCGGGGCAGATAGAGTCGTCCTCGCAGAGCACCCTGGCGCTCGCGATCAACCAGGCGCTCGCCGTTGGCGCCGACGTCATCAACATCAGCAGCGGCCAGCAATCCGCGACAGGACAGGCCGACCGCATCCTCGTCGACGCGGTCCGCGCCTGCGAGCGCGCCGGCAAGCTGATCGTCGCCGCGGCCGGCAATGACGGCTGTCGCTGCGTCCAGGTGCCGGGCAGTCTCGCTTCGGTGCTGGCGGTCGGCGCGTGCGACCTGGCCGGCAATCCGCTGCCGTTCAGCAATTTCGGCGACGCCTATCTCGAGAACGGCATCCTGGCGCCGGGCGAGAACGTCGCGGGTGCCTCACCGGTCCGCAACGTCATTCTCCGGTCCGGAACGAGCTTCGCTGCACCGATCGTCACAGGTGTCGTCGCATTGTTGCTCTCATACCTGCGCCAGAACGGACGCAAGGCCGATCCGCAAGCCGTTCGTGCCGCGCTGCTCGAGAGCGCGGAGCCCTGCAGCAGCGACGGCAGCGCCTCGCGCTGTCTCGCCGGTCGGCTCGATATTCCCGCGGCTGTCGCCGCCCTGCTTGGCGAGCAGGCGGACTCCGTCATGCCGTCGGGTGCCACGGCCGCGCCTCCCCGCTTCTGGGGAGTGTCCGCGCGCCCTTTCCTCCAACCGTCATCCGCCGCTCAGCCAACTGCAACCAGAGAGGATTCCATGGGAGATCTATCAGCAATGTCTGCACCATCGGCTCCGCGCATCTTCGGGCCGGACGGCTCGGTCCTGCGAAACAGCGCCGGAATCATGCCAAGCGAGGCGCAGCCCGCCGCGCCGGCAGCACCTGCGGCCATGGCCGTTGCCGTTGATCACGGCGTCGTTGCCGCGCCGATCGCAGCGCCCGCCCCGTATCCGTACCACGCTCCCCATCCGGGCGGCGACATGGTCTGGATGCCGGCGCCTGCTCCGCAAATGGTCATGCCGCAGATGGCGATGCCAGCCGTCGGCATGATGCCGCAAACTTGGCTGCAGCCGCAGCAGATGCCGGCGCTGATGCCGAGCAACGCGCTTCCGGTCGCAATGCCCCAGGCGCTACCGGTGTTCGAGGCCCCCGCAGTCCGGACCAGCGAGAAGAGCTGCGGTTGTCGCGGCGGCATGCGTCCGCGAGGCGCTGCGGCCGAGCCCACCAGTCAACTCGCCTTCCCGATCGGCCGGCTGTTCTACGATTTCGGTAAGGAAGCTCGCCTCGACTACTTCGTGCAGGCGATCGCCAACTGGCGCGACAGCCTGATCGGACGCGGCGATCCGGCGTTCGGAACAGATCGCGACCGGTCCGGCGATACTTCGGCGCCGTACAATCCGGCGATCATGGCGCGCTATCTGCTGAACCAGGCCGAGGGCGAGACCGCGACACCGGCCGGCGCGGGCAACAACTTCCCCGACGCCGACGCCATCACCTGGACGATGACGATCGATTCGATCCCGATCTACGCGATCAAGCCGCTCGATGTGTTCGGGCTCGGGTTCTTCGCCGCGCTGATCCTGGCGCTGTGGCACCAGGAGGTCTCGCGCGACGACCCCGCGACGGCCCGTACTGTGGTGAAGGCGACAGCGGCCCTGGCCGACGCCGACGCACGACCGACGGCAAACCCGCCATTCCCGCCGCCCGGCGGCGTCGCGCGGGTCTCAATGGCCGGCTGGGTCGACAGCAGCAGCACGACCAAGTTGCTCAACGGCACCGTCGTGCCAACGCTGGTGACCGATTGGCGCGGCTTCTACCAATGGGATTTGTTCACGCTGTTCGGACCACTCCCCTGGCCAGACGGCGCGGAAGGCTTCCTCGAGCGGATCTACAACGAGTTCCGCAACGTCGGTATCTCGCCGCAGGACCGCGCGCTGAATTATTCCGCGATGAATGCCTACAACACGCGGAAGATCTTCATTGATGCCGCCAAGAAGGGTCTGCGGCTCGACACAGTCGAGGTCGACCAGAGCGTCATCTGCCGGCCGGACTCGGACTGCCATGACGTGACCTACCGCTTCTTCAACCCGACGCAGGTCCTGACCCAGGCGCGCGAAGTCTATCAGTACACGATCGACGTCAGCGACGTGGTGCCGGTGGCAGTCGGGCCGCTGCGGTACTGGCAGGTCTATTGACGCGATTGCTCCTCCGCGTCCGGAGGAGATCAGAACGTGGCGCGAATGAGCGTCACGTGGTCCAGGGGATCGACGCGATGAGCGTGCCCCTGGGCGACGTCCAGCGACGGCTGCTCCGGTCGGTGCCTACCTCCCGTAGCCGCCGTCAATTCAAACCGAAAGAAGGAGCTGAACATGTACGCAAGGAACGACTTTGAGACCTTCGGCAGCGTGCGTAGCCCGATCCAGTGTGAGGGCATCGAGCGCGGTCCGAAGCGGATTGCCGAAGTTGCGGTCAACGGGTCCGTCAACCCGCAGGGCTGGGGCGACATCCTCGGCGGGATCGCAAAGGTCGCGATCCCCGCCCTCAGCGGCGTCCTCGGCATCTGATCGCCAAACTCGGGGCCCGGCGCTGTCGGGCCCCACCCCATCCTCGAGGAGGCCGATATGATGCAGAAGTCCACAGCCAGGAGCCCGCAGCAACAGCAGCAGAACGGTCGCCGGATCGAGCCCTCCGGGAAGATCGTCGTGTCGTCAGTCGTGACTCACGCCTCGCTGCTCGCCGCGATCAGCGACCGCAACCCGATCATCGCCAAACGCAGCACATCCGACGAGGACAATTCCTGATGTCCAAGTCCTGAGATCATCGTCATCACCCAACCTATGGAGCCGATGCCATGGCAAGAACGCCCCGCCAATCCGGATCCGGCAATGCCGCCCCGCCGCCGGCGGAAGCAGCAGCCTCAGCCTCAGCCGTTGCCGACGCACGGCGCCCGCTGGAAGCGGCTGTTGTCGCCCGTCCGAAGATCGCCACCACGCCTGCTCCGCCGACAACGTCGGCCTACATGGCACCGCCGCAGGGCCCCGGCGCCCCCCAGCAGATGCGCCATGACGGCTCGCCGAGTTCGGAGGAGAGACTCAACACCGCGATGAAGATCCTGCTCGATCCGGCGGCGCGTGCGCTGCCGAGCAAGGTCTATTCCGGACAGGCGCGAAATTGGACCCGCCGATCGTGACCGGTTTTGCACGCTGAGTGCTCGCTTCGATTCGTTACCAACGCAACGGCCCGCCCGATCCGGTGGCGCGGCCGTTGCCGTTCGCCGGAGAGGGAGATGGACGAGAACGGTAATCATCCGACCATCAATTTGCGCGGCGCCGTCTTCACGTGCGTGGGCCTCGGAACGCTCCTGTTTCTCACGGCCGGCACCATGCGCTGGACCGGCGCCTGGCTGTTCCTGCTCGAGATCACGATCGGTGGACTGATCACTGAGGCCTGGCTCGCCAGACATGATCCGGGGCTGCTGGCGGAGCGGCGCAGCGTGCGCGGCCAGGCCGAATGGGATCGCGTCATCACGACGATCATGCCGCTGTTGTGGCTGACATGGCTGCCGCTGATGGCGCTCGACGCGGTGCGGTACCAGGCATCGCTCGTCCCGTTCTGGCTGCAATGCGCCGGCGCGCTGATGATCGCCGCATCGTTCTACATCGTCTACCGGACCTATCGCGAAAACAGCTACGCCGCGCCGGTGGTGAAGATCCAGCGCGAGCGCGGACATGCCGCGGTGACCACGGGGCCATATGCCTACGTGCGACACCCGATCTATGCCAGCGGCCTGTTGACCTATGTCGGCACCCCGTTGCTGCTCGGATCCTGGTATGGCCTTGCCATCGTGCCGGTGATGGCGGCGTTGCTCGGCCTGAGGTCGATGATGGAGGAGCGGATGCTCGCCGCCGAGCTCGACGGTTACGCCGAATATCTCGGGCGTGTGCGCTATCGCCTGGTTCCGATGGTCTGGTGAGCCCGTTCCGCGCGGCGGAGTTTGCCGCGAACTGGCGGCTTGCCTGATCGGCGGCAATTCCAATAAAGAAGGCGTGACGCGCGTTTCCCTGTCTTCGGTCAAGCGGCCGGACGACCCGAGGCGAAGCCGCCGCTTTGCAACGGGCAGGATTATGATGATCGAGGCAGTGATCTGGGATTTCGGCGGCGTCTTGACCACCTCGCCGTTCGAGGCATTCGCACGCTATGAGACCGAGCGCGGCCTGCCGATCGATATCATCCGCCGCACCAACGCCGCCAACCATCTCGAAAACGCCTGGGCCAAGTTCGAGCGCGCCGAGATCGGGATCGACGCGTTCGACGAGCTGTTCGCGACTGAGTCGAAGGCGCTCGGCGCCGAGGTGCGCGGAAAGGACGTGCTGCCGCTGCTCTCCGGTGACCTGCGCCCCGAGATGGTCGAGACGCTGAAGCGTATCAAGGCCCAGTTCAAGACCGGCTGCATCACCAACAATCTGCCGTCGAACGCAATCGGTAGCCACAGCGGACGCACGCTCTACGTCGCCGAGGTGATGGCGCTGTTCGATCACGTCATCGAGTCCGCCAAGATCGGCCTGCGCAAGCCCGACCCGCGCATCTACCAAATGATGGTGGAGACGCTCGAGGTGAATCCTGCGAACTGCGTCTATCTCGACGATCTCGGCGTCAATTTGAAGCCGGCACGCGAGATGGGCATGACCACGATCAAGGTCGCGAATGCCGCGCAGGCGATCGGCGAGCTTGAGGCCGCAACCGGCCTCACGCTGAGGTGAAGCGGTTCACGCGCCTATTCACGCCGCATTCAGGCGGCGGCTTCTAATTGTCGGCCTCCCCGTGGATCACAGCGCGATCGCAAGATCGCATCATGATCCTTTCCTGGTCTGAGCATGACGTTCCGGAAAACCGACGCCCGTTTCTCCGGATCATGCCTGCGGAGGCACATCCCATGAAACGTCTTGTCGTCGCCCTTGTCTCGGCCACCTCGTTGCTGGTCTCGGCCGCAGCATTCGCGCAGTCAACCTCAACCCCCGCAGCGGCGCCGACGGCGGCTCCCGCGCAAGAAAGTACGGCGGCAGCGCCCGTGCCCGGTGCGAAGCGCGCAGCCTGCCAGAGCGCGGCGAAGGCGCTGAAGGGGCAGGAACGGCACGACCAGATGCAGCTCTGCATGGCGCAGGCGCATCTCGACTGCCTGAAGCAGGCTATCGACCAGAAGATCGTCGGCCCGCAGCGCAAGGATTTCGTCAAGAGCTGCGCGGGCTGACGGCAGGCGCGTCCGGGGTATTGCGCTCGGCGGAATACCCCGGAACCATGCGCTAACCCCAGCCTTGAAGCTGTGCCGTTGCAGGCCAAACGAGCCTTGTGCTTTGGCCGCAACGAGCGCAGAACAGGTCCGAGTTCAAGGCAAATTCGGAGCTGATCCTCGTGGCTGACACCAGGCCCACCGCCTCGATCGAGGCCGTGGAAAGCGGCCTCGCCGCACAAGGCTATATTGCGAGCCGGCAGATCGCGACGGCGGTCTATCTGTCGCAACAGATCGAGAAGCCGATCCTGGTCGAAGGCCCCGCCGGCGTTGGCAAGACCGAGCTGGCAAAGGCGATCGCCGCCTGGCGCGGCATGAAGATGATCCGCCTGCAGTGCTATGAGGGCCTCGACGAGGCCAAGGCGCTGTATGAGTGGAAATACGCCAAGCAGTTGCTCTACACCCAGATCCTGAAGGACAAGCTCGGCGAGGTGCTCGGCGGCGCGCAGTCATTGGCCGCAGCGCTCGACCAGCTTCACACCTTCGGTGACGTGTTCTTCTCCAAGGAATTCGTCGAACCGCGGCCGCTGCTGCAGGCGTTGGAGCAGTCCGCCGGCTGCGTGCTGCTGATCGACGAGATCGACAAGTCGGACGCCGAATTCGAATCGCTGCTCCTGGAGATCCTCTCCGACTTCCAGGTCACGATCCCCGAACTCGGCACCGTCTCCGCGGTGGCGCCCCCGACCGTGATCCTGACCTCGAACAGCGAACGCGATCTCGGCGATGCCTTGAAGCGGCGCTGCCTGCATCTGCACATCGGCTTCCCCGAGCAGAAGCTGGAGGAGCGCATTGTCGAGAGCCGGGTGCCCGGCATCTCGCAGACGCTGCGCAAGCAGATGGTCGGCTTCATCCACGAGATCCGCTCGCTGGATCTGAAGAAGCTGCCGTCGGTCAGCGAGGCGATCGACTGGGCGCGCGTGCTGGTGCTGCTGCAAGCCAGTGAGCTCGACCATGAGATCGTCAAGGACACGCTCAACGTGCTCCTGAAATACGAGGCCGATATCGAGGCCGCGACGCCGCAGATCTCGTCCTTCATCGCCAAGGCGTCGCGCCAGGGCGTGTTCAGCTAGACCAACATGCGCGAGAACCTGCATCGCTTCTTTCGTGCGGCGCGGGGAGCCGGGGTCCGGGTCTCGCCCGCCGAAAGCATTGACGCGATGCGGGCGGTCGCGCAGGTCGGCTTCAACGACCGCGACATCCTGCGCAACACCTTCCTGCTGACGCTTGCCAAGACCCAGGACGAGAAGCGCGCGCTCGGCGAATGCTTCGACCTGTTCTTCAGCCAGCCCGAGCCGCAGCAGGAGAATGCCGAGCAGAACAAGACCGACGACAACAGCGCGTCCGGTGCCAATCCGTCGGCGGATGAGCACGGCGATAACGCGGGCGGCGCCGCCAACGAGAATGTCGGGCCACTGGCGCAGATGCTGCTGTCGCAGGATCGCTCTGCGATATCGACCGCGATCGCCAACGCCTCCGGCGCCGCCTCGTTGCCGGATATCCGCTACTTCACCCAGCGCGGCATCTTCCAGACCCGCATCCTCGACGCGATGGGCATCCAGCGCCTGCGCGACGACATCGACGAACAGACCACGCGCAATCCGGCTCTTGCCGAGCGGCTGCAGGAGGCGCTCAACGGCCTGCGCGGCACCGTTCGCGACGCCGTCTCGCAGGCCCTGCTGCTCTACGGCCGCGAAGAGGCCGAAAACCTGCGCAACGAGATCCTGCGCAACGCGCCGCTGGCGCGGATCGAGCCGAGGCAGGTCGAGCAGATGCGCGCCCTGATCCGCCAGATCGCACGGCGGCTGCGCGAGCGCTATTCCAAGCCGCGCAAGCGCCAGCGCCGCGGCCATCTCGATGTCCGCCGCACACTGCGCCGAAACGCGGCCTGGGGCGGCGTGCCGTTCCTCACCGCGTGGAAGCGCAAGCATCGCGACCGGCCGAAAATCGTGGCGCTGTGCGATGTCTCGGGCTCGGTCGCGCGCGTCTCGGATTTCTTCCTGCTCCTGATCCACAGCCTGCACGAGGTCGTCGACGACGTCCGCTCCTTCGCCTTCTCGGGCCATTTGATCGAGGTCAGCGACATCCTGGAATCGATGTCGCCGGAAGAGGCGATGAAGGAGATCATGTCCAAGGTCGGCTTCGGCTCCTCCGACTACGGCAATTCCTTCGCCGATTTCGAGGACAATTGGATGAGCGCGATCACGCCGCAGACCACGGTGATCGTGCTCGGCGACGCCCGCAGCAACAATCTCGATCCGCGCGCCGACATCCTGCGCCGCATCGGCGAGCGCTCCAAGCGCCTCGTGTGGCTCAACCCCGAGGGCCGCATGGTCTGGGGTTTTGGCGATTCCGAGATGCCGCGCTACGCGACCTTTTGCACCGTGGTGCGCCAGTGCGCGACCGCCCAGCAGCTCGAGCGCGCCGTCTCCGACATCGTGGCGACCTATCAATAGGCCAGTCGGCCGAGCTGCCCTATAGCGCGAGCGATTCGCTGTGGAACAGCCATCCGACGAATGCGATCAGTGTCAGCGCGATCGACGCAGAGACACTGACGAGCTTGATCGTCGTGATCGCCTTCAAAGCCGAGACGGATCGCGCCGCCGCGTCCGGGTCGCCGCGCAGCAACAGCCATGCCAGCAGGCAATCCTCGATCAGATCGCTGAGCAGATACACCGCCGGCACGACCAGGCCGAGCCACGCCGCCGACGGATAGGTATGGGTGAGCCAGTGCGATGACGCTGCGCCCATCGCGCCCGCCAGCGCCAGCATGACGACGAGATCGAGCGGGAACAGGATCGGGAACACATACTTCAGCCGCAGATCGGACTGCACCAGCGCGCCGAGCTGGTCGCCGCTGTAGCTCAGCGTCTTCTCCGGAAAGCGGGTGCGGAATCGGTTGGCAAAAACGCGATCGGAATAGCTGCCGACCCACCGGAAAAGTCCGAACGCACTCACCACAAGTCCCGCGAGAATGATCGTCACGAGAGCTTGAGTGCTCATGCCGATCCATTCCTGATGATGAGAAAACTGCGGCAACCCGCAGGCAAAATGATCGCGCGCACCGGCGAAGTCCCCGAACGGGAGAAAATGTCAACGTACCGCAGCAATAATTGATCTTCAGATTCCCATCTTTTCCCTGGTGTTGCAATTGAATTCTACCGAGCGCCAGGGAGCGAGTATGCAGCCGATGCCAATGGCGGCGATGGGATCGGGGAAGGCACGGCGTCGCCGGCGCTCGCACCGCGTACACCAAATCGTCTTCAATTGGAGATTGAATCTTCCTCGCATCCTGCCATACATTGAGGCCACGAATTTCACGGCGACCGCAGGGGCCACGGATGCCGAAGGATATTTTGATCTTGTGCGACGGCACCGGCAACGAGATCGGCGCCAATATTTCCAACGTCCTGAAGCTGTTTCGCGTCTCCGACAAGGACGACCGGCAGCGGATCTACTATCATCCGGGGCTCGGTACCATCGGCCTGCAGAACAGCTGGGGGCGGTTCAAGCAGGAGGCGTGGGGCTTGTTCGGACTGGCCTTCGGCGCCGGCCTCGACAAGGATACGCTCGACGCCTACCAGTTTCTCTGCCGGCTCTGGGAGCCCGGCGACCGGGTCTGGATATTCGGCTTCAGCCGCGGCGCCTACACGGTCCGCGTGCTCGCCGCCTTTGTCCATGTGATGGGCCTATTGCCGGTCGACCAGCTCGACCTCGCCGGCTATGCCTTCGGCACCTACAAGAAGGCGAGCTCCGACGCCCAAAAGTCCGATGGCACGTTCGACGATGCGCCGCTGAAGGAAGCCTGGCACTTCAGCCAGATCGCCGGCGGCCGCAACATCGACATCGAGTTCGTCGGCGTGTGGGATACGGTGGCCTCGATCATCGTGCCGCGGCAGGACAATTTCCTGTTCGACATACAGACGCTGCTGTTCACGCGCACCAATTCGAGTGTGAAGCGCTTCCGCCAGGCGATCTCGATCGACGAGCGCAGGCGCATGTTCCGCCTCAACCAGTGGAAGGAGGGGCAGCTTTACCGGTCGAATCCGTTCGACCCGGCGACCGAGGTGCCGCAGGACATCCGCCAGGTCTGGTTCGCCGGCGTACACTCCGACGTCGGCGGCGGCTATCCGGAGGACCAGAGCGGGCCGTCGAAATTTCCGCTGATCTGGATGCTCGGACAGGCCGGGGCCGCCGGGCTGCAGATGGACCAGGCACTGATCGATCATCTCGCCTGGGGCACACCGTTGCCGCCGCACACCCACGAATATGCGCCGCCGAGCGCGACGGACCCGCTGCACAATTCGCTGACCGCCGCCTGGGAAATCCTGGAGTGGATTCCCAAGAGCGACAAGTGGAAGGAATGGCCGGAACGGAAATCCTTCCTCGGCTTCTACCTGCCGCGCGGCGAGCCACGGCCGATACCGGAAGGCGCGACCATCCATGCCTCGGTGCTGGAGCGGATGCAGAACGATCCGGCCTACAAGCCGATCAACATGCCCAGGACCTACACGGTCGAGCCGATGCCGACGCCGCCTGCGCCACCCGCGCCGACGGTTTGAGATTTACGCGTCGATCGCATCCTTGATCCGCTTGCGGCTGAGCGGCAGGTCGCGCAGCCGCTTGCCGGTCGCGTCCGCGATGGCATTGGCGAGCGATGCCGCCGCCGGACCCTGCCCGGTCTCGCCGCTGCCGAGGAACGGCTGGCCCGGGCGGTTGATGATGTGGACGGCGATGCTGTCGGGCACGGCGTCAAAGCGCAGGATCGGATAAGTCTGCCAGTCGATGCTGGTGATCCTGGTGTCGTCGAACGTGACGCTCTCATAGAGTGTCCAACTCGTCGACTGCACGATCGCGCCCTCGATCTGGTTGGTGATGCCGTCGGGATTGACGACCTGGCCGGCGTCGACGGCAGCGACCGCGCGCACCAGACGGGCCCGGCCGGTTTCGCGATCGACCTCCACCTCTGTCGCAATGGCGCAATAGGCGGCAAGGTTCTTGTAGCGCGCGAACGCAAAGCCATAGCCGCGATTCTGCGGCGGCTTTTGCCCGCGCGTCCAGCCGAACTCCCGGGCAGCGGTCTCCACCACCGCGCGGCCGCGCGCATCGTCGAGATGCTTCAAGCGAAACGCGACCGGATCATCGCCGGCGAGACCGGCCAGCTCATCCATGAAGCTCTCGATCGAGAATACGTTGTGATAGGCGCCGAGCGCGCGCATCGCGGAAATCCGCAGCGGCATCGTCGGGATGAAGTGATGCATCACATGCGCATTCGGGAAGTTGTAGATCGGGATCGCGTTGCGGTCGCCGCCGCCCTCCGGCAACGGCAGCGGCTTTGGCGCGGGCACCGCGAACGACCGCGCCATGTGCTGGGCCGCGAGCAACGAGCCGGCGCCGCCCGGCCGCATCGAATGCGTATTGCTCCATACCGCAAAATTCCAGTCAGCGATCCTTCCGTCCTCGGTCAGCGACGCGCTCAGCTTGGTCACCATCGCCGGACCATACGGCTCCCAGCCGTGCTCCTGCTCGCGCATCCACTGCACCCGAATTGGGCGACCGGGCAGCGCACGGGCAATCAGCGCGGCATCGGCCGCGGCATCGTCGGCGCCGTTATGGCCGTAGCAGCCGGAGCCTTCGACATGGATCAGGCGAACGCTCGACTGCGCCATGCCAAGCATCTCGGCAATCGCCTGCCGGTCCGGATAGACGCCTTGCGTATGCGTCCACACCGTCATCGCGCCATCGACGAACTGCGCGACAGCGCAGGATGGCCCGATCGAGCCATGCGACTGATAGGGCCGCGTGTAGGTGGCTTCGAGCGATCTCGCTCCGTTCACCGCGGGATCGCTGCGCTCGAAAATCGCGAAATCCTGCGAAGGCAGTGCCGTCAACGCATTTGCCAGATCCTGCTGGTTCGGCAGCTTCGCGCTCTCCCGCCACTTCGCCGCGGCTGATAGCGCCTTCATCGCCTTGACCGCGGAAAACTCCTTCTCCGCCACCACGGCGAGGAAATTGCCGTCGCGCACGATTCCGATCACGCCGGGCATCTTCTCGATCGCGGCGGTGTCGCATTCGGAGAGCTGCGCGCCGTAGCTCGGCGGGCGCACCACGCGTGCATGCACCATGCCGGGCAGCCGCATGTCCTGCACATAGGCCGCGCCGCCGGTGACCTTGGCCGGAATATCGACGCGCGGCACCGGCTGTCCCATCACTTTGAAGCTCGCGGGATCCTTGAGGTGCGACGTCGGCTGCGCCTCGACATGCAGCAAGTCCGAGGCGACGAGCTCGCCGTAGCTCAGGCGGCGGCCATCAGGGGCGATGACGACTGCGCTCTCGGTTCGCAACCCGTCGGGCGGCAGGTCGAACCGCCGCGCCGCCTCCGCGACCAGCAGCGCGCGCGCCTGCGCCGCGGCGTGCAGGATCGCGGTGCCGCTGTCCTGCATCGAGTGGCTGCCGGAGGTGTAGCCCTCATTCGCCGTGAGCTTTGTATCGGCAGTGATCACCTTTAGCGCATCGAAGGGAATGTCGAGCTGCTCGGCCGCGATCTGCTGGAACGCGGTCCGGAAGCCCTGGCCAAGCTCGGCCTTGCCCGTGAAGGCCGTGATCTGGCCGTCGGCATCGATGCGGATCCAGGAATCCAGATTGGGCGAGGTCGCAAGGCTGCCCGGCAGTTTCGGACCCTGCGCAGCCTTCTCCTGTGCCCCCGCGCGGCGCAGCGAGAAGCTGACGATCAGCGCGCCGCCACCGGCCAGCACGCTGCGGCGATCGAGCACTACGGGTGCGGTCATCGGACGCTCCTGTCACTTGCGTCGGCCGTATCCATCAGCCGGGCGGCGCGATGCACCGCGCGCAGGATGCGCATGTGTGTGCCGCAGCGGCACAGATGCGGCTCGAGCTCGGCGCGTATCTGCGCATCCGACGGCTTCGGATTACGCATCAACAGCGCCTGCGCTCGCATCATCATCCCGGCGATGCAATAGCCGCATTGCGCCGCCTGCTCCTCCATGAAGGCGCGCTGGATCGGCGCCGGAGCCGCCACCGTGCCGAGCCCTTCCAGCGTCGTCACCTGCTTGCCCTCGACGAGCAGCAGCGGCGTGACGCAGGACAGCACCGCCTTGTTGTCGACGATGACGGTGCAGGCACCGCATTGGCCGAGCCCGCAGCCGAACTTGGCGGCATTGAGCGCAAGATCATCGCGCAGCACATAGAGCAGCGGCGTATCCGGATCGGCGTCGACCTGATGATCCCGGCCATTGACCTTCAATGCCATCATGGCTTGCCTCGTTGTCTGGAGTCCGCAGGCGCGTCGGCCGCCGCAAGCGAAGCGGCCTGCACGGCGCGCGCATCGCGCACCGCCTTGTCGAGATCGCTCCATGCCGGCCGCTTGCCGAAGCGGGCGCGGAGATAGGCCGCGAGCGCAACCATCTGCGCGTCATCGATGCTGGCGGCGAAGCCCGGCATGATTGGACTGCGCTCGCCGGCGACGGCGCCGACGCCCGATAGCACGATGTTGAGAAGGTTGCGCGGATCGGAGCCTGCGATCGCCGTGCTGAGCGCGAGGTTGACACCACCGTATGGCAGTGCACGGCCGCCCTCATGGCAGCTCGCGCAGGCCGCGGTATAGATCGCGGCGCCTGCGGCGTTGGCTTGCGTTGCATCCGCCGCGGCCGATTGCGCCGCTGCATCATTGGGCGACTTGCGATCCGGCGTGGGCGCGCCCGAGACATCGGCCATGTACGCTGCGATGGCGCGCACGTCGCGGTCGGGCACCGTCGCGAGGTTACCGACCACCTCAGCCATCGGTCCGCGCGCGGTGCCGTGATCGGCGTGCCAGCCGCGGCGCAGATAGGCGTACAGCGCATCGGCGGTCCAGCGCACCGGGGCGTGCGAGGTGTCGTTCAGCGCGTAGGCGTGCCAATTGTCGACGTCGCCGCCGGAGAACTGCGCATTGACCTGCTCGGCGCCGAGCGCATTGCGCGGCGTGTGGCAGGCTCCGCAATGCGCGAGCCCCTCGACCAGATAGGCGCCGCGGTTCCATTCCGCCCCCTTCGCGGCGTTGGAAGGAACGTCGCCGCTGCGAAGATACAGCAGCTTCCAGCCTGCAATCAGCGGCCGGTAGTTCAACGGGAACGACAGCTGATTCGCCGGCGATGACGCATGCACCGGCTGCCGCGTCATCAGGAACGCATAGAGGGCCCGGTCGTCCGCGTCAGATACATTGGTGAAATGGTCATAGGGAAAGGTTGGATAGAGGTGCCGGCCGTCGCGGCCGACGCCCGCGCGCATCGCGCGGACGAACGCCTCCTCAGGCCAGCTGCCGATGCCGGTCTCGGCGTCCGGCGTGATGTTCGACGAGAAGATGGTGCCGAAAGGCGTCGGAACCGGAAGCCCGCCGGCGTAATTTCCACCGCCCTGCACGGTATGGCAGGTGTTGCAATTGCCGATCGCCGCGAGATCGCGGCCGCGTTTGACGATCTCGGGATCGAACGTATCGGGCCGCGGCGGCGCCATGGCCGCAATCTGCGGCCGCCAGGCGACCGCAAAGCCCACCGCCGCCCCCGCGACCAGCACGATCGCCGCAATGC
The DNA here is from genome assembly GCF_002289535.1 of Bradyrhizobium sp. UFLA03-84. Taxonomy (NCBI): domain Bacteria; kingdom Pseudomonadati; phylum Pseudomonadota; class Alphaproteobacteria; order Hyphomicrobiales; family Nitrobacteraceae; genus Bradyrhizobium; species Bradyrhizobium sp. UFLA03-84. The sequence goes on along the minus strand of NZ_NSJY01000009.1, from coordinate 88,564 downwards.
CTGTGATGATCCGCAGTTGACCGGCCATGCGTCAATTGAGTTTGTTGTTGGGACGTGTATTAACACGTTTCGTTCCGGTATCGTTCGCCCAGACGACCTCGATCACCGCCTGTTGACCCCAAGGACATCCGGGGAAATCCCAAGGGATCAAACAAGGGATCAAGCAAGGGATCATGACCGCCCAGCCCGCCCTCGATCACGCATCCGCTCCGCGCCGCGACGCGCGATCCGTGCTCAGTTCCGTGTTCGGCCTGTCGGGATTCCGCGGCGCGCAGGAAAAGATCGTCCGCCACGTCACCGAGGGCGGCAATTGCCTGGTGCTGATGCCGACCGGCGGCGGCAAGTCGCTGTGCTACCAGCTGCCGTCGCTGCTGCGCGACGGTTGCGGCATCGTGGTGTCGCCCCTGATCGCACTGATGCGCGACCAGGTCGCGGGCCTCACCGAGGCCGGCGTCAACGCCGCCGTGCTGAACTCGACGCTGTCCTATGAGGAGGCTTCCGAGGTCGAGCGGCGGCTGCTCGCCGGCGATCTCGATCTGCTCTATGTCGCGCCGGAGCGGCTGCTCACACCGCGCTGCCTCAACCTGCTCAGCCAGGCGCAGATCGCGCTGTTTGCGATCGACGAGGCGCATTGCGTCTCGCAATGGGGCCATGACTTCCGCCCGGAATATATCGGCCTGTCCGCACTCGCCGAGCGCTTCCCCAAGGTGCCGCGCATCGCGCTGACCGCAACCGCGGATGCATTGACGCGCAAGGAGATCGCCGAGCGGCTGTCCCTCACCGACGCGCCGGAGTTCGTCGCTAGCTTCGACCGGCCCAACATCCGCTACGAGATCGTCGACAAGCAGAATGCGACGACGCAGCTGAAGAACTTCATCAGGGAGCGCCATGCCGGCGACGCCGGCGTGGTCTATTGCCTGTCCCGCGCCAAGGTCGAAGACGTCGCGGCGGCGCTCAGCGAGGCCGGCATTCCCGCGCTGCCCTATCATGCCGGGCTCGATGCCGGCGTGCGTGCCCGGCATCAGGACCGTTTCCTCAATGAGGACGGAATCGTGATCGTCGCCACGATCGCGTTCGGCATGGGCATCGACAAGCCCGATGTGCGCTTCGTCGCGCATCTCGATCTGCCGAAGAGCATCGAGGCCTATTATCAGGAAACCGGACGCGCCGGCCGCGACGGCAAGCCGTCGGCGGCGTGGATGGCCTACGGCCTCTCCGACATCGTGCAGCAGCGCCGCATGATCGACGAATCGACCGGTTCAGATGCCTTCAAGCGCGTGTCGATAGGTAAGCTCGACGCGCTGGTCGCTTTAGCTGAAACTGTGCATTGCCGGCGGCAGCGCCTGCTCGGCTATTTCGGCGAGACCCGCAGCGATGAAAGCTGCGGCAATTGCGACAACTGCCTGACGCCGCCGCGCGTCCGCGACGGCAAGGTACTCGCACAGAAACTGCTGTCGTGCGTCTATCGCACCGGGCAGCGATTTGGCGCCATGCACCTGATCGACGTGCTGGTCGGACGGCTGACCGAGCGGGTCAAGCAGTTCAGCCACGACCAATTGTCGGTGTTCGGCATCGGCCGCGAGCTCAACGAGAAGCAATGGCGCGCAGTGCTGCGCCAACTGGTGGCGATGGGTCATCTGCGCGCCGACAGCGACGCTTTTGGCGCCCTGAAGCTGACCGACAGCGCCCGCGGCGTGCTGAAGGGCGAGACCGCGGTGATGCTGCGCGAACAGCCGGAGGGCGCGCGCAACCGCGCAGTCCGCAGCAAATCGCGCCGTGGCGACCTCGCACCCGCAGCCGAGAGCCCCGGCGGGGTCGCCAGCCCCGCGCTGCATGCGGCGCTGCGCGCCTGGCGCTCGGACGTGGCGCGAGCGCGTGGCGTGCCGGCCTATGTGGTGCTGCACGATTCGACCATCGACGGCATCGCCGCGATGCGGCCGGATACGTTGAATGATCTGCGCAACATCGCCGGGATCGGCGACAAGAAGCTCGAGCACTATGGCGACGAGTTGATCCGGATCGTGAAGGCGAACGACGGCTGAACGATCAGGCCCGGCCACTGCCCATCCTGGTGACGCCATCGTGACACCGGCGCGACGTAGCCACGCTTTGTCTCGTTGACGGCTGCCGTGTGCCCGCTCATCCTGACCGCGTTTCCTTAGATCATCCACCGGAGGAGCCGAGCATGAGCAAGCCGACGATCATTCTGGTTCACGGATTCTGGGGAGGCGCGGCGCACTGGAGCAAGGTGATCGTCGCGCTCTCGCGCAGGGGGCACACCGGCCTGCAAGCGGTCGAGATGCCGCTGACCTCGCTCGCTGACGACGCCGAACGGCTGCGCAAGATGGTCAAGCAGCAGGCCGGCCCGACCCTGCTGGTCGGCCATTCCTATGGCGGCGCTGTGATCACCGAGGCCGGCGATCTTCCGAACGTGGCCGGCCTCGTTTACATCGCGGCCTTTGCGCCCGACGCCGGCGAGAGCCCTGGCGGCATCACCGCGGGACTCCCGCCAGCGGCGATTGCCAATGTCGCACCTGATAGCGACGGGCATCTCTGGATCAAGCCTGACAAGTTTCACGAAAGCTTCTGCCAGGACCTGCCTGCCGACGAAGCGCTGGTGATGGCGGTCACCCAGAAGGCGCCGCTTGCCAGCACATTCGGCGACAATATCACCGCGCCGGCGTGGCGAAAGAAGCCGGTCTGGTATCAGATCTCCAGTGAAGACCGGATGATCAACCCCGACAACCAGAGGCGGATGTCGGAACGGATGAAGCCCCGGAAGATCATCACGCTCGCTGCCGGCCACGCCTCGCTGGCCTCGAAGCCGAACGAGGTGAGTGCCTTCATCGACGAGGCTGCAACCAGCCTGGCCGAAGCGTAGCACAACGCGTCCGATCCGCTCGGCGGCTGGAGTGAGGCAGCGCCCGGATACCGCAGTGATCGCCACAGCATAGGAGCCATACCCCGCGCGGCACCGCATGCGCTTGCGGGCCGCGCCGCAACAGCCCTAATCTTTTGCCGCTGCGTCCAACGAGGCGCGGCCAAGGCATAACGATATAGGGAAGAGACGGACCATGGCTCAGGAGAGCACCGCGCGCACGACTGCGCGCCCTGCGGAAAATGGAACGTTCGATGCCGTGGTGATCGGCGCTGGATTCGCCGGCATGTACATGCTGCACCGGCTGCGCGGGCTCGGCTTCACTGCGCGGGTCTATGAGGCCGGTGGCGGGGTCGGCGGCACCTGGTACTGGAATCGCTATCCCGGCGCGCGCTGCGACGTCGAGAGCCTGCAATATTCCTTCTCGTTCTCTGAGGAACTCGATCAAGACTGGAGCTGGTCGGAGAAATATTCTCCGCAGCCCGAAATTCTCGCTTACGCCAACCATGTCGCCGACCGCTTCGACCTGCGCAGCCAGATCGTGTTCGACACCCGCGTCACCGCGGCGACCTTCGACGAGCAGGCAGGAACATGGTCGATCGAAACCGACCGTGGCGACAAGGTCACCGCGAAATTCTGCATCATGGCGGTCGGCTGCCTTTCGGCGCCGAACCGTCCGGCCTTCACCGGCATGGCGGATTTCCGCGGGCCGATCTATCACACCGGCGAATGGCCGCACGAGGGTGTCGATTTCACGGGCCTGCGCGTCGGCGTCATCGGCACCGGCTCGTCGGCGATCCAGTCGATCCCGATCATCGCCCAGCAGGCCTCCGAGCTCACCGTATTCCAGCGCACCGCGACCTGGTCAGTACCGGCGTGGAACGAGCGGCTGTCAGCGGAGTATCTCAGGGAAGCCAAGGCGCATTATCCGGAGCTGCGCGCGAAAGCGCGCGCGCGCCCGACCGGCTTCTATTTCCAGTTCAACGCCCAGCCCGCGCTGCAGGCGAGCGAGGATGAACGCGAGCGGCTGTATGAGGAAGCCTGGCAGCGCGGCGGCCTACCCTTCCTCGGCGCGTTCGGCGACCTCCTGTTCGAGAAGGCGGCCAACGACACCATCGCCGATTTCGCGCGCGAGAAGATCCGCGGCATCGTCAGGGATCCCGCCACCGCCGAACTGCTGTGCCCGCAGAACGTGTTCGGCTGCAAGCGGCTCTGCGTCGATACCAATTATTTCGAGACCTACAATCTGCCGCATGTGAAGCTGGTCGACGTCTCAAAGACGCCGATCGAACGCTTCACGCGAGACGGCATCGTGGTCGACGGCACCGAATACAAATTCGACGCCATCGTTTCCGCCACCGGCTTTGCCGCCATGACCGGCTCGTTCGACAAGATCGCGATCACCGGCCGCGGCGGGCAGACGCTCGCCGAGAAATGGCGGGCAGGCCCGCGCGCCTATCTCGGTCTCGCCTCGGAAGGATTTCCGAACCTGTTCATGATCACCGGGCCCGGTAGCCCATCAGTGCTCGCGAGCATGATCCAGGCGATCGAGCAGCATGTCGACTGGCTGGCGGATTGCCTTGGCCACATGCGCGACATCGGCGCCGGCACGATCGAGGCGGTCCGCGACGACGAGGATGCCTGGGTCGCCCATGTCAACGACGTCTCCACGGTCTCGCTGCGCTCGACCTGCAGCTCCTGGTATGTCGGCGCCAATATCCCGGGCCGTCCCCGCGTGTTCATGCCCTATATCGGCGGCTTCCCGATCTATGTGCAGAAGTGCAATGAAGTGATGAATTCGGGCTATGACGGCTTCGTGCTGCAGGGCGGACGCAACGGCAATGCACCGCCACAGGTCCGCTTCACCGGACGCTGGCAGGTTCCGCTCGACATCGAGGTGATCTCGCCGGCTGCCGTTGCCGCAAGGCGCGTCCCCGTGGTCTGAGCCGCGATGAGATTGGGTCGAATTGTTATCGCGCTTTAGCTTCTTGCTTGAGCATGATCTCCGCGCAAACGCGTCCCGCGTTTGTCGCGAGGGAAAACCGCTGCGCGCTTTTCCGGATCATGCTTTGGCATCAGCGGTATCCGCATCGGGATCGCGCATGATAGTGTCGCGCCGGTCCGCGTCGTATCGCGGGCCGCACGGGGGACGATGGCCGACACGGCATTGCAGGGACTGGTCGAGCGGATCGGCGCAGATCACGTCGTGCGCCGGCTTGGGATCGAGTCCGCGCACGAGAAGCAGCTGATCGGCCAGGGTACGCTGGTGTTCAACGTCGAGAACTGGCGCCTCGCGCCGTGGATCGTCACGACCGCGCTCAAGCTGACCGGCCTCCATGGCCGGGCGCGGCGCAACGCCGACCGGGTCGAGGTGCGGCGCAATCTGGTGACGTCGACGCGCCTGCCTGCGGCCTTCGACGGCTTCACCATCCTGCATCTCAGCGATCTCCACGCCGACATCAGCCAGGGCGCGATGCGGCATCTGGCTGATGTCGTGCGCCATGTCGCCTGCGACATCTGCGTCCTGACCGGCGACTATCGCGGCAGGACGTTCGGCCCGTTCGAGACCAGCCTCACGCTGATGAAGGATCTCTGCGCGCGCATCAAGCTGCCGCTCTACGGCGTCCTCGGCAATCACGACAGCATCCGCATGACTCCGGCGCTCGAAGCAATGGGGATCAGGATGCTGTTCAACGAGCAGGAGCCGATCACGCGCGATGGCGCAACGATCCACCTCGCCGGAATCGACGACGCGCATTTCTACCGCACCGACGACATCGCAAAGGCCGCCGCGGTGATCCCGCGCGAGGCGTTTTCGATCCTGCTTGCGCACACGCCGGAATCCTATCGCGAGGCGGCAGCGGCCGACTTCGACCTGATGCTGAGCGGCCATACCCATGGCGGCCAGCTCTGCCTGCCCGGCGGCATCGCGATCAAGCTGGAGGCGCGGCTGCCGCGGCGCATGGGCAGGGGCGCCTGGCGCTTCGGCGAGCTCGCCGGCTACACGTCAACCGGCGCCGGCACCAGCCTCGCGCCGGTGCGGCTGAATTGTCCGGCCGAAATCACGGTGCACACGCTGCGGCGGCTGACGTAACTGGCAAGCTGCCCGGGCAAGAAAGATGCGCAGGATGGGTAGAGCGCAGCAAAACCCATCGTTCTCATGCGCGGAACGATGATGGGTTTCGCTGTGCTCTACCCATCCTACGCGCCACTACTTCGTGTCGCCGCGCTTGCCCGCGGCTTGTTCATTCACCTTGCAAGCGATCAGGAGCGTGTAGCCGCGCGCGTCCTTGGCGATCTCCGGCGTCTCGCGCTTTGTAGAGTCACGCCACTCGGCGGTCTGGTACTGCACCGCGCTGTTGTCGAGGAAGTCGCGCAACGCCCCGGTCTTGATCGCGAAATTGATGTTCTCCGGGATGGTTCCCGTTGCCCGCGCGACCGTGACAGCATCGAGCTTGGCCGCCACGACGCCGACCACGCTGCCGCCGAGATCGAACAGCGGGCCGCCGCTGTTGCCCGGCTGCACCGCGGCACTGATCTGCAGGAAACGGGTGTCGTTGAGAATACCGCTCAGCGACGAGACGATGCCCGTGGTGACGGTGAAATCGGACGTCAGCAGCCCGTGATAGGGGTAGCCGATCGCCACCACAGCATTGCCGACCGGAATCGGATTTTGCCTGATCTTGGCGACATCCTTGAACGGCGCCGGCGCCTGCAGCAGCGCGAGGTCGTTGGTTTCGTCGCCGGACACCAGCCGCAATTTCACCGGCGCCTCGCCGCTCAGATTGCCGGTGATCTCGCTGCAACCATTGATGACATGATGGTTGGTGACGATGTGCCCGCTGCTGCTGACCACAAAGCCGGTCCCGGTCCCGGACTTCGCCTGCTTCTGCGGCGAGCTCGGAGCAGCCTGCTGCGGCGGCGCTGCCGCGGGCTTCGCCGCGACCGCGAATTCACCGGCATTGGCAACGCCGTTCTTCTTCACCGAGACCACGCAATTGAGCAACGCCGGCAGTAGCTGGGCAGTCTGATTGAGGTTGAACTGAAACAACTGTCCCTGCGCGAACGCCGTCATCTGGTGCGCCTTGCGGAACTGATTGATCAGGTTGGAAGTCACCGGCATCTCGACATTGACGAGCTGGGTGCCGAACGGCATGCCGTAGACATTGATCGCAGGCTGGCCGTCGAAGGTCAGCGCAAGCGGAAAGGCCTCGCCCGGAGTCAGATGCCAGCTCTCATGGGCAAAGCCCAGCCGCCAGCTGCCATTCGCGGTAATCGCCACCACGAAGTAGATGCCGCTCTGATAAACCGTCCCCGCCGAGCAATGCGTGAACGCGCCGTCCTTGTCGTTGGTGAAGGCGCCACCCTTCCAATTGCCGACCGTGATCGAGCCGTAGGGACCGCGGGCGCTTGATGGAGTTGCAGACACAAGCAACCATGCGGCCGCAACGACCGCCCAGACCACAACTTTCATGACGCGTACTCCCCAACCACAACCCATCATAGGAGGCGGAGAAATTCATCCGCAAGTGGTGCGCGGCTTGGCCTTCGGTCCTGCGGCCGCGCAATACCGCCGCGGATGAGGCAATCGCCACACCCTCAGGTTACAGGCGGCATGTTCCTATTTTGTTCCTAGAATGTCAACTCAGACATAATCGGCCGCGCAAGGCGGGCGCTATTGCGGCTCCCGAGCCGAAGACTGCGCGGGCGGGTTTGGTTCGCGGAACCAGTAGTGGGATGCGAGGGCATGGACGCCGACGCCGATCAGGAAGATGCCGGCATACAGCTCGACTGCGTGATTCATCGCCAGCAGACGGGCGCGCAGCACGGCGCCCTGGCCCGGATAGGCCCAGAACCAATGCCCCACGGCGACGATGCCAACGCCGAGCGCGGCGAAGGCCCGGCCGGCCGCATTCATCATCTTCACCCGAAGGTCTCCCGACTCGCCCGGCGCGATGAAAATACCGGACGAAACTGACGCGGACCTGACGCGGCAGCCCGCAGGAGCCCTTGGAGATCCCTTGGCCGGCCCTCAGCCGTTGCGGAACGCGTAGGCGTAGCCGTTGAGGGCTGGCGCGCCGCCGAGATGGGCGTAGAGCACCTTGGATCCGGCCGGGAAATAGCCCTTCTGCACCAGATCGATCATGCCCTGCATCGACTTCCCCTCATAGACGGGGTCGGTGATCATGCCTTCCAGCCGCGCGCTGAGACGGATCGCCTCCTTGGTCTCCTCCGACGGCACGCCGTAGGCGGGATAAGCGTAGTCCTCGATCAGCACGACGTCATCCTCGACGATGTCGCGGCCGAGCTCGACCAGCTTGGCCGTGTTCTGCGCGATCGACAGCACCTGCGCCTTGGTCTGCTCAGGCGTGAACGAACCGTCGATGCCGATCACGTTGCGCGCGCGCCCATCGGCGGCGAAGCCTACCAGCATGCCCGCATGGGTCGAGCCGGTCACCGTGCAGACCACGATGTAGTCGAACTTGACGCCGAGCTGACGCTCCTGCGCCCGCACCTCTTCGGCAAAGCCGACATAGCCGAGGCCGCCATATTTGTGCACGGAGGCGCCGGCGGGAATGGCGTAAGGCTTGCCGCCGGCGGCCTTCACCTCCTCGATCGCCTGCTCCCAGCTCTTGCGGATGCCGATATCGAAGCCTTCGTCGACCAGGCGCACGTCGGCGCCCATCACCCGCGACAGCAGGATGTTGCCGACGCGGTCGTAGACTGCGTCCTCATGCGGCACCCAGCTTTCCTGCACCAGCCGGCACTTCATGCCGATCTTGGCCGCGACCGCCGCAACCATGCGGGTGTGATTCGACTGCACGCCGCCGATCGAGACCAGCGTGTCCGCGTTGGAGGCGATCGCGTCGGGGATGATGTATTCGAGCTTGCGCAGCTTGTTGCCGCCGTAGGCGAGTCCGGAGTTGCAATCCTCGCGCTTGGCATAGAGCTCGACCTTGCCGCCGAGATGCTTTGACAGCCGATCGAGCTTCTCGATGGCGGTCGGGCCGAAGGTGAGCGGATAGCGCGCGAATTTCTCCAGCATTCTGGCATCCTCGTGTCTTGAAACTTGGTGTCTGGAACGGCGCCACACCTATCACTACCCGCGCGAAAGGTGCTCTCTAATTTGGTCTATCAGATTATCTAAATTTGCTTGGTTTGCTTCAGGTGTTATGGTTTCTCTCGCTAAATTGGCTAATGACGAAAGATTCTTCCATGTCATCCCGGCTCGACCGCATCGACCTCAAGATGTTGAGATTGCTGCAAAAGAACGGCCGGCTCAGCAATGCCGAGCTGGCCGATCAGGTCGGCGTCAGCCCTGCGACCTGCCATCGCCGGACCCAGGCGCTGTTCGACGAGGGTTATGTCAGTAGTGTCCGCGCCATGGTGGCGCCGCGCAAGCTCGGCAAGGGCACGCTGGTCATGGTCGGCGTCGTGCTCGACCGCTCGACGCCGGAAAGCTTTGCGAGCTTCGAGCAGGCGGTGGCGAAGCTGAAATGCGTGCTCGACTGTCACCTCGTTGCCGGCGACTTCGACTACTTCCTCAAGATCCGCGCCGGCGACATGGAGGATTTCAATCGCATCCATGGCGACCAGCTGATCGCGCTGCCCGGCGTGCGGCAGACCCGCACCTTCTTCGTCATGAAGGAGGTGGTGGACAATGCGGCGCTGGAGTTTTGAGCCGACGCAAGCGAGCGGAGGTTTCGCATCGCGCGTCAACCACCCGCCGTCCCTTCCGCCGCCCCCTCGCGCCCATCCCTCGCCTTGCCGCGCAGCGCGACCTTGTCGCCGTCATAGGTGAGCGTCCAGGTCCAGGCGTCGCCGAGCCCGACATATTGGAGATCGACGACGAGGGTTCGCTCGTCCGTCCACGCGCCCTTGACGGCGCGCACACCGAGGAAGGTCGGAGCGCTCTTGCGATAGAGGCCGTCGAGGCCGATCGGTCCGTCGAAGTGACGCCGTGCGGGATCGCCGGCGTTGGTCTCCACGACGTAGCGCGGGTTCTCGTCGGCAAGGAACAGCGTCAGCGTCTTGATACCGAGGTTGTTGTCGGGGAATCTGTAGGTGCGGCCCGAGATCGTGGATGCGATCGCGGGCGTCGCACCGACCTGTGTCGGCTTCTCCGTGGCAACGTCGGCGATCGCCTTTGCCAATTGCTCGGCCGTGGCCGCATCGACCGGCAGGGCCTGGTCGGATTTGACAGTGCCGGAAATCTCTTCGGCCAGCTTGCCGAACGGGCAGAAATTGCTCGCCGTCATGACCGCAACGATATCGCGCTCCGGCAGGACCATGATCACCTGGCAATGATAGCCAACCGTCATGAAGATGTGCCTGTCGGGAATGGTCCAGAACTGGTTGGCATAGCGCAGCCGCGGATCAAACCGGGCATTCATGTTCACGGTGGCATGGTTGACGGCATCGAGGAAATCCGCGGGCAGCAGCTGCTTGCCGGCCCACTCGCCGTTGCGCAGATAGAGATAGCCGATCTTCGCCATGTCGCGCGGCCGCATCATCAGGCCGAACCCGCCAATCGGGAGCCTTTGCGGATCCCGCCGCCAGAACGGCTTGGTGATGCCGAGTGGGCCGAACAGCCGCTCCTCGGCATAGTCGGCGGTGTTCTTGCCGGTGAGCTTGCTGACGATCGCGGACAGCAGATGCGAGCCGCCGCTGTTGTAATAGAAGATCTCTCCGGGAGCATGCGCCATCGGGCGGTCCAGAATGAACTGGACCCAGTCCGGGCTCTTTCCCATATCGCGAAGCGACTGCTCGCGGCCGCCCTCGAACCCCTCGTCCCAGTCGAGGCCCGACGTCATGTTGAGCAGATGCTGGACCGTGATAGCCTTCTTGCGCTCGTCGACATTGGCGATGCCGCTGCGATCGGAAAAGAAATCCAGCATCGGATGGTCGAGACGGTCCAGCAGACCATCCTTGTAGGCCATCGCCAGCAGCGTCGACACCACCGCCTTGGTGGAGGAGTTGATGACGTGCGGCATGTCGGCGGTGAAGGGCGCGTAATACACATCGAGCACGATGCGGCCATGGCGCGTCACCAGCAGGCTGTCGAAGCTGCGCGCGGTGCCGGCCGCCACCAGCTTGGCCAAGACAGCCGAATCCATACCCTGCTGCTCCGGCGTCGAGGCTTGCCATTGTTCCGTCGGCCAGACCGGCTCGGCGCTCTGCCCGTTTGCCGCGCCGGAATAAGCAGATGCGAGCAGGATGAGCGCGCCCAGCGCCGCAGCCACGATCGGTGACGAAAACCCAACGACGCGATCAACTGCCTGCATGGTCCGCCCCTGCCAGTGACCAACTCGCGCAAGGCATATACCACGAGCGGCAGCGGTCTTGTCTCACAACTTGCGGGCACCGGATGACCGCGCAGCGAGAGCCGGGCCCCCCGCAATTCCATGTGTGATACGGCTCACGAATTCGTGGCAGAACGCCACAGCCCATAGGCGTGCGCGCGTGTTTCCGGGCGGCGCATGATGCCGTAGACTGTCCGTAGCCAACCTCGCGTCCAGCGGAGTGCCAGGCCGCTCCATTCAGACCATTGCAACGCTGCGAACGGCCCGACGTTGGTAACAAGCCGACAAAACCGGGAGTACGTCATGACGATGCGACCCGACCCCACCTTTCACGCCTCGCCCAAGCTTGCGATGGAGGCGCCGCCCGAGCAGTACGCCTATACGCTGCTGCTCAGTCCCGACTTCAAGAAGCCGGATGCGCTCGCGGTGATCGACGTCAAGCCCGGCTCGAAGACCTATGGCAAGATCGTCCATACCGTGACGATGCCGAACAAGGGCGACGAATTCCATCACTTCGGCTGGAACGCCTGCTCCTCCGCATTGTCACCGCTCACCGGGCATGCGTTCATCGAGCGGCGCTATCTCATCATTCCCGGCCTGCGATCGTCGCGCATCTACATCATCGACACCAAGCCCTCGCCGCTCGAGGCCAAGATCCACAAGATCATCGAGCCGGAGGAAGTGTTCAAGAAGACCGGCTACTCGCGGCCGCACACGATCCATTGCGGCCCGGACGGCATTTACGTCTCCACCCTCGGCGGCGGCGGCAAGGACGGCACGCAAGGCCCGCCCGGCATCTTCATCATGGATTGCGAGACCTTCGACGTGCTCGGCCGCTGGGAGATCGACCGCGGACCGCAGACGCTGCACTATGATTTCTGGTGGAACCTGCCGCGCGACTACATGGTGTCGAGCGAGTGGGCGCTGCCGCCGCAATTCGAGAACGGCATCGTGCCTGAGGACCTGCTGTCGAACAAATACGGTCACCGGCTGCACTTCTGGGATCTGCGCGCGCGGCGCAACGTGCAGACCATCGACCTCGGCGCCAATCACCAGATGGCGCTCGAGGTCAGGCCTGCGCACGATCCGATCCGCGAATACGGCTTTGTCGGCGTCGTCGTCGACACCACCAACCTCGAAGCCTCGATCTGGACCTGGTGGCGCGACAGCGGAAAATTCCACGCCGAGAAGACCGCGACCATCCCGCCCGAGCCGGCTCCGAAGGAGAAGCTGCCGCCGCTGTTGCAGGGCTTCGGCGCCGTGCCGCCGCTGGTGACCGATATCGACCTGTCGATGGACGACCGATTCCTCTACGTCTCCTGCTGGGGCACCGGCGAAATGCGCCAATACGACGTCCGCGATCCAAGGAAGCCGAAGCTTGCCGGTTCGGTGCATATCGGCGGCATCGCGCGCCGCACGCCGCATCCGAACGGCAAGGCGTTTGCCGGCGGCCCGCAGATGGTCGAGATCAGCCGCGACGGCAAGCGGGTGTACTGGACCAACTCGCTGTATTCGACCTGGGACGACCAGTTCTATCCCGACGGAATGCCGGGCGCCGAGGTCATGGCCAATGTCGGCGCCAACGGCGGGCTGGAGCTCGCCAAGGACTATTTCGTCGATTTCCCGGAGGGCTATCGCCCGCATCAGATCCGCCTCGAGGGCGGTGACTGTTCGACGGATTCGTTCTGCTATCCGTCGGTATGAGTGACGTCGATACGACGGCGATCTGGCTGTGGCTCGCGATCATCGCAAGCGGCCTCTATCACGGGATCAACCCGGGCATGGGCTGGCCGCTCGCGGTCTCCGCGGGGCTGATGGACAAATCCCCGCGCGCCGTCGTCGGCGCGCTGCTGCCGCTGTCGACCGGCCACCTTGCGGCGATGCTGCTCGTGCTGCTGCCGTTTGCGCTGCTGATCGCGCTGGCGGAATGGCAGCGCCCGATCCAGATCGCAGCCGCGATCATCATCATCGGCTTCGGCCTCACGCGTCTCGTCATTCGCCGTCACCCGCGCGCGCTGGCGCGGATACCGCCAACCAGATTGGCGCTCTGGTCGTTCGCGGTGGCGATTGCGCATGGCGCAGGGCTGATGCTGCTGCCGATCTATCTCGGCCTCTGTGCGACGTCATCAGCGCATGATGGCCACGCGGCGGCGCAACGCGTGGTTGATCAGAATCTCGGGATGGCGCTTCTGGTCGCGCTCGTCCACACCGCCGCTATGCTCGCTGCCGGCGGCCTGCTGGCATGGCTGGTCTATCGCTACCTCGGCGTCAAATTCGTCGCGCGGAGCTGGTTCAATCTGGAGACGGTCTGGGCGGTCAGCCTGGTCCTTGTGGGCGCTGCAGCACTTGCCGTCAATTTCGTGGAATGGCGGTGAACTGCCCGGTCGGCCCCGTTGCCCGAGGTGAGTAATCCTTTCATCCGACTTGATGGCGTGCGCAAACGGGCGCAGTCTCTCTTAACCCTTCACCGGCTGCGGGGTGGCGCGCGCGGACGCGCGGGGACGTTGATCCGCGGATGACGGTCATGAACGCCACGGCGATGAAACTGGTTGTACCGTTGCTGGCACTAGCCGCCGGCGGCACGGCGGCATTCGTGTTCGGCATCCACCGAACCCAGCAGATTCTGGGCGCGAACACGCCTCTGATGGCGACAGCGCCGGCCGCTTCCGCACAAGACCAGCGCCAGACTGCGCTGGCGAAGGCACAAACCGAGACAGCGGCCCTGACCGACGCGCTCGCTGGTCCGTCGCCGGCACCGGGCGGCGATGCGCTGCCGCAGTTCGACGTCGTCAATGTCGAGCCGACCGGCGAGACCGTGGTCGCCGGCAGGGCAGCACCGGGCGCAACGGTGGAATTGCTGCGCAATGGCGAGGTGCACGATCGCGCCGTGGCGGACAAGTCCGGCCAGTTCGTCATGGTGCCGCGCCCGCTCCCACCAGGAAACCACGACCTGACGCTGCGCATGACGCGTGACGGCAAGCAGGTCACCTCGAAGCAGAGTGTCGCGGTGGCGCTCGAGGCTGCGGCAAGGGAGCGGCCGATGGTGGCGCTGATGGCGCCCGACAAGCCGGTCAAGGTGCTGTCGCAACCCCCGGCCGCAGCGTCTGTTGCCGGGAAGGTGGCGATCGAGGCGGTCGAGGCAGAACCGGGTGGCAAGCTCCATGTGAGCGGCCAGGCAGCTCCCGGTGCGACCGTCCGGCTCTATCTGAACGGCAGCTTGATCACGTCGGCTGCGGCCGACCAGGCAGGACACCTCTCGGTCACGATCAACAAGGGCGTGACGGCGGGCGACTACCAGATCCGGCTCGACGAGGTCGACCCCGGATCCGGCAAGGTCCGCGCGCGAGCCGAGGTGCCGTTCAACGTTCAGGACACGACGACCACGGCATCGATCCCGGCGCCGGCAGCGTCGTCGACGCGTGCGGGCGTGGCCACGCCACAGCTCGCGGCCGCGGCGGCTGCCACCGCATCTGATGTGAGCTCCCCCTCAGCGGTGATCGTGCCGAAGATCACGACGACCACCGTGAGCCGCGGCGACAGCCTGTGGCGGATCAGCCAACGCGCATTTGGCGCCGGCCAGCGCTACGCGGTGATCTATCGGGCCAACTCGCAGCAGATCCGCAATCCCAATTTGATCTATCCCGGCCAGGTGTTCATCCTGCCGGCACGGTAGGCCGGAACACCGCCGGGCAAGCGCCGCAACACCATTTCACCGATGCCATGCCGCAATTGCAGGGGCCGCGTGAACGTCCCGCGCGCGGCAGGCCCGACATCTGGCGCAAGCCGGCGCGCCGCACTAGATGTGCTCGCATGCAACACCCCGCCCTTGAGGATTTCGTCGCCGGCCACCAGCGCCTGTTTGTCCTGACCGGGGCCGGCTGCAGCACCAATTCCGGCATTCCCGATTATCGCGACAGCGACGGCAACTGGAAGCGGACCCGGCCGGTCACCATCCAGGCATTTCTGGGCGAGGCGGTAACGCGGCAGCGCTACTGGGCGCGCAGCATGGTCGGTTGGCGACGGTTCGGTCGCGCGATGCCGAACGGGGCGCATCGCGCTCTGGCGAAACTCGAACAGCAAGGCCGCTGCGAGCTGCTGTTGACCCAGAACGTCGACCGCTTGCACCAGGCCGCCGGCAGCGAGCGCGTGATCGACCTGCACGGCCGGCTCGACGTGGTGCGCTGCCTCGGCTGCGGCGCCACGACGCCGCGTGAGCAGTTTCAGGGCGAGCTGGCGCGGCTGAACCCTGCCTGGCTCGCGCTCGATGCCACTGACGCGCCCGATGGCGATGCCGATCTCGAACAGGATTTTTCGTCATTCGTGGTGCCGGCCTGCGAGGCCTGCGGCGGCGTGCTGAAACCCGATGTGGTGTTCTTCGGCGAGAACGTGCCGCGCGATACCGTTGCGTCCGCGCAGGCGCATCTCGAGCAGGCCGACGCCTTGCTCGTCGTCGGCTCCTCGCTGATGGTCTATTCCGGCTTTCGCTTCGTCC
This sequence comes from Bradyrhizobium sp. UFLA03-84, assembly GCF_002289535.1. Taxonomy (NCBI): domain Bacteria; kingdom Pseudomonadati; phylum Pseudomonadota; class Alphaproteobacteria; order Hyphomicrobiales; family Nitrobacteraceae; genus Bradyrhizobium; species Bradyrhizobium sp. UFLA03-84. The sequence continues at coordinate 72,891 of NZ_NSJY01000009.1, read as the reverse complement.
GGATGGCGGAGCAGCGCGGCTTGCCGATCGCCGCCGTCAACCTCGGCCGCACCCGCGCCGACGAGCTGCTCACGCTCAAGGTCGAGGACCAGTGCGAAAGCGCGCTAGCATTCTTGCTGTAAGCAGCCGACCTCTCCACGTCATTGCGAGCCAACGGGCCGCGCGAACGCGCGCCCGATGACAGGCTCCGCGAAGCAATCCATCGTGCCGCACACGTTGAAGCATGGATTGCTTCGTCGCTGTCGCTCCTCGCAATGACGACGGGCTGGATGGTCAGCTCACGCGCGATGGCGCGGCGACTTGGCCATCGGCAAATTGGCGTTCCAGTGCGTCCAGCTGACGCTGGCGAGGCTGCCGAGATCCGTCGCCAGCGGGCGGCGGGTGCGGCGCTCGTACTCGGCGATGCAGCGACCGGACTCGCCGATCTTGCGCTGCAATTCGTCGATCGTCATCTGCGTCGCGCGGCCGCAATTGGCCTTGCCGAGCTGATCGACCTCGATCTGCTTCAGCGCCGCGCGCAGCTTCTTCAGCTGCGCGCGTTGCCAGGCAATGTGACTGTTGCTGTCTGCCGTCATGTGGCTGCCACCATCTTTGATCGTTGCACGCCGTTGGGAACCTCGATGTCGACCTCGAGCATCGAGACGAACTTGCCGCGATCCATCCGGACCACGACCTTGTCGGGATCGACGTCGATATGCTTGGACACCACGCTCAGGATTTCCGAGCGAAGCGTCTCCAGAAGATCGGGCGCACCGCTCCGGCCGCGCTCATGCGACAGCAGGATCTGCAACCGCTCCCGCGCGACGGGCGCCGATGCAGCGCGGCCGCCGAACAGCCGCATTACGTTCATCATGCCGCCCTCCGTCGCAGCAGCCTGTCCATCAGCCCCTTGCGTTCGACCGGCACCACCATCTCGACCGCCTCGCCCATCAGGCGGCGCACCGCGTCGGTATAGGCCCGCGCCGGCGCGCTGTTGGCAGCGTTCAGCGTGACCGGGCAGCCGACATTGGAGGCGCGCAGCACGTCCTGGCTTTCCGGGACGATGCCGAGCAGCGGCGTCGCGAGGATCTCCAGGATATCGTCGATCGACAGCATCTCGCCGCGCGCGGCGCGGCCGGCATCATACCGGGTGACCAGCAGATGCTTCTCGACCCGCTCGCCGCGCTCGGCGCGGACCGTCTTGGAGTCCAGCATGCCGATGATGCGGTCGGAGTCGCGCACCGACGACACTTCCGGATTGGTGACGATGATGGCCTCGTCGGCGTAACGCATCGCCAGCGTGGCGCCGCGTTCGATGCCGGCCGGGCTGTCGCACAGGATCCAGTCGAACTTGGTCTTGAGGTCGGCGATCACGCGCTTGATGCCCTCCTCCGTCAGCGCATCCTTGTCGCGGGTCTGCGACGCCGGCAGCAGCCAGAGGTTTTCCAGCCGCTTGTCGCGGATCAGGGCCTGCGGCAGCTTGGCGACGCCCTGCACCACGTTGATCAGATCGAACACGACCCGCCGTTCTGCGCCCATCACCAGATCGAGGTTGCGCAGGCCGACGTCAAAATCGATGACGACGACGTTCTGGCCCATTTGCGCGAGCGCCGCGCCGAGCGCGGCGGTTGAGGTCGTCTTGCCGACCCCGCCCTTCCCAGACGTCACGACCAAAACCTTGGCCATTCTCTCTCTCCTTGTAGTCAGTCGGTCAGTTCAATGGTGTAATGCGCAGCATTTCGCCCTCGAGCCACGCCTGGGCGGGCCGGTTGCGCAGGCTGTCGGAAATGTCATCCGCGGTCTGGTAGTAGCCGTCGATGGCGAGCAGCTCGGCCTCGATCCTCTGGCAGAAGATCCGCGCCGCCGAGTTGCCGTTGATGCCGGCCATCGCACGGCCGCGCAGCGTGCCGTAGACATGGATCGAACCACCGGCGACGATCTCGGCGCCGGAGCCGACCGAGCCGAGCACGGTGACATCGCCCTCGGCGAACACGATCGACTGGCCAGAGCGCACCGGGCTCTCCAGCAGCAGCGACGGCAGCTTGCTCTTGTCCTTGTTTTTTTCCTGCGCCAGCGGCGCCTTCGGCTCGACATGGGTGATCGCGCAGGCGCGGCCGCCGGTCAGAAGCGGCGGCATGTTGGCCCCGAGCTTCGATTCGTCGACGCCCTCGATACCGAGAATCCGGATATTGCGTTCACCGAGGCTGCCGATCAGATGCGCGATCGCGGCCTGGCTGAGGTCGACCGCCGAGAGGTCGAGCACGACAGGTTTACCGGTGAAGAAGCCCGGAGACTTCTCCAGCGTCGCGTCGATCTCGGCGAGCCAGGACACGACAGGCACCACCGGCGAGAAAACGAACGCAACATAGGAGCGCCCGCGCATGCGGACCTGCTGACGTGCGACCTGTTGAGTTGCGTCCATCGCCCCTGACTCGGTTGTCTTGTCGAATGGTTAACAATCGGCCCGCATGGTTAACCAAAGGTTAACGGAAGGGGGTGTTTTCACGGATTTGAAACAGGTGGCCGATTGGCAACGCTCCCCCAGGCTGCGAAGCGCCGACGAACACAACTGCAAATGTGTGCCGCCGAAGCTCGAGCAGGTGGAGGCTCGAGAAGACCCGGGGATCCGCGAGCCCAATTTGAGCTGAATCAAATTTTCATCGGGCCGGATCACGGACAATGACGCCCCGCGTTCGCAGGATCATTTCATGGCCAAGTCCCGCTGGACCGAGATTTTGCGCTGCCCGAAGTGCCCGCGCACGGGGTACGCCGAGCTGTGCGAGATCGGTCCCTTCCGCAATCGAATCGTGCGGGTCTCGGAGGATTTCGAGATTCGCACCGACGAACGGGGCAATGATTTCCAATGCAAGTTTTGCAAATTGCCAGCCCTGCCATGACGGCGGATGCCTTGGCTGGCATCCGCCGTTTCGGCATTCGGGGCCGACTTTCGGTCGAGCGATGCCGATCAACGCCGGGCTGACGGCGCTCGCTCGGCCTGCATGGATGCATCGAACACCGCGCGGCATGACGGGCTGAGCTGCTCGACCTGGGCGGCCATGCAATCCCTGATTCTGCTGCGGTTCGGAATGTAGGCGCCGCACAGGCGGACGGCGTCGCCCATGCACGCCTGACGCTGCATCGATTCGTCCGGTCCAGACTGAGCCAGGGCGGGCGTCATGGCTGACGCGATCGTTGCGGCGGCAAACACGAGGGCAAGGCGAAGTTTCATGGATCACTTTCTCACTGGCAGTTGAAGTGTCGTCGAGACCGAATGTCACGACTGCGGTTTGCGGCCGTCGCCGGCGGCGGATTCGCCGTCGGCTTGCGACGGCGGAAGGTGCAGAAGCGTTGCGATCGTGGTGTCGAGCAGCTCGGTCCAGGCCGTCGCGGGATCGATCTCGGGCGCGAACCGGCTGAGCAGCATCGGAAAGGCCGGCGGCTGGTTGAGCGCCGCATTGAGCAAGGCAAAGAACAGCGCCGGATGGCTGCTGCGGATGATGCCTGCCGCGATGCCGGCCTGGAAAAGCTCGCGCGCGCTCTCATAGGCCGGACGCAGCAGCTTTTCGGTCACCAGCGTGGAGCGCTCGGGCGCTTCCGCGCCATGGCGAACCACGAAATTCCTCACCTGCGGATGCGCGGCATAGAACGTCGCGACCTTGACGATGAGATCGCGCAGCCGGTCGCCGAGCGACCGGCTCGTGTCGGTCGCGATCGCATGCACCTCGGCCATCACCGGCATCGCAAGCACGACGATGCGGTCGAGGCAGGCCTCCCACAGCGTGGCCTTGTTGCCGAAATGGACGCGCACGAGATTCGGCGCGACCCCGGCCGCCGCAGCGACGCTGCGCAGGTCGGCGCCGTCGAAGCCTTGGGCGGCAAAGGCCTCGGTCGCCGCAATCAGCAGCGCCTGACGGCCGTCAGGCATGTCCTTGCTGCGGCGCCCCTTGGGCCGGGCGACCGGCGCGGTCGGTGTTTTGCTCGTCTCGGCCATCTTGCTCATATATGTTCAGCTGTACATATATGGACAAGATCTGACTATTCAAGGGGACACGCGCAACGAATCTCCGGCAGAAAACCCTTTTATCTCAGCCCATTACGCGAAACCCGGAGCAAATTTGCATTCCGCGCGCCCGCGTGAGGTCACGCTGGCCAAACAAAAGAGCCGGCGTCGATCGACGCCGGCTCTTGCGATTGCGCGTGCCTGCAGGAGCGTCTCAGCTCTTCACGTCGGCAGCCCAGGTCTTCTCGATCTGCTTCACGACGCTGTCGGGCATCGGGATGTAGTCGAGCTCCTCGGCGCTCTTGGCACCCTTCTCGAAGGCGAACTTGAAGAACTTGAGCGCTTCCTTCGAGGCCACCTTGTCGCTCCCGTCCTTGTGCAACAGGATGAAGGTCGATGCGACGATCGGCCAGGACTTGTCGCCCGGCTGGTCGGTCAGGATCAGGTAGTAGCCGGGCGCGTTGGTCCAGTCGGCATTCGACGCAGCCGCCTGGAACGCTTCGTTGGTCGGCTGGATGGTCTTGCCGGCCTTGTTGATCAAGGCGGTGTAGGTCAGCTTGTTCTGCTTGGCATAGGCATATTCGACGTAACCGATCGAGTTCTTGGCCTGCGCGATGTTGCCCGCGACGCCTTCGTTGCCCTTGGCGCCGACGCCGACCGGCCACTCGACGGCGGTGCCGGAACCGACCTTGCTCTTCCAGTCCGGGCTGACCTTGCTCAGATAGTCAGTGAAGTTGAAGGTCGTTCCCGAACCGTCGGCGCGATGCACGACCGCGATCGCTTCGGACGGCAGCTTGGCCTTCGGGTTAAGCTTCTTGATCGCCGCATCATCCCATTTGGTGATCTTGCCGAGGAAGATGTTGGCAAGCGTCGGACCGTCGAGCACCAGATCGCCGGCCTTCACGCCTTCGAGGTTCACCACCGCCACGATCGCGCCCATGATCATCGGCCACTGCGCAAGACCGTCCTTCTGCAGCTGGCCGGACTTCAGCGGCGCGTCGGTTGCACCGAAGGTCACGGTATTGGCTTCGATCTGCTTGATGCCGGCACCCGAGCCGATCGACTGGTAGTTCACGCTGCTGCCGGCATCCTTCTTGTAGGCGTCAGCCCACTTGGACAGCACAGGGAAGATGAAGGTCGAGCCGGCACCGGTGATGTCGGCTGCGAAGCTGGGCGTAGCCATGACCACCAGACCGGCGGCCACGATCGACTTGATGAATTTCATGTTGATCTCCGTGGAAAGGCGAGAGGTCTCGCGCACTCGATGCACTCGTTAACGGCGGCACCGTTTTTCCGAACGCCGATGACGATGGGATGACAGAGACGCCTGACCTTCGACCTACGCCAAAAGTTTGAAACGGCAGGGGATACCGCTGATCCCGGTCCGCTTTCGAGCTTGCGGAACGTCGTGGCGGAATCTATTCCGCCTTGATGTTGGCCGACTTGACGATCGGCCACCATTTCTCGATCTCGGCGGCCTGATGGTCGCGCAGCGCGGCGGGGGCCTGTTTGTCCGGCGGCGGGATCTCCTGCCCGAGTTCGGCGAAACGTTGCCTGACGGCGGGTTCGGCGAGCGCCGACATGACAGCCTTCGACAGCGTCGACACGATATCGGCGGGTGTGCCCTTCGGTGCCCAGATGCCGTGCCAATAGGCGATGTAGAGCCCCGGCAATCCGGCCTCATCAACGGTTGGAATATCGGGAGCCGATGCAAGCCGTGACGGCGCCGTCACCGCGAAGGCCTTCACGGTTCCGCTGCCCACTTGCGGCAGCGAGTTGGAGGCCTGATCGAACATGATGTCGATATGCCCGGCCATCAGATCGTTCAGCGCGGGACCGGCGCCGCGATAAGGCACGAAAGAGAAGTTCGTGTTCGTCAACTGCTGAAAGAACACGCCGGCGACATGCGCGCCCGATCCGGGACCTGCGGTGCCTGCCGTCGCCTTGTCGCCATTCGCCTTGAGCCAGGCGATCAGCTCCTTGAGATTCTTCGCGGGCAGATCCGGGCGGCCGATGATGAGCTGCGGCCCGCTCGCGATCAGCGCGACCGGCGCGAACTCGCGCACGTCATACTGCAGCTGATAGACCGCGCCATTGAGGCAATGCGTGCCCCAATGTCCGATCGTGATCGTTGATCCGTCTGGCGCCGCACGCGAGGCGCGCAGCCCCGCCACGGTGCCGGAAGCGCCGGTGATATTTTCGATGATGACGGGATGGCCGACCGCGTTGCGCATGTATTCGGCGAGGATCCGCGCCAGCACATCGGTCGGCCCGCCGGCGGCGAACGGCACGATCATGGTGATCGGGCGCGCCATGGTTTCGGCGCCCGCGCCGCGCAAAGCCAGCGGCAGCGTCGCGGCACCGAGCGCGAATTGCAGGAATGGCCGGCGAGACATGTTGGGCATGCGCGTTCCCCCTGATGCTGTCATAGAGCCGCCTGGCTAGAAGCTCCAGCCCTTCGACGCGCCCCAATCCATCATGAATTGCTCGGTCTCGCGCCCGGCGTCGGCGAGCCATGCGGTGAAGTCGGCGATCGCGCCGGCGCTTTCATTGTCGGCGAGATAGAACGAGCGGTACTCGCGCTTGCGCAATCCGAGATCGCCGAACGGCAGGCAGAGCTGGCCGGCCATCAATTCGTCGATCACCAGGAACAGCGGAAACAGCCCGATGCCGATGCGCTCGATCGTTGCCTGCAGCGCGAAGAACATCTGCTCGAACCGCAGCGTCTCCTGATCCGCGCTCATCTCGCCGCCGGCCTGCACCAGCCAGCGCGGCCAATCATAGGGCTCGGTCAGATAGGTGATGAGGGTGTGATGCCGCAGGTCATCCGGGGTAGCGAGCCGCCCGCGCGTCAGCAGGTCGACATGGCAGACCGGCGCGATCAGCTCGGTCATGAAGTGCTGCGACATCCAGCCGACCGGCTCGCCGACATTGCCGCGGATCGCGACGTCGAACGAACGGTCGTTGACGTTGAGCGGCCCGATCGAGGTCAATAGCCGCAGCTCGACATCGGCGCGCATGCGCTGAAACGAGGCGATGCGGCGGATCAGCCAGCGCATCGCAAAGGTCGGCGGCGCACTGACGCGCAGCACCGACGGCGAGCCGTACTGCTTCATGTCCATCGAGGCGAGCGCGAGGCGATCGAGAATCGCCGTGACCTCGCGATAATAGATCTGCCCGGCCGCGGTCAGCGTCAGTTGCGAAGGCGCGCGGCGAAACAGCTTGACGCCGAACCAGTCCTCCAGAAGCGCGACCTGGCGGCTGACGGCGCCATGGGTCACGAGCAGCTCTTCGGCGGCCTTGGTGAAGCTCACATGCCGTGCGGCCGCCTCGAATGTTCGCACCGCGTTGAGCGGTGGCAACTTTCTCATGATCCTGTCGCCTCTCCGGAAGGCTCAGGAGGATAGCGTCGCGGCGTCCGGATTGTCGAGGGCGCGGACGAATTGGGCGCGGTCGAGGTCACCTTCCCAGCGCGCCACCACCACGGTCGCGACCGCGGTTCCGATGAAGTTGGTCAGCGCACGCGCCTCCGACATGAAGCGGTCGATGCCGAGCAGCAGCGCGATGCTTGCCACCGGCACATGGCCGATCGACCCCAGCGTCGCAGCGAGCACGATGAAGCCGCTGCCCGGCACTGCAGCCGCGCCCTTCGACGTCAGCAGGCACACCACGACGAGACCGATCTGCTGCATAAGCGACATCGGCGTGTCGGTGGCCTGGGCGAGGAATACGGCAGCCATGGTCAGATAGATGCAGGTGCCGTCGAGATTGAAGGTGTAGCCGGTCGGGATCACGAGGCCGACGGTCGATTCGGCGCAGCCGGCGGCCTTCATCTTGTCGATGAAGCGCGGCATCACCGATTCCGAACCCGACAGCCCGAGCACCAGCAGCAGCTCTTCGCGGAGATAACGGATCAGCTTGAAGATGCTGAAACCCGCAAGACGCGACACGATGCCGAGCCCGAGGACCACGAACAGCACACAGGTGAGATAGAACACCAGCATGAAGTGCGACAGCGCGACGATCGAGCCGACGCCATATTTGCCGATGGTGAAGGCCATGGCGCCGAATGCGCCAATCGGCGCGATCCGCATGATCATGCCGATCAGGATGAACAGGATCTTCGACAGCTTCTCGATCGCCACCAGCACCGGCTTGCCGTTCTCGCCATAGCGTTGCAGGGCGATGCCGAACAGCACCGCAAAGAACAGCACCTGCAGCGTGTCGCCGCTGGTGAACGCACCACCGATCGTCGACGGGATCACGTTGATCAGGAAGCCGACCACGGTCTGCTCGTGCGATTGCGTGACGTAGGAAGCGACAAGCCGGGAATCCAGCGATTCCGGCGAGACGTGCATGCCGGCGCCGGGCCGTGCCAGATTGATCACGATCAGGCCGAGGATCAGCGCCGCCGTGGTGGCCACCTCGAAATAGATCAGGGTCTTGACGCCGATCCGTCCGGCCTTGCGCATGTCGCCGAGGCTCGCAATGCCGTGCACCACGGTGAGGAAGACGATCGGCGCGATCGCCATCTTGATCATCTTGATCAGCGCGTCGCCGAGCGGCTTCAGCGCCGCGCCAGCATCCGGCCAGAGATAGCCGACCAGCACGCCGAGCGCGATGCCGATCAGCACCTGGACATAGAGACGCGTATGCCAGGGGGCTGCTGCGACGTCGAGACGGGCAGCACCGTCATTGGTGATCGTGGACATGGGCGGCGATCCTCGGGAGTCTTGATGTTGGCCGCGCAGCAGGCAGCGTCGGCAGACGCGCCGTTGCAGCAGCGGCGAGACGTTGGCGGGCGATGGCGCGAAGCGCAAACGAGTTAAGCTCAGGCAGCGTGACCTCAGCTCACAGGCCGGTGCCGGCCGCGTGAGCCCACCTCACGCTCCGTCAGCATTACTCGTTTGCGGGCGCCTCCCCCTTTGGCCGACAAGGACGGGGAAGCCGGTCCGTCAACCGGCGCTAGCTGTGAGGAACGACAATGAGCAGACTTTCGGTGGCGGTGATCGGCGCCGGCATGGGCGGACTGGCCTCGGCCGCGGCGCTGAGCCGCGCAGGCATCGATGTGACGGTGTACGAACAGGCCCAGCGCTTCACCCGGCTCGGCGCCGGCATCCAGATCGGCTGCAACGCCATGAAGGTGATGCGGGCGTGGGACCTCGAGCCGGTGCTGCGCCGCGAGGCGTTCTATCCGCGATCCTGGAACAACAAGGAATACGACACCGGCGAGGTGCGCTTCGACATGGTGTTCGGTCCGTCCGCCGAGGAGCGCTATGGCGCGCCCTATCTGCTCGGACATCGCGGCGACCTGCATGCGGCACTCGCCAGCGCCGTGCCCGGCAACCTCATCCGCCTCGATCACAAGCTGACCGCAATCGAAAATCGCGCCGACCGCGCGGTAGCGCTGACCTTCGCCAACGGCCACACCACGACTGTGGATGCCGTGGTCGCCGCCGACGGCGTGCATTCCTTCGTCAAGGAGCGACTGTTCGGCCGCGATGAGCCGAACTTCACCGGTCGCATCGCCTACCGCACCGTGTTCTCGGCATCGCTGCTCAACGGCTATCCGATCGACGACTGCACCAAATGGTGGGGGCCGGATCGCCACATCGTCATCTATTACGTCAAGCCCGACCGCAGCGAGGTCTACTTCGTCACCAGCCAGCCGGAGCCCGGCTTCACCGTGGAATCCTGGTCGGCGACCGGCGACATCAACGAACTGCGAAAGGCGTTCGAGGGCTTCCATCCCCAGGTCCGCAAGGTGCTGGAGGCTTGCCCGTCGGTGCACAAATGGGCGCTGGTCGATCGCGACCCGCTGCCGCGCTGGAGCGAGGGCAATATCACGCTGCTCGGCGACGCCTGCCATCCGATGACGCCCTACATGGCGCAGGGCGCGGCAATGGCGATCGAGGACGCAGCGGTGCTGTCGCGCTGCCTCAGTGGCGTCGAACGCGACGGCGTCACCGACGCCTTCCGCCGCTTCGAGGCGACCCGCAAGCCCAGAACCTCGCGCGTGCAGGCGAGCTCGCGCACCAACACCTGGCTCAAGAACCCGACCGATCCGGACTGGGTCTACGGCTACGACGCTTGGACCACGCCGCTCGCCGAGCCGGCACTGGCGTAACCACAAGTCGAAATGGAGACAATGATGACCGACGCAAACCCCCGCGGCGAGAAGTTCGAACGCGGCCTGCAGACCCGCCGCACCGTGCTCGGCGACGCCTATGTCGAGCGCTCGCTGAAGGCGGCCGACGATTTCAACTGGCCGATCCAGAAGCTCGCCACCGAATATTGCTGGGACGAGATCTGGAATCGCCCCGACCTCGACAAGCGCAGCCGCAGCCTGCTCAACCTCGGCATGATCGCGGCACTCAACCGGCCGCACGAACTGAAGGTGCATATCCGCGGCGCGCTCAACAACGGGCTGAGCAAGACCGAGCTGCGCGAGGTGTTCCTGCAGATCGCGGTCTATTGCGGCATGCCCGCCGGGCTCGACAGCTTCCGCATCGCCAAGGACGTGTTCGCGGAGATGGGCCTTGTCGACTGAGGTGGCCCCGATCGTAACCGCCGCATGGCAGGGCTTTGTCCGGCACGATGTGCAGGGGCCGCACGGACGGCTTAGCGTCCGTGTCGGCGGAGCGGAGCACGGCGCGCCGGCGCTGCTGTGCCATTCGATCCTGAGCAGCAGCGCGATCTGGCACAGCCAGGCCCTCGCGCTTGCCGCTCGCGGCCATCGCGTGCTCGCGCTCGACAGCCGGGGTCACGGACAATCCGGGGCGCCGCGCGGGCCCTATGCCATGGATGATCTGGTCGCGGATGCGATCGCCGTGCTTGATCATTTCAGCATCGCGCGGACGCACGTGATCGGCGTCTCGCAGGGCGGCATGACGGCGTTCGGCCTCGGCGTGCGCTATCCGGGCCGTCTCCTCAGCCTGTGCGTGATCGCAGCAAGGGCCGATGCGCCGCCGCCGTTCGCCGCCGCATGGGACGACCGCATCGCGCTGGTGCAAGCGCGGGGCATTGCGCCGCTGGCGGCGCCGACTGCGGAGCGCTGGTTCGGAGGCGCCTTTCTCGATGCGCATCCGGCGATCGCGACCGCACTGCTCGACTGCATCAACGAGACCAATCCGCAAGGCTTCGTCGGCTGCGCCCGTGCCATCCAGTCGCTCGCCTATCTCGACGGCGTGAGGACGCTGCAGGTGCCGCTGACGATGATCGTAGGCGCAAACGACCAGCTGCTGGTGCAGCCGATGACGGATCTCGCGGCGTTGCTCGATTGCCGGCTGGCCATCATTGCCGGCGCCGGCCACCTGCCCCAAGTGGACCATCCCGACGAGGTCGACGCCACGATCGAGCGGCATTTGCGCGAAGCCGCTCGGTCCGGGTGACCTCGTCCGCCGGCTCCCGGCAAAAATATCGAAAACAACCCCATGCAAAGGAGCCGGCAGCCGCCGCGATCAAATTCCGCGAACATTGGATAGTGGTCGGCCCCGGCCACGGTCATCGAACTCGCACGAAAGCGTCATCCCTCCGTCAACTGGCCGCGACAAGTTGTCGCGGCCAGCGCAGGCGAATCCAATCCTACCGGAAACAGAGAGGGGCGAACTCATGAGTGGTTTTCGTGACTATTTCTCGTCGACTGCCGCGATCGCGGCGGCCATGCTCGCTTGCGGCGTCGCTGTCGCGCATGCCGATGATGACGACGGGCATTCGCAGCGACACGGCTACAAGCATGTCCTGCTGATCAGCGTCGACGGCATGCACGCCGTCGACTTGAAGCGTTGGGTCGAAAGCCGTCCCGGCGGCAACTTCGCTCAACTCACCGGCAAGGGCGTCGTCTATCCGAACGCCTACACCACCGCTCCGTCCGACAGCTATCCGGGCATGCTCGCGCAGGTCACCGGCGCCACGCCGAAGGGCGGCGACCTGTTCTATGACGACAGCTATGATCGCACCGAGTATCCGGCCAAGGCCTTCTACACCAGCCAGGGCCTCAACGACCCCGGTTGCGTGAGCCCGGCAGGAACCGAGCTGACCAACTTCGAGGCGCTCGACAAGACCTTTGATTATTCCAGCGGACTGGTCGCCGACTACACCGCCGGCGGCACGCTCGGTCAGGTCTATACGCAGCTCGATCCCGACCACATGCAGCGCAAGCTGGTGAATGGCCAGTGCGTCCCGGCCTTTCCGCACGACTACGTGCGCACCAACACGATCTTCGAGGTCATCAAGCAGGCCGGAAGGCGCACGGCGTGGTCCGACAAGCATCCGGCCTATGAGGACCTCGCCGGCCCGTCGGGCAAGGGCCTCGACGAGCTCTTCACGCCGGAGATCAATTCGCAGGACACGATCGACACAGGCGCCCAGCCCGGCGACGACTACACCACCAGCTACACCGGCGTTCGTTCATACGATTCGCTGAAGGTGAAGGCGGTACTGAACTGGATCGACGGCTACGACGGCACGCGAACGCAGCGTCAGCCGGTCCCGGCGATCTTCGGCATGAACTTCCAGGCGGTCAGCGTCGGCCAGAAGCTCGCCAAGGCCGGCCACGCGGACAGCGACAAGTCGCTGGTCGGCGGATACGCCGACGCCAACGCGACGCCGGGCAATGCGCTCACGCTGCAGTTCCAATTCGTGGACGACGCACTCGGTAAGTTCGTCAACGAGCTCAAGGCGCAAAACCTCTACGATTCGACGCTGATCATCGTCAGCGCCAAGCATGGCCAGTCGCCGATCAACCTCGCGGATCGCGTGGCGATCTCGGATGCCCTGTACAGCAAGGCGCCCGGTTTCGGCGCCAACGGCTTCGAGATCTGCGATGACGAAGCGCTGGTCTGGTTGTCGCCGGAGCTGCAACAGGCGACCAACCCGGCGACCGGCAATCCCTATTATGCCGACGCCAAGGCCTATATTCTGGCTCACGCCGCCGATCTGCATATCCAGAAGCTGCTCGACCGCGACGAGTTGACCAAGCTCTACGAAGATCCGTTCCACAACAGCCGGGTGCCGGACTTCATCGCCATCACCGACCATGGCGTCATCTGCACGGGCGGCAGCAAGCTCGCCGAGCATGGCGGCTTCTCCAAGGACGATCGCAATGTCCTGCTGCTGGTCTCCTCGTATCGCATCAAGCATGCGAGGACGAACGAGGAGACTACCTTCACCACCCAGATCGCTCCGACGATCCTGCGTGCGCTCGACCTCGACCCGCGCAGCCTCCAGGCGGTTCGCGAAGAGGGCGTCGAGGCCCTGAAGCTGAATGAAGACGCAGAGCGGTTCTGACCGCCACGGCGCAGCCGTACCCGAGGCCTGCCCCGGCCCATCATGACCGGGCTGGCCGGACGGTCCGGCCCCCCTACTTATCGGCGCCCCGAGCAGGGGCGCCGATTTTCTTGGATCCTGCTCTAGGCAGGAAAGCAGGCTGCCGCCGTCAGCGTGAACGGAGCCAGATTGAGGATCTGGGGAAACTGGAATTGATAATTTGCGCTCACCTGGCTGCCGCACGCCGCGGCGCTGTAGCTGAACGTCGACGACGGCAAGCTCAGTCCAAACGCCTGCTGGGTTGCGTAAGCGGCGATTGCGCTCGGGTTGCCGGTCGGACAAAGCGCGGGGTTGACGCTGGCGCATCGCGCCGTGACCGCCACAGCGTGCTGCATTCCCACCTGCGTCCACATCAATAGCCCGAACTCGATCACACCGAACAGGAACGCGAAGAAGAGCGGCGCGATCAGGCCGAATTCCAGTGCCGACGCCCCGCTCCGGTCACGCCAGAATGCGCGTTTCACTGCAACCTCGCCGTCGACTGCGTGCTGATCACATAGCTGTTTGGAACGATCTGATAGTTGATGATGGTCGAGTAGCTGCCTTGCGCGGAGACGATGGTGTATGTACCCGCCGTTCCGCCTCCGGGACACGTTCCGCCGCAAGTCATGCTGCTGACGCCCGAGTTGGTCGCGCAGCCGCAGAATTTGATCGGAACAGGCGAGGCGCTGATCACACTGGAGTTCGTCGCAGCCGCCACGGCCGTCGAGATCGCATTGGCGTCGAACCCATGCGCGATGGCATATTCGAGGCCCGCCTGCGACGAGCCCTCCACCTGCATCTTGCGGTAGATCGCAAGGCCGATATCGGTCACCGAAACCACCATCAGCGAGAGCAGCGGAACCAGCACGCCGAATTCGATCGCCGCCACGCCGCGTGAGTCATGTGCGAACCTGCGACGGAGAAATAAGCCACGCCGTTGAGAACGGCGCTCACCACCTGTCCTGCCCGTTTTCATCGTATCGCTCCAGCTTACTCGACAAGCTGCGCTGTCGCCGTACCGATGGCATTGCCGCCCATCGCAGCGCAATTGACCTGGACATTGGAATTTCCGACGATCGAGATCGTATCTGCAATGATTTGCGTACAATTCGCGCTTGTGCCGTTGCCGCCACTGAAGCTCAGCGCCGCCTTCGGCAGGTAGATCGCGCCCTGCAGATTTTGCGTGCCGCCGCCCGTCAGGTTGAAGCTGCTTCCGACCGGCATCCTGCGGTCGCCATAGATTGCAATTCCGGCTGTCGTTCCGCTCGTCGGCGCCGTGAGGCTGACATTGGCGTTGCTTCCGATCGTCGCCGAGCCCCAGTTGCCGCTCGAGCCGGTAAACACCAGGGTGACGCCCGTTCCTGTGATCGTGGCGTTGCCGGCCACCGACAGGTTGGCGCCGTTGAAATAGTAGACCCCGGGATTGAACGTCAACGTCGCGCCCGCGGCGACGGAGATGTCGCCGCAATAGCTGCCCGGGCTGAGGGTCGTCGTTCCCTTCACATTGAACTTGTTCGAGTAGTCACACCATGTCGGCATCGTGGGCGTGACGTTGGCATAGGGATCGGCGATCGCCCTGATGCCGGTCCGAATGCCGTTGGTCGCCGTGATGCTGCTGGTGCCGGAAACTCCGCCGACCACGCCAACCATGGCCGCAGATATCGTTGCCGTCCCGCTGACATTGAGCGCCGAGCTGCCGTTGGAATCGTCATAGAGGTTGCAGTTGATCAGGTTGAGCTGGGTGTTGCCCTTCACGGTCGCCGCAGGATTGGCGGTCGGATCGAGCGCCAGCACGCAGCCCGTTCCGACATTACCGAGTGCAACGGCGCGGGCCGTGACCGGTACCGCCCCGGAGCCGAACAACGCCGACAACAGCCGCGCTTGCGGCTGGCTGATGATCACCTCGACCGCCTGCGGGCTGGAGGCGAAGCTGCCCGAGGTCGGCGGCTGGTTCACAGTGACGGTGACGTTGCCGATCCCGTTCGCATAGCCGTAGAATGTCGTGACGGCGTTGGCCTCGGTGACGAGATTGGTGCCGGCGGTGGCTGCACTGACGGCCGCCGAGTCGGCCGCGCTCATCATGTTCTTGTGCTTGTAGAACCACCACGCGACCTCGGTGCCGAGCCCTGCGGTCCCGACCAGGACTGGCATCAGCAAGGCGATGATGATCGCGTAACTGCCGGATCGGTCGCGCGCAAAGCGCTTCAGGAGACCGTCCTGGCGAACTCGGCACTCATCCGGTGCCGGCCTCATTTGCGAGGATATTCCAACTTCCGCCTTCCAAATGCTGAAGGCCGTCATGTTGTCCTCACGCCGCTTGTAGCAAGCTCCTCCGATTCCTACGGCATGACAGTTTAATGTCAGTTCTGCGCGATCGACGAAAATCGGGCGTGGCGCTTAACACTCCTTTAGCCAATCCGGAGGTGCCGCAGCGCGAACGACGGTGAAAGATCGCCGCGCCGTCCATGCGCGCTCAGGAGCCGAACTTCGTCCGCAGCATGGGGCCAAGGAGATTCGAGTAATCGTCCGTCCAGAGTGCGCTGGTCGGATCCGGCGACATGGCGGTCCAGTGCCGCGCCGCCTCGCCGGTATCCTCGGGCGCGCGCGCCAGCATCACCACCCGTGACGCCGTCCTGAGCGTGGTCATGACGTCGCCGGCGGGATGCCCTTCCTTGAACAGCGCGGTCAACCCCTCGGAGCGCGCGACATTAGCCAGGATCGGCGCCAGATCGAGATGACGGTTGGAGATATGCACGAGAATACTGCCGTGCGGCGTCAGCTTCGACAGATAGCCGGCAATCGCTTCACGCGTGAGCAGGTGGACGGGAATGCCGTCGGACGAAAAGGCGTCCAGCACGATCAGGTCGTAGCGATCGGGTGAAGCCTGCAACGTCAGCCGCGCATCGCCGAGCACGAGCCTCGCCTTCGGCGCGCAGCGCGAGAGGAACGTGAACAAGGAGGGATTGCTCGCGATCCTGATCACCTCGGGATCGATCTCGAAAAAGGTCCAGCTCTCTCCACCGCGAAGATAGCAGGCGAGCGAGCCGGTCCCGAGACCGACCACCGCAACCCGTTCGAAGCTGTCCTTGCGGAGCTCGCCGGCGCCGCGCGCCGCCGCGATCCCGTCGGCCAGCGGGCTGCCCGGGTAGTAATAGCTCTGGGGCTCGGGCGCTCCTTCGACCGGCGTACCGTCCGCGTTGCGCAGCCGCTCGGCGCCATGCATCGTGTTGCCGTGGAACAGCAGCCGCGCGCTGCCGTCCGCGAGGTCGACCACCGTATGCACCCCGAAGAAGCTGCGTGCGGTCTCGATCGGGGCGAGGCCCGGACGCCAGAACGTCGTCAGCATCAGGCCCGTGATTGCCAGTCCAGCGAATGCCACCGGCCGCTGCCGCAGAAACAGCATGCAGGCCGTCAGCACGACCAGCAGGGCGCTGAACGGCAGCTCGAGGGCGGCCGGCAGCCGCAACTGAGTCACGTACCAGACCATGGCAAGCGCGATCGCTACCGCCAGCCATGGCGAGGCCTTCACCAGCGCCCGGCGCGCGCCGCCGGCGAACATGCCCGGCAGTGCCAGCAATGCGAGCGCGATCAGGATCGGATATTCGTAGTTGCCGGAAAAGATCTGCGGCGCAAGCAATCCCGCGAAGGCGCCACCCAGCACGCCGCCGAACGAGGTGCACAGGAAGAACTCCGTCAGCCGCTCCGGGTGCGGGCGCCTGGCATAGAGCTCGCCGTGGCAAAGCAGCGCCAGCAGCGCGAACACGACGAGGTGGAGCACGATCGTCGTGAGCCAGAACACCTTGGCGCCGACCAGACTGATCGCAAGCGGAGCCACGGCGAACGGCACGAGCCGTACCACGGTTGCGTGGCTGATCCACGGCCGATCGCGGAACACGACGACGAAGGTGAACAGATAGAGCGCGAGCGGAATGACCCACAGGAACGGCGCGGCCGCGACATCCGTCGTCAGATGCGCGGTGACCGCGATGACCAGCCCGGATGGAACGGCCGCAAGCGCGATCCAGCGCAGCCGGTCGGCCGCATTGACGCTCGATGTCGGCGGCGTCGGCGCCGCAATCGCAACGCCATTGCCGCGTCCGAGCACGAAGGCGACCGCCGTGACGAGGAGCGTGAGGACCGCGAATCCGACCGACCAGGCGCTCGCCTGCGTTTTCAATGTCAGCAACGGTTCGACGACGGTGGGATAGGCAAACAGGGCCGCGAACGAGCCGAGATTCGACGCGGCATAGAGCACGTAGGGATTGCTGGCCTCGCGATGGCCGCTCGCGGCGAACCAGCTCTGCAGCAAGGGCGCGCTGGCCGACAACGTGAAGAACGGCAGGCCGATCGACGCAGCGAACAGCCCGAACAGCCACAGCGCCGTTCCATCCGCCGGCGGTGCCCCCCAATTCGGCGCGATCGCGATCGGCAAGGTCATCGCCGTGACGGCGAGCAGGAGCAGATGGACCAGCCCCGCGCGCTGCGGCCCAAACAACCGGCCGAGCAGATGGGCATAGGCATAGCCGGCCAGCAGCACGGCCTGGAAGAACACCATCGCCACCGACCAGACCGAAGGCGCGCCACCGAGCCTCGGCAGCACCATCTTTGCGAACATCGGTTGAATCAGGAACAGCAGCAGCGCGGACACCAGCAGTGTCGCCATACTGAGGAATGGCAGTACGCGCGTATCATCGACGGAACGCGCCGCCGCGGGCAGCGTTTGATCTGGCGAGTTCTCGACGACTGACATCCGCTGCTACCCGCAATCCCGCCTTGCAGGGTAGCTTCGCCGCGCCTAAGCAAGCGTTAAGCGACGTTCAGGAGCGGTATCAAGCCATTGACAGTGTTCGCGCTCCGCCGGCACGCGCAGGCGCCCATCGGCACACCGGCACGGCCGCGTACGGTGTGGGCCGACGGCCGCAGGAGACGACAGGAGACCGAACGGCCGCGCGGCGGGTCGTTCATTGGACGGCCGGCGATCTCGCAACCACCGAACCGATATTGGCCGCTACCGTTCTTGCGCCACAAGGCCCGGCGCCGCTTCGCAAGCCTGTTCGGCAAGGCTGGCGTTGCCGGATGCAGGCCGCGCCAACTGCAGGCTTTGCCCGAGCTCGATGTCGAGCTCGGCCTCGTCCTTGCCGATCTCGATGCGACGCCCCTGCCTCGGAAAGCATTGCCGTGAACCCAGCTGAGCGCGGATGCCCACAATCTGCCCGTTCGGCTGTCCGGGGAAGAAGTAGTACCCATCCTGATCGGTCGCGGTAGAGACGATGTGGCCGGATCCCGTCGCCGCGCGAACTTGCGCGCCTGGCACCGGCATCGAGCCGTCCAGGGTGACACGGCCGGCGATCAGCTTGGTGCCATCAGCAGCCTGCCCGTTCCCGGAGGGCCGCAAAGCCTTGAAGTTCTGTACATCGAGCGTCGTGCCCGCAGGCGCGTTCGTCAGCGATACCCTCACCTCCTTGACCTTCCCGATCGGGAGGGGAGGACGACGCCAGTCGTCGCTCTCGTCGACGAACTTTGGCCAGATCAACTGCGCCACATCGAGCGTATGCGATACCCACGTATCGAGCTTTTTCAGCCGCGGGACGGACCATGCGCTGGACGACACATGTTCGCCCGCAGGCTGATCTTCCCGAATGGAAACCGTGCCGCCATCCTCCATCAACAATTCGATCTTGAGGCGTGACCCAAGGCAGCTCTCAGCATCGTTGCCGGAGCAGCGCTTGCGAACAGCGAGTTGCAGGTGGCTCGTGTTCCAGAGCTCGAGCCGCCAGGGTTTGATGACGACGGTTGCATCGCCGGACGTCTCGGTTCCCAGGCTGATGTAGGGATCGCTCGCCGATGCGTCGGTGAATTGTCCCGATATGGCTTCGATGCTTGCGCGATCCTTCAGGGCGACCTGGCCGATGATCGGGGTCGGCGCGTGGTCGTCGACCAATGTGATCGACGTCTTGCCGGTTTCATCGGGCGGGTTGCGGGTGAATGATTGCGTTTCTTTCCCGCCGATCTTCACGGAGGCATGTTCGGGATCCGGAACGTACACCGTGAGCCCGTGAAGGTCTCGCGTCCCGGCGCGCATATCGGGCCAGGTCGTTTGCGTGACCGGATCAGTCCAGGGCGTGATCGAGATCGCGGACCCGTCAACGGCAAGATGCGAAGCGATTCCGGAATGCATCACCTGGTATCGAACCCAGGTATTCGCCGGCGGCGACCAGATGCGTCGGTCGACACCGATCGAGCCGTCGAAGTCATAGACGTAGTTTGCGAACCGTCGCATCCATTTCGCGACGGCCGGCGTCACCGGCTGCTCGAGCGAGGATCGAAAAACCGCAGTTCCTTCCTCGGAGCCGAAATGGGTGTAGATCAGGCCCTTCACCTTCTTGCCGCGGTTGATCGACTGGAGGTGAGAGGCGATCAGCATCGCGAGCGCGTTGCCCTGGGACAGGTTGCAGCTCGGTCCGCAATAGAGTTCTTTCCGTTCCGCCTCGGGTATATCTGCGAGCAAAACGCGCGCCGATGCATCAAACTTGTCTTGGCTACTGGTGTCCAGCGGCGGTGGCGATGCGCGAGGCAGTTCATAGAGCTGCTGGTAGGTCGATGAGAGCGGCAACAGGCCGTGCTGAACTTCAGGTCCGTCAGGAGCGGCGAATATGTCCTTCGCGTCGGCAGCAAAATAGGACCAGACCGCGAGCACACCAAGCTTCCTCAAAAGATCGGAATGGTAGGCATGGCTCTGCTTCTGGTCTGCAAGCGCCTCATGCGTATCGACGAGCGCGGGGTTGTCGAACGCGACAAACTTCGCAAACTTTCCCGGAACGCCGAAATCCTGAATGAGCGTGTTGCCGCCGTGGGACGTCAGGATTGCCGGACGAATGTTCCAGGCTGCCAGCCAAGGAATTTCGGATAGCACCGTTTGCCGACTGAAATGATCACGTTCCACTCTTGTCAGCGAAGCGGAACACCCAGCCGCGCAGGAAGGTGCGATGAACTCGATCCTGTCGATCGACATCGCATCTACAGGACGCGCAACCCCGTTCGATCGTCGCGGGACAATCACCTCGACGATCCAGCCGAGCGATCCCACTTCAAACTGAATGTCCTGTCCGCGAGCGATGTCTCCGGGACCAAAAATGGTCAATCCACCTTTGCTGTCGTGCAACATAATTGAAAGATCGGCAGGTGGGGCCGCCGAGAAGTAAAATCTCACATTGCGGCTTGGCTGAGGAGGCAGGCCGATAGAAGACGCTGCCATGTCCAGACGCGATCGTGCCGCGGACAACGCAAGCGGTGGCTGGATCTCGGTCCGGAGGGCCAACGGACCATCCTCGTGCCAGCTATGGAAATGATCGATGTTTCCGCGGTGCCACTCCCGCAAGAGCAGGGCAAAAGTGGGTTCGGAGCCAATGCCCGAAGGAGACCGATTGAACTGTCCCGGTCCAACAAAAAAGGACGAAGACCCCTCGCTACCTTGCGGCCAAAGCGAATCCGATATCGTGAGGCCGAGTTCTTCATTGAAAAAACGATGAATGGCCGCGCCGTGCCAGGGGCGAAGCGCGTCGGTGTCCGCAGCAAAACTGACGATATGCGAAAACGGATACGGCAGCAGGCGAACCGGAGCATCCGGTTTGCCTGCATCAGCAAGCGCCGACGCCGAGCCAAGCGCGCAGCATCCGACCGCGACAATCACGCGCAGAGCAAGGAGATAGGCGCCAGCCTTTTTCATCTCGGCGTATCGGACAGGATCTTGGCCAATGGCGCCGTCAGCTCCTGCGCGAGCCATTGATGTCCAAGCTTCGAGTAATGTCCGTCGAACTGAAACGTCAGCAGTCGCGGCACCTGGCCATATCGCTCGGAGAAGTTGGGGTTCACGCAGGTGTACCCATTCTTGGCGCAGTACTCGGTCACGTTCCTGACGAAGCCCTTTGCGCCCGCGGCAACCTTGGTGCCGTCGGCCAGGGTCAGCGTGGACTCACAATTGTTCCGGCACTGCGCCTGGTCCACTCCGGTATGGAATATGAAATTCTGACCGGGGTGGTGCTTCTCGATATAGGAGACAATTTCGGTCCAGTACTGGAATGCTTCCTTGCCGGGTTGCGGCATGACGTCGAAGGGCACCCTGAGCGTCTCGCCGAACGGGATTCCTTTGACGTATTCCGGGAACGTCGGCTTGGCCATGAAGACGGAAAACACCGGCGAAGCCGTCCTGAAGGTCAAGGCGCCGCTGGCGTCGTGGAGAAAATTCGGAATGGCACTGTTCTCCGGATCGAATCCCAATCCGTCGTGCAGCATCGTCGGACTGACCTGGGAGACCAGTCCCGCAAGCATCGATACCAAAGTGGCCTGAACGCCGAACTTCGAGGTATAATCTCGAATTCTCGGATAGTTCGTGCCGATGTCGCCATTGTCGGTCGCAGCGGAGATCACCTCGACACAGCGATGCAGGGCGACGCCGAGACTTTCCTCGAGAAGAATATTGACCTTCTCGAAGGGACGGACTTGCAGGGCAACCATGTCGCTGCCGCCCGTACTGGCAAGACGGACACAGTTGTCGGGATTGTCGAAAAAGCGGTCCCGATCGACGTATCCCATATTGTTCACGAATGTGGTCGAGTCGTACTCCTGCACCGTGCCGGCGCCTGGCCAGTATTGCCGGCTATGCGGCTCGTAGAACGCGGCATAGGGAGACGGCTTGCGGGCGCCATTGAACTTTGCGCGGGCTGAATCGGGAGCATGGCCGTCCTCGTTGACGTAGATCGGACGCACGTCGATGACGAGATCGTCGCGATCATAGAACGGGACGAACCATCGGCCGAGCGTTGCGGAATGCTCGAACTCTTCGCGTCGCAGGCGAAGGGATACCGGCTTGGTCGGATCGACTGCAGTGAAGGCGAAGCTGCCGTCGGTCGCCAGCACGGTTTTCTTCGTGGCGCCCGATTCCTCCAGCAATTCGACCGACGTGTTCGGGGCAATGTCGCCCCCGACGACCTTGCCCGCCAAGGCGACACCCGTGCTGGTCGCCGGCGGCGCCGGCCGAACCAGCGCAAGCGCCTGGAAGCGCATCGTCGTCCCAGCCGCACCATCGACCTTCACGAACCATTGCGAGATCGCCTTGGTCCGGCCGCTTCTCAGGTTGAGCAGGAGACTGGGAGGCAACGGGACGGTCACCTGATTACCGGCCAGCTTGATATCTCCGACCACCTGCGCGTTGTTGGCGCGCGTAACGATGTCATCGGGAAGGATCGGCGGAAGTAGTCCTGCCGGCTCCGCGCTCTTGGCGGCTAGGTCCAATGTCCAGGCCAGGGACTGTCCGTCGTCGAGGACAAACCCGATGGTCAACTTGCCCGTCGTCGGGGGCGCCGCGAACTTGATCTGGAGATGGGTCGCGTCCTTCGCTGGCGTGAAGTCGGGGGACCAGATCAGCCATGCCTGTCCATGGGTGATCTCGAAATCCGCCTCGCTGACGCTGATCGGGCCGGAGCGCCGTTCGCGAAAATTGCCGCCGTAAATCTCGAAAAGCCCGTTCTTGCGATAGGGCCCCACGGCATCAAGCATCGCAAAGACCGGCGCGCCTTGCCCGCGATAATCACTCGCAACCGGGGCATGGTCGACGAGCGTGCCTCCGGCGCCGGCCAGCAACGACTCGAGCGTCGCGACGCGCCCGGACAGTTGCTGGAGCTCGATCTGCGCCCTCTTGTCGAGAGACGATTGCGCTGGAGCAGGCTGGGGTGGAGGTGGAGGAGGAGGCGGAATTTCCGGCTTCGGCGGGGCGCGTTCAGCCAACATGCGATCAATTCGCTGATTGATGTATCTGCGCGTCTTCTCGACCGTTGCCGCTATGCCGCCGCAAATCGCGACGACCAAGATGATCCCAGCAACCGTCCTTCTAAGCTTCGAACTCGTCATGTTGAGCAGGCGATATCCCGGGGAAAGACCCGAAGGCCTATGGGCCAATAAGGACTATGGGCTAAAGGAGAGCTTGTCTTCGGTCAGCACGACCTCGTCACCCTTTTTCTCGAAGGCGATGGTGCCATACCGCTTCATGCCGTCGAATTTGGCGCGGTTGTATTCGTCCATGCTCTCGACTGAAATCAAATAGACGACAACTTTTGGGCTCGAGCTGAATTCAGGTTGCGCGAGATAATCCTTGGCGTAGCGGGCGGCCGTCGCTCTGATCAGATCGGAAGCCTCGGCGCCGGATTTTCGCAAATCGTCGAGGTTCGGCTTCAAGTCCAACACGAGAATGAGATAGGTGTCCTTGGCCGCGGCTACCCGATGGTCCTTCTCTACTACAAGTGGCGCGGCGGCCGCGAAGGCGGAGGAAATTCCTGCCAGCGACAATGTCCCTATCATGACGGCCTGGCGCAGCAGACCAAATGCGCTCGGGAGGCGGCTTTTCATGTTCCTGGCCCTTGACCTCGCGGCTATCTGGCTGAGCTTTTTGGCTCCGTCAAGTTATCAATTGGCCGACGGCTCCGCTGGCCTCGCCGGATGCCCCCGCCCTGTTGCCGGGAAGAATTATCGCTGTTCAAGGCCTTGCACGGCCAAGCCCGGCTGTGTCAGAAGGGCGATATTTTCAACCAAAGGATGGTCAGGGTGACGGGTTCCACGAACGTCGTGCGGCGGTCGAAAATTGCAGAGATCGACATTGCCGCGTACCCCTACCTGTCGGCGTTGGTTGCGCGACAGATCGCCGCGTGGCCTCAGCACGAGCCCACCTTGGCGACCAGCCTCGGCAACCGGTCGCTCGAGGTGATGCGCGACACCGAGGCGTCGTCGGAGCTCGTCACCAAGATCGCGCTCCATCACTTCGGGACCATCGACAAGATTTGTCACGACTACCGGTATTTCTGCGAGAACATGATCCTGGAAGCCGAATTGTTCTTCCGGCGCCATGGGCGCTACGAGCGTTCCAAGTTCAGCGAGGCGGTTCGCGACGTCTACTCGAAGCCCGACGTCATGGAAAAGTACATGAACGGGCTGCTGCTGTCGGGCGTGTTCTGGCACAACCACGCCTGCGCGCTGACCTTCTATCGAAGCCAGTATCTGCCGATGCTTCCGGAAGGATATCGCCATCTCGAAGTGGGGCCCGGCCATGGCGCGCTGCTCTATCTGACGGCGACGGATCCCCGATCCGGCTCGATCGTCGGGTGGGATGTCAGCGAAGGCGCCATCGCGGCCACGCGGCGCACCCTGGAAGTGATCGGCGTCAGCGATGAAGTCGAGCTGGTCCGTCAGGACATGTTCGACGCCCCCGATCAGCGCGACAGCTTCGACAGCATCGTCGTGAGTGAGCTGCTGGAGCATCTCGAGGACCCGCTCAAGGCGCTGCGATCCCTGATCCGCTATCTGAAGCCCGGCGGACGGATCCTCGTGAACATGCCCGCCAACAGTCCCGCTCCCGATCACCTCTACCTCATCGACAAGCCGTCGGAGATGACCGACCTGATGAAGTCGGCGGGTTTCGAGATCGAGAAGAACGAGCTGTTCCCGATGACGGGGTACGGCCTCGAGCGGTGCCTGAAGGACCGCCTGACGATCAATTGCGTGGCTGTTGGACGTCGGCCCGGCTAGGGACTCGCTGCGTCGAGAAGGGATGCGATGCTTTTCCAATCAGCAGCCGCCGTCGTCGGCGGGCCTTCCCTGAACAGCTTCGAGTTTCTGTACATATCGGCAGCGGCCGTCATCATCTGCTGCGCCGTCAACCTGCAGATGGCGCGCAACGTCGCCCTGCTGCTGCTGAGCTTCGCGTTCTTCATCAGCTTCGGATTCGATCCGGCGTCGATCATCGTCCTGGCCGGCTTCCTTGCCGTTTCATACGGGATCGGCCTGTACCGCAAGCAACGCGGTGCGCGCTTTACCATGGAAGCGCAACTGCTCGTCGTCGCGCTGCTCTGGATCTTCCTGTTTCTCGCGCGAGACCCCCGGCTGCTGGGAGCGGCCAACCCGTTCCACTACATGCCGGTCCACATCATCGGCATTTCCTACATGGTATTCCGCTGCGTCAGTTACCTGATGGAGGTGGAATTCATCGAACGGCCGAGCTTCCTTCGATTTTGCACCTACGTGCTGTTTTTCCCGGCATTGCTGGCCGGCCCGATCGAGCGTTATCGGAGCTTCGAGCAGCAGCTGGCGTCCCCGGTCTTCGATTCCAAGGCGGTCATCCCTGCGCTTCACCGCATCGCCAACGGGATGATCAAAAAGTTCGTCCTGGCCGACAACCTGTCGGCGTTCGGCATCTTCTCGTTCGACAACGCGACGCAGATGTCGGGGCCGATGTTGTGGGTAGGTGCGCTGGCCCAGCTCGGCCTCATCTATCTCGATTTCAGCGGCTATTGCGACATCGTGATCGGCACCGCATCGCTGATGGGCTTCAAGCTGATCGAGAACTTCAATCGGCCGTTCGATTCGACGACGATCCAGGAATTCTGGAATCGGTGGCATATCTCGCTCAGCACGCTGGTCAGGGACTACGTCTTCACGCCGCTCAACTTCATCGTCATCAAGAAGGCGCCGCGCCGCATCCAGTTTGCGCTGATATCGGCGGTGTACTTCGCCTCGATGATCCTGATCGCGCTTTGGCACGGGGTGACGTGGGGCTTCCTGGCGTTCGGCACGGTTCACGGCGGCGCGTTGGTCGCAAGCCAGGTTTTCCGCAAATATGTCGGCGTCAAGAAGGGGCCGGCCATCACCGGGCCCTCGATCTATCTCCGTCGCTTTCTCGTCTACGCGTTCGTGTCGACCACACTGATCCTTTGGCTCAAGTCCTACTCGGAGTGGGGCGCGATCTACGGCAAAATGCTGGGGCTATACCGATGACATTGGGGCGCGACGATATTCTCAAGATTGTCTGGCTGGCGGCGAAGATCGCCATCATCGTGCTCCTGTCGAACACCGGCCAGGCGCTGTTCGTTTACCAGAACTTCTGAACGCTGATGGTCGAGGCTGAAAAAACCAGGGGATCCCGGGGGCGCGACGTTCTCTCGCGTCTGGCTGTGACGATTGCGGTGCTGGTCGCGGTGCTGGCGTGTGTGGACATTGCCTTGCGCATCGTCGCGCCGGCCAGCGGCATCTTTCGGGCAACGATCGACGTCCAGTCACCGGCCGCGCTCTACACCAAGCTGGAAGAATTTCGGAAGTTTGACGGATTGAAGGTCGCCGTTCTGGGCGACTCCCTGATCTTCGGTCGCGCGATGCGGGACAAGGGCGATACCGCCTGGCAGTCGCATACCCTGTCGAACCAGTTGCAGAACTGGCTGGCCGAAAAGCACCCCGGTCAGAAGGCATATGTCGCCAATTTCGGCATGAACGGGACGCTTCCGACCGATCTTGAGAACCTTGTGCGCATCGTTCTGCCCACAAAGCCCGACGTCATCGTGTTCGATCTGAGCCTGCGCTCCTTCTCGCGCGACTTCGACCGGGAAGGCGAAAGCAAAACCCGCGCATGGCTCGACACCCTGTCCGTGGATGCCAACGGCACCTATTCCACCGGCAAGGAGGTTGGCGGGATCGCAAGATGGAGCCACGACGCATTGGTCAACTGGTGGTTTCTCTACCGGTCTCGCGACTTTCTCCAGGCCCTGTGGTTCGACGGCAGTCCCTTCAACTTCCTGGTCGGCCTGCGCGATGCCGCAGACAAATGGCTGAAAGGCTCGTCTGAGGCCAAGGGCGACGACCTTGACGACATTGTCCTGCTGATGCGGGCGCGATCACGGTACGAGAAGATCGACCTCGCCCCGGACAACCCGCAACGACAGGCCCTGGAGCGGACGCTGCGGCGCGTGTCGGAGGCAAAACAGCCCACGCTGATCTTTTACGCGACCGAGAATCCGAAGGTATTGCCGGACCTGCTTCCGCAGCAGAAATTTGCCGAGCTGCAGGCTCAGCTCGTGCAGATCATCTCGCCGCGGCCTCCGGACAGAGTTTACGTTGGACCGCTCACGTCCCTCCCGGCATCCGAATTCCTCGATCACGTCCATCTCGACAAGGCCGGCTACGGCCAGCTGAGCGCGGAACTTGGCCCGCGCCTGGACGCCATGATCGGGAGACGCTGAGGGAGCCTTGTGAATGCCGGTGCCATCTGATAGTCCTCGCGCCGAAAACGTGAATTTTACGGCACTTGCTTGGCCATTTCGGCGCTGCCGGCTTACCCAAATCGTGGGATGATTGTGATGACTGACGAGGAAATCTATTCCCGCCTCACGCCGATTTTCCGGGACGTCTTCGACGACGACACGCTGACGCCCCATCCGGAAATGACCGCGGCGGAAGTACCCGCGTGGGACAGCCTCAGCAACATCCGGCTCGTCGTCGCCGTCGAGGTGGAGTTCAAGATCCAGTTCTCGACTGGCGAGGTTGCCGCCCTGAAGAACGTCGGCGAGTTCGTCAACGTCATCCGTCAAAGGGCTTCGCGTTGAGCGAACAGCCACGAGTGCTGGTCTGGAGCGAGCTCAAGGAGGGCATGACCGTCTCGCTTCCGTTCCGGATCGGCCAAAGTGAGATGGATACCTTCCGCAAGCTGTCGGGCGACTCGAGCCGCATTCATATCGATGCCGAATTCGCGCGGAGCCGCGGATTCTCCGGCCCCGTCGTCTACGGCGCGCTCACCGTCGCCAGGCTTTCGCATCTGGTCGGAATGCACTTGCCGGGTGACCTCGGGCTGGCGACGAGCTGGCGGATCGACTTCAATCAGCCGCTCTATATCGACGAGGAAGCGACGTTCAACGGCGAGCTCACTCACGTGTCGCAATCCACCCATACCGTCAGCCTGAAGTTTCGGGTGTATGCGGGTGAGAAGCTGATCGCCAGCGGTACCGCCGGATCCAAACTTCTAGACGAATGACACCATCCTGGGTCAAGACGCCATGACGTTTCAGCTTCAAGAACTGCCCTGGTTAGAAGCGCCGCCCGCGGATTTCAAATCACTCTGCAACGCGCTCGATGCCTCCGATGCACCTGATGGCGCCGAGATCGTCGGGCTTGCCACCAAGGCGCTCAATACGGATCAGCTCACGCGCCTTTCGAAGACCATCGAACGCGCGCGAACCAAGACGAAGGCGCTGTCGCCGCTTCGCGGGTTTCACCTGGGATTGCTCGGCAACGGCACGACCTGCCTGTTCGCCCCTGCCCTTGCCGCCGGCGCTGCGCGCCATGGCGTGCTGCTCCGCGTCACCCAGGCGGACTACGATCAGGTCGCGCAGGAAGCGCTCGATGCCTCCTCGACGATCAACGCGTCCAAGCCAGATGCCGTTCTGCTCGCGCTCGATTTCCACGGACTGCCCTTCAACGGCGGCGGCAGTCCGTCGGGCCAGTCCGCACTCGACTACGTCGGCATGATCCGTGAAGGTCTTGAGCGCGGCGCCGGGGTCCCGGTGATTTTTCAGACCGTTGCCTGCCCGCCGCAGCCGCTGTTCGGAAGCATGGACGCGCAAGTGTCGATGTCGCTGCGCCGCCAGATTCAAGATTTCAACGACAGGCTTCGCGAGCTCGCAGCGAAGCGCGGCGACTACATCCTCGACGTCGCCGCCCTGGCGGAATCGATCGGTACCCAGAACTGGCACAATCCGGTCCAGTGGAATCTCTACAAGCTGCCATTCGCGCAGACGATGGTGCCGATCTACGTTGAATATGTCGGACGCCTGCTCGGCGCGATCCGCGGCAACGCCCGCAAATGCCTCGTGCTTGATCTCGATAACACGCTCTGGGGCGGCACGATCGGCGACGACGGGCTGGAAGGGATCGTCCTCGGACAGGGCGATGGGGTCGGAGAAGCCTTCACCGAGATTCAGCGGACGGCGCTTCAGCTGCGCGATCGCGGCGTCATCCTGGCGGTATCGTCGAAGAACACCGATGAAGTCGCCCGACAGCCCTTCCGCGAACATCCCGAGATGACGCTGAAGCTGGACCACATTGCGGTCTTCCAGGCCAACTGGAGCGACAAGGCGTCCAACATCGAGGCGATCGCCAAGACGCTGAACATCGGGCTGGATTCCCTCGTGCTGCTCGATGACAACCCCGCCGAGCGAAGCCAGGTGCGCAAGGCGCTGCCGATGGTGGCCGTGCCCGAGCTGCCCGCCGACCCTTCGCTCTACGCGCGCACGCTGTTGAACGCGGGCTATTTCGAAGCCGTCACGTTCTCCGAAGAGGACCGTCAGCGGGGCGAGCAATATCAGGCCAATGCGCAACGCGCGGAGCTGTCGGCGAAGTCCCGCGACATGGATGAATTCCTGACGTCGCTCGGCATGACCATCGAATTCCACGCGTTCGATGCCGTCAATCTGGGACGGGTGGCGCAGCTCATCAACAAGACCAATCAGTTCAACCTGACGACGCGGCGCTACACGCAATCCGAAGTCGAGACCTTGTCTCGCTCGCCGGATTGCCTGACTTTCCAGATCAGGCTGCGCGACCGCTTCGGCGACAACGGGGTGATCGGCGTCGTCATTGCGCGAAAGAAGGACGCGACCTTCGACATCGACACCTGGTTGATGAGCTGCCGGGTTCTCGGCAGACGGGTCGAGGAAGCTATCATCGCCGAACTCGTCCGCCATTGCCGTTTGAACGGCGTCGACACGCTGGAGGGAAGCTACCTCCCCACCGCCAAGAACGGGATGGTGCGCGACCTGTACAAGAAGCTCGGATTTGCGTCGGCCGGCGGCACGGACGAGCAGCACATCTGGAAGCTGGATATCTCCGAATACAACGTACCCGCACTGCCGTTCGAGGTTATTCGCGACAGCGCCGCGAGTGCGTGAGAAGGGCCGCAAGGCCCGGAGCGGCACACCCGCCGGCGCGATCCCGCGCAGGCGGGCGGCAGCGGGCTTTGCCGGCGCAGCCGCCGGCACCGAACCGCCATCTCAACTCATGGTTTGACGTTGCTCGCGAGGGCCGCATTTGAGAACCCGGCCGGCGAGCCACGAAGCTGCGCCTCGCATTGTCGGAGCGGAGTGTCGGCGGAGGTCGGCTGGCGGAGAGAGTGGGATTCGAACCCACGGTACGGTTTCCCGCACACACGCTTTCCAAGCGTGCGCCTTAAGCCACTCGGCCATCTCTCCGGGAGGCCTCTCTTGAAGGGCTGAGGCGGATTTTGCAAGGGAGCGCAGGGTCGAAGCGCAAAATTTCCCCAATTGATTGAAAATATTGGGTAAACTGGCGCTGACTACGGCCACACCTCGCCGTCTTGCTGGCGCCGCACGGGATTTTTGCCGATCGCAGGTCGCTGCGTGGCGCAAATCAGCCGATGAATCCGATCTGGCGATCCTCGGTGCGCAACTGCGCATTGTGGCGCAGTGCTTAGGCCGTAAGCCATCGCGCGGCGGCCGGCTACTTAATCGGTGCCGTCCGAGGCTGCCGGCGTTACCGCCCTTGAGCTCACGCCGCACCGAGGTGGGCACGGGGTCATGCACCCCTGCCCATCCTCTACGTTCAGTGCTCGCTCAGTGATATCGCGCGGCAAAATCCGCCGTGCGGCGCGGCCACAGGGATGGCGGCTCGGGCAGCGCCGCGTTTGCCGTAGTGTGCGTATCCTGCAGCGCCTCGATGAAATCGGCGAACCATTGCTGGATGGTGCCGCCGTTGAGCTTCTCCATCATTGCTTCCCAGCGCATCCGCCGCTCGGTCAGCGGCATCGCGAGCGCCATTGCCAGGGCGCGCGCCATGCCGTCGATATCGTGCGGATTGACCAGCAGCGCGGCGTCGAGCTCGTTCGCCGCGCCGGCGAATTTCGACAGCACCAGCACGCCGGGATCGGCCGGGTTTTGAGCTGCGACATACTCCTTGGCGACGAGGTTCATGCCGTCCTGCAGCGGCGTCACCACGCCGACCTGCGCGGTGCGGTAGAGCCCCGCGAGCACGCCCTGGCCAAAGCCCTTGTTGAGATAGCGGATCGGCGTCCAGTCCACCTCGCCATGCACACCGTTGACATCGGTGACGAGCTTCGCCACCTCGCTGGCAAGATTGCCATAGGCCTCGATCGCGCCGCGCGAGGGCGTCGCGATCTGCAGCAGCGACACTGAACGCTTCAGCGCCGGATGCAGCGTCCACATCTTGTCGAACGCCTTGATGCGGTTGACGAGACCCTTGGAATAGTCGAGCCGGTCGACACCGATCGCGAGCCTCTCGCCGTTGAGGCTGCGCCGCAGCCGCGTCACGTCGGGATGCGTCATCGCCTTGGTGGCCTGCTGGGCGAACTTGCCGGGATCGATGCCGATCGGAAACACCGCGGCGCGGGTGCGGCCGAACGACGAGTTGATCACGCCGTCCCGCACCTCGAATTCGAGATCGTTCTGCACATAGCTCAGGAAGTTCTCGCAGTCCTCGTCGGTCTGGAAGCCGATCAGATCATAGGACAGCATCGCCTCGATCAGCTCGCGATGATTGGGCACGCCCGCGATCACCGCGCGTGCCGGCCACGGCGTATGCAGGAAGAAGCCGATCGGCTGCGCCACGCCGAGATCGCGCAGCTCGGCGCCGAGCGCGAGGAAGTGATAGTCCTGGATCCAGAACACGGAGTCCGGCTTGCGGAAGCGCAGCAGCGCGCGCGCCATGAACGCGTTCACTTCGCGATAGCTGGTGTAGTCCTCGTGCGAGGCACGAATCAGATCGGCGCGCGAATGCATCGCGGGCCACAACGCCGAATTGGCAAAGCCTTCATAGTAGCCGCCGTAGTGCGCGGCCGGCAGATCGAGCATCGCCAGCGCGCCTGCGCCGAGAGCTTCGACTTCTGCGAAAGGTTCCTTGTGGTTCCCGTCGCGGACCCGTCCGCTGGAACCAACCCATATTGCCCCTGTCTTTTCCACCACCGGCAACAAGGCCGCTGCAAGCCCCCCCGTCATGGGTTCATTAGGTTTTCCGCGCGAGACGCGGTTCGATACGACGACGAGGTTCACCAGGTCCCCTCCTGTTGGTCAACTCGCGTATTAACAACCATTCATCAAGATGGTTCCGGATCAACATTTCTCCCAATTGAAACCAAATTCTGGCGCACGCTTAAGGAACTCGCGGGAACTCGCGAAAAGAAAATTGCGCGCGAGGTCGCTCACACGACGCAAAAGCACCGCATTCGATTCGAACCCACGATGCGGTTGATTTGGTTAGGACAGATTCACGTCCCTATCGTCGTCGAGCAGCCGAGCGAGAAACGCCCGCACATCGCCCGGCCCATCGAAATGTCCAGCGATACCGGCCGCGCGACGCCCGACGGAAAATGCCAGACCGTCATATTCAGGCATGATCGCGAATACGGTCTCGTCGGTGACGTCGTCGCCGATGAAGAACGGGCGGCGTCCCTTGAATGGCTCATGCGTCATCAGCTCGAGCACGCCGGTCGCCTTGGTGAAGCCGGAATGCTTGATCTCGCAGACGCTCTTGCCCGGCAGCACCTCGATCGGCGCATTCGGCAATTCGGCGCGGATCAGCGACACCGCTTCATAGATCGCCTTCTCCGCCGCCGGCGCCAGCCGATAGTGCAGCGCCAGCGAGTAACCCTTGTCCTCGAGCAGAATGCCGGGGCTGAGCTTTGCGATCGCGGCGAGACGCCGCTTCAATTCCTTGTCGAGCGGCGGCGCGTGCGCGGCAACCGCCTCGCTGTCCGGCTGCAGCCGCATCTCGGCGCCATGGCCGCCGATCGCGGGAAACACCTCCGGGGCGAAGATCAGGTCGATGTCGTTGAGCGAGCGGCCGCTGACCAGCGCCAGCGCGCCGCCGGTTCGCTCATGCAATTGCTTCAGCGTGGTCGCGAGCTCCGGGGGCACCCAGACCTCGCGCGGCGTCGGCGCGAAATCGAGCAGCGTGCCGTCGATGTCGAGCAGCACCGCGGTGCGATCCAGCGCCGGAATCAACGATGCCGGCGTCGGCACGCCGCCAACCCTGGCGTCAGGGGCGATGTCATCATCCAGGGGCATTTCGGCCACATCATGCTTCGTCATAGTCTACTCCACAAATGCCAATGGTCGCGCGACAGATTCGAGCGACTTTCGCTCTGCCGCGACGGCATAGCGCCATGCGACGGCTGCGGCGACCAACATGAGTACCGACCCCAGGAGGTAGCCGGCGAAGACGCTGTTGCGCGATCCGGTGTCGATCAGCACGCCGAACAGCGCCGGCCCGATCACGCCGCCGATGCCGGTGCCGACGGCATAGAAGACGGCGATCGCAAGCGCACGGACCTCCAGCGGAAACGTCTCGCTGACGGTGAGATAGGCGGCGCTCGCCGCCGGCGAGGCGAAGAAGAAGATCACCATCCAGGCGATGGTCTGGGTCTGCGCACTGAGCACGCCGATCGAGAACAGATAGCCGGACAGCG
Source organism: Bradyrhizobium sp. UFLA03-84 (assembly GCF_002289535.1). Lineage (NCBI taxonomy): Bacteria > Pseudomonadati > Pseudomonadota > Alphaproteobacteria > Hyphomicrobiales > Nitrobacteraceae > Bradyrhizobium > Bradyrhizobium sp. UFLA03-84. Next base: position 39,301 of record NZ_NSJY01000009.1, on the reverse strand, counting down.
CAAGCAGCACGCCCGAGGTGGCATAGGTCAGCACGATCATGGTGCGGCGGCCGAGCGTGTCGAACAGGCGGCCGAGCAGCAGCGGCCCGAGGAAGTTGCCGGCGGCAAAGGGAAGGATGTACCAGCCGACATTGCTGGCGGCGATGCCGAAGAAATCGGTCAGGATCAGCGCGAAGGTGAAGAAGATCGCATTGTAGAAGAAGGCCTGCGCGGCCATCAGCGTCAACCCGACCAGCGAACGCTGCCGGTAGGTCGAGAACAGCGTCACCGCGACCTCGCGCAGCGGCGTGTGATCGCGCATCTTGAGCTTGATCTTCTCGAAACCTTCACTCGGCTGTTCATGGCCGAGCACGGAGGTCTCGATACCGGCGACGATCTTGTGAGCCTCATCGGGGCGCCCATGGATCATCAGCCAGCGCGGGCTTTCCGGGATCCACATCCGCATCAACAGCACCACGAGGCCGAGCGCCGCGCCGGTGAAATAGGCGATCCGCCAGCCATGATCGGGCGCAAGCCACGCGGGATCGAGCAGGACGATCGCGCTCACCGCGCCGATCGCAGCCCCGATCCAGAAGCTGCCGTTGATGACGAGATCGGTCCAGCCGCGATAGCGCGCCGGCACCAGCTCCTGGATGGTCGAATTGATCGCGGTGTATTCGCCGCCGATACCGGCGCCGGTGAGAAAGCGAAACAGCGCGTAGCTTGCGACATTCCATGACAGCGCGGTCGCGGCTGTCGCGGACAGATAGAGCGCGAGCGTGATGAAGAACAACTTCTTGCGGCCGATCCGGTCGGTGAGCCAGCCGAAGCCGAGCGCGCCGAGCACGGCACCGGCAAGATAGGCGCTGCTGGCAAGGCCGACATCGGCGTTGGAGAAGCTCATGGTCGGACTGTTCTTCAGCGCGCCCGACAGCGCGCCGGCCAGCGTCACCTCGAGCCCGTCGAGAATCCAGGTGATGCCAAGCGCCAGCACCACGCGGGTGTGGAAGCCGCTCCAGCTGAGATGGTCGAGCCGAAGCGGAATCGAGGTCTCGATGATGCGCCCGTCGCTCTGTGCATCCGGCGACACCGTTCGGTCAGTCGCTGTCGCAGAACTCAATTGTGTCCGCTGCAAATTCATCAGATTGGACCAATGAGAAAATCCCCGGAACGATGCGTTCCAAGGTTCTTTTTCCCAGGATTGCGGCAAACGGAGTGCCCGCCACGCGACGCTAACGCCGCAGGCCGGCAAGAGTTCCCGCAATGCGGCATAGGAACCGCCGCCGCTGCGCGCTGTTCTCGGCTCAAAAGTCACGGAGGCATCGATGGCCGCACGCAAGAAGGCCGCGCGCAAGACAGCAAGAAAGCCGCCGCCAAGATCAACGGCACGATCGGCAAGCACAACGCGTCACAAGCGCGGCGCAAAAACGCCCTCGAAGCGCTGGTCGCAACGTGTGACCAAGGAGAGCGACGCGCTCGACCTCAAGCACGGCGTGTTCAAGCAGACCAGCGCGAAGAAGATCGCATCATCGCTGAAACAATCCGCCGAGCACAGCACGCGCCGCAAGAGCGGCGCCTACCGCTCCGCGCTCTCGATGCTGACCTTCTATATCAACCGTGCCGGCAGGACACTGCCGAAGACCGAGCGGTCACGGCTGGAGCGCGCCAAGGTCGAGTTGAAGCACCAGTTCGGGCGGGATTAGTCGCGCCGTCTCATCTGCCGTCGTCCTGGCGAAAGCCAGGACCCATTACCACCACTGTCTATTGGTGAAGGACAACTCGCCGCTTGCCCCTTTCGAGGGCCACGGCGTATGGGTCCTGGCTTTCGCCAGGACGACCGTGGTTGTCAGTTACGGCAAACCAATCTACGCCGCGCGGATGTTCGCCATGAAGCGATCGAGCTCCTCGCGCAGCCGCGAGCTCTCGACCGACAGCGAACGCGCCGAGTTCAGCACTTCCTCGGAGGCAGCGCCCGTCTCGGTCGCGCCGCGGTTGACCTGCGTGACGCTGGATGCGGTCTCCTGGGTGCCCTGCGCGACGTTCTGCACACTGCGCGCGATCTCCTGCGTTGCCGCGCTCTGCTGCTCGACCGAGCTTGCGATATTGGTCGCGATCCCCGAGATCTGCCCGATCGTGCCGCCGATCTCCTTGATCGCGGCAACCGATTCCTGCGTCGCGGCCTGCATGCCGGTGATGTGCGTGGAGATCTCGTCGGTGGCCCTGGCGGTCTGGCTTGCGAGCGACTTCACTTCGGAGGCGACCACCGCAAAGCCGCGGCCCGCATCACCGGCGCGCGCGGCCTCGATGGTGGCGTTCAACGCCAGCAGATTGGTCTGCTCGGCGATCGCCGTGATCAGCTTGACGACGTCGCCGATCTCCTGCGCGGCGCGCGAGAGCTTGCCGATCCGCGCATCAGTCTGCTCGGCCTGGCGCACGGCGGAATCGGCGATCTGGCTGGATTCCTTGGCGCGGCGGCCGATCTCGTCGACCGACGCCGACAATTCCTCGGTCGCAGACGCAACCGACTGCATGTTGCTGGAGGCCTCCTCGGAGGCGCCGGCGACCTGGCTCGACAGGTTCTGCGTGGTCTCTGCGGTCCGGGTCAGTGTCCCGGCTGCGGATTCGAGCTGCACGGCGGAAGCCGACACATTGGAGACGATCGAGCCGACGGCGGATTCGAATTCGTCGGCGAAGCGGATGAGCTCCGCGCGTCGCGCGGTCGCGCTCGCCTTGTTCTGCGCTTCCTGCGTCGCGGCGTCGCGCTCGGCCTTGGCGACCGCCTGGACCTTGAACTCTTCCACGGCACCGGCCATCTCGCCGAGCTCGTCGCGACGGCCGAGGCCCGGCAGCACGACGTCGAAATTGCCCGCGGCGAGCTCGCGCATCGCTGCACACATCGCCGCGATCGGACGCGAAATGCCCTTGCCGAGCAGGAACGCCCAAACCAGCCCGAGCACAAAGCCGCCGGCCGCGAGCATCAGGATCAGCTGTTCGGTCTCGCCGATCATGGAATGCGATTCGGTCTCGAGCCGCTTCTGGTCGGCGAGCAGATCTGACTTCATCGCCGCCGCGCCCTGGCTGATGGCAGCCGCCGATTCCGTCATTTCGACGGTCAGCTCGTCGATCGACTTGGCATTCGCGATCAGCTTGGCGAGCGCCTCGCGGTATTCCTCGAGCAGCGCAGTGATGTCCTTCACGCTCTGGGTGATCCGCTCGTCCTTCGAGGTGATGCCCTTCACCAGATTGTCGGCGAATTTCAGCCGGGCGAGCGCGCTGGAGGCGACGGTCTTGTCGCCATTGACGACGAAGGTGTTGACGGCGCCGGTGATCGACTGCAGCTGGTCGGCGACCTTCTTGGCGCCGAACTGAATCGATTGCAGCTCGGAATCATCGGCATTGCTCGGCAGATCGTCGAGCTTGTAGCGCATCGAGGTCGCGCTGCGGGTCAGCTTGTTCTGCGCAACTTGCGCGCTGTCGTCCTTGATGCGGACGATTTCGGCAAAGATCTTGGTGAAGGCGCGGAATTCGCGTTCCAGCTTGGCGACCTGCTCGAGCCGGGCCGGATTGGTGGTGCCCTTCATCGACGCCACGATGGCGTCCTTCAGGCTGGCCTCGGCGGCGAGCGCGGCCTTGGCGTCATCCTCCTTGCCGGTCGCGACGTAGTAGCGCGCCAGCGAACGATAGGAGATCAGTTCGCGATCGATGTTGCGGGCGAGATCGGCTTCCGCGACGCTCTGGCGATAGGAGCCGACGCCGGCGGAGACCCGCTCGAAGCCCATATAGGCGAAGCCCATGGTGGCTGCCGAAAGCGCCAGGGTGACGGCAAAGCCGAGCATGATCTTGGCGCGGAATCTGAGGGTTGGGAGCCTGATCGACGACGATCGCTTCAGTCCCGGCATTCCAACCCCCGTCTTCATTCTGAAAACCACGCGGGGTCCGGCGGCAACCCGCCCCAGTCCCCGGAGGGCAAAACTAAGGCAGAATCAATAAGGCCCGGTAAATGAGCAGCCGCCGCCCGTCCGGGTCCGGTACTACCTTGGTCGGCCCGGGGGGGCGGGCAAGGTGATTGACGCGCGGGTCCGGCCCGATACGTTAGAACCGATCAAACCTGTCCCTGCCCGGGCCAGGAGAACACATCGGGAGGTGTCCCATGTCATCGCGTCGAGCGGCGCCGTTGGCGCTTGCGGCGAGCGTAGCTGCCGGCGAATTGGCCCGGCCAATGACATTCCCCCTCACGACCTAGGATATAAAGGCTGGCCGGATCGCGAACCATCGCGGCATGGCCCGGATGCCCTTGAGACCCCGCGCGGGGACCACCGGCCGCGCCAAGAAAAACAAGAAATTCTGGTTAGGGAGAACGCCTTTGGCGAAGCAGAACGGCAGCGCCACCGACAGCATTGTCGTGGTGCAGGCAAAGACCAACGGGCCGCGGGAGGCCGCCGACGAGATCGCGCGCCAACTGGCGGCGGTTGATCTCGCCATGCTCGTGGTGTTCGTGTCGCCGTTCTATGACCCGCAGCAATTCATTGCCGAACTGTCCGGCCGGATGCCCGACGTTCCGATCTTCGGTTGCACCACGGCGGGCGAACTATCGCCCGGCGGCTGGGAGGAGGACAGCGTGGTCGCGATGGGCTTCGACGCGGCCGATTTCGTCATCGCGGCCCGGCCGCTGTTCGACCTCTCGACGTTTCGGGTCGACCATGGCCGCTCGATCTGCACCGAGTTGCAGAGCGAGTTCGCGCAGCGCACCGAGCATTGCGATCACACCGACGATTCCTTCGGGCTGCTGTTCATCGACGGCATGTGCCAGCGTGAGGAAACCATCATGTCGGCGATCTACGCATCGCTCGGCGACATCCCGGTGGTCGGCGGCTCAGCCGGCGATGGCCTGCGCTTCGAGAAGTCCTGGGTCTTCCACGGCGGCGCGGCCCATACCGACGCCGCCGTCCTGATCCTGATCCGGACCCGGCTGCCGTTCCGCCTGTTCAAGTGCGACCATTTCGAGCCGACCTCGACCAAGATGGTGGTGACCGAGGCCGACATCAAGCACCGCATCGTCAAGGAGCTGAACGCCGAGCCCGCCGCGCTGGAATATTCCCGCGCCGTCGGCCTCAGCGACAACAAGCTCGAGCTGTTCTCGTTCGCGGCGCATCCGGTGCTGGTCCGCGTCGGCGGTGCCTATTACGCGCGATCGATCCAGCGCACCAATCCCGACGGGTCGCTGCAATTCTTCTGCGCCATCGACGAGGGCATGGTGCTGACGGTGGCGCGCGAGCGCGACCCGATCGACGTGACGAGCCGCCTGCTCGAGGAGCTGACCGAGGATCTCGGCGAGGTCTCGATGTTCATCGGCTTCGAATGCGTGCTGCGCCGGCTCGACGTCGAGCAGCGCCAGCAGTCGCGCGAGATGTCGGAGCTCTATCGCCGCAACAGAGTAATTGGCTTTCAGACCTATGGCGAGCAGTATCGCTCCATGCATGTCAACCAAACGCTGACCGGCGTCGCCATCGGCAAGCGGACCAACGCGCCGCAATGACTGATACGAAGACCACGCGCATTTCGGCCCTCGAACGCGAAGCCGAGAAGCTGCGCAAGATCAACGCAGCGCTGATGTCGCGCGTCGAACGTTCGACCGACCAGCAGCTCAACGCCTTTTCGCTGTTCGAGACCGCCATTGCGCTCGATCAGCAGGTGCGTGACCGCACCCAGCAGCTCAAGCAGGCCCTGCAATCGCTGGAGAAGACCAATGGACGCCTGCTGCAGGCCAAGCAGCAGGCCGAGGCGGCAAGCTCGCTGAAGTCGTCGGTGCTGGTTTCGGTGACGCACGATCTGTTGCAGCCGCTGAATGCGGCGCGGCTGACGCTGTCCGCGCTGACCGAAACGGCGACCGAGCCCAAGAGTGTCGCGCTGACCGACCAGATCGACCGTTCGCTCGCGACGCTCGAGGACATGCTGCGGACGCTGCTCGACATCTCGAAGCTCGATGCCGGCGTGCTCAGGCCCGAGTTCGGTCCGGTCGCGATCGCCTCGCTGTTCGAGCCGCTGCAGCAGGAATTCGTGGCGACCGCCGCCAAGCGCAATCTCGACTTTCGCATCATGCCGTCGTCGGCGGTGGTCCGCTCCGACCCGCTGATGCTGCGCCGGATCCTGCAGAACCTTTTGGCCAACGCGCTACGCTACACCCAGCGCGGCACCGTGCTGATGGGATGCCGCGCCAGGGGCGACGATATCTGCATCGAGGTGCACGACACCGGGCCGGGCATCCCGGAGGCCCAGCGCGAGGCGATCTTCGTCGAGTTTCAGCGCGGTGACGCCGGCGCCGCCGACAAGGCGGGCATCGGGCTCGGCCTTTCGATCGTGCGCCGGTTCGCGGACCTGCTCGGCCACAACATCAGGCTGAGCTCGCGCGCCGGCAAGGGCTCGGTGTTCTCGGTCACGGTGCCTCGCACCCTCGATCCGGTTGCGATCCCGGTGCGCGAGCAGGCCAGCGTCGACTATCGCTATGGCGGCATGGAAGGCGCGAAAATCCTGCTGATCGAGAACGACCTCTCCAGCGCCGAGGGCCTCGCCCATCTGCTGGAAAAATGGGGTTGCGACGTCGCGGTGACGATCTCGAAGGCCGAGGCGCTCGAGCGCATCCACGCGCTCGACGGCGTTCCCGACGCCATCATCGCCGACCTGCATCTCGACAATGGCGAGACCGGAATCCAGGCGGTCGACGTGATCCGCGGCGAGATCAACGCCAAGGTCCCGGCGATCATCGTCACCGCCGACTACTCGGCCAAGGCTGCCTCCGACGTCTCGGCCTTCGGCCACGAACTCCTGAAGAAGCCGATCAAGCCCGCCGAGATGCGCTCGCTGCTGTCGTTCCTGCTGGCGGCGGAGCAGTCGGGCGCGCGGCTCTGACGAGGCGCGACGACGGCGCGGCCGTCACCGGGCATGGTCGTGCTTGCCGAAATCCAGTTTGGACAGCGCGATGATGGCCTCGGTCCGGCTGCGCACGCCGAGCTTGCGCAGGATTTCCGAGACATGCACCTTCACGGTGGTGACCGAGATATCGAGCTCATAGGCGATGTGCTTGTTCTGCAATCCGCGGCAGATCATGTCGAGCACGCGAAGCTGCTGGGCGGTGAACTGGCCGAGCTGCTGCACCAGCTCCCTGGTTTCGGCCTGCGCCTTGCGCGCAGCGGCGGCATCGCGGAAGCGCGTCGGCAGGCACACCTCGCCTTCGAGAATGCCGCGCAACAGGCGCGCCAGCTCGACCTTCGGCGTCGACTTCGGAATGAACCCGGAAATGCCGAGCGAGATCGCGCCGCCGATGATCCGGGAATCGTCATGCGCGGATACGATCACCAGCGCGCTGCGCGGCGACGCGGCCCGCACCCGGTAGGCGCCGAGCAGGCCCGTCGTTCCGGGCATCGACAGATCGAGCAGGATCAAGTCGAGACCGTCGCGGGCGGCGATCACATCAAGCGCGCCATCGATAGAAGTTGCCTGCAATACCTCGGCATCGGGAAACTCGGCCCCGATCACGCCGATCAAGGCGGCGCGGAACAGCGGGTGATCCTCGACGATCAGCAGTCGAGGCGCACCCGCGCTATCGAGCGGCGGCTCGTCCGCCAGAGGCGCGGTCGTGGTCAATGCTGCGCCGTCCTCCCTCGGGTCGCTGATGAAAGCCATATGTGCGCGACGTTATCTCAAAGCTGACCGGCAGCCTATAGGCAGGATATCCAATGCGGCCGCCTCGCAGTGCAGCAAGTCTAGGGCGCCTTCTCTGCTTTCGTGCCCGAGCTGGTTTCAAGCACCGGAAGCGGAATCTTGCCGAGTTCGATGATCGCCTTGTTGCGGCTGAACAGCTTCAGCTTGCGCAGGATCTCGGTGACATGCGCCTTGACGGTGGATTCCGCTAGCTTGAGTTCGGAGGCGATCTCGCGGTTCTGCAGGCCGCGGATGATCAAGTGCAGCACGCGGATCTGCTGCGGCGTCAGCTTCTGGATGCGCTCGCGCAGCGTTCGCGCCGTCTCGGACTGGTCCAGCGCGCCGACCGCGACGAAATCGCGCGGCGCCGAGACCGATCCGCTCAGCACGCGCGCGATCGCCTGCGAGAGTTCGCCGAGCGAGGTCGATTTCGGCAGATAGCCGACCGCGCCCATTTCCAGCGCCTCGCGGATGGTGTGCTTGTCTTCTTCACTGGAGACGATGGCGATCGGCAGCCGCGGATAGCGATCCCTGAGCTTCTGGAAGCCGGAGAAGCCCACGACGTCGGGCAGCAACAGATCGAGCAGCGCCAGATCGATGTTCGGCTCGCTCGCGAGGATGCCGAGCGCCCCTTTGATCGAAGTCGCCTCATAGATTCGGGCATCGGGATGCGAGATGCGGATGGCATTGCCAAGCGCCTCCCCGAACAGGGGGTGATCGTCGATGATCAGGAACCCCATCATGAGGACCCTCGCACTGCTGTTCGTCTAGTTCGACCCGCCGGTATCCTGCACGCTCTGCAGATAGGCATATACGTTTCTGAGCTCGTCGTCGCTGAAGACGTCCTTCCAGGCCGGCATGCCCTTGGCCGGCCGCCCGTCATGGACCGTCTTCCAGAATGTCGATTCCATGTCGTCAGCATAGCGCTTCTTGAGCAGCCTGAGGTCGATCTTTCGTTCGGCCTGCACCGCGTCCGGACCGTGGCAATGGGCGCAGGTACCATTGAACACCTCCCGCCCCGCTTTGGCATCTGCCGTGGCGTCCCCTTTGGCGTCCCCTGAAGTCGCGGCGGTCTGAACCGGCTTGTCGGCTGCGGCCGTCTGCCCGACCGTGACCGGCTCGGTCGCGCCGACGGACGACGTGGTTGCCTGGTCTGCCCGGCCGAACTTCACCGCGGCGCCGTTCGGCACCCCATATTTGGCGAACAGCGCGGAAATATCCCCCTGCAGCGAGGGCAGGACACCGTCGACTTCATCGCGCAAGGCGCCCGACGTCTTGGCGAAACCGATCGCAGTCGCCCAGAGCAGGCCGTCGCCCTCGGTCGAGACGATCTGGTACTTGTCACCATAGCTGGTCTTGTTGAGCCAACCGGCCACCGGCGCCCAGATGAAGGCGACATCGACCTTGCCCTGATCGAGAGCTGTCATGCCCTCCTCGGGGCTGAGCACGGTGATCTTCTGGATATCGTCGCGCAGCGCCAGCACGTTCTGCGGCGTCGACTGATACTGCACCGCAACCCGCAATCCCCTGAGGTCATCGATGCCGCCAAGCTTGCGATCCCTGGCGCCGACCAGCGCGTAGCCTTCATGGGCGATCGGCTTCGAGAAGATCACCGCCGGGCCCATGAAATCGTCGATCAAGGGCAGCCCGACCATGGCGTCGCACTGCTTGCTGAGCAGCGTCTCCCGCACGGTGCGCTTGCCGAAATAGGACTTGTACCAATTATAGCTCACCGTGCGGCCGAGCTTTTGCGCGACTGCCTGGCCGATCTCGAGATAGAGACCGGGCTTGCCCGGCTCATCGCTCGAGAACGGCAGGTTGGTCGGATCGGCGCAGAGCCGCAGCGGCGGTTTTGCTTCGTCCGCGCCGGCCGCGAAGGCCGGCGCGAGCAGTGTGGCTGACAGCAGCACGGTCCGGATCGCCTTACCCAACTGCACGCTGCGCGCCGGGTTGGGTACTTCATTGCACTTGATGGACACGGACAATGCTGCCTCCATGACGCGACGGTTACTGCAGGGCGAACACGAACAGCGAGCCGCCTTCCGGCGCCGCGGCGACCATCTTCTTGCCGATGTCACCGAGGAAGGCCGGCAGCGCCGCGGTACGTCCGACCACGATCGCGACATACTGCTTGCCGTCGACCGAATAGGTCACCGGACCGGCACCGATGCCGCTGCCGAGGTTCTTGCTCCACAGCACCTTGCCGTTCTTGGCATCGATGGCGCGGAAGTCACCGTGCAGATTGCCTGAGAACACCAGGTTGCCGCCGGTCGTCAGCGTGCCGCCGTTGAAGGGCAGGTCTTCCTTGATGCTCCACACCTTCTTGTTGGCCACGGGATCCCAGGCCACGAGTTCGCCGAGGAAGCCGCCGGGGCCGGGCTTGGTCGGGAATTCGGCGCCGAGATAGAACACGCCGCGCTTGTAGTTGACGTCGGAGACCGACCAGTCCATGCAGACATTGTTGCTCGGGATGTAGACCAGGCCGGTCCCGGGGTTGAACGACATCGGCTGCCAGTTCTTGCCGCCGATCAGGTTCGGGCAGATGTCCTTGGCGGGATGGCCCGGGCCGGGACGCTTGTCCGGATCCTCTTCCGCCCGCATCGTGTTGATGTCCCACTTCTTGGCCCAGTTGGCGAAGACGTATTTCTCGGCCGAGATCACCTTGCCGGTCTCGCGGTTGGCCACGAAGAAGAAGCCATTGCGGTCCGCCTTCATCAGGACCGGCGTCTCGGCGCCCTTGATCTTCAGGTCGGCGAGCAGCAGCTCGTTGACACCGTCATAATCCCAGGCGTCGGCCGGCGTGCCCTGGATGTGCCACTTGATCTTGCCGGTGTTCGGATCGATCGCCAGCGTCGAGGCGGTGTAGAGGTTGGTCAGCTTGCCGAAATTGCCGTCGCCGGTGGAGCGCACCGCGGTATTCCACGGTCCCGGATTGCTGGTGCCCCAGTAGACGGTGTCGGACTTGGCGTCATAGGAGCCGACCAGCCAGGCGGCGCCGCCGCCATGCAGCCCGGTATCGCCCTTCCAGGTATCGCTGCCGGGCTCGCCCGGCGCCGGCACCGTGAAGGTCTGCCAGAGCAGCTTGCCGTCCTTGAGCGAGAACGCCTGCAGCGAGCCGCGGACGCCGTATTCGCCGCCGCCGAAGCCGGTGATGACCTTGTCGCGGACGACGAGCGGCGGCGAGGTGATGACCGAGCCCTGCTTGTAGTCGACGACGGTCGAGGTCCAGAGCTCCTTGCCGGTCTCGGCATCGAGCGCGGTGAGCTTGCCGTCGAGCCGGCCGACGAAGATCTTGCCGTCGGCATAGGACACGCCGCGGCTGTTGACGTCGCAGCAGGCGTATTGAAGCACGTCATCCGGAATGTCGGGCTGCCAGGTCCATTTGCGCGCGCCGGTCGCGGCGTCGATCGCATAGACGTATTTCGGCCCCCACGAGGTCGACACATAGAGGTTCTTGCCGATCACGACCGGCGAAGCCTCGTTGGAGCGCAGCGAAGCCAGCGACATCGAGTAGACGAGCTGCAGCTTGCCGGCGTTCTCTGAATTGATCTGCTTCAGCGGGCTGAAGCGCGTGTTGCCGTAGTCGTGGCCGGCGATCGCCCATCCGTTCGGATCAGATGCCGCCTTTGTGACGGAGTCATTCGCTTTCGACGCAGTAATACCCGCCATCACCATGGCGACCAGCGACACGCCGGCAAAGAAAATCCCGCTCCTCAGCTTCATTGGCTTCCTCCAATATGGTTTCGTTGCCGCGATGGATGCATCGCGCGCGCGTCTCTCTACCCAAATGCATGGATCAGCGATCTTGTGTCGCTACATCGACGATGAAAATGCCAGCAACGCCTCCGCGTCGTTATAGGCGGAAGGTAGTAGCAATCGCGGCCGCGATTTTGACGTGCCGCAAGCAGCATCCATCTGCCGAAAATCGCTTGCGCCGCAGCGCATTTTCGTCACGCCGGAGGGCGCCGCCGGCCGCTTGCAAATTGCCCATTGAACGGCCGCCTGCTAGGATTACGGGCACAGCCCGGAGCCTTCATGACAGGGCCGTAACTACGACTTTGATCGCGGTTACGACCCATAAGAAGCGTGGTCTACTGGGCCCATAACGAAGCTATTGGGAGAAACGCGTGTCTACAGTCAAACTGACGGTAAACGGCAAGGCGGTCTCGGTCGACGTCGAGGACCGAACCCTCCTCGTGCACCTGTTGCGCGAAAACCTGAACCTCACCGGCACCCATGTCGGCTGCGATACCAGCCAGTGCGGCGCCTGCGTCGTCCATGTCGATGGACGGGCGGTCAAATCCTGCACCATGCTGGCCGGCCAGGCGGCGGGCTCCAACGTCACCACGATCGAAGGCCTTGCCAAGGGCGACGAGCTGCACCCGATGCAGGCGGCGTTCCGCGACAATCATGGCCTGCAGTGCGGCTATTGCACCCCCGGCATGATCATGTCCGCGGTCGATATCGTGCATCGCCATGGCGGCAAGCTCGACGAGGAAACGGTTCGCCACGAGCTCGAAGGCAACATCTGCCGCTGCACCGGCTACCACAACATCGTCAAGGCGGTGCTCGACGCTGCCGGCCGCATGAAGGTGGCGCAGGCCGCCGAATAGCGCGCCCCGCTCCGCACGCGATCAAGCTCATCACCGCCGGTCTCGATGGAAGCGGCGGCAAATCGAATCTCCGGTCGGGAGGACTAGACCATGGGTGTTGAAGGAATTGGCGCACGCGTCGTGCGCAAGGAAGATCGCCGGTTCATCACCGGACAAGGACGTTACGTCGACGACGTCAAAATGGTCGGCATGAGTTACGCTCACTTCATCCGCAGCCCGCATGCCCATGCCAAGGTCAAGGGCATCAATTCGGCCGAGGCCATGAAGATGCCCGGCGTGATCGCGGTGCTGACCGGTCAGCAGATCGTCGACGACAAGGTCGGCAATCTGATCTGCGGCTGGGCAATCACCTCGAAGGATGGTTCGCCGATGAAGATGGGCGCGTGGCCGGCGATGGCGCCGGAGACCGTGCGCTTCGTCGGACAGGCGGTTGCGGTGGTGATCGCCGAGACCAAGAATCAGGCCAAGGACGCGGCGGAAGCCGTGGTCGTTGACTACGAGGAGCTTCCCGCGGCGGCCGACATCAAGGCCGCGATCAAGCCCGGCGCGCCGCAGCTGCACCCCGAGGCCCCCGGCAACATCGTCTATGATTGGCATCTCGGCGACGAAGCCGCGGTCAAGGATGCGTTCAGCAAGGCCGCCAATGTGGTGACGCTCGACCTCACCAACAACCGCCTGGTGCCGAATGCGATGGAGCCGCGCGCAGCGGTTGCGCATTACGACCAGGCCGAGGAGCACTACACGCTCTACACGACCTCGCAGAATCCGCACGTCGCCCGCCTCGTGCTGTCGGCGTTCTACAACATCGCGCCCGAGCACAAGCTGCGCGTGATCGCGCCCGACGTCGGCGGCGGCTTCGGCTCCAAGATCTACATCTATCCGGAAGAGATGGTGGCGCTGTGGGCCTCCAAGAAGGTGGGCCGCCCGGTGAAGTGGACCGGTGACCGTTCGGAGGCCTTCCTCACCGACGCACATGGCCGTGACCATGTCTCGAAGGCGGAGATGGCGTTCGACAAGGACAACAAGATCCTTGGTCTGCGGGTGAAGACCCACGCCAATTTCGGCGCCTATATGTCGCTGTTCTCCTCGGCGGTGCCGACCTATCTCTACGCGACGCTGCTGTCGGGCCAGTACGTGATCCCGGCGATCTACGCCGAGGTGATCGGCGTCTACACCAACACGACGCCGGTCGACGCCTATCGCGGCGCCGGCCGCCCCGAGGCGAGCTATCTGATCGAGCGCATGATGGAGACGGCGGCGCGGCAGTTGAAGGTCGATCCGGCCGAGCTGCGCAAGAAGAACTTCATCACCGCGTTCCCCTATCAGACGCCGGTCATCATGGCGTATGACATCGGCGACTTCCACGCCTCGATCGACGCCGCGATGAAGGCGATCGACTATGCCGGCTTCCCGGCGCGCAAGGCCAAGGCGAAAGCCAGTGGCAAGCTGCGCGGCATCGGCGTCTCCTGCTACATCGAGGCCTGCGGCATCGCGCCGTCGAAGGCGGTCGGCAGTCTCGGCGCCGGCGTCGGCCTGTGGGAATCGGCTGAGATCCGCGTCAACCCGGTCGGTACCATCGAGGTGCTCACCGGCTCGCACAGCCACGGCCAGGGCCACGAGACGACGTTCTGCCAGATCATCGCAGAACGGCTCGGCGTGCCGATCAGCCAGGTCTCGATCGTCCATGGCGATACCGACAAGGTGCAGTTCGGCATGGGCACCTACGGCTCGCGCTCGCTTGCGGTTGGCGGTACGGCGATCGTGAAGGCGATGGAGAAGGTCGAGGCCAAGGCCAAGAAGATCGCGGCACATGCGCTCGAGGCATCCGAGAGCGACATCGTGATCGAGAACGGCGAGTTCAAGGTCACCGGCACCGATAAGTCGATCGCGCTGCCGATGGTCGCGCTCGCCGCCTACACCGCGCACAACCTGCCCGACGGCATGGAGCCGGGTCTGAAGGAGACGGCGTTCTACGACCCGACCAACTTCACCTTCCCGGCCGGCGCCTATATCTGCGAGCTCGAGGTCGATCCCGGCACCGGCAAGACTTCCTTCGTCAACTTCGTGGCGGCGGACGATTTCGGCCGGCTGATCAACCCGATGATCGTCGAAGGCCAGGTCCATGGCGGCCTTGCCCAGGGCATCGGCCAGGCGCTGCTCGAAGGTGCCGTCTATGACGACACCGGCCAGCTCGTGACCGCGTCGTTCATGGATTACACCATGCCGCGCGCCGACGACCTGCCGTCGTTCCAGCTCTCCCACACCACGACGCTGTGTCCGGGCAATCCGCTCGGCGTCAAGGGCTGCGGCGAAGCCGGCGCGATCGGCGCCTCTGCTGCCGTGATCAACGCGATCACGGACGCCATCGGCAACAACAAGCTGGAAATGCCGGCGACGCCCGATCGCGTCTGGCACGCCATTCACGGTTGAGGGAGGATACGATGTACGAGACGACTTATCACCGCGCATCCTCGATCGACGATGCCGTGGCGCAGTTCGCCAAGGGCACGGACTCCAAGTTCCTGTCCGGCGGACAGACCTTGCTCCCCGTGATGAAGCAGCGGCTTGCTGCACCATCCGACGTGATCGACGTCGCCAAGATCAAGGACATGATCGGCATCGACGTGTCCGGCGACACCGTCACCATCAAGGCCGCGACGACGCATTACGACGTCGCGCAAAGCGAGGCCGTGCAGAAGGCGATCCCGGCGCTCGCCAATCTGGCGTCGATGATCGGCGATCCCGCTGTGCGTCATCGCGGCACGATCGGCGGCTCGCTCGCCAACAACGACCCGGCGGCGGACTATCCGGCGGCGGTGCTGGCGCTCGGCGCCGTGGTCAAGACCAACAAGCGGTCGATCCCGGCGGAAGACTTCTTCAAGGGCCTGTTCACGACGGTACTCGAGGATGGCGAGATGATCACCGCCGTGTCGTTCCCGGTCCCCGCCAAGGCAGGCTATGCCAAGATGCGGCACCCGGCCTCGCGTTTCGCGCTGACCGGCGTGTTCGTCGCCAAGACCAAGGCGGGCGACGTCCGCGTCGCCGCCACCGGCGCCTCGCAGAGCGGCGTGATGCGGGTGGCGCCGATCGAACAGGCGCTCAAGGCGAACTGGGCCGCGTCGGCGCTCGACAGCGTCACGATCCCGGCGAGCGGCCTGCTCGCCGACATCCACGGCTCGGCGGATTACCGCGCCAACCTCGTGAAGGTGATGGGACAGCGGGCGGTGACCGCCGCCGGCTAGCCGCTATCCCTCCTGAACCTATGCAGACGGCGCGCAGCGATGCGCGCCGTTCGCGTTTTGCTGGCATTCCAGCCGAAAAGGCTTGCCACATCCCCCATAAGGCGAGAGAATTTAGCTAATCAGCTAATTAAAAATACCGTCAGACGGACGGTCGCGGGGAGTGGACTCATGACGTTCGGCAGCACCAATCGCCACGGCACCCAATCGCCTGACCGCACCCTTGGCGGCAGCGCGCCCGCCTGACGCCGGACGCACCGGCTCTCTGCGGACAAGACCCTTCGACTACCCCTTCACAGCAACAACGGAACCATCACGTGCTCGACAAGCCCGCCTCCCAAACCGCCGCTCGCACCTCGGGCCCGCTCACAGGCTTCCGCATCGTCGAATTCGCCGGCATCGGTCCCGGTCCGTTCGCCTGCATGCTGCTCGCCGACATGGGCGCCGAGGTCATCACGCTGGACCGGGTCGGCGCGGGCAAGAATTTGAAGGCAGTGGCAACCCGCGGCCGCAAGGTCATCGAGCTCGATCTCAAGAACAAGGCGGCCATTGCCGAAGTACTCGACCTGCTCAGCCATGCCGATGCACTGATCGAAGGCTTTCGTCCTGGCGTGATGGAGCGCCTCGGCCTCGGCCCCGATGTCGTGCTCGCGCGCAATCCGAAGCTGGTCTATGGCCGCATGACCGGCTGGGGCCAGGAAGGTCCGCTGGCGAATGCCGCCGGCCACGACATCAACTATATCTCGATCACCGGCGCACTCGCTGCGATCGGCACCAAGGAGAAGCCGGTGCCGCCGCTCAATCTGGTCGGCGATTTCGGCGGCGGCGCGCTCTACCTCGTGGTCGGCGTGCTCGCGGCGCTGCTGGAAGCGCAGAAGTCCGGCAAGGGCCAGGTGGTCGATACCGCGATGTGCGACGGCGCCGCTTCGCTGATGTCGATGTTCTACGACATGGCCGCGCAGGGCCGCTGGAGCGGCGGCCGCGACCAGAATTTCCTCGACGGCGGCGCGCATTTCTACGGCGTCTACGAATGCTCTTGCGGCAACTTCATCTCGATCGGCTCGATCGAGCCGCAGTTCTATGCGCTGCTGCGCAAGCATGCCGACCTGACCGATGCCGACTTCGACGCCCAGATGGACCGCAAGGCCTGGCCGGCACTGAAAGCGAAGCTGGAAAAGGTGTTCAAGAGCAAGTCGCGCGCCGACTGGTGCAAGATCATGGAAGGCACCGACATCTGCTTCGCACCGATCCTCACCATGGAGGAAGCGCCCAAGCATCCGCACATGGCGGCCCGCCAGGTGTTCGTCGAACGCCACGGCGTCACCCAACCCGCGCCCGCACCGCGCTTCTCGCGCACGCCGTCCGCCATCCGTGAGCCGGAATTGGCCAGCATCGGCGACGTGACGGCCGAGTGGAAAGCGACGAAATAGATCGCGCTGTCGTCCCGGCGAAAGCCGGGACGACACCTTGCTTTGCGCTGGCCTGGCTCTACGATACGCTTACGCGGCGTGGTCGACCTTGAGCACGCCGCGGCGGATCTGGTCTTCCTCGATCGACTCGAACAGCGCCTTGAAGTTGCCTTCGCCGAAGCCGTCGTCGCCCTTGCGCTGGATGAATTCGAAGAAGATCGGGCCGATCGCGTTCGCCGAGAAGATCTGCAGCAGCACCTTGGTCTGGCCGCCGTCGACGACGCCCTCGCCGTCGATCAGAATGCCATTCGTCTGAAGCCGCGCAACGTCTTCACCGTGCTTCGGCAGGCGGGCATCGATCCGCTCGAAATAGGTGTCGGGCGGCGACGGCATGAACGGCAGGCCGTCCGCGCGCAGCCTCTCGACCGTCGCGTGGATATCGCGCGCGCCGCAGGCGATGTGCTGGATGCCCTCGCCGTGATAGACGTTGAGATATTCCTCGATCTGCCCGGAATCGCCGGCATCCTCGTTGATCGGAATCCGGATCTTCCCGTCCGGACTGGTCAGCGCGCGGGAGAACAGGCCAGATGCGCGGCCCTCGATGTCGAAGAAGCGGATCTGGCGGAAGTTGAACAGTTTTTCGTAGAAGCCAGTCCAGACATCCATGCGGCCGCGATGCACGTTGTGGGTGAGATGATCGATGTAATAAAGGCCCGAGCCCGCCGGACGCGGGTTGGCGGCGCCCAACCACTCGAACTCGGCATCATAGGCCGAACCCTTGGCGCCGTAGCGGTCGACGAAATAGAGCAGGCTGCCGCCGATGCCCTTGATCGCGGGCACATCGAGCGTCTTCGCGGCGGACGACACATCCGCCGGCTCCGCGCCGAGCGCGATTGCGCGCTCATAAGCGTGCTTGGCATCGACCACGCGGAACGCCATCGACGGCGCGCAGGGGCCGTGCGCGGCGACGAAGTTGAAGCCGTGGGTGCCAGGCTGCTCGTTGACGAGATAGTTGACGTCGCCCTGGCGATAGACCGTGATCGCCTTGGTCTTGTGCCGGGCGACCGCGACAAACCCCATCAGCTTGAACAAAGCGTGCAGCTCAGCCGGATTGGGATGGGCATATTCGACGAACTCGAAGCCGTCGGTGCCCATCGGATTGTCGGTGCTGATTTCGGCCGGCGGCGCATCGTGCGGAAACGGACCCATGGCGGTAACTCCCTGATTTGTCTGGAGATCAATTTCCGTCATCTATTGCGCAACGTGCGTGCAAAATAGGGCTCGATTTGCTAATATCGCGCATGATCCGTGCATGAACTTGATACTTTACGCATGCCTGAAGTCGACGCCTTCGACCTCAAAATGCTCGCCGCGCTGCAGGATGACGGCCGGCTGACCAACCAGCAGCTGGCCGACCTCGTCGGTCTCTCAGCCTCGCAATGCTCGCGGCGGCGGATGCGGCTGGAGGAGGAGAAGGTGATCGCGGGCTACCATGCCGACCTCGCCGGCGAGGCGCTCGGCTTCGGCCTGATCGCCTTCATCCACATCACGCTGGCGACCCATTCGCCCGACAACGCCAAGCGGTTTCGCGAGCTGGTCAACCGAGTCGACGACATCCAGGAGGCCTACGCGCTGACCGGCGACGCCGACTACGTGCTCAAGGTGATGCTGCGCGACCTGAAGAGCCTGTCCGACATCGTCAACAACGTGCTGATGCCGCACCAGAGCGTGGCGCATGTGCGCTCATCGATCGTGCTCGACCGCCTGAAGGAAAGCGCCAGGCTGCCGCTGAAATCGCTGCAGGCGTGATGGCTCAAATCGAGGGAATTCCGTCATTCGCTTCGGCGGCACGACCTGCGATCATTCCGCCAACATCCAGTTAGAGAGACGACCATGGCGCTGCAGCTGCGACCGAACTGCGAATATTGCGACAAGGACCTGCCACCGAGCGCGCTCGACGCGCGGATCTGCTCCTATGAATGCACGTTCTGTGCGGATTGCGTCGAGACCAAGCTCGGCAATGTCTGCCCGAACTGCGGTGGCGGTTTTGCGCCACGTCCGATCCGCCCGGCCAAGCCGTGGCGGGCGGGTGTCTGCACCGTGAATCAGCCGCCGTCGGACAAGCGCGTACACCTGAAATACAGCCGCGAGGACTGCGCGGCACATACCGCGCGCTTACGGGATATCAGGCCGGAAGATCGGTAATTCGGTTAGCCCGTCATTCCGGGATGGTCCGAACGACCAGACCCGGAATCTCGAGATTCCGGGTTCGATGCTCCGCATCGCCCCGGCATGACGACGTAGCTACTCCGCCGCGACGATCGTGCCCTCGACTTCACCGAACCCGACGCGATAGCCGTCGCCCTGGCACCAGCCGCGCATGACAAGCGAATCGCCGTCTTCGAGGAATGAACGCTTGACGCCGCCGGCAAGCTCGACCGGCTCGGTGCCGTTCCAGCTGATCTCCAGGAGACTGCCACGCTGGTGCTTCTCGGGGCCGGAGATCGTGCCGCTGCCGAGCAGATCGCCGACATTCATCGCGCAGCCGCTGGAGGCGTGGTGCACGAGCTGCTGCACCGACGACCAGTACATGTACTTGAAGTTGGTGCTGCAGATGGTCTTCGCCTCGTTCATCGCACCGGCACGCAAGCTCACGTCGAGCGCGAGATCATAGTTGTTCGGCCTCGCCTGCTTCAGATAGGCCAGCGGTTCCGGCTCTTGCTTCGGGCCCTGCATCCGGAACGGCTCCAGCGCCTCGCGCGTCACCACCCACGGGCTGATCGAGGTCGCGAACGCCTTGGCCTGGAACGGGCCGAGCGGCACGTATTCCCACTGCTGGATGTCGCGCGCGCTCCAGTCGTTGAGGATGACGAAGCCGAAGATCATCTCCTCGGCCTGCTTCTCCGTCAGCATCTCGCCCATCGCTGACGCCTGCCCAACCACCACGCCCATCTCGAGCTCGAAGTCGAGCCGCTTGCAGGGGCCGAAGCTCGGCACCTCGGCCGTCGGCGGCTTGAGCTGGCCGCGCGGCCGCTTCACCTTGGTGCCGCTCACCACAACCGTCGAGGCGCGACCGTTATAGCCGATCGGCATGTGCAGCCAATTCGGTTGCAACGCATTGTCCTTGCCGCGGAACATGACGCCGACATTGGTGGCGTGCTCCTTCGACGAATAGAAATCGGTGTAGCCCGAGACCGTGAACGGCATGTGCAGCCTGACGTCGGCCATCGGCACCAGCGCCCGCGCGCGCAACTCCTTGTTGTCGCGCAGCTCCGGATGATCCGAGCGCAACAGCTCGCTGATCCGCGCCCGCGTCGCCGACCACACTTTTGGCCCGAGCGCCATGAATGCGTTGAGCGACGGCTGCGAGAACACGCCGAGCGGCCCGACATCGAGCCGCGAGTCCTGCTCGAGCTCCCAGAGGTCGAGCACGTAGTCGCCGATCGCGACACCGACGCGCGGCGCCAGTCCATTCGCGGAGAACACGCCGTAGGGCAGGTTCTGGATCGGGAAGTCGGAAGTCGGGGCGACGTCGACAAAGGAGCGGAGCTTGGGGTCGTTGGGGTGCGGCATGATTTTCTCAATGCAGTAATGGTGATGCCATTTTCGCCACCCTCCCCTGGAGGGGGAGGGTCGGCTCGCATGGAGCGAAGCGAAATGCGAGACGGGGTGAGGTGATCCCTCCACTCGGGGACCGCCTCAAGGGAGAGACTGTCACCTCACCCCGCCGCTCATTTCATTCGCGTCGCCCCTCCCCCAGCGGGGGAGGGTGAAGGGCTACGGCTTGGTCGGGTCGAACTTCTTCTCAAGTCCCTTCCAGCAATCCGAGTAATCATCCTGCAGCGTCGACGACTTCGCCGCGTGCTCGGTCACGCGCTGCGGGAAACGGGTCTCGAACATGAAGGCCATCGTGCCAGTCAGCTTGACCGGCTTCAGCTCGCCGTTGCTGGCATGCTCGAAGGCTTCGCGATCGGGGCCGTGCGGCAGCATCATGTTGTGCAGCGAGATGCCGCCGGGCACGAAGCCCTGCGGCTTGGCGTCGTAGACGCCGTAGATCAGGCCCATGAACTCGGACATGATGTTCATGTGGTACCACGGCGGGCGGAAGGTGTTGTCGGCCACCATCCAGCGCTCCGGGAAGATCACGAAGTCGATATTCGCGGTGCCGGCGGTCTCCGACGGCGAGGTCAGCACCGTGAAGATCGACGGATCGGGATGATCGAAGGCGATCGCACCGACCGGCGAGAAGGTACGCAGATCATATTTATAGGGCGCGTAATTGCCGTGCCAGGCGACCACGTCGATCGGCGAATGCGGAAGCGTGGTCTTGAACAGCGAGCCGCCCCATTTCACGAAGAGCTCGGTCGGCGTGTCCTTGTCCTCGTAGGCGGCGACCGGCGTCAGGAAGTCGCGCGAATTGGCCAGGCAATTGGCGCCGATCGGGCCGCGCTCCGGCAGCGTGAAGGCGCCGCCGTAGTTTTCGCAGAGATAGCCGCGCGCCGGACCATTCGGAATCTCGACGCGGAACTTGACGCCGCGCGGGATCACCACGATCTCGCCGGGCTCGGCATCGATGCGGCCGAACTCGGTGACCAGCCGCAGGTTGCCCTGCTGCAGCACGAACATCATCTCGCCGTCGGCATTGTAGAAATGCTGGTCGACCATCGATTTGGTGATGAGATAGACGTGCGCCGCCATGCCGGCCTGGGTGTTCGCATCGCCCGCCGTGGTCATGGTCTGCACGCCCTGCAGGAAAGTCATGTCTTCCTTCGGGATCGGCGCCGGATCCCAGCGCAGCTGCGCGATCGGCATGTCGTATTCGTGGCATGGCGCGGTGCGCCACAACCCGGCATCGGCCTTGGCGAAGCGGCCGGAGTGCCGCACCGACGGACGGATGCGATACAGCCAGGAGCGCTCATTGGTACCGCGCGGCGCCGTGAACGGCGAGCCGGACAATTGCTCGGCATAGAGCCCATAGGCGCAGCGCTGCGGCGAGTTGCGCCCCATCGGCAGCGCGCCGGGCAGTGCCTCGGTCTCGAAACTGTTGCCGAAGCCGGACATGTAGCCTGGGGTGACTTGCCCCGAGCTGCGCACGATCTGATCAGGCGAGGTATTGATGTTCATGTCTATCCTCCTCCTTGCAGGGCGGCCCACATTTCCTGGTCGCGCTTGTCGGTCCAGATCACGGGATCGTCGATTCCGGATGCCTCGTCATAGGCACGCGAAACGTTGAACGGCAGACAGTGCTCGTAGATCGCGAAGCTCGAGAACTTCGGATCCATCACCTCGCGCGTCGCCGCCATCGATTCTTTCAGGCTGCGGCCCTTGGCGACCGACGATTCGGCGGCGCCATAGAGCGTGGTGACGAAATCGCGGGTCATCGCGATCGCATCGCGGCCGGTCTCGAGGCCCTTCAGCGCATCGCCGCGGCCCGGCGCGATCGCCTTCGGATTGAAGGCGCGGATCTCGTTCAAGGTCATCGGCCATTCGCGCAGATGCGCGTCGCCGCAATAGCAGGCCGAGTGATATTCGATCAGATCACCCGAGAACATCACCTCGGCATCCGGCACCCAGGCGACGATGTCGCCCGAGGTATGGCCGGCGCCGAGCTGCATCAGCCGCACCTCGCGCTTGCCGAGATAGATCGACATCTCGCCCTCGAAGGTCAGCGTCGGCCAGGTCAGGCCGGGAATGCTCGCCGCATCCTGAAACAGGCGCGGGAAGCGTCCGTATTCGGAATCCCAGTCCTGCTGGCCGCGCTCCTGGATCAGGCGATAGGTCTCCTGCGAGGCCACGATGCCCTGCGCGTGATAGGCCGAGGCGCCGAGCACGCGCACCGCGTGATAATGCGACAGCACGACATATTTGATCGGCTTGTCGGTGACGGTCTTGACCCGCTCGATCACCTTGTTGGCCATCGCCGGCGTTGCCTGCGCGTCGAACACCAGGCAGCCATCGTCGCCGACGATCACCGCGGTGTTGGGATCGCCTTCGGCGGTAAAGGCATAGAGATCAGTGCCGATCTCGGAGAAGGTGACCTTCTTCTCCCCGAGATCCGTGGTCGATGCGAAACCTTTGGCCATCAGTTCAATCCTGTTCGTTTGATCGGTGCTATTGTTGTTGCTGTTGCTGCTGCTGGCTCGCGTCCGGCATCCGCCGCTTCGCCAGTGCGATCGCCTCGCGCAGCACGTCGAGATCGCCGATATGGTTGGCGAGCACCAGAACCAACGCGGCATCGAGATCGGCGCTCTGCGCGTCGGTGAGGCCGCGATGCGCCTCAACGATGGCGCGGAAGGCGTCATCGGGCTTTGCGAAGTTCGAACTGGTCGACAGCGCCATCAGCTACACCTCAATTCAGGCCGGATGCGCGCGCCAGCGCCGCATCGAGCGCAGGCCGCGCTGCATTCCGAAAGCGCGCCGCGACATAACCATCCGGCCGCAGCAGATAGGCGGTACCGGGCTCGGCATCGTAACGCTTACCGGCAAGACCCTGCGTGTCGACCAGCCCACCCTCGCCGCCGACCCGGATGCGACCCACGCCGTCGGGCACATCAGCACCCGCGCCACTGCCAAACTCCAGCAGCGTGAAGCGCGTTCCCTGCTTGATGAAAACCTCGGTCAGATAGCTGGAACCGCCGCCCTGCTCCGTCACCGGTGCATCCGGCATCGAGGCGCCCGGCCGCGGGCCGCCGCGCCAATTGTCGCGATCGCCGCTCGACAGCGGCGTGTCGTAGACCGACGGCACCGACAGCCGCCCGCCATTGACCATGCGCTTGCCGAACTCGGTATCCTCCGCGAGCGAGAGCACCGCCTGGCGCAGCCGCGCCTCCTGCTTCGTCACCGGCGCCATGAAATCGGTCGAGCGGGTGGACTCGCGGATGTTCTCGTCCGCCGCCGCGCTGCGCTCGATGTGATACGTCTCCAGCAGGCCTTCCGGCGACAGCCGGCGCAGCACGCGGTCGAGCTTCCACGCCAAATTCTCCGCGTCCTCGAGCCCGGAATTGGCGCCGCGCGCGCCGAACGGCGACACCTGATGCGCGGAATCGCCGGCGAAGATCACCCGGCCGTGGATGAACCTGGCCATCCGGCGGCACTGGAACTTATACAGCGAGATCCACTCGAACTCGAACTTGTCATGCCCCAGCATGCGCTCGATCCGCGGCCGGACATTCTCCGGCTGCTTCTCGGCGATGGGATCGGCATCCGGATTGAGCTGCAGGTCGATGCGCCAGATGTCGTCCGGCTGCTTGTGCAGCAGCGCCGAGCGCCCGGCATGGAACGGCGGATCGAACCAGAACCAACGCTCGGTCGGGAACGCCGCCGTCATCTTGACGTCGGCGATCAGGAACTGGTCCTCGAACACCTGGCCCGCGAACTCGGCGCCGACCATCTGCCGCAGCGAGGAACGGGCGCCGTCGCAGGCGACGACAAACGACGCATGCACCTGGTAGGAGCCTTCAGGCGTCGCGATGGTCAGCGCGACGCCATCATTGCGGCTCTCCAGCGCGATCACCTTGTTGCGCCAGCGCAGATCGATCTCAGGCAGTTGCTCGACGCGGTCGACCAGGTAGGCCTCGGCATAGAACTGCTGCAGGTTGATGAAGGCGGGCCGCTTGTGGCCCTCTTCGGGAAGCAAATTGAACTGATAGAGCTGCGAGGCGCCGTGAAAAATCTTGCCGACGCTCCACACCACGCCCTTCTCGACCATGCGGTCGCCGACGCCGAGCCGATCCCAGAACTCCAGCGAGCGCTTCGAGAAGCAGATCGCGCGCGAACCCTCGCCGATCCGGTCGGCGTCGTCGAGCAGCACCACGCGCTGGCCGCGCTGCGCGAGATCGATCGCGAGCGACAGTCCGACCGGCCCGGCGCCGACCACGACGACCGGATACTCCGCCACATTGGCACCCGACCGGTCCTGGTCGGGGTGACGACGATAGCCGAACTGGGTTTTGGCCTGTGCCGAACTGGCTGATGCCATTTCTTGACCCTACTTGCGTGACCCTGGATGTTCCCTTGAGCCTTGTCCGTTCCGATTTAATCGGAACGGGGCTCTCGCTTCTTGTTTTGACGCGTTTTCTTCACGCGAACCGGTATCCACTTCGCTCGAAAACGCTCTGATGCTGCCGGCTTCTGGCTGCGTCTTGTGTGACTGGATTACGACCAAGACCTTGCGAGCCGGCCGCGACCTTGCTAAATTAGTCTCACTTGCAACTATCTTAAACTCCCAGTCGGGCCCGCCGTCAACTCATATTGGAGGAATTTTTGGCCAGGACCTCTGCAAGCCAGCCTCCAACCCGGCCGCGCAGCGCCGTGGAAGCGGACGCGCGCGACGATGCCGCGCCGGCGAAGAAGCGCCTCGACCTGTTTCATTTCATGCCGTTCCGCCTCAACCGGGTGGCGGCCGAAGTGTCCTCGACGCTGTCGAGCGAGTATCAGGCACGCTACGGCCTCGACATTCCCGAGTGGCGCGTGCTCGCCACGCTCGGCTTCCGCAGCGATCCCTGCAGCGCGCAATACATCGCGCATTGCACCCGCACGCATAAGTCCACCATCAGCCGCGCGGTGTCGGCGCTGATGGAGCGCGAGATCGTCGAGCGCGTCGAGAACGCCGACGACCGCCGCGAATTCCGCCTGCGGCTGACCAGGAAGGGCCAGGCGCTGTACGAGGAGCTGATCCCGCGCCTGTTGCGCAAGGAGCAGGAGATCCTGTCCTGCCTCTCGGCGCAGGAGCGCCGCGACCTCGGCCGCCTGCTCGGCAAGGTCGAGAGCAGCCTCGAGCTGGTGCAGACCAGCGAAGAGGCCGACGCGAAGGACGTGTATTAAAGCCTCAGTCTCCGCTGTCGTCCTGGCGAAAGCCAGGACCCATACTCCGCAGCCGGAGTTGTGAACGGGACTCGTCGTTGCAGCGAAGCCCAACAACGAACATTTGTGGTTATGGGTCCTGGCCTTCGCCAGGACGACGCTGGTGGTTGGCGGGCGCCCCGCCCTATCTCCCCTCATTCCGGGCGTGTGCTGCGCGAGCCGGAATGACGATGGAGAGGACTACGCCCGGTCGATATGCTTCGCGATCACGGGGAAATAATTATCCTTCGATCCCTTGTCGATCGCCTCCTGCAGCACCGCGCCGATCAGCTCGGCACCGCGGATTGTGATGCCGGCGTCGGCGGCAAGCTCCAGCGCATAGGACAGATCCTTCAGCGCATATTCGGTCGAGAAGGCGCGCTCGGGAAACACGCCGGGCACGATCGCCTTCATGCCGTGATTGCGCAGCGCGAAGCTGTCGGCCGAGCCCTTCGACAAGGTTTCGAGCAACAGCTTCGGATCGACGCCATTGTGCTTGGCCACCGCGACCGCCTCAGCCAGCGCATTCACGGTCTCGAACAGCACCATGTTGTTGAGGATTTTTGTCACCTGCCCGGCGCCGACATCGCCGCAATTGGTGACGTCGGTGGCGAAACAGCGGATCAAGGGCTCGATCGCGGCGTAGAGCGCGGGCACCGCGCCGACCATCACGCTGAGCGTGCCGTCCTGCGCCGCCTGCCGCGTGCGCGCAATCGGCGCATCGGCCCAGGCTGCCCCCTTGGCCTTGAGCTGCGCGGCAAAGTCGCGGGTCTGGCTCACCGAGGAGGTGCCGAGATCGACCACGATTTGGCCACTCCGCACATTCTTCAGAATGCCGTCGCCCTCGAACACCGCGCGCACATGCTTGGCGCTCGGCAGGCAGAGGAACAGCACGTCGCTATGCTTGATGACGTCGGCGACCGTTTCAGCCACCTCGGCGCCGTCGGCGCGGAGCCGTTGCAACGGTTCGGCCGCAAGGTCGAACACTACGACGCGCTTGCCGCTCTTCTTGACGAGGTTGCGGCAAATCGGCTCACCCATCACGCCGAGGCCGATGAACCCGAGAGTCCCGTATTGAGTCATATCGCTGCTTCTTCTTGACGTTTCTTGAATGTTGGAGATGCGCCGCCCGAGCGACCAGGCTATTTCGCGAACGATCGCGACGGCGCCAGGTGCAGCGCGAACGCATCGACCTTGTCGCTGGCGCGCGGATAGATCTCGCTGACGATCGGATCGTGTCCGGGGATGAAGCGATCGGGATGACCGGCGAGCCGCTCGACAGTCTCCCAGCCCTGCGCCATGTCGCCGACATTGTAGACGATCGGGAACGGGCTCTTCTTGTGCAGGTTCGCATAGTAGTGCGCGGCGTCCGACGCCAACACCACCGGACCGCGCGCGGTCTCGACCCGCACCACCTGCAGGCCGTCGGAATGGCCGCCGACGCGATGCACGGTGACGCCGGGCGCGATCTCGCCATCGCCGGAATGGAAGGTGACGCGCTCGCCATAGACGTGGCGGACCATCTGCGTGACATGTTCGATGGAGAACGGATGGCGCAGCATGCCGTTGCACATGCAGCGGCCGGTCGCGTAGGTCATCTCGCGTTCCTGCAGATGGAATTTGGCGTTCGGGAAGCGATCCAGATTGCCGGCGTGGTCATAATGCAGATGGGTGACGATGACGTCACGGATGGCGTCGGCGCTGACGCCGAAGCCGGCCAGCGCATCCACCGGGTTGAGCGTCAGCTTGCGGGCCCGCGCCTTGGCTTCCTCGGCGTTGAAGCCGGTATCGACCAGGATGTCGCGGCCGTGGCCGCGGATCAGCCAGACGAAGTAGTCGAGATCCTGCGCCGTGGTGTCGTGCGGATCGGGGACCAGGAAGTTGAGGTGAGGCGTGCGCGGCGACATCGTCGCATAGCGCAGGGCGTAGATCTCGTAGGCGTTTCCCATCGGTTTCGCTCTTGTTTGCGGTCTTGTTTGCAGATCTTTTTTGAATGGCTTGCCGTCCCGGACACAAAGCCATCGCCTCGCGCAAAGGTCAAACCGCGCGGGGTACGACGAGTGCATGACAGGGCGGCCGCAGCCTCTGTGAATGCAATCACATTATCGGCTCGCCGGAACCAGCACCATGCCGGGACGGCGATGGCCGCCATGACCGCATGCTGTTGCACTGCGGCCTTATGATCGTCATCGCAATAAACGACGGCGCTGCAAGCCGTTGACGGAGGTTTGGCGGTGGTTTGATAATAGGTATTCGCTAGAGTAAGGTTCCCGAGGCGCAGGCTGGAAGCGGCGCCATTTCATTGGAATGCCGCGATCTGGATTTGCCGCGATTATGAAAATCCGCCTTGCCTTGCTCGCCACGCTGATTTTTTCAATCGCGTCGCCTCTCCCTTCCTTCGCCGCCGGCGACCGCTTCGCGCTGGTCATCGGCAACGCCAAATATCCCGACGCCGACGCGCCGCTGAAGGAGCCGGTCAACGACGCCCGTGACGTCGCCGACGAGCTCAAACGCGACGGCTTCACCGTCGAGGTCGGCGAGAACCTGACCGGTGACGGCATGCGCCGCGCCTTCGACCGACTCTATGGCAAGATCAAGCCGGGCTCGGTCGCGCTGATCTTCTTCTCGGGTTACGGCATCCAGTCCAACCGGCAGAGCTACATGATCCCGGTCGACGCCCAGATCTGGGCCGAGGCCGACGTCCGCCGCGACGGCTTCAGCCTCGAGACCGTGCTCGGCGAGATCAACAGCCGCGGCGCCGGGGTGAAGATCGCCCTGATCGACGCCTCCAGGCGCAACCCGTTTGAGCGCCGCTTCCGCAGCTTCTCGGCCGGGCTCGCCCCGGTCATCGCCCCCAACGGCACGCTGGTGATGTATTCGGCCGCGCTGTCGTCGGTCGTCTCCGACAATGGCAGCGACCGCAGCCTGTTCGTGCGGGAACTCCTGAAGGAGATCCGCACCCCGGACCTGATGGCGGAGGAAACGCTGAACCGCACCCGCGTCGGCGTCACCCGTGCCTCGCGGCAGGAACAGGTGCCGTGGATCTCGTCCTCGCTGGCAGAAGATTTCTCGTTCATTCCAGGCGGAGCAGCCCCTCAAAGCGGCACGCCGGGATCGCCGAATGCCGCGCCAGCGCCGAGCGCATCGCCGTCAACCGAGGTCGCGACGGCACCGCCGGTCGCGCCCCCGCCGGCACCGCCCGCGGCAACGCCGACACCAGCACCGGCGCCTCCAGCCGCAACGGCACCGACGCCGCCGCCCGCCCCGCCGAAGCCCGCCGTCGCGACAGCACCGACGGCTCCGCCGCCCGCGCCGAAGGCGCCGGAGATTGCGCTGCCGCCGCCCGCACCTCCGCCGCCGGTGGTGATCCAGCCCACGCCGGCGCCAAGCAATTCGCCCGTGCTCGCCGACGATCCGACGATCAAGAGCCTGAGCGAGAAGCTGGACAAGAACCCTGATGATGCGGCTGCGCTGTATCGCCGCGGCCAGGTCTATGCCAGCAAGGGTGCCTATGACCTCGCGGTGAAGGACTTCACCAATTCGCTGCGGCTGAACCCGAAGGACGTCGAGGCCTACAACAACCGCTGCTGGGTCCGCACCGTGATGGGCGACCTGCAGGCGGCCCTGAAGGACTGCAACGAGGCGCTGCGGCTGCGTCCGAACTTCGTCGATGCGCTCGACAGCCGCGGCCTGATGAACCTGAAGGGCGGGCAGAACAAGAACGCCATCGCCGATTTCGACGCCGCGCTGAAGATCAACCCGCGGCTGACCTCGTCGCTGTACGGGCGCGGCCTTGCCAAGAAGCGCAACGGCGCGGTCGCGGAAGGCGATCTCGACATCGCCAACGCCAAGGCGATGGACCCCAACATCGTCAAGGAATTCGCCGACTACGGCGTGCAATGACAAATCAAACGCAGCCGGCCCGCGACTCGAACCGCTGATGAAATTACGCGACTAATCAGAGGGTGCGTGCCGGGCAGCAATGCCGGCCAATCGATCTGAAGCGTTGCATGGAACCGCGCCAGCCTGCGCAGGAGGGACTGAAATGTTCAAGCCGTCGGCAAAGGCCGCGATCCTTTCAATCGTGACCGCCGGCGCCATGCTGTCGTTCGGCATGGCGGCCGCCCGCGCCGGTGACGATGTCACCGAAGACCAGATCATCAAGGCGCTGACGCCCGAGAAGAAGCCGCTGACCCGCGGCCTCTCGGTCGGCCCGCAGACCACCGCGCCGGGATTGAACGCCGACCAGGCCAAGTTCATGCAGAGCGTCCGCGGCCGCGCCACCCGCTCGCTGTCCTCGACCGAACGCGATGAAATCGCGACCATCGTCCAGGACAAGCCGAAGATCGATCTCGAGATCAACTTCGACTACAACTCCGCCGACATCAGCGCGAAGTCGCTGCCCTCGGTGCAGGCGCTCGGCCGCGCCCTGACCAACCAGGACCTGAAGGGCTCGACCTTCGTGGTCGCCGGCCACACCGACGCCGCCGGCGGCGAGGAATACAATCAGGGCCTCTCGGAGCGCCGCGCCGACGCCATCAAGCGCTATCTGGTCGACAAATACGGCATCAATGGCACCGATCTGGTCACCGTCGGCTATGGCAAGAGCAAGCTCAAGGACCCGAGCCACCCGATGGCGGAGGTCAACCGGCGCGTCCAGGTCGTCAACGTCGAAAACAAGGACACGGCGTCCAAGTGATCTGGCCCAAGTGATCTGGTTCAAGTGATCCAGAGCCGATCGGCGGTGGCGTGGCCGCTTTTTGAGGTTACAATGCGTCCCGCACCCCGGCGGGGCGCATTTGCTTGAGGGCAGAAGCCCGGAGCAGCCCACAGGTGACCCGCCTCACACGACGTCAGGGCCTGATCCGGAACAATGGACACCGGCCTTCCGCAGGCTCAAGGAATACGATGGCGAGCGTGATGAGACTTCGACGAGCGCCCAAGACAATCCCTGTCGATACGCGCCAAGTTCTGGATTGATCAGGCGATGAATTTTTCCCAGTACCTCAAGCCTGCGCTCGGCACGGTGGTTTTCCTCGCGCTGGCTGTCGCCTATTACGCATTCGAGCACCGCTCCCATCCGGAGGAGAAAGAGACGCCTGGCCAGGCGCTGGTTGTGGTAACGAAATCGACCAATGCCTGCTTCTCCGACATGGTCCGCGTCACCGGCTTCATCGTGCCGCGCCGCGAGGCGCAGGTGAATGTCGACCAGGACGGCTCCAAGGTCACCGACGTGCTGGTCCGCGAGGGCGACACCGTGACCGAGAACCAGGAACTGGCGCGATTGACCCCGCCGCCGCAACAAGCCGCCCAGGGTAACGCCAAGCCGGTCGTGCTGCGGGCACCGGCAGCCGGGCTCATCACTGAGGTGCGCACCGCGCCCGGCGCGCCGGCCTCGCCGCAGGCTCCGCCGATGTTCAAGATCTCGGTCAACAATGAGATCGAGCTCGACGCCGAGGTGCCGGGCTTCCAGCTCCTGAAGCTCAATCCCGGCGCCAATGTGCGGATCAGCCGCGACGACGCACCCGACATCGTCGGCAAGGTCCGCCAGATCTCGCCGCAGATCGACCGCGCCACCCAGCTCGGTCACGTCCGCATCACCATCAACAGCAATCCGACGCTGAAGGTCGGCATGTTCGCGCGCGCCAATATCGACGCCAAGCGCTCCTGCGGCGTCGCGGTGCCGCGCACCGCGATCGACCGCCTGACCCTGCAGGTGGTGAAGGGCAACACCGTCGAGACCCGCAGGGTGCGCGTCGGACTGACCTCGGACACCTCGACTGAAATCCTTGAAGGCCTCGACGTCGGCGAAATCGTCGTGGCCGATGCTGGCACCTCGCTGCATGACGGCGACCAGATCAAGACCATGTTCGCCGACGAACTCGATCGCACGCGATCACGCTAATTCGGACACGCTAATGGCTTTGAACATCTCGGCATGGTCAATCCGGAACCCGCTTCCCTCGATCGTCTTCTCGATCATCCTGCTGGTGCTGGGCTGGGTCTCCTTCACCAAGCTTGCGGTGACGCGGCTGCCGAGCGCCGACATTCCGGTGATCTCGGTCGCGGTCTCGCAGTTCGGCGCCGCGCCCTCGGAACTCGAGTCGCAGGTCACCAAGACGATCGAAGACGGCGTCTCCGGCGTCGAGGGCGTGCGCCATATCTCATCGTCGATCACCGACGGCCTGTCGGTGACCACGATCCAGTTCGCGCTGGAGACCAACACCGACCGCGCGCTCAACGACGTCAAGGACGCGGTAACCCGCGTGCGCGCCAACCTGCCGCAGAACGTCACCGAGCCGCTGATCCAGCGCGTCGACGTGATCGGCCTGCCGATCGTGACCTATGCCGCGATCTCGCCCGGTAAGACGCCGGAGCAGCTGTCTTATTTCGTCGACGACGTGGTCAAGCGCGCGCTGCAGGGCGTGCGCGGCGTCGCCCAGGTCGAGCGCATCGGCGGTGTCGAGCGCGAGATCCTGGTCTCGCTCGATCCCGACAAATTGCAGGCCGTGGGCCTCACCGCGGTCAATGTCAGCCAGATCCTGCGCGGTACCAATGTCGACGTCGCCGGCGGCCGTGCCGAGATCGGCAAGAACGACCAGGCGATCCGCACGCTGGCCGGCGCCAAGACGTTGAATGAGCTCGCCGGCACCATGATCCCGCTGTTCGGCGGCGGCGAGATCCGGCTCGACGATCTCGGCACCGTCACCGACACCATCGCCGACCGCCGCACCTTCGCCCGCTTCAATGGCGAGCCCGTGGTGGCGCTCGGCATCAAGCGCTCCAAGGGCGCCAGCGACGTTGTCGTCGCGGCCGCGGTGCAGAAGCGGATCGACGCGCTGAAGGTGGCCTATCCCGACGTCGACCTCAAGCTGATCGACACCTCGGTCGAGTTCACCAAGGGCAATTACGAGGCCGCGATCTCGACCCTGTTCGAGGGCGCGATCCTCGCCGTCATCATCGTGCTGCTGTTCCTACGCGACATCAGGGCCACCATCATCGCCGCGGTCTCGCTGCCGCTGTCGATCTTCCCGGCGTTCTGGGCGATGGACCTGCTCGGTTTCTCGCTCAACCTGGTCTCGTTTCTCGCCATCACGCTATCGACCGGCATCCTGGTCGACGACGCCATCGTCGAGATCGAGAACATCGTCCGCCACATGCGGATGGGCAAGACGCCTTATCGCGCCGCGCTCGAAGCCGCCGACGAGATCGGCCTTGCGGTGATCGCGATCTCGCTCACCATCATCGCGATCTTTGCACCCGCGAGCTTCATGTCGGGGATCGCCGGGCAGTTCTTCAAGCAGTTCGGCATCACCGTGTCAGTGCAGGTGTTCTTCTCGCTGCTCGCGGCGCGCTTCGTGACGCCGATGCTGGCGGCCTACTTCCTCAAGCATCACGACCACGACGATCCGCCGCCCGGCCGCATCCTGCGCACCTATCACAGCCTCGTCACCTGGTCGGTGAAGCACCACTACATCACCGTGCTGCTCGGCTTTGCGGTGTTCGCCGCGTCGATCTGGAGCATCACGCTGCTGCCGCAGGGCTTCCTGCCGGCGCAGGACACCGCGCGCTCGTTGCTCGCGATGGAGCTGCCGCCCGGCTCGCAGCTTGCCTACACCGAGAAGGTTACCGAGGAGATCGTGGCGCGGCTGCGCAAGCGGCCCGAGGTGCGCAGCGTGTTCGTCGACGGCGGCCGGGTGCCGCCAGGCATCCAGGAGGTGCGCCGCGCCGCATTGATCATCAACTACACGCCGAAGGCGGACCGCAAGATCACCCAGCGCGAGCTGGAACTGTCGATCGGCAAGGAGCTCGATAACGTTCCCGACATCCGGTTCTGGTTCCTCGACGAGAACGGCCTGCGCGCCATCTCGCTGGTCGTCACCGGCACCGACAGCAATATCGTCAACAACGTCGCCAGCGAGCTGGCGACGCAGATGAAGCGGATCCCGATCATCGCCAATGTGATCTCGGAGACCGCGCTCGATCGGCCCGAGCTGCGCATCCGTCCGCGCGCCGAGCTCGCGGCGCGGCTCGGCGTCTCGACCGAGAGCCTGTCGCAGACCATCCGCGTCGCCACCATCGGCGACGTCGGCCCGGCGCTCGCCAAGTTCGACGCCGGCGACCGCCAGGTGCCGATCCGCGTCCAGCTCGAAGACAATGCGCGCAGCGATTTGCAGATGCTGGAGCAGCTGCGCGTGCCGCTCGGCCAGCGCGGCGAGCGCGGCGGCGTGCCGCTCTCCGTCGTCGCCGACATCCAGCTCGACCAGGGCCCGACCAGCATCAACCGCTACGACCGCGAGCGGCAGGCGACCGTCGCTGCCGACCTGGTCGGCAATGCCGCACTCGGCGATGCCACCAAGCTGATCTACGACCTGCCGGTCATGAAAAGCCTGCCGAAGGGCGTCAAGGTCAGCCCGTCCGGCGACGCCGAGAGCCTCGCCGAGCTGTCCGACGGCTTCGCCACCGCGATCACCGCCGGCCTGATGATGGTCTATGCCGTGCTGGTGCTGCTGTTCGGCACCTTTCTGCAGCCAATCACCATCCTGTTCTCGCTGCCGCTCTCGATCGGCGGCGCGATCGGCGCGCTGCTTCTGACCGGCAAGCAGCTCACCACGCCCGTGTGGATCGGCATCCTGATGCTGATGGGCATCGTCACCAAGAACGCCATCATGCTGGTGGAGTTCGCGGTGGAGGCGATCCGCGACGGCAAGGCGCGCGAAGAGGCCATGATCGACGCCGGCATGAAGCGCGCCCGGCCGATCGTGATGACCACGATCGCGATGGCCGCCGGCATGATGCCGTCAGCGCTGGCGTTCGGCGCCGGCGGCGAATTCCGCTCGCCGATGGCGCTCGCGGTGATCGGCGGCCTGATCTTCTCGACCGTGCTGTCGCTGGTGTTCGTGCCGGCGATGTTCATGGTGATGGACGACATCGGCGGCCTGATCTGGCGCTTCGGCAAGCGGCTCGTGGTCTCGCATGCCGACCACGAGCTGACCCCGAGCGAGCCGAAGCCCGACGAGACCAAGCGGCAGGGCGGCCCGTCGAGCATGATCTCGCCCGCCGCAGAGTAAATCAGGGTCCGCATTCCAGAAGTTGCGAGCCAGCTGCACTCTCGGTGTGGTAGAGTAGCGGTCTTCAGACCGGAGAGGAGGGCTCCCGATGACAGACCGCGAAGCAATCCATCGCTTGATCACTGAGGCATATGCCGCGCGCAACAAGGACGACATCGATGAGCTGATGAAAGCATTTGGCCCCGGCGCGAGTTTCGAACTGGTCGGTGACAAAGAGGCTCTTCATCTAACCGGCGCCGTCGAAGGGCACGCGAATGTCCGGCAGGCGCTGTCGGATTTCATCACGGCGTTCCAGTTCGTGGATCGCAAGGTCACGAGCTTCCTCATCGATGGTGACCGCGTCGCCGTGCACTCGACCATCACGGTCCGCTTCATTCCGAAGGACATCACCGTCACGACGGAGGTCGTCGACCTCTTTAGGATCGAGAACGGCAAGATCGCCGAACTCGTCGAGTTCGGCGATACGGCGCTCCTGAGGCAAATCACGTCACCCTAGCGGTCGGGTCAGTAGAGCCTCGTGCGATAGGCCTCTTCCATCGCCTTCTCGGCGACCTCGACCTCGATGGCGGCGGTCTGCTCGGCGATGATCCGGCCGAGCGTCGGGAAGCTGTTGCGTTCGACCTGCGCAGCGGGGCTCCACAGCTTCGAGCGCATCAGCGCCTTGCCGCAATGGAAGTAGACTTCATCGACATACACCTTGAGGCCGATGATCGGCGTCACGTTCTGCACCGTCAGCGGGGTCAAGAGATCCGGCTCCTGCGAAATCTCCGCCCGCCCGTTGATGCGCAGGGTCTCGTTGATGCCCGGCACCATGAAGATCAACCCGACCCCGGGCGACGCGATGATATTGCCGAACGTATCGACCCGGTTGTTGCCGCGGCGGTCCGGGATCAGCAGCGTCTTGTCGTCGATCACCGAGACGAAGCCGGGCGCGTC
Organism: Bradyrhizobium sp. UFLA03-84; assembly: GCF_002289535.1. Classification (NCBI taxonomy): domain Bacteria; kingdom Pseudomonadati; phylum Pseudomonadota; class Alphaproteobacteria; order Hyphomicrobiales; family Nitrobacteraceae; genus Bradyrhizobium; species Bradyrhizobium sp. UFLA03-84. Next base: position 3,515 of record NZ_NSJY01000009.1, on the reverse strand, counting down.
GCCGCGCGGACTGGCATCGGCATGGCCGTTGCCATCGCTCGACGCGATGACGAGGAACGGCGAGAGCGCGATGAAGTCGCGGCAGAACTTGTCGAGATGGTGGAGGACCTTCTTCTCGGCGAGCGGGCTCACCTGCCCGAAATGGCCGCGGAGATCCTCCTGCGACTTGACCGGTGGCTTGCCGCCCGCGCCCTGCTGATCCATGCCGAATCTCCCTTTTTGGTCAGTCTATAGCACGTCGATCCCTGAATTGATGCCTCCCGCACGGTGCGCATTTGCCGCGCCCGCAGAGAGCGCGGCGTCGTGAGGGACTCCGCCGCAGGTGTCTTTGTCGATGCGTTTGAGGGACGAAGATGTGCTCGGCGATCTCGGCTGCGCCAAAAAACGCAACACCCGGAACGCAAAACCCCTGCGGTCAACGGGAAAGAGACCGCAGGGGTTTGCAGGTGGATGGCGTGAGGCCAGCAAAGCTGGGTGTCACCCCAAGGACCGGCGGGCCGATGAAAGCGATACCGGCCTCGTCATGCAAGCACGTCTTTTAGGCAGGAGTGCGTCAGCATTCGCAAGCGACGCGCGCGAGAGGATCAAATCCTCGCGCGCGCGTTGCATGCGATCATTTCTTGGTCGACGCGTTTTCTTGACGCGAGCCGGCGGCTACTTCGGTCGAAAACGCTCTAATCGTTGCGCGCGACCGCCGTCAGCTTGGTCATGTTGTGCAGCATGATCCGGCCGCGCTGCAGGTCGACGATGCCGTCCTTGCGCCAGGTCTGCAGTTGCCGGTTGACGCTCTCGCGCGCGGCGCCGACGAATATGCCGAGCTGTTCCTGCGAGATGTGCACCTCGGAACCGAAATCCTCGGCCAGCGCACAGAGCCGGCGTGCAAGTCGGACCGGCAATGGCTGCAGCACGGATTCTTCCATCCGCTCGCTCTGCCAGCGGATGCGCTGGCACAGCAATGCGATCAGCCTGACCGCGACCTTCGGCTCACGCTCGAGGAAGCCGAGGAAATCCTCCCGCCGCAAGACGAACAACTCGGTGGGCTCGCCCGCGGTCGCATCCGCGGTGCGATCCTGGCCGTCGAGGACGGCGACTTCGCCGAACAGATCGCCGGATCCCATGAAGTTCAGTGTGAGCCGGCTGCCGTCGGAGGCCCCAGTCTCGATGCGCATCTGGCCGCGGCGGACCCCGAACAGGGCGTCGCCGGGATCGCCTTTCTGGAACAGCACCTCGCCGGTGGCGAGCTGCTGGGTGTGGCAGAGGCCCGAAAGCCGCTGCAACTCGTCCGCACCGAGATCGGCGAACATCGGGTTCATTTTCAGAATGACCGCAAATTCGGCCTGTTTGCTCATTGTATTGCCTTCCAAATCCATCCGAGCGGTCCCCTGACGCCCGGTTAGCAAAAATCACCCTCATAAGAGTGTGTGAGAGGTCACATAAGTTCATGCTGGTAACGGATTATTTTTGCGGTCATTGCAGCGAGGCCTCGTTTGCGGGGTAATCTCGTGCGACCGGCCGTGCCTTTGCGCGGTGGAACCCTGTCCGCCCGGCCTGGAATATCGAGATGAGAGCACTGAAATTCGCCGGGGCCGCCATTGCTGCCGTGATCGTGATCGTCGCCCTGGTGGCCGCGGTCGGGATCCCGTCCTCCTTCCTGACGTCTGCCATTACCGAGCGGGTCGAGCGCGAGACCGGCTTCAAGCTCAGCATCAATGGCGGCGCCAAGGTTAGCCTCTGGCCGACGGTCAATCTGACGCTCAGCGACGTCGTGTTGCAGGACCCGCGGGTGCGCGAGGCCGGCAGCCGGTTCGCAGCGAGCCGCGTCGCAGCCGAGATGACGCTGGCGAGCCTGTGGTCGGGCCGGCCCGACATCACCGACCTCGTGATCGAGAAGCCGGTGGTCAATCTGCCGTTGCAGCGCGAGCGCACCCGCGACCACAATCCGCCGGCGAAGTCCTCCACGTCCGATCAAGGCGGCATCACGATCCGGCATGTCGGCATCACCGGCGGCACCATCGTGTTCTCCAATGTGCGCGACCGGGTCGAGAACCGGGTCGAGGCGCTGAAGCTGGACGCGACCATCGGCGACGACCGCAAGATCGTCGTCACCGGTGACGCGCGCACGGGCGACAAGCCGCTGAAGTTCGAGATCCGCGCGACCGCGCCGCAGGCGCCGCTCGAGCGCCAGAACGTGCCGGCCGAAATCACCATCGATGCACCCGGCCTGTTGCCGGCGGCGATCAAGGCCAATGCGGAAGCGCGGTTGAACGGCACGGTTGTGATGTTCAACGGCGTATCCGGCACGCTCGGCGACGGCGGCTTCACCGGCTGGGCTTCGGTCGATTTCGCCAGCAACAAGCCGCTGGTGAAGCTCGATCTCGACTTCCAGCGCATCTCGATTGCGATGCCGCCGGACCAGTCCGGAACCACGCAGCCACTGGGCACCAACAGCTGGAGCAACGCGTCGATCGATCTTGCCGGGCTCAACTATGTCGACGCGCAGGCGCGCATCTCGGCGGCGGAGCTCGTGATCGGCGACGGCCGCTTCGCGCAGGCTGCGATCGAGGCGTCGGTCGACAGCGGCGTGCTGAAGGGCAAGCTCACCAATCTCGGCGCCTATGAGGGCACCGCCAATGGCGACGTCACCATCGACGCGAGAAGCGCGACACCGACCTACGCGTTGCGGCTCGACCTTGCCGGCGTGCGGGCGCTGCCGGTGCTGAACAGCCTCGCCGAGTTCGACAAGCTCGACGGCAGGATGCAGGCGAAGCTCGCGCTGACCTCGCAGGGCAATAGCGAGCGCGCCATCGTCGGCAATCTCGGCGGCATCACCTTCGTCGTGTTCCAGGACGGCAAGATCCTCGGCCTCAACGTCGCGCAGATGATCCGCAACCTCACCACCGGCACCTTGTCCGGCTGGCAGCAGGGTGAGGCGCTGTCGACCGATCTCAGCCAGCTCTCGGCCTCGTTCAAGCTCGACAAGGGCCAGGCCGTCACCACCGATCTCAACCTGATCGGTCCGCTGGTGAAGATGAGCGGGGTCGGCACCATCGATCTCAACACCCGCCAGATCGGGTTCCGCGTCGAGCCGCAGCTGGTGATGACCACCGAGGGCCAGGGCCGCACCGGCAATCCGGTCGGCCTCGGCATTCCCGTGATGGTCGAGGGGCCCTGGGTCAGCCCGCGGATCTATCCGGAGATGCAGGGCATCCTCGACAATCCCCAGGCCGCCTATGCCAAGCTGAAGGAGATGGGCAAGGGCCTGTTCGGGGCGAACGGCCAGGGGCTGAGCCAGGGCCTCAACGGGCTCACCAACCTGCTCAACGGCGTGCAGGGCGGTGGAACCGGTACACAGCCCGGCACCGGTCAGCCACCGGGCGGCGGCGCCGGCCAGACCAGCCCGCTCGGCGGGCAGCTCGGCGACACCATCGGGAACCTGCTGCAGCAGGGCCTCTCCACCCTCAATCAAGGCAACACCTCCCGCCCGAGCCGCAGCCTCTCCCAGCCCACCCCGGACG
>NZ_NSJY01000008.1:0-131381 GCF_002289535.1 Bradyrhizobium sp. UFLA03-84 | reverse complement strand
AGATGTGGATAAGGGACAGCGGCAGGCCGCGGCGCCGCGGCCTGGCCCCCCGCCCGCCGACACTGCCGAGCAGCGCGACAACCCGGCGATGAACGACGTGCTGCGGCAGCTGTTCAATCGCTGATATTCCCGGATGTCCCACGCCAATCTCGAAGGCCAACACGGCTAACCATGCGGCGGTAGGGGCCGCCCCACCCTGCCGATCCGTGCTAAACAGCGCGGGATACAGTGGCGCACCCGACGGATTGGAGGGGACGGACGAGGCTGGATGAACGGGGCTACGGACAAGGGCAAGAACTGGTTCCTGCGCGGCGGCCTGTTCGCCAAATACGTCCTCGCGCTGGTCGGCCTCGTCGTGTTCGTGCTGGCGGTCAACGGCGCGCTCGAGACCTGGATCAGCTACCGCGGCATCAAGAGCACGCTGACCGACGCGATGAGCGAGAAGGCGGACGCCACCGCCAAGCACATCGAGCAATCGCTCTCCGACCTCGAGCGCCAGATCTCCTGGGTGACCCGCGCCTCCTCCAACACGATCGAGCTGCGCCGCGCCGACTATGCCCAGCTGCTCGGCCAAGTGCCGGCGGTAAACCAGCTCACGCTCATCAACGGCCAGGGCCGCGAGCTGTTGCGGCTGTCGCGCCAGACCGTCACGGTGAACTCCAACGCCGACCTCTCCCGCGACCTCCGCTTCACCGAGGCGGTCGAGCGCGGCACCGCTTACGCGCCGGCGTATTTCCGCGACGAGCGGCCGTTTATGTCGATCGGCGAGCAGCATTCCGGCTTCAATGCCGGCGTCACCGTGGCCGAGATCGACCTGCGCTTCCTCAACGATTATTTCGGCGATTCCCAGGTCGGCCGCACCGCCTATGCCTATGTCGTCGACGCCAAGGGCCGCGTGCTGGCGAGCTCGTCAAAGGGCCCGGAGGTCGGCAAGGATCTCGCCGCGCTGCCGCAGGTCGCCGCGGTGCTCTCGCACAACGCCAGGCCGATCACCTCCGGCAAGGATGTCGACGGCAACGCGGTGCTGACGACAGCGACATCGGCGCCGAACCTCGGCTGGCACGTGTTCTACGAGCAGCCGACCTCGCAGGCGCTCTCCCCGATCCGCGACCAGCTTGTGCGCATCGCGCTCCTGATCGCGCTCGGCCTCGTGGTCGCGATCATCGCCGGCACCATCCTGGCGCGGCGCATGCTGGTACCGATCACTGCGCTGCGCACCGGCGCGCGGCGACTCGGCGCCGGCGATTTCGGCCATCGCATCGAGGTGAAGACCGCGGACGAGCTGGAAGAGCTCGCCGGGCAATTCAACAGCATGGCGGGACAGCTTGCCGAGACCTATTCCGACCTCGAGGCCAAGGTGAAGGAACGGACCCGCGACCTTGCGCAGTCGATCAACGAGCTGAAGGTGCTGGAGGAGGTCGGCCGCGCGGTGGCGTCCTCGCTCGACCTCAACGCCGTGCTGCCGACGGTCGCCGCCCGCGCGCTCGAGATCACCCATGCCGACGCCGTGCTAATCTATGGCTATGACGCCGCGCGGAGCGCATTCAACCTGACGCAATCGATCGGCATCGACGGCGATGCCGAAGGTCACCATCGCGCGATCGACGCTGACAACAGCCCGCTCGGCGAGGCCGCCGCCAAGGGCGAGCCGCTGGCGTTCCCGGATCTTACCGACCAGCCGGAGCATCCGCTGCGCGATGTCGTGGTCGGCGCCGGCTTCCACTCGGTGCTGGTGGTGCCGCTGGTCGACCAGCAGGGCGTGCTCGGCTCGCTGGTGGTGCTGCGCAAGGCGGCCGGCGATTTCCCCGCGGGCTTGATCGGCCTGATGAAGACCTTCGCGCACCAGGCCGTGCTGGCGATGCGCAATGCGCGGTTGTTCACCGAGGTCGACCAGAAGAGCCACGCGCTGGAACAGGCCAATTCCACCGTGCGCGAGCAGGCCGACAAGCTCAAGCAGCAGACCGAGCAGCTCACCGATTGGAACAAGTCGCTGGAGGCGCGGGTCGAGACCCAGCTCGGCGAGATCGAACGCATCCGCAAGCTCGAGCGTTTCCTGGCGCCGCAGGTGGCGCAGCTGATCGCCTCGTCGGATAATCCCGAGGGCCTGCTCGAGAGCCATCGCCGCGAGGTCACGGTCGTCTTCTGCGACCTGCGCGGCTTTACCGCCTTCACCGAGGCGACCGAGCCGGAAGAGGCGATGAACGTGCTGCGCGAATATCACGCGGCGCTCGGCCAGCTGATCTTCAAATATGAAGGCACGCTCGACAAATATGCCGGCGACGGCGTGATGATCCTGTTCAACGCGCCGATCCAGCTCGCCGACCACACCGCACGCGCCGTGCGGATGGCGGTGGAGATGCGCGATACGGTCGGCCCGCTGACCGAGAAGTGGCGCAACCGCGGCCATAGTCTTGGCTTCGGCATCGGCATTGCGCTCGGCTATGCGACGCTCGGCCAGGTCGGCTTCGAGCAGCGGCTGGAATATGCCGCGATCGGCAGCGTCACCAACCTCGCTTCCCGCCTGTGCGGCGAAGCCAAGCCCAACCAGATCGTGGTCAGCCGCCGCGTCTACGGCATGGTCGAGGCTTTCGTCGAAGGCCGCGCCATCGACGACCTCGTCGTCAAGGGCTTCAACCACCCGATCCTGGCTGCGGAGATTCTCAGCTGGAAAGGCGAGCCATCAGCGGAAGCTGCGGCGGAGTGAGGCGCGTCACGGAACCGGTCCCGCGCCCGGCTTGTTTTCGCGCCAAACGGGTATATATTACCACTGTTCGATTAGCCGTTGCGCCTTGTTGAATGGTCCCATCGGCCTTCCTCCAAAGACATCGCCAGTTGAATTGGTGACGCGTCCATCACGCGAAATGTCTGCTTTGGAGAAGAGATATGGCAACAGGTACTGTGAAGTGGTTCAACGGCCAGAAGGGCTTTGGTTTCATTCAGCCGGATGACGGCAGCAAGGATGTGTTCGTTCACATCAGCGCCGTCGAGCGCGCCGGTCTGTCGGGCCTCGCCGAAGGCCAGAAGGTGTCGTTCGAGCTGAAGACCGACAAGATGCGTGGCAAGACCAGCGCCGAGAATCTTCAGCTGGCCTGAGTTCGCATTCGTCTGCGACCCGATGCTTCGCACTGGTCGCAAAGGAAAGCCGATTCAGGCTTTCCTGATGATGCTCAGCTCATGCCGCAGCGTCATTCCACGGATGTACCGGAGTGACTGCCAGGCCCGCTCGATCTGCACAGGTTGGGCGGGCCTTGGCGTATTTGAAGCAAGGATGACCATGGCCACCCGAACGCCGCCTGCTCCTACCCCCGACAGCCTCGCGCGCGCCGAACGCCAGCGGCTTGCGGCCGAAGAAGGCGCCCGCGCCATGGCCGATGTCGAGCGCGAGGCAATCGCCGTGCGCCAGAACATGGAGCGCCTGCGCGCGCTCCGCGAAGCCCGCGATGCCGATGCCGCGGCGCAGATGGAAACGCCGACGGCCGCCAAGCCAAAGCCCACACGACGCGTCAAGCGCATCGTGCGCTGACGGACTGCCGCGCGCGAGCGGCGAAGTAAGCCCGCGCTCTCTCCCCACGTCGTCCTGGCGAAAGCCAGGACCCATAACCACCGCTATCCGTGATGAGAAGGATCGTGGCCCCAGCCACGCGCCACAACCACCATTCGGGATAATGGGTCCTGGCCTGCGCCAGGACGACACCGAATATGCGGTCCCGATCCTGATACAACTGTCAAACAGCCAAGGGAGGGATACGCGCCAGCATCCTCGCGGCGCACCGCGCCCGAGTCATGCGATCAACCACCCAGGAGAGGGCGCAGGGAAAGCCGGGTGCCGATCGCACCCATGGGCCCCGAGCAAAGGGTCGAAAGCTCGGGGGTAGGACCACAGGTGTAACCGGAGCAATCCGGCTTTCCCTGCGCGATGGGTTACGGCTTACTTCGTGCTCTCCCCGGCGAGACTTGGCTTGGTTGTCACCGTCTCCGCAACGCGCACCGCGCAATTCGAGAGACACCTGCCATCAGGGCGTCAGGACCACACGACTTCACCGTCCGCCGATCAGCGCGCGTCGTCGTTCGCGCCGCCAGCGTCCACCGCATCCCGCCGCACGTTCGTGACGATCGCGATACGCCCCTCTTGCCGGGCGGGATGGAGGACGTTGTACAGGTGAGTTGGGGGCGAGGACGTCAAGTATTTTTCTGGAAATCAAAACATGTTAAGCGCACAAAGCAAGCACATGCTATTGTGCCACACGCAACGCCTCGTGCACGTCAGGGAATGGCGAATCAAAGATGCCGGACAACCTATCCCACAAAACAGCGCCCCCGTGGTTAGTCCTTTCGTACTTGAGCGCTCCACCCGTTGCCGGACAACAGCCTTTCGCATTTCGGTCGCCAATCTACGTCAGTTGGAGAATGAACATACCGCAGCGCCCAGGAGGTTGTCAGTCAATTCGCGCGGAATATCATGGGGATAACGCCCACATGTCGTGAATGCCGACGCGCTGGTAAGCGCCATGGTAAGGCCCGCAGGTCTTTATCACTCTTATGGTGATCGTCATCCGATTCGGCTACTCATAAGGCATTCGCGCACCGGACGAAGACGAATCGAGGGGTAGAGCCAGAGCTTGGGAAGTATTAGTACGCTTTGCGCCCTCAGTTTCGCGCCAAGTGACAAGACCGAGGGCCTTAGGCCGACGCTCCGTGCCGACCTGAACGCCGGTAATCCCGATCTCCAAGTTGGCGCCTTGTGGGCCTATTCTGAACCAAATCCCATAGCCCATCACCATCCGGTTACCCCCACCCCCTCCGCAGTCACGATCCCGACCACCTCCACCCCTCGCAGGAATAACCCGTCCCCCGCCTCGCTCGCGTCATGACGGGCGCGTGCGAACGCGCGCCTGCACGACAACAAGAACAAGCAGGATGGTCTGATGACGGGATTCGACGGGACGCCGGCTGCGGCGTCGGTGGTGGCGCTGCACTGCTCGCTGGGGTCGGGACGGCAATGGACCAAGCTTGCGGCCGCGCTCGGCGGCGACAGGTTTCTGGCGCCGGATATTTCCGGTTATGGCGTGGCGGCCTGCGGGCGCGACTGGCCGCGGACGCTGGATGGCGAGATCGCGCGGCTCGAGCCCTGGCTCGCCAAGGCCACCGGACCGATCCATCTGATCGGGCATTCCTATGGCGGAGCGATCGCGTTTCGGCTGGCGACCGCGTCGGCCTATGCGTCGCGCGTTCGCAGCCTGACATTGATCGAGCCGGTGCTGCCGACATTGCTGCGCGACACGCCCGCCGACGCGCGGCTGTACGAGCGCTTCGCAGGGATCGCGCAGGTGGTGTCGCAGGATATTTTCGACGGCGCGGTGCTGGAGGCGGTGGAGGCGTTCACCGCGTTCTGGGCCGGCTCCGGCCCGCGCGAGCAGTTCTCGCCGAGCGGGCGGCTGCGGATGATCGAGCAGGCCGACAAGCTGCCGTACGATTTCAACGCCGCGCTCGATCTCCACGGCGTGGCGGCGGCCGCGTCCGCGCTGAAGGTGCCGACGCTGTTGATGTCGGGCGGGCTGTCGCCCTATGTGACGCAGCGCATCGTCGCCAAGCTCGCCGCGATCATTGATGGCGCCGAGCTGCGGCATCTGCCGGCCGCCGGCCACATGCTGCCGGTGACCCATGCCGAGCGGGTCAATCCGGAGATCCTGCGGCACATCTGGCGCGCCGAGGAGCTGGCGAAGCTCGCGCTGGCAGGCGATGCCGGCGCGACAGAGACGGCGCAGCCGGCTGGTTCGGCGAGGCCGCATCTGGTAATGAGAAGGCCCTCATTTTGGGAATAGTTTGCAGATGAGTTTGCGGCTCCAGCGATTGATGGGTTTCGCTTCGCTCTACCCATCCTACGGACACCGCGCTTTAGCCGTGGCCGCCTCCGCGCTGTTTGTGCTCGCGGCCACTCCCGCGTCCGCCGCGGGCGAGGCCGACGCCGTGCCGAAGGGCGCGGCGGTGACGGTGCTGAAGGCCTCGAAATACTGCTTCGGCAATATCGTCGAGGTCTCGGGCATCGTGCTGCCGCGCGACGAGCAGCAGGTGCGGCCCGACCGGTTCGGCTTGAAGGTCGCGGAGGTGAAGGCCGATCCCGGCGACACCGTCACCGCGGGCCAGGTGCTGGCGCGGCTGACCGACGGCGCGAACTCGATCAACCTCACCGCGCCGGTGGCCGGCACGATCTCGGCGTCATCGGCGATTGTCGGCGCGCCGGCCTCCGGCAAGGACGCGCTGTTCTCGATCATCGCCAAGAGCGAATACGACCTGGTCGGCATGGTGCCGACCCGCGACATCGCCAAGCTGAAGAACGAACAGAGCGCAAAGCTGAAGATCATCGGTGCCGGCGAGATGGACGGCAAGGTGCGGTTGATCGCGCCAACCATCGAGCCGAACAGCCAGCTCGGCCAGGTGTTCGTCGGGATCGGCGGCAACAAGCGGCTGCTGGTGAATTCGTCCGGCCGCGCGCAGATCAAGACCGGGCAGAGCTGCGGCGTCGCTGTGCCGCTGACCGCGATCCTCTATTCCACCGCCGGCACCGTGGTGCAGGTGGTGCGCGGCGGCCGCGTCGAGACGCGGCGGGTGGAGACGGGATTGATGTCGGCCGGCCAGGTCGAGATCCGCGACGGCATCCAGGAGGGCGACATCGTCGTCGCCCGCGCCGGCGCGCTGCTGCGCGAGGGCGATCCGGTGCGCCCGGTGGGGGCGAGCGCCGACGCTAAGTGAGTGGGCACCGGATAAACGGTGTCGTCCCGGACAGGCGAAACGCGACCCGGGACCCATAACCACCAATGTGAATTGTCTTGACGAGCTGTGGCCACAGCGCGCGCTTCAACAACGCCGCCCTGTGGTTATCGGTCCCTGCTTTCGCGGGGACGACGTGGGAAAGAGCTCGGCCTCAGCCGCCGAGCTTGATGTCTTCCAGCAGCGAGGACGACACGCTCGGCACCTGCTCGCCTTCGCTCGCGCGCGAGATCGCGACGCGGGTCTTGTTGAAGGCGGTCTCTGCGCCGGCCTGGGCGTTGAGATTGTTGATCAGTTCCGAGACCAGGACGCTGTTGGCGCCCTTGGAGTCATCGGCGACCTTGCCCGGCGTCGTCGAGCTCAGCACGATGGTGTTCTCCGGCGGGCTGATCGGGGCGAGGCCGTGCGAGAAGGCGCGGAAGCGGCGCTCATAGGGATTGCGACGCGACGCATCGAGCACCACGAGCTTGGCCTTGGCACCGCGCTCCTTCATCGCATCGAGCACGGACTCGACGCTGACGCCGGTGCGCTTGACGTCGGCTTCCTTCCAGATCGTGGCATCGACCGGGATCATGTAGCTTTCACGGCCGACCTGCACGCCATAGCCGCCGAAGAACAGCATCACGACGGTGTCGGGGCGGATCTTGGCCTTCATGCGCTCGACCGCGCGGAACATGTCGTCCTTGGTCGCATCCTCGACCACGTCGACGTCAAAACCCTCGTGGCGCAGCGCTGACGACAGCGTGCGGGCATCGTTGATCGGCTGGGCCAGCGGCGCTGATGCGTCCGGGTAATGGCCGTTGCCGATGATCAGTGCGAGACGGGAGGCGCCGGCCGCAATGCTGCCGGTGCTGCCGACGGCGACAGCCCCCGCGGGTTCCTTGGCGACATCGAGCGTGCGCTTGTTGAGCGCGGCATGGGCACCGATCGCCAGCGACACCGTGCCGGCCACCGCCACGCAGACGGCGATGGTGCGACGGGAAAGTTGAAGCTGCCTAAGGTTCATAGCGTTCCTAGTCCCAATCCTTGTCCCGAAGGCGCTCGAACAAAATCGCGCCAGTTAGTCGCGTCAGAAGCGGTCAGGTTTAATGGGGTTGAGCTGTGTGTGCCGTTGATTGATCTCAATTTGCGGCGCCGCAACAAACACTCCCTTAACCCGGACGGCAGGCCGGGGCAACCCGATTTGCTGCATGCTGCCGCCCGGCACAGGCCATTGACGCCGTTAAAATCCCGTTACGTGATCTTGATCACATTTGTATTTTGTACGGATTCATGTAGCTTTCCAAAGGCTTGCGCGTTTGGGGGAGGACCGGGGGAAACACCGCCGGGGCTGCGGCGTTAACCGGTTCCTTGAGAAAGGGATTCATGAGCCTTCACGAGATCGCCGGGGCCGTGTGCCGGTCGCTGACCGCCAAGAAGGACGGCCCGTCGCTTTACGACGTCTGCGACCCCGTATTGCAGGCCTATCGCGGCGGCGATCCCCATCTCGGAAAGTTCTACCGGACCGCGCTCGGCAATCCGCCGCTGCGCGCGCTGCTCCGCCGCACCGGCCTGCCCGCGCTGCGCGACCCCGACCGCCTCGCCGGCCTGCGCGCGGCGCTGATCCAGGCGCGCGACGCCGAGGCGCCAGACTGGGCCGCGGTCGGCGCCCCCGTCGCCGACCTGATGGATGGCATCGGCGTGCGCCACCCCGCCCCGCCGGCCGCAGCCGCGCCGGCGCGCCCGCCCGAGATCGCCGAGCTTGACCGCGTTATCCGCAAGACCGGCACGCATCTGCTCGGTTCTTTCCGCAGCAACGGCTTCATCCCGACCTATGCCGCGTTCAACCTGATCGGCGACGCCGACATCGGCGGGCGCGAGCTGCTGATGGCGCTGACCGGGCTGAACGCGCGTGGCTACAAGAATTCGACCTTGCTGTTCGGCTTGGCGCGGATCTTCATCGCGCATTCGCCGGCGCGTGTGCTGATCAACCCGCCATGGCGCGGCATCGCCGAGCCGATGTGGGAGCCGGTGCAGATCCGCCACCGCTCGGCCTATTACGACGCGTTCTTCACCGAGGCGCTCCTCGGCTTTGTCGAGAGCGGGCTGGCGTCACCGGATCAGGCCGGCGCGGCGCGGCGCGCGATCGCCGACATGGTGGACTTCTGCCTGAAGACCAGCGCCGAGGACGTGCCATCGCATGACGGCTCCAATGTGCGGGTGATCACGGCGCTGGCGCCGGGGCGACATCCGCGCTTCTCGCGCTTCTTCGCCCAGATCAAGCAGGACCTCGGCTTCGGCATCTACGTGCCCGACTGCGACACCACGGCGTGCTCGTTCTCGGCCGCGACGCAGGCCGGCTCCGATGATCCGATCCTCACGCAGCCGCTGCTGGATTTCTATCGTGGCTACCAGGTGCGCGCGGGCGCCAACGAGCCTGTTGTCACCGTGCCGCTCAACGACAACATCGACTATGAGGGCGGCGTCGTCACCTGGATCGACAATCTCGAGGGCGAGCGGCCCTACGGCAACGACCTCGATCCGACGCTGAACCTCGACATCCTCGAGGTCTCGTTCCGCAATCTCGCCCGCTGGCAGATCATCGAGACGCCGCAGCGGCTGGAGACGCTGCATCGCATCATCGCCTTCCAGAAGCGGCTGGTCGAAAGCGGCGCGTTCAAAAATCCGCGCTCGCACATCTATTACCTGCCCGAGCTCTATTCGGCTTATTTCGGCCGCTGCTACGCCGCGTTCATCGCGCTGCCGCTGGCAGCGCAGCGCGTGATCGATCCCGGCAACGTGTTCGCGCTGATCCGCGCCCGCGTGCTCGGCTATGTGCAGGGCGAGCTGATCACCCATGAGATGAACCCGTTCGATGCCGCGCTGGCGCTGATGGCGCTGGCGCATCTTGGCGCCGAGGTTTCCACCTTCACGCCGGCGCTGCATTGCATCGTGCAGGGCCTCGGCGAGGGCGGCCGCAAGGGGCCCTACAGGGCCTATGAGTGGAACAAGATGAAGACGCCGACGCGGATCCTGGTCGGCGGCCCCGAGGTGACGTCGGCGTTCGTGCTGATGGCGCTGGCGCTGGCCAGGAAGCGAATGGCGGTGGTGTAGCCGTGCAGGATGGGTAGAGCGCAGCGAAATCCATCATCTCACCACGCGGACAGGATTGATGGGTTTCGCTGCGCTCTACCCATCCTACGGGCTACGAGACTTCGAGAGACGAATGGCTCATTCATCGCCGGATGACGCGAAGTTGAAACTGGCGGAAACACTCGACCACTGGCACGGTTGCCCAATTGCCCGCACAATCCTTGGGCACGGAACGCCGAAAGCCCTTTGAACGAAAAGAACCTGGCCGGGAATGCCGATGTTCAAGACGCTGCTCACTGCTGGCCTGCTGCTGTCGCTGCCGACCTTGGCAATGGCTGCCGACATCACCGGCGTGCCGAAGATCCGCGACGGCGACCAGCTGATGATCGGCAGCGTCAAGATCCGGCTGGGCGGCATCGACGCGCCGTCGACCGACCAGCTCTGCCTCAACACCAAGGGCGAGCGCTGGACCTGCGGCGTCGCCGCGCGCGACGAGCTGATCAAGCATGCCGGCAACAAGAGCTGGACCTGTCACGCCCGCTCGGTCGATCGCCGCGGCCGCACCATCGCGCGCTGCGAGGTCGACGGCGAGGACATCCAGAAATGGATGGTCAGCAATGGCTGGGCGCTGGCCTTCACCCGCATCTCGCACGACTACGAGCCGGACGAGAAGGCGGCGCGTGAGGCCAAGGCGGGGATGTGGCAAGGCGCATTCATCGCGCCGTGGGACTGGCGCGTGCGCAACAAGAAGACCACCGTGCTCGGCGCGGTGAAGCCGCCGGAAGGCGCCAATGCGATCCTGCTGGCCTCGGCCTCCGGGCCGGTCGCGCCGTCGCCCGACTGCACCATTAAGGGCAACGTCAACCGCTCCGGCGAATGCATTTTCCACCAGCCGACCAGCCGCTGGTACGCTAAGATCGAAATGAAGATCAGCAAGGGCACGCGCTGGTTCTGCTCGGTCGAGGAAGCCGAAGCCGCCGGCTGCCGTGAGACGCGGCGCTGAGGCGCGACGCCCTGATTCGGAAGCGTGTGCCGTGACCGATGTCGAGACCATTCCGCATGCGGTGCGCCGTCGCAAGCGCCTGCGCTATCTGCAGCTGCTGCTGTTCGTGCTGGCGATCTACCTGATCGGGGCCTATCTGGCGCTGCCGGCACTGTGGACGCATTATGAGCACCAGAAGGGCCTCGCCAACCTGCCCATGGTGACCCGTACCGCGCAGGGCATTCCCGGCGACCCCATGAATGTCGGGCTGATTGGCGACACCAAGGACGTGGTCTGCGCGATGCACGAGGCCGGCTGGTTTCCCGCCGATCCGGTCACACTGAAATCCTCGATCGAAATCGTCGGCTCCGTGCTGCTGGATCGGCCCTACAAGGATGCGCCGGTGAGCAACCTGTTCTATCTCGGCCGCCGCGAAGACCTCGCCTTCGAGCGGCCGGTCGGGTCGAGCGCCGATCGCCGCAACCATGTCCGGTTCTGGCGGGTGCTCGATCAGGGGCAGGAGAAGCGCCCGGTATGGCTCGGCGCCGCGACGCTCGACCGCAGCGTCGGCGTCAGCCATTACACCGGCGCCGTGACGCACCATATCGCGGCCGACCTCGACGCCGAACGCGCGTTGCTCGCCACCGATCTCGAATCCGCCGGCATGGTCACCGCGAAATACCAGGTCACGGGCATCGGTCCGACCTTCGACGGGCACAATGGCGGCGGCGATCTCTACTACACCGACGGCGAGATCTGGGTGCTGCGGCTGGTCGAGGCCTGCAACAAGAACCACGGCACCGTCGCGCAAATCCCGAGCCCCGCCGCGACCGAATTCAAGGACCAGATCTGGCGCGCGGTGGTCGAATCGATCGGCAAATAGGGCGCGTGTCCCGCGGTTTTGGAAACGCTGGATTGCTTCGCCCGGCTCGCAATCCGCCCTGCGATGGAATACTCTCCCCGCTTGACCCCTCACACGCATGATTTGCGTTGCTTTACCCAAAAGGAACAGGACGATGACCGTTCGCGCGGGCCGGGAATTTCTGGCCATCCCCGGGCCCACCACGATGCCTGATCAGGTGCTGCAGGCGATGCATCGCCCGGCGCTCGACATCTACTCCAGCGAGATGGTCGAACTGACCGAGAGCCTGCTGCGCGATCTCTCGAACCTGTTCGCCACCGCGGGCAAATCCTACATCTACATCTCCAACGGCCACGGCGCCTGGGAGGCGACGCTCTCCAACGTGCTGTCGCGCGGCGACAAGGTGCTGGTGCTGGAGAGCGGGCGCTTCGCGATCGGCTGGGGCATGGCGGCTGCCGCGATGGGCGCCGAGGTCGAGGTGCTGAAGGGCGACTGGCGCCGCGCGATCCGCCCGGCCGAGGTCGAGGAGCGGCTCAAGCGCGACAAGGAACACAAGATCAAGGCAATCCTCGCGGTGCAGATCGACACCGCCTCCGGTGCGGTGAACGACATCGAGGCGATCGGCAGGGCGATCAAGGCGGCCGGCCACCCCGCGCTGTTCATGGTCGATACCGTGGCCTCGCTCGGCTGCATGCCGTTCGAAATGGACAAATGGTATGTCGACGTCGCGATGTCCGGCTCGCAGAAGGGCCTGATGACGCCGCCCGGCCTCGGCTTCGTCGCCGCCAGCGATCGCGCCTGGGACGCCCACAAGAAGGCCGATCTGCGCACGCCCTATTGGGACTGGACCGAGCGCGAAGGAAGCGAGCACTACCGCAAATATGCCGGCACCGCGCCGGTGCACCTGCTGTTCGCGCTGCGCGAGGCGATCAACATGCTGCACGCCGAAGGCCTGCAGAACGCCTTCGAACGGCACCGGCTGCTCGGCGAGGCGGTGCGCCGCGCAGTCGCGGTCTGGGCGGAGGGACAGGTGCTCGGCTTCAACATCGCCGAGCCCAATGAGCGGTCCAACACGGTGACGACCGTGACCGTCAAGGGCGCCGATCCCGCCGCGATCCAGCGCTATGCCAAGGAGAAATGCGGCGTCGTGCTCGGGACCGGCATCGGTGATTTGCAGGGCCAGGCCTTCCGCATCGCGCATATGGGCCACGTCAACGCGCCGATGATCCTTGGCACGCTCGGCGTCGTCGAGGTCGCGCTGACCGCGCTGGGGATTCCGCACGGCAAGGCCGGCGCCGACGCCGCCATCCAATGGCTCGGCGAGAACGTGAAGGCGTAGGACGAGCGCAGGCAGCCGTCATCCTGAGGCACGGGCGAGACCACACGCTCCGCTGTCGTCCCGGCGAAAGCCGGGACGACACTGAGTGTTTGGCGTCGCTGGTGAATGATGCGCTCACAAGGACGGCGGGAGGCCGTGCATGCAACGCATTGCTAAGGCACCAACACTTTTCGTCGTCATCATTTTCCGCTTTACTGCCGGCAACAGCCGGGCCCTGATCCCTGCGACATAACAACATGGAGGGATCGCTTGGCATCGGTGGAACTACGCAGCCTGGTCAAGCGGTTTGGATCGTTTGTCGCGGTTGATGACGTCTCCCTCATGATCGATCACGGCCGGTTGGTCTGTCTGCTCGGGCCGTCCGGCTGCGGCAAGACCACGACGCTGCGGCTGATCGCAGGCTTCCTCGAGCCGTCCGACGGCGAGATCCGGGTCGGCGACCGCGTGGTGTCGTCGAAGGCGCGCACGCTGCCGCCCGAGCAGCGCAACATGTCGATGATCTTCCAGAGCTACGCGCTGTGGCCGCATATGACGGTTGCAGAGAACATCGTCTATGGGCTGCGCTTGCGCAAAATGGACCGCGACACGATTGCGAAAAAGCTCGCCGCGATCCTGGCGACCACCAAGCTGGAACCGCTGGCACAGCGCTATCCGGGCGAGCTATCCGGCGGCCAGCAGCAGCGCGTCGCGCTGGCGCGTGCGCTGATCGTCGGGCCCGAAACGCTGCTCCTCGACGAGCCCTTGTCCAACCTCGACGCCAATCTGCGCGAGGAGATGCGGTTCGAGATCCGCCGCCTGCACGACGAATATCGCTACACCACGGTCTATGTCACCCACGATCAGTCCGAGGCGATGACGACCGCCGATCTGATCGCTGTGATGAACGCCGGCAAGATCGACCAGCTCGGCACGCCTGAGGACATCTACGCACGACCGGAATCCGAATTCGTCGCGCGCTTCATCGGCGCAGCGAATGTTATCAAGGGCACCGCGCGTGATGCATCGCATGTCGAGTTCGCCGGCGCGACATTGGAAGTGGTCGGTGCCAGGCTCACGAGCGGCCAAAACGCACCGGTCGCGATCCGCCAGCATGAGATCCTGCTCTCGACACGGCCGCCCGCCGCCGCGCCAAACACGCTCAAAGCCGTCGTGACGCGACAGGTCTATCTCGGCATGAACCGCGACTACATGGTGGAAACATCAGACGGCACCTCGCTGCGGGTGACCACGCCGACGGAGACCGCAGTCGAGAAAGGCAGCGAAGTCTGGCTGACCTTGCCGCCCGAGCGCTGCCGGGCGCTCAGCCGATAAATAACAAGAAACGGAGGGACGCGATGCGGACGGCAATTTCCAGACGCGATGTCCTGAAAGGCTCAGCTGCGCTTGCCGCCGGCACGGTGTTCGCTTCACCTGTGAACGCCGCGGCACCCGAGCCGGTCACGATCACGCCCGACCTCGTCGCGGCCGCGACCAAAGAAGGCAAGCTCGTGTTCTATTCGTCGATGGACCTGCCGGTCGGCGAAAAGCTCGGCAAGGCGTTCGAGGCCGCCTATCCCGGGATCACGGTGCAGATCGAGCGCTCCGGTTCGGAGCGGCTGTTCCAGCGCGTGGCGCAGGAATTCGATTCCAACATTCACGCCGCCGACGTCGTCAACAGCGCCGACGCCTCGCATTTCATTCCCTGGAAGAAGAGCGGCTGGCTGATGCCGTTCGTGCCCGAGGACGTCGCGAAGCACTTTCCCGACAATTACCGCGATCCCGACGGCATGGCCGTGACCACGCGGCTGTGGCTGTCGTCGATCGCCTACAACACCAATCTAGTGAAGGCCGAAGACGCGCCGAAGAGCTTTGCCGACCTGCTCGATCCGAAGTGGATCGGCAAGATGGTGAAGGGCCATCCAGCCTATAGCGGCACCATCATGACCACCACGTTCCAGATCGTGCGCGAGCTCGGCTGGCCGTATCTAGAGAAACTCTCCAAGCAGCGCGTGATGCAGGTGCAGTCCTCGACCGATCCGCCGAAGAAGCTGTCGCTGGGCGAGCGCGCCGTGATGGCCGACGGCAATGAATACGGCATCGTGCTGTTGAAGGAAGCCGGACAGCCGGTCGAGTCGGTCTATCCGACCGAGGGCACGCCGACGATCTCCGGTCCGACCGGCATCTTCGCCACAGCGCCGCATCCGAACGCCGCAAAGCTGTTCCAGGCCTGGCTGCACACCCGCGAGACCCAGCAGTTCTTCGTCGACTTCACCGGGCAATATTCGGTGCACGCTCAGGTGCAACCCAAGGCCGGCCGGCGCAAGCTCGCCGACATCAAGCTGATGAAGGAAGATCCGGCGGGAGTGGAAGCAATGACCGAAGAGATCAAGACGCGCTATGCGCGGCTGTTTCGGGTGTGAGGATGCGACAAGGCGCCATATCCACCACCGTCATTCCGGGGCGCGCGCAGCGCGAGCCCGGAATCCATCGAGCCGCATTGACTATGGCGGGATGGATTCCGGGCTCATCGCTCCGCGATGCCCCCAGGTGCACAATTGCGCACCGGGAATGACGAGGAGAGATACCGCGCATGACTCTCACAACCACCACCCCCACACCTCGCCATCGCATCGACTGGACGCGCCCCGTGCTGTGGCTGTTCGCCGCGGTGCTGATCCTCCTGATCCTGCTGCCGCTGTCATGGCTCGCGGTGTACGCCTTTACCGACAAGAACCGCCATCCGACGCTTGCAAACTTCGTCACGCTGTTCAGCAATCCGGATTTCCTCGATCCGTTGCTGACGACCGCGATCATCGCCACGACATCTGCGGTGATCTGCTGCATCGTCGCGGCGCCGATCAGCTGGCTGGTGTCGCGCACCGACATGCCGGGGCGGCAGACCATCCGCGCGCTCGTGACGGCCTCGTTCGTGACGCCGCCGTTCCTCGGTGCGGTCGCCTGGGAATTGCTGGCAGCGCCCAATTCGGGGCTGCTGAACCAGCTCTACCGGCTGTTCGCCGGCGAGGACGCCGACGCGCTGTTCAACATCTATTCGATGACCGGGATCATCTTCGTGATCTCCTGCTACACGTTCCCGTTCGTGTTCGTGCTGGTGGCGAATGCGCTCGACACCATGCCGGGCGAACTCGAGGATGCCTCCGCGATCCTCGGCGGCAACGCCTGGACCACGGCGCGGCGGGTGACCATCCCGCTCGCGCTGCCCGCGCTCGTCGCCGGCGCGCTGATCGCCTTCCTGCAGGCGATGACGCTGTTCGGTTCGCCCGCGATCCTGGCGCTGCCGGCCGGCTTCCACACCATGACGACCAAGATCTGGAGCCTGTTCCAGTATCCGCCGAAGCTCGAGCTCGCGGCAGCCGCCGCTGTGCCGCTACTGGTGCTGACCATCCTGCTGCTGCAGGGCCAGAAGGCGCTGCTCGGCCGCCGCGGCTATTCGGTGATCGGCGGCAAATATGGTGCACCGCGCCGGGTCGAATTGCGCGGCTGGCGCTGGGCGGCGCTCGGCTTCTGTCTTCTGGTGCTGCTCAACCCGGTGTTCCTGCCCTACCTCGCGCTGCTCAACGCCGCGTTCTCGCCGAACGCCACCACGCTGGTGACGCCGTCGACGGCAACCCTGCACAACATCATCTTCGTATTCACCGAGCTGTCGTCGACGCAACTTGCGTTGAAGAATACGGTCATCCTCGGCACCGCGACCGCGACGATCGGCACCATCCTTGCGCTCGTCATCGCCTATGTCACAACCCGCAAGGTGATCGCGGGCCACCGGGTGCTCGGCTTCCTCGCCACCGCGCCGGTCGCGGTACCCGGCATCGTACTCGGCGTCGGCCTGTTCCTGAGCTACACGCGGCCGCCCTTCGTGCTGTACGGCACGCTGTGGATTCTGCTGCTGGCGTTCCTCACCATCAATCTGCCCTCGGCCTATCAGCAATTGCAGGCGGCGTTCGCGACCGTCCATCCCGAGCTCGAGGAAGCCAGCCGCATCCTCGGCGCGACGCGGCTGCAGGCGCTGCGCCAGATCACCGCGCCGCTGCTGCGCACCGGCGTGATCGCGACCTGGTGCTTCATCTTCATCGGCGTGATGCGGGAACTATCGGCTGCGATCGTGCTGTTCACCTCGCAAACGAAGGTCCTGTCGGTCCTGATCTACGATCTCAACGAAGGCGGCGACCTTGCCGCGATCGCGGTGCTCGGCATCGCGATGCTGCTGATCACCTTCGCCGTGGTGCTCATGGTGAACCAGATCCCGATGTCTGGCGGCAGCGCGGGCGCGAAGCTGCGGAACGGGTAGCTCGCACCGCCGGCATTGCGAGGAGCGAAGCGACCAAGCAATCCACCTGTCGGCTTGCGGCGCAATGGGCGGCTTCGCTTCGCTCGCAATGACGGGGATAGATCGAGGCTCTCAACCATCCCATCCCATCTGGCAATCGCCACATTCATCCCGATATAAAGCGGAACCCCGCACCATGAGGATCGTGTGACCAAATCCGCCACTAAGACATCGCCCCCGATCGCGCCGCGCCGGCCGCATTCCTTCACCACCCACGGCATCGCGGTGACCGACGACTATGCGTGGATCAAGGATCCCAAATGGCAGGAGGTGCTGCGCGATCCGTCGATTCTCGATCCCGATATCCGGAACTATCTCGAAGCCGAGAACGGCTATACCGAGAGCCTGCTCGGCCATACCGACGCTTTGCAGAAGCGGCTGGTCAAGGAGATGCGCGGACGGATCAAGGAGGATGATTCCAGCGTGCCGTCGCCGGACGGCCCGTTCGCCTATTTCAGAAAATTCCGCGAAGGCGGCCAGCACGAGCTGTACTGCCGCACGCCGCGCGACGGCGGTGAGGCGCATGTCGTGCTCGACGGCGACGCGCTGGCAAAGGACCACAAATATTTCAAGTTCGGCGGCAGCCGGCATTCCAACGATCACAAGCTCCATGCCTGGAGCGCCGACACCAAGGGCTCGGAGTATTTCTCGATCCGCGTCCGCGACTGGGCCAGCGGCGCCGATCTCGAGGATCTCGTCGAGGAGACCGACGGCGGCGTGGTCTGGGCCGCGGACTCCAAGAGCTTCTTCTACGTCAAGCTCGACGACAATCATCGCCCGATGCAGGTGTGGCGGCACAAGCTCGGCACCAAGCAGACCGATGACATCCTGATCTATGAGGAGCAGGATTCCGGCTGGTTCACCCATCTGCACGAGAGCGCCAGCGGCCGCTTCTGCGTGATCGCCGGCGGCGACCACGAAACCTCCGAGCAGCGGCTGATCGATCTCGGCAATCCCGACGCGCCGACGCGCCTCGTCGCGGCGCGCGAGGAAGGCGTGCAATATTCAATCGCCGACCGCGGCGACGAGCTGTTCATTCTGACCAATGCCGACGACGCCATCGACTTCAAGGTCGTCACCGCGCCGCTCGCCGCGCCCGAGCGTGCCAACTGGCGCGACCTGATCCCGTATCGCGAAGGCGTCTATGTGCTCGACGTCGAGCTCTATGCCGGCCACATGGTGCGGCTGGAGCGCGCCAACGCGCTGCCGGCAATCATCATCCGCGACCTCAAGACGGGCGAGGAGCATGCGATCGCGTTCGACGAGGCAGCCTATTCGCTCGACACCATGGGCGGCTACGAGTTCGACACCACCAATCTGCGGTTTGCCTATTCGTCGATGACGACGCCGTCGGAGGTCTATGACTACGACATGGCGACGCGGACACGCGTGTTGCGCAAGCGCCAGGAGATTCCGTCCGGCCACAACCCGGCCGACTACGTCACCACGCGCATCATGGCGACATCGCATGACGGCGCGCAGGTGCCGGTCTCGATCCTGCATCGCAAGGATTTCGTTCGCGACGGCAAGGCGCCGCTGCTGCTGTACGGCTACGGCTCCTACGGCATGGCAATGCCGGCGTCGTTCGCGGCCAACCGGCTGTCGCTGGTCGACCGCGGCTTCGTCTACGCGATCGCGCATATTCGCGGCGGCGCCGACAAGGGCTGGGGCTGGTATCTCGACGGCAAGCGCGAGAGGAAGACCAACACGTTCGACGATTTCGCCGCCGCAGGCCGCGCACTGATCGAGGCGAAGTATACGGGTGAGAAGCGCATCGTCGGCCATGGCGGCTCGGCGGGCGGCATGCTGATGGGTGCGGTCGCCAACCGTGCCGGCGAGTTGTTCGCCGGCATCGTCGCCGAAGTTCCGTTCGTCGACGTGCTCAACACCATGCTCGACGACACGCTGCCGCTGACGCCGCCGGAATGGCCGGAATGGGGCAACCCGATCGAGAGCGAGAAGGATTTCCGCACCATCCTGTCCTATTCGCCCTACGACAACATCGCGGCCAAGGACTATCCGGCGATCCTCGCGATGGGCGGGCTCACCGATCCGCGCGTGACCTATTGGGAACCGGCGAAATGGATCGCACGGCTGCGCGCCACGATGCGCGGCGGCGGCCCGGTGCTGCTGCGCACCAACATGGGCGCCGGCCACGGCGGCGCCTCCGGCCGCTTCAACCGCCTCGACGAAGTCGCGATCGTCTACGCGTTTGCGCTGTGGGCGGTGGGGATGGCTGACAAGGCGGAGGCGTAGGGCAGTCTAGCCGAGTTAGCTGGCGCGATCCCTCCCCATCGTCGTCCTGGCGAAAGCCAGGACCCATACCGCGTGATCTATCGAGAGAGGAAGTTGCAGTACCGCGGCACGGCCAGCCTTCCAAACTCCGCCCTGTGGTTATGGGTCCCGGCTTTCGCCGGGACGACGGCGGAAAGCATGGCGATCGCTTGACAGGGACGACAGCGGAGGGTGTGGCGGCGACGCCTACCGCCCCTTCGCCTTCCGCCAGACCGCAAAATCCTTCAACGTCTGCTCATCCGTCGCCGGGTAAAGACCAAAGATGCCGCGGCCGTTCTGGACCTGCTCGGTGACGAAATCCTCGAACGCCGTCATCTCGAAGGTCTCGTTTGCGATCTCGTCGGCGAGATGCGCCGGGATCACGATGACGCCGTCGCTGTCGCCGAGGATCACGTCGCCGGGAAACACTGGCGCGTCGCCGCAGCCGATCGGCACGTTGATCTCGATCGCCTGATGCAGCGTCAGGTTAGTCGGCGCGCTCGGGCGATGGTGAAACGCCGGGAAGCCGAGCCGCGCGATCTCGGCGGAATCGCGGAAGCCGCCGTCGGTGACGACGCCGGCACAGCCGCGCTTCATCAGCCGCGTCACCAAGATCGCGCCGGCCGACGCCGCGCGCGCATCCTTGCGGCTGTCCATGACCAGCACCGCGCCCGGCGGGCAATCCTCGATGGCCCTGCGCTGCGGATGCGCGCGATCGCGGAACACCTCGATCGTATTGAGGTCCTCGCGCGCCGGCATGTAGCGCAGCGTGAACGCCTCGCCGACCATGGTCGGCTGATCCGGGCCGAGCGGATGCACATCCTGGATCATCTGGATGCGCAAGCCGCGCTTGAACAGCGCGGTGGCGACAGTGGCGGTGGAGACGGATTTCAGTTTGTTGCGGGTGGTGTCGCTGAGTTTGGACATGGTGCGTTGCTTTCTCCATTCGTCATTCCGGGATGCGCCGAAGGCGCAGGCCCGGAATCCATTCACCACAGCGCATGCGGCCCGATGGATTCCGGGTTCGCACTACGCGCGCCCCGGAATGACAGCGTCAGTAAATCGACGGCTCCCCGACCGGCTTGCCGAAACCGGTCTCGAGGAAATCGAAGTCGCAGCCTTCATTGGCCTGCTTGATGTGTTTCGAGAACATCCAGCCATAGCCACGCTCGAAGCGCTTTTCGGGTTGCTTCCATTCCGCGCGGCGTTTGGCGAGCTCGGCCTCGGGCACATCGAGATCGATGGTGCGGGCGGCGACGTCGAGCGTGATGCGGTCGCCGTTCCTGACCAGCGCCAGCGGGCCGCCGATAAAGGACTCCGGCGAGACGTGCAGGATGCAGGCGCCATAGCTGGTGCCGCTCATCCGCGCGTCCGACAGCCGCACCATGTCGCGCACGCCCTGCTTCACAAGCTTGGTCGGGATCGGCAGCATACCCCATTCCGGCATGCCCGGCCCGCCCTGCGGGCCGGCATTGCGCAGGATCAGCACATGATCTGCGGTGACATCGAGATCGGGGTCGTCGACCGCCTTCTTCATCGACGGATAGTCGTCGAACACCAGCGCCGGCCCCGTGTGCTTGAGGAAGCGCGGATCGCAGGCACTTGGCTTGATCACGCAGCCATCGGGCGCGAGGTTGCCCTTCAGCACCGCCAGCGCGCCCTCCTTGTAGATCGGGTTTTCCACGGTGCGGATGACGTCGTCGTTGTGGACTTCAGCACCCTCGATGTTCTCGCCGAGTGTCCTGCCAGTGACCGTCAAGCAGTCGAGATGCAGATGCTGCTTGATGCGGTTCATCAGGCCGGGCAGCCCGCCGGCGTAGAAGAAATCCTCCATCAGATAGAGGTCGCCGCTCGGTCGCACATTGGCGATGACCGGTACCTTGCGGCTCGCGATCTCGAAATCATCGAGCGAGATGTCCTGGCCGGCGCGGCGCGCCTGCGCGATCAGATGGATGATCGCGTTGGTCGAGCAGCCCATCGCCATCGCGACCGTGATGGCGTTCTCGAAGGCTTTGCGGCTCTGGATCTTCTGCGGGGTCAGATCCTCCCACACCATCTCGACGATGCGGCGGCCGGCCTCCGAGCTCATGCGGATATGGTTGGCATCGGCTGCGGGGATCGATGAGGCGCCGGGCAAGGTCATGCCGATCGCTTCCGCGATAGCTGTCATCGTCGACGCGGTCCCCATGGTCATGCAGGTGCCGTAGCTGCGGGCGATGCCGGCCTCCATGTCCACCCAGTCCTTGTCGGAGATTTTTCCGGCGCGGCGCTCGTCCCAGTATTTCCAGGCGTCCGAGCCGGAGCCCAGCGTCCTGCCCTTCCAATTGCCGCGCAGCATCGGCCCGGCCGGCAGATAGATCGCCGGCAGGTTCATGCTGGTGGCCCCGAGCAGCAGCCCGGGCGTCGTCTTGTCGCAACCGCCCATCAGCACCACGCCGTCGACCGGATGGCCGCGCAGCAGTTCCTCGGCATCCATCGCCAGCATGTTGCGGTAGAGCATCGTGGTCGGCTTCAGCAGCGATTCCGACAGCGACAGCGCCGGCAGCTCCAGCGGAAAGCCGCCGGCCATCAGCACGCCACGCTTGACGTCATCGATCCTGCTCTTGAAGTGCATGTGGCAGGGCTGCGCGTCGGACCAGGTGTTGACGATCGCGATCACCGGCCGGTCGCGCCACTCCTCCGGCGCGTAGCCCATCTGCATCGCGCGCGAGCGGTGGCCGAAGGCTCTGAGATCGTCGGGCGCGAACCAGCGCGCGCTGCGCAACTGATCCGGCGTCTTGTTCTTCTTGGTCATCTTGGATGCGCCATGTGTTTGGTCGTGCGTGTCAACATTGCTCGCGCGCCGTCGGCGCACATGCTCTGGGCCACGGATATACAGGATTTCCGGACGTGTCGTCCCGCGACTGGCGCAGACGTGTCGTTCGCCGCCCGCGCCTGCTTCACAACTTGGTGCAGATCCGCATCGCGGCCGAGCGTGCGGCGCACAAACTCCGCGATGTGGAAACCGGAGCGCAAGCCAGCCCTGACCGGCCTCGGCTTACTTCTGCTGCGCCGTCATCACGATGCGGACGAGATCGGCGGCATTGCGCGCACCGAGCTTCTTCATGATGTTGGCGCGGTGGTCCTCGATCGTCCGCGGGCTGATCCCGAGGTGACGCCCGGCCTCCTTGTTGGAGGCGCCGGCCGTGAATTGCTCGAGCACCTCGCGTTCGCGGCGGGTCAGCGGCTCACGCCCCGGGAAGTGCAGCGAAGCGATGCGCGACGCCGAGGTCTCGGCCTGGCGTCTCGTATAGGCGTCGATCGCCTCATTCAGGCGGCTGACGATCTCGTTGCCGCGGAACGGCTTCTCGATGAAGTCGAGCGCCCCGTTCTTGATGGCGCTGACCGCCATTTGAATGTCGCCCTGGCCGGAAATCATGAAGATCGGCGCCGGGTAGTCCTCGCCGTGCAGCTCCCGCAGGATATCGAGACCGGATTTGCCGGGAATGTGCACATCGAGCAAGATGCAGGCAGGCGTC
This sequence comes from Bradyrhizobium sp. UFLA03-84, assembly GCF_002289535.1. Classification (NCBI taxonomy): domain Bacteria; kingdom Pseudomonadati; phylum Pseudomonadota; class Alphaproteobacteria; order Hyphomicrobiales; family Nitrobacteraceae; genus Bradyrhizobium; species Bradyrhizobium sp. UFLA03-84. The sequence continues at coordinate 108,239 of NZ_NSJY01000008.1, read as the reverse complement.
CTGCTGCGCGCCACCGCGAGCAGCGCGGCACCGTCTGCAAAGCAGATCACCTTGTAACCGGCGGTCGACAGGACCACGGAAAGCGTCTCGCGAACGGCGGGGTCGTCGTCGACTACGAAGATTTCCCCGCGAGGAGCGCCATTCTCAACCATATGCATCGTCCATCAGTGGTGAAGCGTGCTGCCCAGATTGCACAAGAACCAGTTCGACCATCTCGATCAATGGACCCGTATTTGTACGGGACGTCCGCTTAACGCACAAGTAGCACCGCGCTCCCTAAAAGTAGGGGCAGTGGAGAAACATGCATGGAAAATGCAGCGGCGGACGGCGTTGCGGTGTGCTTGGACGAAGGTAGCGATCCCTACAGCCTGATCGTAGCGGACCTGGTCGCGCTGATCGGCCATGTCCGGGCGAGCCTGCGGCTGATCGAGGCGGCGATCGCGCGCGAGGCATTTCTGGCCGAGCAGGACGCTGCCGCCAACATCGTCGTGCTTGACGACGTCACCCCACGCTACGCCGTCGCCTCCACGACCCTGAGGGCTTGCGACACCGGCCTCGGCAGGGCGCTCGATCGGCTGCGCGATTCAGACGCACCGGCGCGCTTGCTGAACTGATCGGCAGGACCGGCCCCCGCCGGGTTCGACACGTCAGTGCGGTTCGTCCCGACGACGCCCCAACCCTCGAGGCGACGATCCGTTCCAATTTCTGATTTCCATCAGATGCGGCACGCCCAGCCCGGTCAGGCTTTGGCGTCAGGCCTCGTTGACAGCCTTTGGCGTCAGGCCCTGGCCCGCTCTTCGTCGGAGCCGGAGCGCCGCTTGCTCGGCTTGCCCTTCAGGAAGCTGATGTCCATTTCGGTGCCGTTGACGCGGACCAGTTCGCAGCGGCGATAGGCGAGCCCGGTCGACGACAGCAAAAGGAAGAACTCCTTCAGATTGAGCCCCTGAATGGAACCCTCGACGGTCAACGCCGCGTCATTGTCGGAGATGGCATTGAGCTGGCAGTCGCGCCGCCAGGTGCCGTCGATGGCCATGATGCAGACATCGACGCCCCGGCTGAACGTAACTCGCTCGATGGATTTGCCGTCCTCCGTCATCGCTCAGTATCCGACCGCCATGGCAGGCCGCGGCATCGCCAGCGCCGCACGCACGCCGCTCGGCCGGTACAGGCCACGCCGCTCGGGGAGAGGCTTGAACGTGTCGGTCAGGCCGACCACGGTCTCGGCGGCGCCGAGCACCAGGAAGCCGTCGGCCTCCATCAACCGGGCGAGACGGTTGAAGATGTTGATCTTGGTGTCCTGATCGAAATAGATCAGCACGTTACGGCAGAACACCACATCGAACGCGCCGAGCTGGGAGAAATCGTGCAGCAGGTTGAGCTGACGGTGCTGCACCATCGCGCGCAACTCGGGATTGATCTGCCAGAACTCGCCCGTCTGCTTGAAATACTTCACCAGCATCTGGATCGGCAGCCCGCGCTGCACTTCGAACTGGCTGTAGATGCCGGCCTTCGACTTCTCCAGCACCTCCTGCGACAGATCGGTCGCAACGATCTCGACCCGCCATCCCGCGAGCGCCGCGCCCATTTCCTTGAGGCACATCGCCAGCGAATAGGGCTCCTGGCCGGTGGAGCCGGCGGCGCACCAGATCCGGACGCTGCGGCGCGCGGCCCGCGCCTTCAGGACCTCGGGCATGATGGTGTCGCGGAAATGGTCGAACGGCACCTTGTCGCGGAAGAAGAAGGTTTCGTTGGTGGTCATGGCTTCGACCACCTGGACGGTGTGCGTCGACGAGCCGGCCTTGATCTTGGCGATCAGGTCGGGGATGCCGGACAGGCCGCATTTGCGCGCCAGCGGCAGCAAGCGGCTCTCGATCAGATATTGCTTGTCCGCGGACAGATCGAGACCGGAATGGTCCTTCAGGAGCTTACGCAGATACTCATAGTCGGGGGGCGTCACGGGAGCCTCGCAAAGGCAAAGGGTGAAACAGGGTGTCAGACTTCGGCCGGCGTATCGAGCGCCAGCAGGCCCACTTCCTGGAATTTCGCGATCACGATGTCCTTGTCGAACGGCTTCATGATGTATTCGTTGGCGCCGGCATGCAGCGCGCGCGAGATGTGGTCGATGCCGTTCTCGGTGGTGCAGAACACCACTTTCGGCACGTCACCGCCGGCCATGCGGCGAAGTTGCACGAGGAATTCGAAGCCGTCCATCACGGGCATGTTCCAGTCGAGCAGCACCGCGTCCGGCATCGCCTGTTTGCAGGCTTCGAGCGCGACCGCGCCGTCCTCGGCCTCGATGACGGTGAACTCCATTCCTTCGAGGATACGGCGCGCGATCTTTCGCACCACACCGGAATCGTCGACGACAAGACATGTCTTCATATGTTGGCCTCCTTGTAGAATCCGCCGTCTCCGCGGCGGAGCGTTACGCTGCAGCAGCTGTTCTGGGCACCAGTTCGAGCACGCGATCGATGTCGAGGACGACCATGAGCTGGCCGTCGAGGCGGTGGACGCCGCCGGCGAGCTTGGCCATGCGGGGATCGAGATTGACCGGGTTGTCCTCGCGGCTGTCGTCGGGCAGCCGCAGCACCTCGCCGATCTGGTCGATCAGCAGGCCGTAGGATTCGCCGCGCTGGTCGACCCCGACCGCCATCGGCAGCTTGCCGTCGTCGGCCTTCGGCAGCCCGAGCCGGGCGCGCATGTCGACCACGGTGACGATGCGGCCGCGCAAATTGAGCACGCCGGCGATCTCGCTGGAGGCCAGCGGCACCCGCGTCAGCCGCTCCGGCATGAACACGTCCTGCACCCGGGAGATCGGCAGCCCGAACAGCTGCCCGCCGATCACGGCGGTGACGTATTCGGCCATCGCGCCTTCACTGGTCTCGGTCTTGGTCATCGATGCTGTTTCCTTCAAGCGGCGCGCCGCAACTCGGCGGTCTGCTCTTTCAGCGCCGCGATCAGCCCGGGACGATCGAACTTGGCGACATAGTCATGGAAGCCGGCCTGCCGGCCGCGCTCGATCGCCGCCGGCGACACCATCGCCGACAGTGCGATGATCGGCAGCTGGTTGAAATTGTGATCGCTGCGGATGTTCTCGGCGAACTCGAACCCGTTCATCTCCGGCATCTCGATGTCGGTCAGCACGACGTCGAAGCTTTGCCCCGAGCGCAGCGCGGCGAGGCCTTCCTGGGCATTCGGCGCGGTCCGCACCTTGTAGCCGGCGGCCTTCAAGACCGGCGCCAGCATGTTGCGGAAGAACGCCGAGTCGTCGACGAGAAGGACGGACTGTGCCGAAGCCGACGGCCGCATCTCCTTGCGCGAGAACCAGTCGGCAAACGCCATCGGCAGGAAGTGGCCGACGTCGATCACCTCGGTGGCCTGGCCCTTGATCACGGCCGAGCCCAAAATACCGTCCTGGGAGCCCGCGACCTCGATGTTGAGCTTCTCCTCGACGATGTCGATGATCTCGTCGACCACGAGCCCCATCGAGCGGCCGTCGTCGGCAAACACCAGGATCGGCTGCGACCCTTGGCTCTGCACCTCGACGCCCGCCATCTGCACCAGCGGCATCAGCTGCTCGCGGTACTGCACCATGTAGCGGCCGTTCGAGAGCTCGATCTTGTCGGTTGCGATCTCCTCGAGCCGGGTGACGAGGCCGAGCGGCACCGCCTTGGGCTGGCTGGAGCCGGCGCGGAACACCAGGAGCGAGGTCAGCTGCTCGCCGCTCGCGGCATGGGCGTTGGCATTGTCGTCGGCCATGTCATGGGCCGAGGAGCCGGAGGCGCCCAAGGCTTTGGCAATGCCGTTGGGATCGATGATCATGATCACGGCGCCATCGCCCAAAATGGTGTTGCCGGAGAACATGTCGATGTGCCGCAGCTTGGTCGACATCGGCTTGACCACGATCTCCTCGGTGTGGAACACGCCGTCGACCACGATGCCGAAGGTCTGGCTGCCGACCTGCGTCACCACGATGAAGCCGTTCTCGGCGTCGGTCGGGGTCGCGCCGTCGTCGATCTTCAGCAGCTTCTTCAGATGGATCAGCGGCAAGAGCTTGTTGCGCAGCCGCAAGACTGCGGTGTCCTTGATCCGCTCGATGCGGTGCTCGGAGTTGGCGCGGGCCCGCACCAGCTCGACCACGGACAATTGGGGAATCGCAAAGCGGTCGCCGCCGGCTTCCACGATCAGCGCCGAGACGATCGCAAGGGTCAGCGGGATCTTGATGGTGACCGAAGCGCCTTCGCCGGCCACGCTCTTGATGTCGATGGTGCCGCCGATCTGGTCGATGTTGGTGCGCACCACGTCCATGCCGACGCCGCGGCCGGACACCGAGGTCACCTGGGCGGCGGTCGAGAAGCCCGGCGCGAAGATGAACTTGTGGATCTGGGCCTCGGTCATCTTCTCCAGCTCAGCCTCGGTGACGAGACCGTTCTGGAGCGCCTTGGCCTTGATCCGCTCGGTGTTGAGCCCGCGGCCATTGTCGGCGATGCAGATGATGATGTGGCCGCCTTCGTGATAGGCGGAGAGCCGAATGGTGCCCTGCTCGGGCTTGCCGGCCGCGACCCGCTCCGCGGTGGTCTCCAGCCCATGATCGGCGGAGTTGCGCACCATGTGCGTCAACGGATCCTTGATCAGGTCGAGCACCTGGCGGTCGAGCTCGGTGTCGGCGCCGTGCATCTCGAGCTCGATCTGCTTACCGAGTTCGCCGGAGAGGTCGCGGACGATGCGCGGCAGCTTCTGCCAGGCATTGCCGATCGGCTGCATCCGCGTCTTCATGACGCCTTCCTGCAGCTCGGCGGTGACGTTGGAGAGCCGCTGCAGCGGCACCTTGAACTCGGTGTCCTCGTTACGCCTTGAGATCTCCAAGAGCTGGTTGCGGGTCAAGACCAGCTCGGAGACCATGGTCATCAGGTGTTCGAGGGTATCGACATTGACCCGGATCGACTGGTTGGCGATCTTGTCGCCTTCCTGGACGTCTTCGGCGGCGGCCTTGCGGGCCGGCTTCCTGGCGGGTTCAGCGGCCTCGGCGGCAGGCGCTGCAGCGGCAACGACCTTCGCCGCAGGAGCCGGCGCGGGCGCGGCGACTTCCGTCTCGGTCTCGCGGAAGGCGCGCTCGAGCTCGTCGAGCGAGACCTCGCCCGGACGCAACGGACGCTCCAGCGTCTGCACCACCAGCGTGCCTTCGGTCATTGCTGCCTGCACGGACGGCGCTTCGACGACCGGCACGTCCTCTTCAGCGGCGGCATCAGCAGCAGCCATCGCCGCCATGCCGTGCTCGACCATCGCTTCGAGCTGATCGATCAGATCGCGGTCGTTGCCCTCGGGCTCCGCCTCGGTCGCCTCGAGCCCGCCAAGGATCTCCTTGATGCGGTCGATCGAGGACAGGATCAGCGTCACCGCTTCGGCCTTCACCGGCATGCCGTCGCGGAATTTGCCCATCAAGGTCTCGCCGGCATGCGCCAGCGCTTCCAGTCGCGGCAGCCCGAGGAAGCCGCAGGTCCCCTTGATCGTGTGCACAAGGCGGAAAATGTTGTCCAGGATCTTCGCGTTGTTCGGATCCTGTTCGAACTGCACCAGCTGGTTGTCGACCGTATCCAGGCTCTCGCTGCTCTCCGTCAGGAACTCGCGCAACAGATCGTCCATGGATAGGTCCCCTCAAGGTGCTACGGAACGCTCGCCTCGCATCGATAACTCCTCCGCCTTCACGGCGACGTTAATTTTGCCGTCCGTGCAAATACGGACGAGGAGTCACGCGATCAGACGATGCAGCACGACGTCGCGGCCAGTCTCAGGCGTCTACCACCCGGACGGGAAAGAGCCCGTTCCATCGGTCATCGCAATTTGAATCAAATGGAATCGCAGTGCCGTTAAGCCGAGCGAAACATTCGCGCCATGGCGCCGGGCTGTATCAAGCCCGGATCGCCCTTTGGTTGAAGCCGGCCGGAAGGTCGATCACGCATAAAACAAAGGCGGCGGGGTTTCCCCCGCCGCCTCGATAGTCGATGTCTGTTGCGGCTACGCTTAGCGGAGCAGCTGCAGAACGCTCTGCTGCGACTGGTTGGCCAGCGCCAGCGCGGACACCGCGATCGACTGGCGGGTCGACAGCGCCTGGCTGTTGGCCGCTTCCTCGTTGGTGTCGGCCAGCGTCAGGTTGGACGAGCCGGTCTGCAACACGTTGATCAGGTTCTTCGAGAAGTCCTGGCGGATCTGCACGATCGACAGGTTCGAACCGAGGGTCGAAGCCTGGGTGCGCAGCAGGCCGCTCGCGTTGTTGAGCGTCTTCAGCGTGGCGTTGGCCGAAGCGTTGTCGATGAAGTCGGTGCCGGCCACCAGCTTGGTGAGGTTGAGGCCGGAAGCATCGAAGGTGACGCCCTGGATCTTCAGCGTCGAGGAGCCCGTCTCGTTGAAGGTCAGCTTGAGCTGATCGCCATTGAGCAGGTTGATGCCGTTGTACGACGCGTCCTGGGCGGTCGTGGTGATCTGGTCCAGGATGTTGTTGTACTGGCTGACCAGGTTGGCGCGGTTGGCCAGCCCGTTCGGATCCTGCACCGGGGCGCTGCCCGCGAGGCCGTTGAACAGCTTGCCCGAAGCGGCTGCCGTGCCGCCGATCGTGCCGATGGTCGCGGACGCAGCATCGTTGGTGGTGCTGATGGTGAGCGCACCGCCCGCGCTGAGCGACGCCTGCAGGTTGTTGGCCGACAGTGCGGCGTTCAGGTCGTTGAGCGACTTCACCTTGCCCGTGCCGCTGCCGAACGTGATGTTGGTGGCGGTGCCGTTGCCGGTCGCGCCGATCGTCAGCGTCAGGCCATCGAGCGGCGACGGCGTCGCCACGGTGCGCGCCGTGGTTCCGGCCGTGAGACCGAAAGCGGCCAGCCCGGAGCCCGAGATGTTGAGGTCCTGGTTGATGCCGGTGCTGATCTGGAGCGCGCCGGCCGACACGGTGGAGGCGGTGGTCGCGCCGGTGATGCCGTCGATCGCGGTGAGCAGGTCGCCGACCGTCAGCGTGCTGCCCGCGCCGGTGCCGAGGGTGACGTTACCGGCCGAGTCGGTCGTCGACGTGGTCTGCGAGGTCGAGAACGAGATCGTCTTGCCGTTGACGTTGATCACACCGGTCGGGGTCGTCGCCAGGGTATCGGAGTTGGTCGCGCTGACGAGCTTGGTGGCGGCCGTGATCGCCGCGGGCACCGTGAGGTTGTTGTTGACGGCCGTGCCGGCGAGCGTGGCGTTGCTGTAGGTCGCGGTGCCGCGGATATCGTCGGTGGTGGCGCCGGTGATCACGGCGGTGGTCACCTGCGACTTCTGCGAATAGCCGACCGCAGCCTGCAGGGCCTGGTTGGCGACCGACTTGGCGCTGTCGACGAGCTTCTGCAGCGAGGTAATGCCGGTGTTGGCGGCCTGCAGCACCTGCACGCCGTTGCCGATGCCGTCCAGCAGGTTGTTGATGTCGCTGGCGCGGTTGTCGAGCGACTGCGCCGTGAAGAAGTTGGTCGGGTTGTCGAGAGCAGTGTTGACCTTCTTGCCGGTGGACAAGCGGTTCTGCGTGGTGGCGAGCAGGTCGGCCGTCGACTGCAGCGAAAGCAGATTTTGACGGACCGATGCCGAGAGGACGATGCCGGACATACTGATACCCTTCTGGATGAACACGATTGACGCGACGCCGTAAATTTCGCACGGCGACCGGTGCCACACTGGTCCGTCCGCGCTACCCGTTCGTTAAAGGGCTGCTCCGTACAAATACCCAGAACGGCTCTTGCCGGTAATTCTACGGCTGCCGCGCAGACGCGTGACCAAACCGACTTTGTCCGCCGCCGGATCGACGACGCGGCGGCGAATTTGTCCCCGCATTTGCGGGACTTGCCACATGCTCACGCTGCCGGCTGGCGGCTTCGAAACCCGGAACGGCAATCATCGACGACGCGCGCCTGGTCTGCATCAGAGTTAATGGAAATCAATAAATGCGAGACAATGTCGCAACCGTACCGGCCGGATTGCGTGTCGTACGAATCGCTTCGATCGTGGCACGGAGCGGGGCGATGCCGATCGTCTGCCCCCTAGAGGGTATAAGGTTCGCACTACAACCCTTGTGCTATTGGACAGGCAAGCTATGTTCGCAGTCCACACGCCAAGAGTAGGTGATGCGAGACTGTAGTGCTCCCGCCCTCGGCAGGAGCTCCAATGTCCGCGGTATCGCGTCCGCCCAATCGTCTGTTGCAAGCACTTCCCCCAGCGGAATACGCGCAACTTCATCCTCTTCTGGAAACCGTCGACCTGACCAAGGAAACGGCGCTGGCCGATGCCGGCGCACCGGTGCAGCGGGTTTATTTCCCGCACGCCGGCGTGGTCTCGATGATGGTCAATCTCTCCGACGGGCAATCCGTCGAGATTGCAACCATCGGTCGCGACGGTGCCGTCGGCGCGTCCGCCGCTCTGCATGAGCGGCCGCTGCTCGCCGACGCGATTGTCGTCGTGCCGGGCACGGCGTCGGTGGTGCGGGCGGAAGATTTCCGCGAGGCCGCCAATCGCAGCGCAGAATTCCGCACCCTGGTTGCGCTCTATGAGCAGGCGCTGATGGCGCAGACGCAGCAATCCGTCGCCTGCAACGTCTCGCATCCCGTGGAGGCGCGGCTGTCGCGCTGGCTGCTGCGCGCACGCGACCTGTGCGGCAGCGAAGCGCTGCCGCTGACCCAGGAGATGCTGGCGCAGATGATCGGAGTCCGGCGCAACGCGGTTTCGATCGTCGCGCACGGGTTTCAGCAGGCCGGCATCCTGCGCTACAGCCGCGGCCAGATCGAAATCACCGATATCGACGGCCTGCGGAAGGCGGCGTGTGAATGTTATGCGACCGTCAAGGCACACGCCGAACAATTGATCGGACCGGACGATTGATCGCTGCAACCCCACTCAGCCGCAGATAATGTGAGGCTGCGGCGATCAGCATATTCCTAATGGAACCGGGATGTGTTTCCATTGGAACCCAGACGTGCCAGAATAAGTTGCAGGGACGTCTAGCTGCACGCGTTAGCCCTGGTGACCAGAGACAAGCTTTGCCGGGAAGGCAGGAGGTTGCTTTGGATACGGTTCCGCGATCACCCAACGGGTTTTTGTCGTCGCTCTCTGCGAGCGATTTCGAGCTGATCCGACCGCATTTGCGGACGGTCGACCTCGCCGCCGATTCGGTCCTGATCGAGACCGACGAGATGCTCAAGCGGACATACATGCCGCACAAGGGCGTGATCTCGCTGGTGGTCAAGCTGGCGAGGGGCGAGCGCGTCCAGGTCGCAATGGTCGGCCGCGACAGCATTTTCGGCGCATTCGCTCCGCTGGTCGAGGGGCGGGTCCTGAACAACGCCACGGTGCTGGTGCCCGGCATTGCCTCGACGGTGGAGCTCGAGCCGTTGCGCGTGGCTGCCGGCCAGAGCCCGACGCTTCGCACCATGCTGATCCGGCACGGGCTCGCCGTCTATGCCCAGATCCAGCAGACCGCGGGCTGCAACGCCGTCCATACCGTGGAGTCGCGGCTGGCGCGATGCCTGCTGCATACGCGCGATCTCTCCGGCAGCAACAAGATCGTCCTGACGCAGGAGGCGATGGCACAGATGATCGGCGCGCGCCGCAACAGCGTGTCGCTGGTCGCGCATACCTTGCAGCAGGCCAACTTCATTCACTACAGCCGCGGCCACATCGAGATCACCAATGCGGACGGACTGATCAGGACCGCCTGCGAATGCTACGCCGCCGTCAAGGCGCAATATGCGAGACTGCTGAGTTGCGAGGAAACCAGCGGCTAGGATTTCGATTCAAGCGATTCCCGCTCCGCGCAACAGCGCACCGGCCGTCGCGCAAGCCGTACTTCTACGGCGTGGGATTTTCACCGTCGGATAACGCTGCTTCCGCAAAGTTGCCTGGACGCACGGGGGAGCCGATGTTCACGTACGAGACGACCGATCGGAAGGAAGCCCGGCGCTTCCGCATGGCCCAGTTCAACGGTCGGCCAGCCACGGTCAGGTCCGCCGGCGCGACGGTCACCGGACGGGTGCGCGCGATCGTCGAGAGCAAGTCCGGCGCGACGGCGGCGTGGGTGGTCACGATCGTTCCGGAGCAACCCAAGACGGCCGCTCCCGCCGCGCGGCTCGCGCCGCGGCTGTGCTTCACCGCGGAAGACGATTTCTGACAACCAGTCTCCGCTCAGGCGGAATGCAGCAAGGCCTTGCGGACCAGATCCGCGGTGTTGCGCGCGCCGAGCTTGCGCATGGCCTCGGCACGATGGCTCTCGAATGTGCGCGGGCTGATGTTCATCCGCAGCGCGCCCTGCTTGTTGGAATAGCCGTCGCTGATCAGGCTGAGCACCTCACGCTCGCGCTTGGTCAACGGCTTGCGGCCGGCCTCCGGCGCGAACATGACATCGGGTGACCGGGCGCCTGCCGGTTTGTCGTCACCCTGCGGCCTGAGGTCGGTTGCCGGAACGGCATTCGGATAGAGATCCGAAATCTGCTTCAGCATCGCAGACACCCGCTCGGTCTGTTCGAGCGCGTTCTCGATTACCTGGCGCAGATAGACGCCATTGCCGGGTGCGTGCGCGAACTGCTGACTGTGCTGTTTGAGCTCGTTCATATAGAGCAGCAGCGCGGTCACCGGCCCATTGAACTGCCGGACGATGGCCGCGCCGGCGTCCGAGGTCCCCTGCGGTCGCGGCGAAGTAGCCCCATGATCCTCAGGCGTCGGCCCCTCGAGCGCCGCGGTTCCGCCCATCCATGCCGGAAGGCGCGCCTCGGCTCGATTGTCATGTTGCGTCATAAGTATGGTTTACCGAAGGTGAACTTGTGGCCGCGTTAACACGGGACTCCGTAAAACTACGGGTGACGCAACTGTGACCTCGGGCCCCGACCTGCCAAGCAGGCGCAGATTACCGCTGATTTGGCAATGAATCTCGCATATTTGAGTCGAATTACAGTATTCTTACGGGACGGCGGGACTCTTGCATCCCCGATGATCCCGAGGGCGAGGCATTACCTTGGCAGGCGCATCCGACCCGCCCCAAAGGGCTCGGGTTGAAATGGCCGGGACGCACGCTGCCCCTCAGAGGCGCCGGAGCCGCAGGAATTTCTGCAGGAACCGTCCCGAAAGAACGAACCTGAACCACCAGTACGCCATTCGCCGGGTCGACATCGATCATCCCTCAGAGCATCGGGATCGCATCGGCTTACCGCACGTTGGGCAATATTCGTGTGAGACGGTTCACATCGGGCGGCGGACGCTGGGGTCAGGCGAATGTCGGTTTACAGCCCCCGGCACGCGCCGCGATGATCGCCGCCTCTCGGCCAACAAAATGGGTGCGACAATGAAGCGAGGGCGGAATGGATCCTGGTTCTCGATCGCGGCGCTCGCCGCAGCGCTGCTGGCCAGTGCCGGTGCGCAGGCCCAGACCCCGCCGACCAGCGATGCAGCGCCGGTACAAGACAACACGATCATGATCACGATCTTCTTCAAGCATGATCAATCGCGCCCACTCGGCGAACTCAATGCGCAGCTCGAGCGACAGGGCTTCTACAAGGCGTTTCCGCCCGAAGGTGTCGAGGTGGTGAGCTGGTATGTGATGATGGGCGCCGGCCAGGTGGTGACCCTGCGGCTGCCGGCGTCGCGACTGCGCGAGGTCAACCGCGTCATCGAGAACAGCGCCTGGGGCGCCTATCGCACCGAGTTCTATCCGACCTACGACTACAAGGCGGTCGGGATCGGCAAGCACGAAAAGGCGAAGCAGTAACCAAATCGGACCAGGTGCACTTGCCCGGTCTTTCCCGCCTCGGTAGAGCTCACCGCCGAGGTGATGGACGTCCATCACCGAGGTGACGGAAGTCCAGCCATGACCGGAAACGAACACAGCTTGAGCGCGCCCGCGACCTGCCGGCTGCGCCGCCGACTGGTCTTCGCGCTGGCTTTGCTGGTGTCGAGCGCCGGCCATCCGGGCAAGCTACCCGCCGCTGCGGATGAGGTGGCGCCGTCCGCTGCCTGGGCCGTGCTGTTCGAGGAGGATCCTGCCGATCCGGTTGGCCGGAAGCTTCTCGGCTCGGTCGTCTGGCACGCCGACACGATCAAGACGGCGGAAGCGTCCGATGAGACGATCGTGCTCGCCGACATCGACATCCCGAAACGGTTCAAGTTGGCGCTGACGCTCAAGCGCAACGTCGACAAGGCTCTTCCGGCCAGCCATGTGATCGAGCTGACCTTCGTGCCGGTCCCTGGATATATCGGGCAGCGCATCGCCACCGTGCCGGGCGTGTTGACGAAATCGACCGAGCAGGGCCACGGCACGCCGCTCGTCGGTGTCTCCGCCAGGGTCGCCGAGAACATGTTCATGATCGGCCTGTCGAACGGCCAGATGGACCGGCAACGCAACCTGCAGGCGCTCAAGGAACGGCCTTGGTTCGATATCGCGATCGTCGACGGCAATCAGCGTCGTGCGATCCTTGCCGTCGAAAAAGGATCGTCGGGAGATGCCGCCTTCGCCATGGCCCTGACTGCCTGGAGCCAGAACTAGCGCAGCGAAGCGCGCGCCGGACTTGCCGGTTCTGCTTCAGTCAGAACCAACCCGCACTCGCCCCGACGCACCGACTACGCGTGGGCGCGCGAGCGCTGGCTCAGCCGCTTTGCCAGTATCCGCAAATCCTCGCGGCGCCCGCTGCAAAGCAGGCGGCTGAATTCGTCGGGGTCGATGGAGGCAGGTGGAAAATCGGCTGAACTGCGTGCAACGCGGCGTAGCCAGGTCAATCGGAAGAGACGCTTGAGCATCTTCATGGTTGTTAGCCCCGATGAGCGTCGATGTTAAATCGCGGTAATGAAATTTGGTTCCGTTCCCTGTGGTCGCCCGGCACAAATTTTGGTTCAACGCGATCAGGCGAGCAGCGCCTTGCGCTCTTGCACGCGCGCTATCGATTGCCGCACCGCGGTCTGGTCCAGCGATCCGTCCTGCACTGCACCCGCGACCGCCGCGGCGACGCTGAGCATCTCCTGCTCCTGGTCGAACAAATTGTTGCCGATGCAGATCATGTCCATGCCGGCGGCGATCGCCCGCAGGCTGGCGGCGCTGGTGCCGAGTGCCTTCTGCAGGCCCTGCATCTGCATGTCGTCGGTGATCAGGAGCGTCTCGGGCAGGCGGCGGCGCAGCCGGCCGATCCCGGCCGGTGACAATGTCATCGGATGCTGCGGGTCCCATTGGCGGACAATGGCGTGGCTGACCAACACCGCGTCACCGTAGGTATCCGGGGCCAACGCGTAGAACAGCTCTTCCTGCTCCGGCCGCAGCGCGTCGGAAATGTCCATGAATTCCAGATGCGAATCGACGTGCGCGCCGCCGATCCCCGGATAATGCTTCAGGCAGAGACCTACCCGAGCCTGCCGCGCCGCGGCGTCGACCAGGCGGGCATTGGCCGCGACCTCGCCGAGATCTGAGGAATAAGAGCGCTTGATCCTGCCGATATTGGGATTGTCGGAATTGTAGTCGACGTCGATGACCGGCGCGAAATTGTAGCGGATGCCGAGCCGGCGCAGCTCGCCATAGCTTGCGCCAAGGATCGCCTGCTTATCCGCCGGTGCGAGCAGATTGAAATCCCTCGCGCTCGGCAGCGGCTGGAAGCCCAGGCCATCCTTGAGCCGGCGCACCAGGCCGCCCTCCTGGTCGATGAAGACCAGCGGCTGCGACGGCAGCGCGGCGATCGCGGCGCAGAGCGACTGCACCTGCTCGGGCGAAGCGATGTTGTTGTCGTATTGGCGGGTTTGGCACGAGTAATCGAACAGGATCACTCCGCCGAGCCCGAACTGCGCGGCAAAGTCCTTCAGCCAGGCCGGGATGACCTTGCCGTAGAAGCCGAGGATGAAAAGTTCGCCGATCGACATCGCCGCTCGCTCACCTGGATACGCATCGAATCAACCCGCGCGCTTGCGGAATAGCACGCTGCCGCGGCGGTATGAATATGACGCAAGCCGCTGCCCGACTGCGTTCCCCGCGCTCGCATCCCTATGTTAAGACACGCCGGCACGCCGCACACGCGTCCGCCACAACACAAGAAACGCCGGAAACCGCTCATGACAGCACCTTACGTCCCGCAAATGGCCCTTTACCGCGATTGGCTGAAGGAGACCCGCGGCCTCACGTTTGCGGATTTCGAAACGATGCGGCGCTGGTCGGTCACCGATATCGACGCATTCTGGCAGAGCGTCTGGGATTATTTCGACCTGCGCTCGCCGACGCCGCATTCGGCGGTGCTCGCTGACCGCAAGATGCCCGGCGCGGTGTGGTTTCCCGGCGCTTCGGTGAATTACGCCCGCCAGGTGTTCCGCCACGTCGCGCCGGCGCATGCCGCCGGCCTGCCCGCCCTGATTGCGAGCGGCGAGGACGGCAAGTTGTCGGAGACGAGCTGGCCCGAACTGCAACGCAAATCGGCGGCGCTGGCGCTGCATCTGAAGGCCAATGGCGTCCGTGCCGGCGATCGCGTCGCCGCCTACCTGCCGAACATCCCCGAGACCATCATCGCGTTTCTCGCCACCGCCAGTCTCGGCGCGATCTGGAGCGTCTGCGCCCCCGACATGGCGGCGCCCGCGGTGATCGATCGCTTCAAGCAGATCGAGCCGAAAGTGCTGATCGCCTGCGATGCCGTGACCTATGCCGGCCGCCGCCACGACCGGCAAGGCGTGATCGAGGAGTTGCGGCGCGCGCTGCCGACGGTCGAGCATGTCATCCTGCACAGCGACGCGGCACCGTCCGAGACGCGGCTGTCATCCATCCTCGCGGACCAAAGCGCGGAGATCGACGCCTTCGAGCCGGAATGGCTGCCGTTCGATCATCCACTCTGGATCGTCTATTCCTCCGGCACCACGGGATTGCCGAAGCCGATCCTGCACAGCCACGGCGGCATCATCGTGGTGGCGCTGCCGCTGTCGACGCTGCACAACGACATCGGCTGCAGCTACCAGCCGAACTCGTTTGGCGAACGCTTCCACTGGTACTCCTCGACCGGCTGGATCATGTGGAACTGCCAGGCCAACGGCCTGCTCAACGGCACCACCTGCTGCATCTTCGACGGCAGCCCCGGCGGCACCAAGGACAAGCCGGACTGGACCACGCTGTGGCGCTTCGTCGCCGACGCCAAGGCGACCTTCTTCGGCGCGGGTGCAGCGTTCTTCGCCAATTGCACCAAGGCGGAGATCGATCTCGCCGGTGTCGGCGACCTCTCGGGCCTACGCACGCTCGGCTCGACCGGCTCGCCGCTGTCAGCCGACACGCAAGCCTGGTTCAACGAACGCTTCGCCGCGCTGTCGAAGACGAACGGCAACACAGCGCAGGCCGACATGTGGTGGGCCAACATTTCCGGCGGCACCGATTTCGCCGGCGCCTTCATCGGCGGCAATCGCGAGCTGCCGCAGACGCCGGGCATCATGCAATGCCGCCTGCTCGGCTGCGCGGTGGAGGCGTTCGACGAGCAGGGCCGCGCCGTGCTCGACGAGGTCGGCGAGCTGGTCTGCACCGAGCCGCTGCCCTCGATGCCGCTGCGGTTCTGGAACGACCCCGGCAATGCGCGCTATCTGTCGAGCTACTTCGAGACCTATCCCGACAATTTCGACGGCACCGGCCGCGGCCCGGTGTGGCGGCATGGCGACTGGCTCAAGATCAATCCCGACGGCTCCTGCGTGATCTATGGCCGCAGCGACGCCACCATCAACCGCCACGGCCTGCGGATGGGCACCAGCGAACTCTATTCGGCGATCGAGGCGCTGCCGGAGGTGCTGGATTCGATGGTCGTCGACCTCGAATATCTCGGACGCGACAGCTACATGCCGCTGTTCGTGGTGCTGCGCGAGGGCGTTGCCTTCGATGCCGCGATGAAGGCCAGTATCAACAAGGCGATCGAAGCCGGATTGTCGCGCCGCTTCCTGCCCAACGATATCTTCGTGGTGGCGGAGATTCCGCGCACACTGTCCGGCAAGAAGCAGGAACTGCCGGTCAAGAAGCTGTTGCTCGGCCACCCCGTCGAGAAGGTCATCAACCGCGATGCGATGGCCAACCCTGGATGCCTCGACTGGTATCTCGATTTTGCCAGGACCTATCTGAGCAAGCAGGCCGGCGCGGCATGAGCGCCGGCTAAAGCGCGATGAGATTGGGTTGAATCGTCATCGCGCTTTAGTTCATTGTTTGAGCATGATCTTTTCGGAAAACCGCCACGCACTTTTCCGGATCATGCTTTAGCGCGGCCCGCTGCGCCATGGCGGCGGCGCAAGCGCAGCGCGCAGCTGCTCGACGAAAGCCTGGGTGCGTCGGGCGCGGCCGCCGCGTCCGGGATTGAGCAGTGCGACGATGTCGGCCGGCGGCAGGCGAAGGTTCGGCAGAACACGGACCAGCCGGCCGGCGGCGAGATCCTCGGCGACATCCCACTCCGACCTGACGATCAGGCCGTGATGCGCCAGCGCCCAGGTCTTCACGACCTCGCCGTCATTGCTCGACAGCATCGGCTCGATCCTGACGACATCAGGCTCCGAAGCGGCTCGCTTGCGGGAGAACCGCCACAGCGTCACGTCCTCTTCGTTCTCACGCAAGGCAATGCACTGATGCGAGCGCAGATCCTGCGGGCGCGCCGGCGTTCCCTGGCGTTTCAGATAGGCAGGCGAGGCACACAGGTAACGCTCGTTCGGCGCAAGGCGCAGCAAGCGCAGCGTGGAGTCCTTCAGCGCACCGATGTGGATCATCACGTCCCACGCACCCGCGGCGGCACGGCCCGGCCGATCGGACAGTTCGAGCTCGACCGACACCTCGGGATGACGTGACCGGAAGGCGGCAACGACCGGCGCGATATAGCGCCGCCCGAAGCCGAGCGGCGCAAGAACCTTCAGATGGCCGGCGATGGTGCCGCGACGCGCCTGCAGCGCGTCGGTCAGCTCCGTCGCCTCGTCAAGCAGCGTGCCGCCGCGCAGCACCAGCAGCTCGCCCTCGTCGGTCAACGTCAGCCGCCGGGCCGAACGGCTGACCAGTTGAACACCCAAACGCTGTTCGAGGCTTTGCAGCCGCTGTGAGACCGCCGACGGCGTCACGTCGAGCGCCCGCGCCGCGGCCGCGAGCGACCGGGCCGCGGCGATGGCCAGGAAGAAGCGGATGTCGTCGGTCGAGATCATTAAGCCTATACTTAATATAACAATGACACTCGGTAAATTGTACTTAGCATGGAAACGGCTAGTCTTGGCGCATGACATCAGCCCCTGTCCTGAATGCACCGCACCCGCTCGCCGGGATCGACACGCCCTGCCTGGTGCTCGACGAAGACCGCATGCTGCACAACATCGCCCGCCTGAAGACGCGGCTGGCGCGGCTCGGCGTGCCGCTGCGCCCGCATCTGAAGACCGCGAAATCAATTCCGGCGTCGCGCGCCGTGATGGACGGCCCGGGCGGTCCGGCCGCGGTCTCGACCTTGCAAGAGGCTGAGGCTTTTGCCGCGGCCGGCGTGAAAGACATCCTCTACGCCGTCGGCATCGCGCCGCAGAAGCTCGATCGCGTCGCCGCGCTGCGGCGGCAGGGCGTGGACCTGTCCGTGGTGCTCGACAGCCTCGAGCAGGCCGCCGCAGTCACCGCGATGGCGCGCATGACGGGCGACCGCATCCCCGTGCTGATCGAGATCGATTGCGACGGCCATCGCGCCGGTGTGAACGCGAACGACCCGCTGCTGGTCGAGATCGGCCGCGCGCTGCACCAAGGCGGCGCCGAACTGCGCGGCGTCATGGCGCATGCCGGCGAATCCTATTCCTGCCGTAGCGTTGAGGCACTCGAGCAGGCCGCCGAGCAGGAGCGCGTCGCCGCGGTTGCCTGCGCCGAGGCTTTGCGCGGGGCCGGACTGCCCTGCCCCGTGGTCAGCGTCGGCTCGACGCCGACAGCGCATTTCGCGCGCCGGCTCGACGGCGTCACCGAGGTACGCGCCGGCGTCTTCATGATGTTCGACCTGGTGATGGCCGGGATCGGGGTCTGCGCAGTCGAGGACATCGCGCTGTCGGTGCTCGCGACAGTGATCGGCCATCGCGCCGACCGTGGCTGGACCTTCATCGACGCAGGCTGGATGGCGCTGTCGCGCGATCGCGGCACCGCACGGCAACCGGTCGATCAGGGTTACGGCATCGTCTGCGATATCGATGGACGGCCCTATCCCGATCTGATCGTGACCGAGACCAATCAGGAGCACGGCATCATCGCGCTTCGCCCCGGCAGCACCGCGCCACAGGCGACGCTGCGGGTCGGCACGAAAGTGCGCGTCCTGCCGAACCATGCCTGCGCGACCGGAGCCCAGCACGACTGTTATCATGTCGTCGCTGCCGGCTCCGGCACCGTCAGACAATGGGAGCGGTTCCGCGGATGGTAGGAAATGGAGCGCGGCCCATGACGCGAGCCTATGACGCTGTGTTGTTCGACCTCTTGACCGCGCTGCTCGACAGCTGGACGCTTTGGAACAAGGTCGCCGGCTCCGATGAGGCCGGGCTGCGCTGGCGCGCCGAGTATCTCAGGAACACCTATGCAACCGGGCGCTATCGTCCCTATGAGGATCTGGTGGGCGAGGCGGCGCGCAATGTCGGGCTGCCGTTCGAACGGGCCGAAGAGCTTGGCGCACGCTATGCGGAGCTCGATCCCTGGCCCGAGATTCGCGATGTCCTGCAAACGCTGCAAGAGGCCGGCGTTGCGCTCGGCGTCGTGACCAACTGCTCGGAGCGGCTCGGCCGCATCGCCGCCGACCGCCTCGGCGTTCCTCTAACCGTTTTCGTGACGGCGGAGCGCGCCGGCTACTACAAGCCGCAGCCGCAACCCTACCAGCTCGCGCTTGACGAATTGCCGGTGCCCGCAAATCGATGCCTGTTCGTCGCGGGATCGGCCTATGATCTGTTCGGCACGGCACGTGTGCAGCTGCCGACTTGGTGGCATAATCGGGCTGCAATGAACCTGCCGGAAGGGGCGCCCGCCCCAATCGTGGTTCGCGAGAGCCTTGCGACCTTGCCGGCTTTCGTGCTTGGACGCGACTTGTCCGGCCCGCCCCTTGAGGACTGAATCGAGATGCCTTCACCCAGCTATGTCGACCCGCTGAACGGAAAGCTCTACCCGCTCGATGTGCCACGCTGGTGCTCCGACGAGGGCAAGCCGCTGCTCGTGACGCCGCTGCCCGGCATCTCCCGCGACGAGGTCGAGCGCGCGACGCGGTCGCTGTGGCGTTACCGCGCGGCGCTGCCGGTCGAGATCAGGCAACCGATCACGATGGGCGAGGGCTGCACGCCTGCGGTCGAGAAGGAATGGGGCGACCTTCGGCCGCATTTCAAGCTCGAATGGTTCAATCCGACCGCAAGCTTCAAGGATCGTGGCACCACGGTGATGCTGTCGTTCCTGCGCCAGCTCGGCGTCGACGCCGTGCTGGAGGACTCTTCCGGCAATGGCGGCGCGTCCGTTTCAGCCTATGGCGCGGCGGGCGGCATGCGGGTGAAAATCCTGGCGCCGGCAACGACGTCGCCGATGAAGGTAGCGCAGATGCACGCCTTCGGCGCCAAGGTGCAGCTGGTCGAAGGCCCGCGCGAGGAATCCGAAGCGGAGGCGATCCGCCAGTCGAAGCAGATATTCTACTCCAGCCACAATTGGCAGCCCTTCTTCCTGCAAGGCACGAAATCGCTGGCCTACGAGATCTGGGAAGATTTTGGATTTGCCGCGCCCGACAACGTGATCATGCCGGTCGGCGCCGGCAGCAGCCTGCTCGGCTGCTACATCGGCTTCAAGGAACTGCTGGCGGCCGGGCAGATCAAGAAGTTGCCGCGGCTGTTCGCGGCGCAGCCGCTCAACTGCTCGCCGGTCGATGCGAGCTTTGCCGCCGGCGTCGACACGCTGGCCGATCGCCCGGTCCACAAGACCATCGCGGAGGGCACCGCGATCAAGCATCCGCTGCGGCTGAAGCAGATGGTCGCGGCGCTGAAGGAGAGCGGCGGCGGCACGGTCGCGATCCCCGAAGACGGCATCGTCGCCGCACTGAAGCGGCTGGCGTTGACCGGCCTGCTCGTCGAGCCGACCTCGGCCTCGGCCGCCGCCGCGCTCGACGTCCTGAAGGACCGCGGCGCGATCCGGCCGGCGGAGCGCACCGTCGTCATCATCAGCGGCACCGGGATCAAGGCCGCAGGGCTGATCACGGAGTTGCTGGGCAGCTAGTCAGACTGCAATCGCTCCCCCAACGGACGCGCGCGCCGGCGAAGCGTGCGCCCGCCCGATATTGTCGAGGAATTGCCGCACGCTCTCCTGCCAGGTGAAGGTCAAGGCGTGGGCGCGGCATTTCTCGCGCGGCACCAGCAGCGCGCCGAGCGCCGCGCGCCGCAGATCGTGATCGAGACATCCACAGCCTGATTTGCCGATCACGTCGAGCGGCCCCATCACCGGAAACGCCGCGACCGGCACGCCGCAGGCCAGCGCCTCCAGCAGCACCATGCCGAACGTGTCGGTCAGGCTCGGAAACACCATGACGTCGGCCGACGCATAGACATCGGCGAGCGCCCGCCCGGTCCGCGTGCCGAGAAAATGCACGTGCGGATATCGGGCCTGCAGACTGCTGCGCAGCGGTCCATCCCCGACGACGACCTTCGAGCCCGGCAAGTCGAGACCAAGAAAAGCGTCGAGGTTCTTCTCGACCGCGACGCGGCCGACATAGAGAAACACCGGCTCCGGGAAGGCGAGCGGCGGCTCCGCGCGGGGACAAAACAGCTCGGCATCGACGCCGCGCGACCATGGCATCAGCTTGCGGAAACCATGCGCCTTCAGCGCCTGCTCGAGCGACGGCGAGCCGACCATGATTCCGTCGCCGCCATTATGGAAGCGGCGCAACGCCGCGTAGCTCCAGCGCAACGGCACCGGCAGCCGCGCGGCGAGATATTCCGGAAAGCGGGTGTGATAGCTGGTCGTGAACGGATAGCCGCGGGTCTGGCAGACATGGCGGCTGATCCAGCCGATCGGACCTTCGGTGGCGATATGCACCGAGTCCGGGCGCGCTGCGGCGATCGCGCGCGCGATCCGCCCGATCGACGGCAGCGCGAGCCGGATCTCCGGATAGCCCGGCAACGGCACGGTGCGGAAATCGGTCGGCGTGAGAAAGCTGATCTCCGCGCCGAGCGACGGCGCCTCGCTGGCGAGGTATTCGAGCGAGCGGACCACGCCATTGATCTGCGGCCGCCAGGCGTCGGTCGCCACCAGGACGCGCATCAGGCGACCGCCTCTGCAAGTGGCGCGAAGCCCGCCGCGCTCGACGCCGGCTGCGGATCCGTCCATCGGACGATTTCGAACTGCCCGTCATAGCGCTCGACCACGCCGGTGCAGGACTCCACCCAGTCCCCGGTATTGATGTAGCGCACGCCGAATTCGTCGTGCATTGCCGCGTGATGGATGTGGCCGCAGATCACGCCCTGAACGTTGCGTCGCCTGGCTTCGGAGGACAGCACCTCCTCGAACCGGCCGATGTGGTTGACCGCATTCTTGACCCGCAATTTCGCCCAGGACGAGAACGACCAATAGCCGAACCCCAATTGACGCCTGATCCGGTTGAGCCAGACATTGGAAGCCAGCGCGGCCCGATAGCCGACATCGCCGATCAGCGCGAGCCACCGCGCATGCCTCACCACCAGATCGAAATGATCGCCGTGAACGATAAGGTAGTCGCGACCGTCGAGGCCGCGATGGATCGCTCGTTCGACCACCTCGACGCCGCCGAACGCCGCACCGGCATAGTCGCGCAGGAATTCGTCGTGATTGCCGGGAATGTAGATCAGGCGCCGTCCCCGTTGCGCGAGCTCGATCAGCTCCCGTACGACCGCATTGTGCGCCGTGGGCCAATACCAGCTCGACCGCAGGCACCAGCCATCGACGATGTCGCCGACCAGGAACACGGTTTCGGCATCGTGGTGCCGAAGGAAGTCGATCAACCGCTCGGCGTGGCACCCTCTGGTTCCGAGATGGACGTCGGAGATGAACAGGCTCCTGACCTTGACGGGATGCCGCGACACGAGCCGCGCCGCGCTGGCGCGATCGCCGCCGAGCGGGACGAGGACATCTCGATCAACTTTGCTGCCGTCCCGCCGCAATGCCGTCGCCATGGCCTCGGCCAATCCGGCGAGAACCCGGGTGACGTCGCGGCTGGCGCATCGCCGAAAGATCGAGCGATGCCAATAGAT
Source organism: Bradyrhizobium sp. UFLA03-84 (assembly GCF_002289535.1). Classification (NCBI taxonomy): domain Bacteria; kingdom Pseudomonadati; phylum Pseudomonadota; class Alphaproteobacteria; order Hyphomicrobiales; family Nitrobacteraceae; genus Bradyrhizobium; species Bradyrhizobium sp. UFLA03-84. Next base: position 86,030 of record NZ_NSJY01000008.1, on the reverse strand, counting down.
GCCTGCCAGGAGAACCAGCAGCGCGAACTCGGCCGCGCGATATCGCCCGCCGGACGTGGCAACACCGAACTGATAGCTTGCGGCCAGCACCAGCAATGCCGCGGCGGTGCACTCGAGCGTGTGCGAGCTCGGCCGCAGGCGGGACAACAGCGCTCTCATGCGCCTTCCTCCACCGGCAAGCGTGAGGGGAGCGCCAGCGGCTCCGCGAAACGTCGCGGCGTGAGCGAGCGCTTGTAGAAGCGGAATCCGAGCAAGAGCGCGAGCTCGATGGCGATCAGGACGACCACCACCCAGAAGCCGAGGCTGACCGGATCATGGCCGCTGCCGCGCAGCGCATAGCCAAGTGTGAGGAACGGCATGTTCCAGATCACGGTGCCGATCGCCGTCGCCATGACGAAGGCGCGCGGCTCCAGCCGCAGCACGCCAGCGGGCAGCGCCAGGTAGATCCGCACCGTGGGCAAAGTCTGGCCGATCAGCGTCACCCAGAAATGATTGCCGCGATAGGCGTCGGTGAGCTGCCGGTAGAGCGAGGGCCGCAACAGCACGAACTTGCCATAGTGCGTCACCAGGCCTTCGATGCGCCGCGAGCCGAGCGCGCGCCCGAGCCCGTACCAGCCGAGCGCGCCGACGACAGAGCCTGCGCTGGTCGCGAGGATGGTCGTCGCGAGCATCGTGCCGTCGGGGACCGTCAGCCCGAGCAGCATCAGCAGCACGTAAGACGGCAGCAGCGGGATGAACTTCTCGGCGACGGCGAGGCAGCCGACGCCGACCAGGCCGAAGTGCAGGAACATTGCGATCGTGCTCGACGTGTCCATGGCGCCTCGATCAAGCGTGGGAGTGGCGACGGCTGATCCGGTACACGGACGCCGGAGGCAGGTTGCGGAACGTCTGCCCGATGCAGCTCGCCTGCAGATCGAGGCGGTCCAGGACCGCGTCCGACACCGGACAACGCGGGCCATAGGTGATCTGGTAGAAGGCACCGCCGGCGCGGAGATAGCGGAAGGCGGCATCGAGGATCGTCGTGACTTTCTCCGGCGGCATGATGAGAAGCCCGAGCCCGCTCACGACGGCGCCGACCGGCGTCCCTTCGAACAGCCTCTCCCTCCACAGCCAGGCCGCATCCATCCAGAGCACCCGGGCGCCCGGGAAGCGCCGCTGCAGCAGCGGGATGAACTCGGAGCCGTACTCCACCAGCGTCAGATCCTGCTGCCTCACGCCGCGTTTCAGCAATGCGTCGGTGAAGACGCCGGTGCCGGGACCAAGCTCGATCACCGGACCAGTATCCGCCGTGATCTCCTGCGTCATCAGCGACGAGATGGCGGGCCCGGACGGCGCGACCGCGGCGACACGCATCGGATTGCGCACCCAGGCGCGGAAGAACGGCAGGATGTCAGCGGCCGACATGCTGGAGCTCCCGCGCGCTGGGCGCGTTGCGCATCTCGCGCCGCGGATTCGTTAACAAGGCCATTCGCGTATCTTTCGCATTGCGGACGCCGCCATCGTGTGGTGGAAGGCGCCCGCCGGTTGAGCGTGTCGGCCGGTGACGGGCCGATTCGACCCGCTCCAAGCGAGGCCTCTGTCTCATGCGAAGCTTGCGCCAGCCTGTCGCGAATGCGCGTGCGTGCGAAATTTAACGCCGCGACGCATTGGCGCGGAGCAAACCGCAAGGTTGCCGCAATGAATCGGACATAAAGCCGGCAGATCGGATGACGAAGCCGATGCAGGGATGAAGACGACGAATGCGCGTGCTGTTGGTGGAGGACCAGCCGGAAATGGTCGCAGCGCTGCGTGCGGCACTCGCGCGCCACGACATGCTGGTGGATCACGCGCCTGACCTGTCGGAAGCCGAGGCGATTGCCGCGGCTGGCAGCTACGATGCGATCGTGCTCGACCGGCAACTGCCCGATGGCGACGGGCTGTCGCTGATTCCGAAGCTGCGCGCGGGCGGCAACACCGTGCCGGTGCTGGTGCTGACCGCCCGCGGCGAGCTCGCGGACCGGATCTCGGGCCTCGACTGCGGTGCGGACGACTATCTCGGCAAACCCTTTGCATTCGAGGAGCTGTTGGCACGGTTGCGCGCACTGCTGCGCCGGCCCGCCAATATGCAGCAGCATGCCGCGCGGATCGGCCGCTTGTCGTTCGACTTCGCCCATCGCGAGGCCAGCGTCGACGGACGTTCGCTGGAAATGCCACGTCGCGAGCGGCTGGTGCTCGAGGCGCTGCTGCATCGGATGGGACGCATGGTGCAACGTTCCGCACTGATGGAGGCGGTCTACGGCCTCGACGACGACGTGCAGCCCAATGCGCTGGATACCCACGTGTCGCGGCTGCGCCGCAGGCTCGCCGAGGCCGACGCCGGCGTCGCGATCAACGGCGTTCGCGGCCTCGGCTATGTGCTGCGAGAGATACCGTGAGCGTGCTGCGACCGCGATCGCTCACTTGGCGGCTGATCGGGCGCCTCGCGGGCCTGCAGGCCGTCACATTGACCCTGTTGATCCTGCTGATCGGGGCGGCCGCGATCGGGCTGCTGCGGGCCGGACTCTTGATCGGCGAGTACGAAGGCAGCACGCTCGACACGCTGCGCGAGGCCATCACCCGCGATGAAACGGGTGGACTGGCGCTGCGCCAAACGCCGGAGCTCGCCGCCCTGCGCGCCGAGCATGCCGACCTCTGGTTCGTCATCCGCGACGGCGAGGGGCACCAGCTCTCCGAAGGCGCGGTGCCCGCGCAATTCGCGCCGATTGCCTCAAGCCTCGATCACGTCAGCGAGGCGCGGCTCAAATGGAACGCCGCGGAAGCCATGCGCCCCGCGGGTCTCGTCAAATGGGTCGACACCCCGGCAGGGCGGATCCAGATCCTGACCGGCACCTACGGCGAGCTTTCGATGTGGCGCGCGCTGGAGAGCACGCCGCTGCTGTTCCTCAACATGATCCTGCCGATCGTCGTGCTGATGACGCTGGCAACGCTGGTCGCGACCCCCTTCGTAGTGCGCCGGGCCATGAACGGCCTGGCGCAGGTCGCGGCGCAGGCCGAGCGCATCGACATCGATCAGCGCGGCGTGCAACTGCCGCTCGACAAGGTGCCGATCGAAATCACCCCGCTGGTCAAGGCCATCAATGCCGCGCTCGACCGCCTCGACAAGGGCTACGAGCGCCATCGCCGCTTCCTCGCCGATGCGGCGCACGAGCTGCGCACGCCGATCGCGATCCTCTCGACGCGGGTCGCCTCGCTGGAGGCCGGGCCGGAGAAGACCCACCTGCTCGAGGACGCCACCCGGCTGAGCGTCATGGCCGGCCAGTTGCTCGATTTGCAACGGCTCGACCAGCGCGCCGACACGTTCGGTCCCGTCAATCTCGTCGCGGTCGCGCGGCAGGTCGTCCTCGACCTCGCGCCGCTCGCCTTTGCGGCGGGATATGAAATGTCCTTCGAACACGAGGACGAGACCATCGTGGTGACCGGTGACCAGACCTCGCTCGAGCGTGCGCTCACCAACCTCGTGCAGAACGCCGTCGACCACGGACGGCGGCGCGGCACGATCCTGATTCGGGTCACGGCGGCGGGCCTGATCGAGGTCTGCGACGATGGCGACGGCATCGCGCCGGACGAGCGCGAGCAGATATTCGAGCCATTCCGCCGGCTGCAGCCGGGCGGACGCGGCGCCGGCCTCGGCCTCGACCTGGTGCAGAGCATCATGCGCCTGCATGGCGGCCGGATCGAGGTCGATCAGGCGCCGTCCGGCGGCGCCTGCATGCGCATGGTGTTCCCGAAAGTGCAGCCATCCTGAATCGAGCTGAGGTGGCCGCGGCGAGGCTAAAGCGCGATGCGATTGGGTTAAATCGTCATCGCGCTTTTCCGGATCACGCTCTAGCCCGCCTTGCGCAGCTTCAGGGATTCGTAGAACGTCGTTTCGAAGTTCATGTAGCCGATGAACGACGTCGGATCGCCGAACGGCAGGATCTGCGTTGCCCAGTATCCGCCGAAACCGTTCTGCCGGTCGATCCAGTAGAACAAATTGGCGAGACCGGCCCAGCCAAGCGCGCCGGCGGGACGGCCGGTCGGAGCCTTCTCGTCATTGATCATGAAACTCAGCGCCCATGACTTCGACTGGCCGGGGAAGAACTCGGCGTCGTTGGCGAGCGAGGTGATCACGCCCGTGATCGCGGTGACCTTGCTGTTGCCGAGGTGGTTCTTCTCGGCCATCCGCACCGTCTCGGCCTTGAGGACGCGGCCGTGCTCGCCGGCGCCGTCATTCAGCCACATGCGGATGAAGCGCATGTAGTCGCCGATCGTCCCGTAGAGCCCGTGGCCGCCCATGTGGATCTCCGGATTGGCCGGCAACTCGAAATCCATCGGCGTCAGCGAGCCGTCGGCGTTGCGGGCGTGAATGCCGGCAAGCTTGCGGCGCATGCCGTCGGTGAGCTCGAACGCCGTGTCCTGAATGCCGAGCGGTTCGAAGATCCGCGTCTTGAAGACCTCCCCGAGCCGCCTTCCGATGATCGCCTCGACGATCTGCCCGCACCAATCCATGTTGGTGCCATACTCCCACCGTTCGCCGGGATCGAACAGCAGAGGTGTCATCAGCGAGGCCTTGGACGCCGTGATGACGCTCGGCTGTCCCTTCTCCTGAGCAAGACGATTGTAGGTGTGATTGATGAAGTCGTAGCTGAGGCCCGCACTATGGACCATCAGCATGCGGGTCGTGATGTCGCGCTTCGGCGCACGGAGCCGTGGCTCGCCCCTGTCGTCGAAGCCCTCGATGACCTGAAGCTTGCCGATATCGGGCGCATAGGTCTTGGCCGGCGCATCGAGATCGAGCTTGCCCTCCTCGACGAGTTGCAGGACCGCAGTGCCCGTGATCGCCTTCGTGGTCGAGAAGATGGCGAACACACTGTCGGTCGACATGTCGGTCGACATGTCGGCCGGCTGGTCGAGCCGGCGCTTGCCGGCGGCGCCTTCATAAATGTTGCGATGCCGGTCAGTCACCATCGCAACGACGCCGGGGACGCGCGGATTCGACGTCACGACGCCGTCGAGAATCGCATCTGCTGCCGCACTGAAGTTCGTGCTCATTGTTTTCTTCCCATGTTTGTGATGTTGACGGCGTGGTCCTACTGCATGGCGAAGCCGCGATAGCCGCTCGCGGCGACCTCGTCGCATTTCTGGCGGTAGGTGCCGACACCGCCGCAATAGGACAGCACCCGGCGCGGCTTGCCCTCGACATTCGAGCCGAGATACCAGGAGTTGGTCTTCGCGATCAGCGTCGCGTTGGCGGTCTCATCGTGATGCGCCACCCACTGATCCTCGATGTCCCTGGACGGCTCGATGACGCTCAGGTTGTTGCCGCGCATGTACTTGATGCAATCGTCGATCCACTCGACCTGCTGCTGCAGGCAGGTGGTCATGTTGCAAAGCGCGGCCGAAGGCGCGAGCGGCACCGCCGTCGTGAACAGGTTCGGATAGCCGTGAACCTGCAGGCCCATGGTGGTGCGGATATCGCGGCCCCAATCCTCCTTCAGCGAACGGCCGTCGCGGCCGCGAATATCGATCCGCGTCAACGCGCCGGTACCGGCATCGAAGCCGGTCGCCAGGATGATGACGTCGAATTCGTGCACCGTGCCGTCGGCAGTCTGGATACCTTCGGGCGTGATGCAGGCGATCGGATTGTCCTTGACGCTGACGATCTCGACATTCGGCCGATGGAAAGCCTCGAGGAAATTGCTTTCCAGCGGCACCCGGTGCGTGCCGAAGCCGTAATTGGTCGGGATCAGCTGCTCGCACAGCTTGGGGTCCTTGATCCGCTCGCGCATCTTTGCGCGCACGAATTCGGTGATCTCGGCGTTGACGGCTTCGTCGAAGAACAGTTCGGCGAAGGACGACACCCACAATTTCAGCGATCCGTCGTTCCAGCAATCCTCGACCACCTGGCGGCGCTGCTGCGGCGTCAGGTCGGCCCAGGCGTGCTCGAAGTCGAACTCGAAGCCGGTGAAGGTCTTCGGCAGCCGCTCGGTGAGGAATTTGAACTTCGACTTGTAGGCCTCCGCATCCGACGCGTCCCATTTCGGGTTCTTCATCGGAATGATGTATTGCGGGGTGCGGATGAACACCTTGAGATGGCCGACTTCGCCGGCGATCGACTGGATCACCTGGATTCCGGTGGCGCCGTTGCCGACCACGCCGACGCGCTTGCCGGCGAGTTCGATCGGTCCCTTCGGCCAGCGCGCGGTGTGGAACAGCTTGCCCTTGAACGTCTCCTGTCCCGGGAACGACACGTGCGGGGCCGAGAGCATTCCGCAGCAGGTGATCAGGAACTGGGTGTCGATCACCTCACCCTTGTCGGTCGTGACCTGCCAGCGCTGCGTCGCCTCGTCGAAATGCGCGCTCTTCACTGTGGTCTCGAACTGGATGTCCTTCTTGAGGTCGAGACGGTCGGCCACGTAGTTCAGCCAGCGCTCGATCTCCGGCTGGCCCGGAAACCGCTCGCTCCAGCTCCAGCCTTTGTAGAGGTCCTCGGAGAACAGATACTGATAGGTGTGACCTTCGGAATCGAAGCGTGCGCCGGGATAGCGGTTCCAGTACCAGGTGCCGCCGACGCTCGACCCTGCGTCAACAGCCCTGACATTCAGGCCCTGCTCGCGCAGGCGGAACAATTGATAGAGGCCGGCAACGCCGGCGCCGATCACCACGGCGTCGAATTTGGATGTCGCGTGCGCGCCATTGCTGCCATTGGACCTGGTTGCGGTCGCGGTCATGATTTCCTCCTGTGTGTGGTCTCTCGCACGCCCTTTCCCACCCCGCTGGCCGCGGAATGACGGTGCGTTGCGCCAATTTGGGCCCCGGCGGCATGGACGAGGCTGCCGGGACGCACAGGAGGCTATGGGGCTTGCGGCTCCCGGGGCTTGGATGAAACCGACAATCTCTGGAACGCGGCCGCGCCATCGCCCTCGGCCATTGGTCTCCTTGGCAAATGGCGAAAGCGGCCTATTCTGCGCTCAGCCGTCCGGCCAAGAAGAACAAGAAGAAGCGGACAACCGCCGATGAATCCAGGGAGGAGGCTCGCGCGATGGGCCAGTTGATCACGGTCGAGGAGCTGCCGCGCTACGCTCCCGGCGAGTTGAAGCTGGATAGTTCGCCGGTCGGCCGCAATGATTTCCGGCTGCGGATCTTCCGCTATGCGCCGTCCGACATCTGGGTCCCGCCGTCGGAAAACTACCTCATCGTGATCTATCGCGACGGCGTCACGTCGATGAATCGCCGCGTCACCGGTGCGTGGAAGCAAGATCATGTCGGTCGCGGGGTCACGACGCTCTTGACGCGCGCCGAGCCCTCGAACTGGCGCTGGCAGCACGACATCGAGGTCAGCCATTTCTACATCTCGCCGACGCTGATGACGAAGACCGCGAGCGAAGCGTTCGACCGTGACGCCGAAACGGTCGAGCTTCACGATCTGCTCAAGGTCGAGGACCCGATGCTGACCTGGATCAACGATCAGATGGTTCAGGAAATCGCCGCGGGCGGACCCGGCGGCCGGCTCTGCTACGACGCGCTGGCGCTGCAGGCCAGCGTGCACATCCTGCGCAAATACGCCGCCATCGAGTTCAAGATGCCCTGCGCACAAGGCAGGTTCAGGCCGGCGCATGCGCGGCTGATCGAGGACTATGTCGAGCAGAACATCTCCCGCAACATCACGCTGGAGGAGCTTGCCAACATCTGCAATTGCACACCGGTGCAGTTTGCCCGCAAGTTCCGCATCCACTACGGCATGCGGCCGCATGCTTACGTCCTGCGGCGCAAGGTCGAGCATGCGTGCCAGCATCTGCGCAGGGACCGCGTGGCGCTGAAGGAGATCGCGCTGCTCGCAGGCTTCGCCGACCAGAGCCACCTCAATCGCGTGTTCCGGCAGCACATGAACGTGACGCCGGCGGAGTACCGCCGGCAGGTCTGCGAGACCAAGTTCGAGGCGTGAGACTGGGCCCTGCCCTGCCGCTTTGCAGCGATCAGCCTAGACCGGCGGCGGATTGATCCGGGCAAAGCCCTCCTGGATCCGGTAGGGGTAGTACGGATAGGCCGGCATCACCGCACTGGCCTTGTCGAGACGCGCGATCTGGTCCGGCGAGAGCGACCAGCCGACCGCACCGAGATTGTCACGCAGCTGCGCCTCGTCGCGCGCGCCGATGATGACGGATGACACGCTCGGACGGGTAAGCAGCCAGGCGATCGCGATCTGCGGCACCGTGCGGCCGGTCTCTGCGGCTATAGCGTCCAGCGCGTCGACAATCGCGTAAAGCTTCTCGTCGTCGACCGCCGGGCCGAACTGTGCGGTCTCGTGCAGGCGGCTGTTCTTGGGCAGCGGCTGGCCGCGCCTGATCTTGCCGGTGAGACGGCCCCAGCCAAGCGGGCTCCAGACCAGCGCGCCGACGCCCTGGTCGAGCGCGAGCGGCATCAGCTCAGATTCATAGTCGCGGCCGACCAGCGAGTAATAGACCTGGTGCGCCACATGGCGCGGCCAGCCCTGCCGTTCGGCGATCCCGAGCGATTTCATCAAGTGCCAGCCGGAGAAGTTCGAGGCGCCGACATAGCGCAGCTTGCCGGCACGCACCAGCGTATCGAGGGTCGACAGCACCTCGTCGATCGGCGTGAAGGCGTCGAAGGCATGGAGCTGCAGCAGATCGATGTAATCGGTGCCGAGCCGGCGCAGCGCAGCGTCGACCGCGGCGACGAGGCGATAGCGCGAGGTGCCGGCGTCGAGCGGGCCGTCGCCCATCGGCAGCCCGGTCTTGGTCGAGATCAGAACCTTGTCGCGGCGGCCCTTGATCGCGGCGCCGAGAATTTCCTCCGACGCGCCGTTCGAATAGACGTCGGCGGTGTCGAACAGGTTGACGCCGGCCTCGAGGCAGATGTCGATCAGCCGCCGTGCCTCGCCGGCGTCGCTGCGGCCCCAGGCGGAGAACAACGGTCCCTGGCCGCCGAACGTGCCGGTGCCGAAGCTGAGCGCCGGGACCTTCAGACCGGACGCACCGAGATTGCGATAGTCCATGATCATACTCCTTGTGATACAGCTCATTCCGCCGGGCACTGCGCGGCCAGCACGGCCGGCCGATCGAGCCGAAGGCTCCACAGCGCCAGCAGCAATCCGACCGCCGTGATGACGGCGGCGACCAGCGGCAGCGCGCCGAGGCCGAGGCCGCGATCGATGGTGACGCCGCCGGCCCAGGCGCCAAGCGCGTTGCCGAGATTGAAGGCCGCGATGTTCAGGCTGGAGGCCAGTGTCCGGCCTTCGACACCGGCGGCTTCCAGCACGCGAAGCTGCAGTGGGGCAACGGTCGCGAACGCAGCGATGCCGAGCACGAACAAGAGCGCCACAGCCAGAGCCTTGATCGAGACGACAGCCGAGAGCCCCACCAGGACAATGGCGAGGCCGCCAAGGGAAACGAGCAACGCGCGCGCCAATCCCTTGTCGGCGAGCCGGCCGCCGGCGACATTGCCGATCGCAAGGCCGGCGCCGAACACCAGCAGGATCGGCGAGACCGCGGCGTCGGAGAATCCGGTCAACCGCGTCAGCATCGGCTGCACATAGGTGAAGACCGCGAACAGCCCGCCGAAACCGAACACCGTCATGGCGAGCCCGAGCAGCACCTGCGGGCGGCCGAGCACGGCGAGTTCCTCGCGCAGCGGCACCGGCTTGTCCTTGGCGCCGACATGGCCGGGGACCAGCAGCGCCAGCACGACGAACGCGACCACGCCGATCGCCGCCACCGCCCAGAACGCAGCGCGCCAGCCCAGCATCAGGCCGAACCATGCACCGAAGGGCACGCCGAGCAGGGTCGCGACCGTGAGGCCGATGAACATCGTGGCGATCGCGGACGCCTTCTTGTCTTCCGGGACGAGGCCTGTCGCGACCACCGAGCCGACGCCGAAGAAGGTGCCGTGCGCCAGCGAGGTCAGGATGCGCGCCGCCATCAACAGCTCGTAGTTCGGCGCCAGCGCGCAGGCCGCATTGCCGAGCGTGAAGATCGCCATCAGCGCCAGCAGCACCGCCTTGCGCGGCATTTTGCGCGTCCCAAGCGTCAGGATCGGGGCGCCGACGAACACGCCGAGCGCATAGCCGGAGATCAACAGACCCGCCGCGGAAACCGACACATGCATGTCGGCGGCGACCTGCAGCAACAGTCCCATGATGAGGAATTCAGTGGTGCCGATGCCAAAGGCACCGGCGGTCAAGGCTAGGACTGCGAGAGGCATGTGTCGCTCCGGACGGTGAGGATTCCGCAATGCGACATAGCGGTCCGGGCGAGGAAGGATTAGAATGGCCGCAATCCAATCATTTGTGACGTGAATTCAAGATGGCCCGAATTGACACCAACCGCTCCGGCGAGATGGACGTGTTTGTCCGCGTCGTCGATCTCGGCGGCTTCACCGCCGCCGCCAACAGCCTGCGCCAGACGCCGTCGGGCGTCAGCAAGCTGGTCTCGCGGCTCGAGACGCGGCTCGGCACAAGGTTGGTCAACCGCACCACGCGCAAGCTGCAACTGACCGAGGAGGGCCAGGCGTTCTACCAGCGCGCGCAGCGCATCCTCGCCGACATCGACGAGGCCGAACGCGAGGCCGCCTCCTGCGTGCCGCGCGGCCATCTCACCGTGAACAGCAACATCCCGTTCGGCATGCTGCACGTGATGCCGCTGCTGCCGCGCTTCATGCGCGAGCATCCCGACATCACGCTCGACATCGTGCTGACCGACACGCTGGTCGATCTGATGCAGGCGCGCGCCGATGTCGCGATCCGCGCCGGCCCGCTCGGCGCCTCGCGGCTGATCGCGCGCAAGCTGGGCACCAGCCGCATGGCGGTGGTCGCCGCGCCGTCCTATCTCGCTCGCCACGGCATCCCGAAGACGCCGGCCGACCTCGCCGGCCATCGCGGCGTCGGCTGGACCTTTCCGCGCAGCATCCGCGGCTGGCCGTTCCGCCGCGCCGAAAAGATCGAAGAGGCATTGCCGCCGCCGGTCGCCCGCGCCAGCGACGGCGAGACCGCGCGCCAGCTCACGCTCGGCGGCATCGGCGTGGCGCGGCTGGCACTGTTCCATATCGGCCCTGATATCGAAGCCGGGCGCCTGGTGCCGGTGCTGCAAAATCTCAATCCCGGCGATCGCGAGGACATCCACGCGGTCTATGTCGGCCATGCCGGCCCGCTGCCGGCACGGGTGCGCGCCTTCATCGATTTCCTGGCACAGCACATCCGCATCGGCGATCCGGCGTTGCGGCGTGGCGCGGATGGGAAATGGAAGATCGTCGGCGACAAATGAGCACGCGATGACAAATGAAACGGCCGTCTTGCAGACTGTCACCGAATCGATCCGCATCGCCGCACAGCCGACGCAGGTGTGGGACACGATCCTGGATCCCAAGGCGGGCGAGACGTGGCGCAACGCGCATTTCACGACCGACTGGTAGATCGGCGCGCCGATCGAGATCGAGGCGGAGATCGGCGCCAAGCGCTATCGCGACAAGGGCTGCGTCCTCCATGTCGAGCCGCCAATACGGCTCGCATACTCCTATTGGTCAAAGGTTTCCGGCCTGCCGGACATTCCGCAATGCTATGCGACGATCACGATGGCGCTCGCGACCGACGGCGGCGAGACAATACTGACAGTAACCCAGCAAGTGCCGCCGTCGCCGATCCGGCGCGAAGCATGTTGCCTTCTACTGGCGCATGACGCTGCCGCGTCTGAAGCAGGCCGTCGAGCAAGGCCGTGCCGCGCAATAGCGGCGTCTAGACGCGCTTCAGCAGAAACAACTGCGTGACATAGGGAAACACCACCTCTTCAGCGTCGCCGAGACCGGCTTCGCGCAGAATTTGGTCGGTCTTGTCGCGAAGGGCCGCCTTCTCCGCATCGGGAAGATTGGCGACATAGCTCGTCGACACGACGCGCTCATAGACGCCTTGCCGCGCCATCCGGTGCGGATGATCCTGCACGATCTCCTTCTCGAGCACGAAGCGTGGATCCTTCAAGATCCAGCGCCAGTGGCCGGAGCGTTGCCGCGGTGTGTCTCCCGCGTATTTCTCGATCATGACGGACAACGCCTCGACCCACGGCGCACGGTCGTCCCTGTTGTTCCAGACCAGTGCCAGCGTGCCGCCGGGACGCAGCAGGCGCGCGATCTCGGCGACCGATGCCTCGTTGTCGAACCAGTGGAACGCCTGGGCACAGGTCACGAGATCGACGCTGCCGGTTGCGAGATCGATCGCGTCGGCGCGGGTGTTGATGACCTCCACCTTCGCTTCCTGCGCCAGCTTCGCCGACATCTCGGCAACCGGTTCGACCGCGACCAGACGCGTCGTCGCGGTCAGATGCTGCAACAGCAGGCGGGTGAACTTGCCGGTTCCGGCGCCGAGATCGACCACACAGCGCGCGGCCTGAAGCGGCAGCGCGGCGACGATCTCCGCGGGGTAGCTGGGCCGGCCCGCCTCGTAGGCGGCGACCGCGACGCGATAATTCTTGGCTGTAGGGTTCAGTGTCATTTTGCTTCTCCTGCGAGCCGGCCTTCAGCGGGGAGTCTGCCCGACGGTATAGAGCAGTGCCTGCACGGGACTGGAAGAGCGCGTCGATACAAAATTCGCTGAAGTCCCGTCACCTTTGCGTCAGCGCCGCCGGCCTGTTGCTCCCGTCGAATGGTGCACGCGCAATTTGAACGATTCTTCTTCGGCAGGTTTCGCATGCCCCTTTGCGCGCTTGTGCAGCATCAAGATCGCAGTTCCAGGTTGCAAGTTGCGGTCGACTGAACCACAGTCCATGACGGCGGACACGGTCTGTTGCGCTTGCACGACAAGCCCGGTCCCTCTTGCGCACCGGAGCGACCATGCAGCGATCCAGGGCTGTCTTCATCACAGCTATCGTCTACGCCTTGATCGGCCTGGTCCTCGCGGCCGGCGGCATCTGGCTCGTCGCCTTGGGTGGATCGATCTTCTACATTGTCCTCGGCGTCGGCATCCTCGCCACGGCCGCATTGTTGCTGATGCAGCGCCGTTCGGCGCTGTGGCTATTTGCGATCGTGCTGGTCGGCACGCTGGCATGGGCTGTCCACGAGGTGCGCTTCGACTGGTGGCCGCTCGCGGCGCGCGGCGACATCATCTTCCCGATGGCGCTCTGGCTGCTGACGCCGGTGATCGTTCGCGCCCTGACGCGAGGCGAGCCTGTGTCCTACGCGCGTGCGACAGCGCCGCTCTGGATCGGCGTCGTGGCATCAGCTGCCGTCCTGGTGGGCGGGCTGCTGACGAGCTATCACGACATCGACGGCACGATTGCCGCCTCCGGGCCTGCCGTGCCGCAAAGCGAAGCCGACCCGCAGCCGGATGGCGACTGGCGCGCCTATGGACGGACGCAGTTCGGACAGCGCTATTCGCCGCTCAAACAAATCACGCCCGGCAATGTCGCCAACCTCAAGGTCGCCTGGACCTTCCGCACCGGCGACGTCAAGACGCCGGAGGATTCCGGTGAGACCACCTTCGAGGTCACCCCGATCAAGGTGCGCGACACGCTCTATCTCTGCTCGCAGCACCAGGTGCTGTTCGCGCTCGACGCCAGGACCGGCACCGAGCGCTGGCGCTACGACCCCAAGCTCGTGCACAACAAGACGTTCCAGCACATGACCTGCCGCGGGGTCTCCTATCACGAGACCGCCGCGGGCGCCGTCGACTCCAGCGGCAATCCCGCGCCTGCGGAGTGCCCGCGGCGGATCTTCCTGCCCGTCAATGACGGCCGCATGATCGCGCTCGATGCCGACAGCGGCAAACCCTGCGAGAGCTTTGCCGATCACGGCATCCTCGACCTGCAGCAGGGGATGGGGATCACCACCGCCGGCTTCTTCGAGCCGACGTCGCCGCCTGTCGTCAGCGACAAGATTTTGGTCGTTGCCGCCGCAGTGATCGACAATTACGCGGTCGAGGTGCCCTCAGGCGTGATCCGCGGCTTCGATGTCTACACCGGTAAACTGGTCTGGGCCTGGGACTCCGCCGCGGCCGACGAGAACGCGCTGCCCTCACCGACACGCCATTACACCAACGGCTCGCCGAATTCCTGGATCACCGCCTCGTTCGATCCGAAACTGAATCTGGTCTACATCCCGACCGGCAACAACGGGCCCGACATCTGGGGCGGCAATCGCGATGCGCTGGTCGAGCGCTATTCGAGTTCGATCGTCGCGCTTGACGTCAACACCGGCAAGCGTGCCTGGTCGTACCAGACCGTGCATCATGACCTCTGGGACATGGACGTTCCCTCGCAGCCGAGCCTGGTCGATGTGACAACGGCGAAGGGCGTCATTCCCGCGATCATCCAGCCGACCAAGGTCGGCAACATCTTCGTGCTCGACCGCCGGACCGGCGAATTGATCGTGCCGGCGCCGGAACGTGCGGTGCCGCAGGGGCCCGCGCCCGGCGACCGCAGCGCGCCGACGCAGCCGTTTTCCGAACTGACATTCCGCCCGGAGGCGAAGCTGACCGGCGCCGACATGTGGGGCGGCACGATCTTCGACCAGCTGCTGTGCCGGATCATGTTCCATCGTTTGCGCTACGAAGGCACGTTCACGCCGCCATCGTTGCAGGGCACGCTGGTCTTCCCCGGCAATCTCGGCATGTTCGAATGGGGCGGTATCGCGATCGATCCTGTCAGGCAGATCGCGATCGCCAACCCGATGTCGCTGCCGTTCGCGTCACGGCTGATTCCGCGGGGTCCACAAAATCCGCCGGCGCCGACCGCCGAGAAGCCGGTCGGCAGTGAGGTCGGAACGCAGCCGATGTACGGCACGCCGTTCGGGGTTGATATTTCGAGCTTCCTCTCGCCGCTGTCCGTGCCGTGCTACCGGCCGCCATGGGGCTCGATGGCCGCGATCGATCTGAAAACGATGAAGATCGTCTGGCAGCATCCCAACGGCACCATCCGGGACACCACGCCGCTGCCGCTTCCGTTCAAGATGGGCGTGCCGATGCTGGGCGGCCCCATCACCACCGCCGGCGGCGTTGCGTTCTACACCGGCACCTACGAGTACACGATCCGGGCCTATGACGTGCGTGACGGCAAGGTGCTGTGGGAAGATCGCCTGCCCGCCGGCGCGCAATCGACACCGATGAGCTACGAGGCCGGCGGCAAGCAGTATGTCGTCACCGCGGCCGGCGGCCACGGCTCGTTCGGCACCAAACGCGGCGACTATGTCATCGCCTATGCATTGAAGGATTAGGCCGCAGCACATCGACATCATTGCGTCATACGGCAGTTCCGCCGCGGACCACCGCGCAACGGCGTTGTTGCCGTCATTCTCTTGATCGTGAATTCCGTAGCATCGGGAAGGGTTGGCAAGTCAGGCCAAAGCCGCTAAAGGTCCGCCCCCTTTCACATCAAATCCCGAGCATGACATGTCGAGCGCTCCGCCCGCCGTCTCGATTGGCGTCGATTTTGGCACCAGCAACACCGTGGTCGCGCTGTCCGACGCCGATGGCCGTGTTGAGGCGATCCGTTTCGACCATGGCGGGCGCACGCATAGCGTCTATGTGTCCGCGCTGTGCTTCTGGGAGGAACGGCCCGGCGCCGGCCTGCATCCGCGCGCCGAGGGCGGGCCGTGGGCGATCGAGCAGTTCCTCGAGGGACGCACGATCCATCGCTTCATCCAGTCGTTCAAGACCTTCGCGGCAAGCTCGGCCTTCAACACCACACAGATCTTCCGGCAGCGCTATAAGTTCGAGGATTTGCTGGCGGCGTTCCTGCGCACGCTGACGCGCCATGCCGGCGACGGGTTCGATTTGGGCGCGCCGACCATCATGGTCGGCCGGCCGGTGAAGTTTGCCGGCGGCAATCCCAATGACGAGCTCGCGATGCAGCGCTACCGGGCCGCATTCGAGCGGCTCGGCGCAGGGCACGCGCGCTATGTCTACGAGCCGGTCGGCGCGGCGTTCTCCTTTGCGCGCAGCCTCGACCACGATGCCACGGTGCTGGTCGCCGATTTCGGCGGCGGCACCAGCGACTTCTCGGTGATGCGGTTCTCGCGCAAGGGCGGCGTGCTGCGCGCCGAGCCGCTGGGACATTCCGGCATCGGCATCGCCGGCGACACCTTCGACTACCGCATCGTCGATCACATCGTCTCGCCGCGGCTCGGCAAGGGCACCAACTACCGCTCGTTCGACAAGGTGCTGCCGATCCCCAATCATTATTATTCGAGCCTCGCGCGCTGGCACCAGCTCGCGATGATGCGGGGCAATGGCGATCTGCGCGAATTGCAGCAGCTCGCGCGCACGGCGCTCGATCCGGCGCCGCTGCACGATTTCATCACCATCGTCGATCACGATCTCGGCTTCGCGCTGTACCGCGCCGTCTCCGACACCAAGGTCGCGCTGTCGAGCCGCGACCGGGTCGAGTTCCGCTTTGCCCGCGAAGGCATCGACATCGGCGCCACCGTGACGCGCGACGATTTCGAATCCTGGATCGCCGACGACATCGAACGGCTGGGCGCCACCGTGGACGAGGCGCTGGCGAAATCCGGCATCACCGCACGCGACGTGGAGAAGGTGTTTTTGACCGGCGGCACCTCGTTCGTACCGGCCGTGCAGCGCCTGTTCGCCGAGCGTTTCGGCGAGGCGCGGCTGACCTCGGCGGACCAGTTCGAATCGATCGCATATGGTCTCGCCTTGATCGGCCACACGCCCGATCCCGACCGCTGGACCTTCGCCGAAGCAGCGTGACGCTTCGCTGCGCGCCTTGATCCCGGCGCAATACGCGACTACAGCTCATCAATCATCAATTCGAGAGGATGCCGACGGCCATGGATTTCATCCGGACAGCAACGCCCATCAGCCTTGCCCACCGGGATATCCATCGCCATGCCAGCATCGATCACGCTCTCGAATCTCACCCTGTCCGCGCCTGACGGCCGGGTTCTCCTTTCCAACATCGATCTCACCTTCGGCCCTGAACGGATCGGCCTTGTCGGCAGGAACGGCGTTGGGAAGACGACGCTGCTCGGCCTGATCGCAGGCCGGCAGGCGCCGCAATCCGGCGCGGTCTCGGTGCAGGGACGCGTCGGGATGCTGCATCAGACGGTGCAGGTGAAGCCGGACGAGTCCGTCATCGACCTGTTCGGCGCGCGCCGCACATTGGCCGCGTTGCACCGTGCCGGGCAGGGCCTTGCGACGACTGAGGAGCTTGCGGATATCGACTGGACGCTCGACAGCCGCATCGCGTCCGCGCTCGCGCGTGTCGGATTGGACGATGTGCTCGACGTGCCGCTGGCGATGCTATCAGGCGGACAGGCCACAAGGGCGCGCCTCGCTGCGCTGACGTTTGCAGAGCCTGATTTCCTGCTGCTGGATGAGCCCACCAACAATCTCGACCGCGCCGGACGCCAGGCGGTGATCGACCTGCTCGCCAGTTGGCGGCATGGCGCCATCGTCGTCAGCCACGATCGCGAACTGCTTGAGACCATGGATGCGATCGTCGAACTGACCTCGCTGGAGGCCCGGCGCTACGGCGGCAATTGGAGCCAATACCGCGCGCGCAAGGCGATCGAGCTCTCGGCAGCACGGCACGATCTGGATGATGCCGAGAAGCGCGTCGCCGAGATCGACCGCAAGACCAGGGAAGCGACCGAGAAGAAGGCGCGCAAGGACGGCGCCGGCGCGAGGAAGCGCGCCAAGGGCGACATGCCGCGGATCGCCGCCGGGCTGCGCCGGGATCGCAGCGAGGACAGCGGCGGCGAGACCGCCCGCCTCGCCGAGCGGCGGCGAACGCAAGCGAGCGAACGCGCCGCCGCCGCGCGCCAGCGCATCGAGGTGCTGCAGCCGTTCTCGGTGCGGCTGCCGTCGACCCATCTGCCCGCGGGCCGGATGGTGCTGCGCATCGAGGCTGCCGAGGCCGGCTACAGCGCCGACGCGCCGGTCCTGCGGGACCTCACCTTCTCCATCTCGGGTCCGGAGCGTGTCGCGATCACGGGCCCGAACGGCTCCGGCAAGACGACGTTGCTCAAGCTCGTCAGCGGCGAGCTGACCGCCGCGTGTGGCAGCGTCGAGGTGATGACCCGCTTTGCGATGTTCGACCAGGCGGTCAGCCTGCTCGATGCGCGGGCCTCGATCCTGGATAATTTCCGCCGCATCAATCCGGATGCCGACGAGAACGCCTGCCGGGCGGCACTGGCGCGGTTCATGTTTCGCGCCGATGCGGCCTTGCAGGTCGTCGCGAGCCTGAGCGGCGGCCAGTTGCTCCGCGCCGGTCTCGCCTGCGTCCTGGGCGGGCCAACGCCACCACCGCTGCTGATGCTCGACGAGCCGACCAACCATCTGGACATCGACTCGATGGAGGCGGTCGAGGCCGGACTGCGCGCCTATGACGGCGCCCTGCTGGTCGTCAGCCACGACGAGGCCTTCCTGGAGGCGATCGGGATCACCCGCAGGTTCGAGCTCGGCGACCGCGGCTCCCACCAAAATATCGAAAACAACCCCATGCAAAGGAACCAGCGGCCACCAACCTGAGCGGCGGTCAAGAAAGTTCGGAGGGCATGTCACGTTTCGACGCCCTGCCTTGTCCTAGCTTCGGCAATAGCAGCAGCAGAGGACAGCATGCACACCATCGGAACCGGAGGCGGTCGCACCCTGATCGCGATCGTCTATCATAGCGCCTACGGCCACACCCGGCGCCAGGCGGAGGCCGTCAGGTCCGGCGTCGGGGATGTCGATGGCGCGGAGGCCCTATTGGTGCCTGTCGAGAGCGTGGAACAGAATTGGGATCATCTGCTGGGTGCAGAAGCACTGATCTTCGGCACGCCGACCTACATGGGCGCTGCGTCTGCGGCCTTCAAAGCCTTTCAGGAAGCAACCTCAAGTGCCGTGATGTCCAAGGGCTACCGGTGGAAGGACAAGCTCGCGGCAGGCTTCACCAATTCGGGGGCCCATGCCGGCGACAAGCTCTCCACATTGATCCAGCTTGCACTGTTCGCCGCCCAGCACGGCATGCACTGGGTCAATCTCGATCTGCCGCCCGGCAACAACTCCGCATCGGGATCGGACGCCGATCCGAACAGGCTGGGGTTCTGGCTGGGCGCCGGGGCACAATCGAACACCGACGAGGGTGCCGACACCGCGCCGCCCGAATCTGATCTCGCGACCGCCCGCCACCTCGGACGGCGCGTGGCGGAGACTGCAATTCAGTTTGCGCGCGGCCGTGACGCGGCTGCCGCGGCCATGCGGGCGGCGTCATGAAGGAGGCGGCTGAAACCGCGGCGGCCGAGATCTTCGCCGATTTGCGGCCGCGGCTGATCCGGCTGGCCTATCGGATGCTCGGCTCGGTGGCCGACGCGGAGGACGTCGTTCACGATGCCTGGCTGCGCTGGCTCGCCGCCGATCGCAACCGGATGCGCGATCCCAGGGCCCTGCTCTACACCATCGTCACCCGGCTATCCCTCAACGAACTGAAATCCGCACGGCGCCGGCGCGCGGCCTATATCGGACCGTGGCTGCCCGAACCGTTCTTCGATCCCGAGCAGGAAGAGACCGCCGACGATCTGATCCTGCCGCTGATGATCGCACTGGAACGCCTGTCGCCCCTCGAACGGGCAGCCTTCCTGCTGCATGACGTGTTCGGAATGGAGTTCGATGCGGTCTCCGAGACGATCGGCCGCGAGGCGGCGACCTGCCGCAAGCTCGCGAGCCGCGCACGCGCGCACATCCACGATGCCAGGCCGCGGTTCGTGGTCGGCAATGAAGAAGGCCAGCGGCTCGCCAATGCCTTCTTCGCGGCAACGCGAACCGGCGACCTCGCCGCGTTGCGCGCGATGCTCGCCGAAGATGTCGTGGTCTATGCCGATGGCGGCGGCCGGGTCCCGGCGCCTGTTCGACCGCTGGTCGGGCTCGAAGCGGCGATGGAGCGTTTCGCGGGGCTCGCCCGCCTGTTCGACGTGCATCCGTCACGCCTGATCCGCTACGCAACCATCAACGGCTTGCCCGGCTTCATCACCATCGAGGATGGCCTCGTTCAAACGACAGCCTTGCAGATCGAGAACAAACGCGTCGTTGCGATCTTTGTGACCCGCAATCCCGACAAGCTGCACAACATCCCCGATGCGACGGAACCGATCGCACGTCCCGGGAGGTCGCATTGACGCGCGGGGAGCGCAATGGACCTCGCTACGGCACACAGTGATCGATCTTTCTCACCGACGCTCTCAGCGTCGAAGCGAATTGCTTTCACACGATCAATACTTCGAACGGTGAAGGCTGTTTGAATAATGAACAGCCGAGCACGCGTCGCCTTGGGGCAGGTGTAGGCGCGGTGCTCGGCTGTCAGGCCGCGCGGCGGTGCGGCCATCCCCGCAGGCTTCACTCACCCCCATGAGCGAGGCCGCCGGAGTCAGATCTCGCCGGTTGCTAAATCCGCGCTGTCGAATGGAGTGCGTTTCGCCAAAGGGCAAATGCGACGAAGCCTGCCAGCAGCACAAAGCCACCACCGACCGCGATCAATAAATGCGCGAGCGTCATTTGGAACATCCCAATTGTGAAGCATCATGCGGCGCGATATGCGCCGCAACCCGGCAATCGAATGCATTTCAAAATTGATTTGCCCCGCCGGCCGCCGCCGGACAGCCCGAAAGGTGGCTGGCACTGCGCTCTGCCCACCCTTCGATTTCAGAGAGGCTGTCGAGCTACTCGGCTCTCGCCTCTCATCGTGCGGTTCGTCACACCGCTCAACTGTCACGAGGATAATCGATAAAACTTTATCGACAATCGAAAGGAAAAATTAAGGTTAACGACGCGCCGCAAAGCCGCGCCGGAAGCGACACGGGCCTCTCAGCCGCAACGAGTGACGCGACTTGCCCGTGCACCCTCAACTGCGGCTGCACACGGCGCGCGCTCAAATCCATCGATGTCATGTTGAGGAAGCGGCGGGTCTGCGCGACGCTTCGAGTGATCCAGCAGGGCTGGTCGTGTCACCAGAACCCGGCAAGGCTTAAGGGTGGCGGAGAGGGAGGGATTCGAACCCCCGATAGGCTTGCACCTATGCCGCATTTCGAGTGCGGTGCATTCAACCACTCTGCCACCTCTCCAGTGGCCCGGGTGATTTGCGCCACCCGCGGTCGGGGCGTGTTCTAGGCGAGGTTGGCGGGACAGACAAGGCGCTGCAATAATATTTCCGCCACCGCGGCCTCGTACCGCCGAAGCACCGGGCCAACGTGAGAAAGTACGCGGAAACAAGGCGCTAGCGGGACACCTCGCGCTCGATCGGCGCGCGAGCGAGCCAAAGCCAGCAGGAGCGGACCATGGATCATGCAACGATTCGAGCCAACGGCGCGGCGTTCCACGTCGTGCGGACCGGCCGCGGCAGGCCGCTATTGCTGCTGCACGGCTGGCCGGAGTTCTGGCTGACCTGGAAGCCTGTCATGGCGCGGCTCGCCGACCGCTACACCCTGATCGCGCCCGACCTGCGCGGCTTCGGCGACAGCGACAAGCCGCAAGGCCCTTACGGCCCCGATCAGCATACCGACGACATGCTGGCGCTGCTGGACGCCCTCGGCATCGACAGAGCCGGCGTGGTCGGCCACGACGTCGGCGGCGCCGTGATGCAGCCGCTGGCCCGCAAGGCGCCGGATCGGATCGCCGGGCTGATGTTCTTCGATTTCGTCTATCCCGGCATCGGGCCGCGGATGGCCGCGCCCGACCGGCTGAATCACATCTGGTATCAGTCGTTCCACCAGATGGAGATGGCGCCCGCGCTGGTCGGCGCTACCAGGGAGAGCTGCCGCACTTACATCGGTCATTTCCTGCACAATTGGTCGCACCGCAAGGCGGCGTTCGACGACGTGATCGAGGATTTTGCCGACAATTTCTTCAAGCCGGGCAACCTCGCCGGCGGCTTCGCGCATTATCGCGCCTCACACGCGGGGCGCGTGAAGATGATGCAAGGTGAAGCGCCCGTGCTGCCGCCGATCACGGTGCCGACCTGCATCCGCTGGGCCGAGCACGACCCGCTGTTTCCTTACTCATGGACCGACCGGCTGGGCGAGACCTTCTCCAACCTGGACCTCGCGATGTTTCCCGATGTCGGGCATTTCCCGCATCGCGAGGACCCCGATCGCGCAGCCGCGGAGATCGCCGGCTTTTTCGAGCGGATCAATTGGAGGTAGAAAGTGGTGGGACCGCCAGGACGCGACAAAAACTGGCGGTCCCGTGCCGCTTTTCAGTATTGCTGGCCGGGAAGTGCGGCTTCGCCGGTCGGCGGGAGCGACACGGCCCACGGTAGCGGCGCCCGCTGGATCGGCAATGCGAAGCCGATCTTAACCTAACCGATCAACCTTACCGCGCGATCCCAGGCCGTATGACCACGGAGGAAATCTTCAGGCGTCGGCCTTCTTAGCTTTCTTGGCCTTTTTCTCGCCGTTGTCGCCCTCGACGTTCTTGTCTTTCTCGGTCTTCTTCTCGCCCTTGCCGTTGTCTTTCCTGCGATTGGTGTAGCGGGCATTGCCGAGCCCGGTTCCGATGGTCAGCACGCCCCAGCGCGTGACATCCTGCATGAACGGGACCTCGGACAGCCCCTGCGCCACACCGTCATTGTGCATCACGATCGCGGTATCATGATCGCCGATCTGCGGGATCGCCTCGACCAGGCTCGCCGGCAGGTTGAACTTGCTGCTCTCCCAATTGCCCGGCAGGTTCTGCGCGCCCTTCTCGATTCCGCCGTCCTCCTTGATGACGCCGGGACAGGCGATGCCGATGAACGGCGCGAGCTTGAGATTCTCCTTCTCGGCGGCCGTGATCAAATCCTTCAGCATCTTCACCAGCCGCTTCACCGCGCCCTCGCGCGTCGGCTCGTCATCGGCGTGACGCCACAGCTCCGATTTCCAGACCGTCGCCTTGGAGAGATCCGGCGCTTTCTTCCAGCGCGTCTCGACGACGCCGCAGCGGATATTGGTGCCGCCGATGTCGACCGCGAGCATGCCGTCATGGGCCTCGAAAATCCACGATGGCGCCAGATGCAGCGTGCCGATCAGCCCGGCATCGTCGGGATGGAAGCGGATCGGCACCAAATCGACCTTGAAATCCTCTGACTTCAGGATGATGTCGGTTCGCGCGATCGCGAGCTCGCCGAGCCTGGAGTCGCGGAAGCCGCCGCCGACCACGATGCGCTCGGTCTTGGCCCAGGCCTTGGTGTTGAGGAAGCGCCGCGTCACATACGCGAGCTCCTGGGCAAACTCCTCGATCGCGCTGTGCACGACCGCGGAGGCCTCGGTGTCGTCGCCCACCAGCATCTCGTCGAGCTTCTTCTTGCTGATCTTGTCGGACGGCTCGTCGCCGAACGGGTCCTCGCCGGATTTGCGCAGCGGCTTGCGCCAGCGGTCGAAGATCTTGCGGAACGCGCCCTTGGAGGCGCGATCGCCGAGAAAGCCCTCGTCGTCCTTCAGCTCGATGTTGAAGCTGTCGATGTCGACGGAAGGCAGCCGCGCGGCGCCGTGGTGCGCGATGCCCGTGGTCAGTCCAGCGTCTTCAGCCATTCGCCCTGCCCGCTTGAGGTTCCCAGCACTAACAATCAGGAACTCAAATGGTTGCGTCCCGCAGCGCGCGTTGGCCGCTGCGGGACGCAATTGCGCAGGTCTCAGGCAGCCTTCACCCCGTAGCGCGCCGCGGGCGCGCTACGCGACAGGTTCGGCATCAGCTTCTGGCGGGCGGCCTCATAGGCCTGCCAATCCGCAGCCTCCGGCAGCGACGGCACGGTGAAGACCTCGCCCTGGTCGAGGCCGGCAAGCGCGGCATCGACCATGTCCTCGGCCTTCATCACGATCTCGCCGGGCAGATGCGCGACCGGCGTGCCGGCGATGTCCCAGAACTCGGTGGCCGTGGCGCCGGGCAGCACGGCCTGGACCCGGATGTTCTTGTCCTTCAGCTCGTGCTGCAGCGAGTGCGTCAACGCCAGCACGAAGGCCTTGCTGCCGCCGTAGACGCCGTTGAGCAACTCGGGCTGGACGCCGACGACCGAGGCAATGTTGACGATGGTGCCGCCGCCGCGCGCGACGAGCCCCGGCACCGCCGCATAGGTCAGGCGCATCAAGGCGTCGACATTGAGCGCGATCATGTCGCTCATTTTGTCGACGTCGGATGCGAGCAGCGGCGCGGTGGCGCCGACGCCGGCATTGTTCACCAGCACGCTGATGCCGGCATTGTCGCGCAGAATGGATTCGATCCGCGAAACGTCGGCGCGCTTGCTGAGGTCGGCGGCAACGATCTCGATCGATCGGCCTGTCTCCGCGACGAGA
This sequence comes from Bradyrhizobium sp. UFLA03-84, assembly GCF_002289535.1. Lineage (NCBI taxonomy): Bacteria > Pseudomonadati > Pseudomonadota > Alphaproteobacteria > Hyphomicrobiales > Nitrobacteraceae > Bradyrhizobium > Bradyrhizobium sp. UFLA03-84. The sequence continues at coordinate 61,757 of NZ_NSJY01000008.1, read as the reverse complement.
CGCTTGGCGAGCCCATCGAGGCGCTCGCGATTGCGTGCGACGAGGATCAGATCGTAGCCACGCCGTGCGAGCCGGTCCGCATAGATGGCACCGATTCCGGACGACGCACCGGTCACGAGCGCCGTTCCTTTGGCTGACTTGGTCATGTTGGTCTCCTGTTTGACCCTGGACGGCCGGTTTTGGCCGTAGGTCAGGTTTTACAGGCCCCCTTGCGTGTCTCAAATGTCATATATACACCTTTTTAAGACATCGATTATCGCCGTTGGAGAGTTCCATGCAGGAGATCGGCTTCGTCGTTTTTCCGGAATTCCAGGTGATGGGCTTCACCGCCATCACCGCCTTCGAGGTTGCCAATCTGATCGCCGGCGAACCGTTCTACGAGGTGACGCTGCTGTCGGAGAATGGCGGCCCGGTGCGGTCGTCCGCCGGCTTCAATGTCGAAACCGAAGCCTTCGGCGAGCGCAGCTTCGACACGCTGTTCATCGGCGCCGGCCACGAGCTGCATCCGGCGTCGCCGAAATTGATCGACTATATTCGCCGCGCCGTGACGGCATCGCAGCGGATCGCCGCGCCCTGCATCGGCGCCTTCTCGCTGGCTGAGGCGGGCCTGCTCGATGGCCGCCGCGTCTCCACGCACTGGCAATTCGCGGCCGAGTTGCAGGCCCGGTTTCCGAGGCTCAAGGTCGAGCAGGACCGCATCTACATCACCGACGGCCCGATCTGGACCTCCGCCGGCATGACCGCGACGATCGACCTGGCGCTGGCGATGATCGAACATGATCTCGGCGTCGAGGTCGCGCGCTCGGTGGCGCGCAAGCTCGTCGTCTACCACCGCCGCACCGGCGGACAGTCGCAATTCTCGGCGCTGCTCGAGCTCGCGCCGAAATCCGACCGGGTGCAGAACGCGCTCAATTACGCCAAGGCGCATCTGCGCAACGAGCTGTCGGTGGAGGAATTGGCCGAGGTCGCGCGGCTCAGCCCGCGCCAGTTCAGCCGTGCCTTCCGCGCCGAGACCGGCCAGTCCCCGGCCAAGGCGATCGAGCAGCTGCGGGTCGAGGCGGCGCGCGAGCTGATCGGTGACGGCCGCCATTCGATGGACGAAATTGCCGGCGAGACCGGCTTTGCCGACCGCGAGCGGATGCGGCGGGCGTTCCTGCGGGTGCTGGGACAGCCGCCGCAGACCATCCGCCGTCACGCGCGGGCGGCGGCCCAGACCGCGGCTTGAGCCGGCAATCCGGGCCGAAATCGCGCCAAACCCTTCATCTTTGGCCGGTTTTTGCCCTGCTTTACCTTGACTCCCCGTCGTTTGCGGCTATAAGTCCGCCCATCCGGCGCGGGGATTTCTCGCGCCGATTGTTTTTGTGCGGGCCATTTGGGAATTCATTCCCTTTCGCGCGAAACACCTAACCCATAGCGACTGAACAAAAAGCCGACCCGGACCATCGGTCCGAGGCCGGAACCGAACACGAAGGAATCAAACGATGTTCGCAGTCATCAAAACCGGCGGCCGGCAGTACCGTGTCGTTCCGAATGATGTACTCGAGATTGGCAAGATCGCCGGCGACGTCGGCACGATCGTGCAGCTAGGCGAAGTTCTGGTGCTCGGCGGTGACACGCCGGTGCTGGGAACGCCCACCGTCGCGGGCGCGACCGTTGCAGCCGAAGTGCTGCAGCACAAGCGCGGCGCCAAGGTGATCGCGTTCAAGAAGCGTCGCCGCAAGAATTCACGCCGCAAGCGCGGCTATCGCGACGAGCTCACGGTGCTTCGCATCACCGAGATCCTCGCCGATAACGCCAAGCCGACCATCGGCCCGCGGCCGAAGAAGGAAAAGGTCGCAGCGCCCGCCGATGGCGAGGACGCAGCACCGAAGGCGGCCAAGAAGAAGGCGCCCGCCAAGGCGCCGGCCGCGAAGAAGGCTCCCGCCAAGAAGGCGGCGGCCAAGAGCGAGAAGAAGTGATCGTCGCGCTTTCAGATTTGAAGCGTGACAAAACGTGAAATGATTCCGTCAAGGAATTGATCTAGAGATCAAAGCGAAGTCGGAGACGAGCTATGGCTCATAAAAAAGCAGGCGGTTCATCGCGCAACGGACGTGATTCCAAGGGCAAGCGCCTTGGCATCAAGGCGTTCGGTGGCGAGCGCGTGATCCCCGGAAACATCATCGCGCGTCAGCGCGGCACCACCTGGCACCCCGGCCTTAATGTCGGCATGGGCACCGATCATACTCTCTTCGCCAAGGTCGAGGGTCATGTCGAGTTCCGTGCCAAAGCCAATGGCCGCACATTCGTATCGGTTATCCCGATGGCGCAGGCGGCCGAGTAGACGGTGGACACACATGAGTCCGCCGGGTCCTGTTGAACCGGCGGAGCAGCAAAGAGCTCCAAGGGGAGGCGGGATGACCGGCCTCCCCTTTTTGTTGCGCGCGATCCGGTTCGACCGCGCGTGACGTTCCAAGCGTTGCGTACCGATCGTCGCATCACAGGAGCTCGACATGTTGCAGGAAATCCCGACGCCGACCTTGCGCGAGGCAAGAGCTTGCGTCCTCGAGACCGAACGGCTGACATTGCGCAAGCCGACGCTCGCGGACGTAAAAGCAATCGCACGCCTCGCCAATGATCGCCGCATCGCGGAGAACACCCGCCGCCTGCCGCATCCCTATACCCAGGACGACGCCATCGACTTCGTGCGCGCGCTCGGCGCCCGCGGCCGCGAGACCGTCTTCCTGATCGAGAACAATCACACGCCGATCGGCATGGTCGGCATCGACTGGCGCGAGGAGACATCGGCCGAACTCGGCTACTGGCTCGGCGTCGACTATTGGAGCCAGGGTTTCGGCACCGAGGCCGCGCGCGCGGTGATCGACTACTTCTTCGAGGAATTCGATCTCGACCAACTGATCGCGGGCGCCCGCGTCGTCAACCCGTCGTCGCGCAACATCCTCGAGAAGTGCGGCTTCCAGTGGAGCGGCGTCGAGCTGCACCGCTTCGAGGCGCTGGGCTCGTCGAGCCCGGTCGACGCCTTCCGCCTGTCGCGCGGCGTCTGGACCTCGCTGAAGCGCTGGAATAGCTCGAAGCGGCGGGAGAGCTAGTTCTCGACCGTTCCGCAACCAAGGTTGTCGTCCCGGCGAAAGCCGGGACCAATTACCACAAATAGTCGTTGTTAGACCGAGCCGCGGCTCCAGCCTATGCAGCAATCAGCATCGGTGGTTATGGGTCCCGGCCTTCGCCGGGACGACAACGCGGTTACGCCGGCGGATTCACCGCGGAGTCCGTGCGTCCAAGCTGCTGCTCGCGCACGAAGATGTAGAGGCCGGCCGCGATGATGATGGCGGCGCCGACGATCGTGGCCCAGGACGGCACGTCGCCGAACACCACGAAGCCGAAGATCACCGCCCAGACGATCATCGAATACTGATACGGCACCACCACGCTCGCCGGCGCGAGCTTCAGCGAGCGGTTCACGCAGAGCAGCGCCGCGACCGAGATGATGCCGGCGGTGAAGAACAGCGCCAGGCTGCCGGCCGATGGCGTCACCCAGCCGAACGGCGACAGCACAAGGCCGAGGATGAAGGTGCCGCCGAATTGCGATGTCGCCAGCACGATGTCGGGCGTCGCGCGCAGCGAGCGCGTGATCAGCATCAGCACCGCAAACGACAGGCTGCCGCCGAGCGCGATCATCGCCGGCCAGCTGATGGTTTGCGCGGATGGCCTGAGCGCGATCAGCACACCGCAGAAGCCGACCAGGATCGCGGTCCAGCGCCGCCAGCCGATATGCTCGCCGAGCACGAGGCCCGACATCGCGGTGACGAAGATCGGTCCGGCGAGGTAGTAGGTGATGACGTCGGCGAGCGGCAGATAGACCGTCGCCAGGAAGAACGCTGCGACCTCCAGCGTCGACAGCGTGACGCGCAGCAATTGCAGCCACGGCCGCTCCAGATGCAGGAAGTCCGCGCGCCGCTTCCACACGATCGGCAGCAGCACCAGCAGTGCCGCGCAGGCGCGCAGCCACAGCAATTGCCCGACCGAATAGGTCGCGACGATGAATTTGCCCATCGCATCGCCGAACGAGAACATGAAGATCGACAGCAGCATCAAGCCGATGCCGGCGAGCCGCGCCGATCGATCGTCGTAGGAGGACAGTTTTGCGAACAGGCTCATTGTTGTCTTGTTATCGCCGCCACTTGAGTCGGGCAGGTCCGGACGCCGGTTTTACCGAGGTGGCCGTGCAGGACAACCCCGGCGCGGGCATATCGAACCAATTGTCGCAGTGCCGCAGCTGCGCTACGGCTGGGCCTGCACGTCAAGAAACAGAGCAGGAAACGCCGCATGAGCGACTTCGACCCCACCCAGCATCGCATGGTCCCCGCGCAGCGCTGGTTCGAGGATTTCGTGCTCGGCGAGCGCTTCGTGATTCCGAGCCGGACCCAGACCTCGGCGGTGTTCGCCGCGTTCCAGACCGCCAGCGGCGACACCCATCCGATCCATTACGACGTCGAATATTGCCGCACCCGCGGCATGCCGGACCTGCTCGCCCATGGCTTCCAGACCCTGGTGCACACCGCGCCCGGCGCGGGGCTGTTTCCCTATGTCGTCGAGGAGTCGCTGGTCGGCTTCCTGGAGCAGTCGAGCAAGTTCCTGAAGCCGGTCTATGCCGGCGACACCATCTATCCGGCGCTGGAGGTGATTGAGCTGTCACCGGGCAAGACCACCGGCGTCGTGACCTTGCGCTCGACCGTGCACAACCAGCGCCGCGAGCTGGTGCTGGAGGGGGTGCAGAAATTCCTGGTCCGGCGGCGGCCCACTTAGCCGCTCGGGCCGTAAAAAGGCCCGAAAATTAAGGCTTTTCGCCGAAGTCAGGGCGCTTCCGGGTTGCCGCAAAGGCCGCCCTGCCCTAACTAGAGCGGATCATGAAATTCCTCGATGAAGCCAAGGTCTATATTCGCTCGGGCGACGGCGGCAACGGCTGCGTCGCGTTCCGGCGCGAGAAGTTCATCGAGTTCGGCGGCCCCTCCGGCGGCAATGGCGGCCGCGGCGGCGACGTCATCATCGAGTCCGTCGACGGGCTGAACACGCTGATCGACTACCGCTACCAGCAGCACTTCAAGGCGCAGAAGGGCACCAATGGCATGGGCAAGGACCGCCATGGCGCCAACGGCAAGTCGATCGTGCTGAAAGTGCCTGTTGGCACCCAGGTGTTCGACGAGGACCGCGAGACCCTGCTGCACGACTTCACCGAGCTCGGCGAAAAATTCGTGCTGGCGACCGGCGGCAATGGCGGCTTCGGCAATGCGCATTTCAAATCCTCGACCAATCGCGCGCCGCGCAATGCCAATCCCGGCGCGCCGGGCGAAGAGCGCTGGATCTGGCTGCGGCTGAAGCTGATCGCCGATGCCGGCCTGGTCGGCCTGCCCAACGCCGGCAAATCGACCTTCCTCTCGGTGGTCAGCGCGGCGCGGCCGAAGATCGCCGACTATCCCTTCACCACGCTGCATCCGCAGCTCGGCGTCGTGAACTACGGCGGCCGTGAATTCGTGCTCGCCGACATCCCCGGCCTGATCGAAGGCGCGCATGAAGGCGCCGGCCTCGGCGATCGTTTCTTGGGCCATGTCGAGCGCTGCCGCGTGCTGCTGCATCTGATTGATGCAACCTGCGAGCATGCCGGCAAGGCCTACAAGACCGTGCGCACCGAGCTCGAGGCCTATGCAGGCCAGCTCGCCGACAAGATCGAGATCGTCGCGCTCAACAAGATCGACGCGGTTGCGCCCGACGAGTTGAAGAAGCAGAAGGACCGCCTCAAGCGGGCGGCGAAGAAGACGCCGCTGCTGCTGTCAGGCGCGACCGGCGAAGGCGTACAGGATGCGCTGCGTGCGCTGGTTGATGTGATCGGCGAGGCGCCGGTGTCCAACAAGGCCAAGGGCGGCCAGGCGGAGCCGTGGGCGACGCCGCTGCCGCAGGGTTGAGCGGCAACCAGACTTCCCATGCCACCAAGTGGCGCCTCTTGCTTCCACCTTCCTGCCAGACCGAACCCATGAAACGCCCCGCGCTCAAGAACTTTCGCCGCATCGTCGTCAAGGTCGGCTCGTCGCTGCTGGTCGATTCGCAGGCCGGCGAATTGCGCGCATCGTGGCTCGCCGCCTTGGTCGAGGACATCGCAAAGCTCCACAAGCGCGGCTGCGAGGTCATGGTGGTGTCGTCGGGCTCGATCGCGCTCGGCCGCAGCCGCCTGAAGCTGCCGCGCGGCCCGCTGAAGCTCGAGGAGAGCCAGGCTGCAGCTGCGGTCGGCCAGATCGCGCTGGCGCGGATCTGGTCGGAGGTGCTCGGCCATCACGGCATCGGCGCCGGGCAGATCCTGGTGACCTTGCAGGACACCGAGGAGCGCCGCCGCTATCTCAACGCGCGCTCGACCATCGCCAAGCTTTTGGAATGGGGCGCGGTGCCCGTGATCAACGAGAACGACACCGTCGCCACCACAGAGATCCGCTACGGCGACAATGATCGCCTCGCCGCCCGCGTCGCCACCATGGCGAGCGCGGATCTGCTGATCCTGCTGTCCGATATCGACGGCCTCTACACCGCTCCGCCCGCGGTCGATCCCGACGCCAAGCTGATTCCGGTGGTCGAGAGCATCACCTCGGAGATCGAGGGCATGGCGGGCTCGGCCGGCTCCGAACTGTCGCGCGGCGGCATGACCACCAAGATCGAGGCCGCCAAGATCGCGACCACCGCCGGCACCCACATGCTGATCGCCTCCGGCAAGATCGAGCATCCCCTTCAGGCGATCGCCGACGGCGGCCGCTGTACATGGTTCCTGACCCCGGCCAATCCGGTCACCGCACGCAAGCGCTGGATCGCCGGCTCGCTCGAGCCGAAGGGCACGCTGACCATCGATGCCGGCGCGGTCGCGGCATTGCGCGCCGGCAAGAGCCTGCTGCCGGCCGGCGTCGTCAGGGTCGACGGCCAGTTCGCCCGCGGCGATGCCGTGGTGGTCCGCGGACCGGACACCCATGAGATCGGCCGCGGCCTCGTCGCCTACGACGCCGAGAATGCCGAGAAGATCAAGGGCCGCTCCTCGCCCGACGTGATGACCATTCTGGGCATCAGCGGCCGCTCCGAGATGATCCACCGCGACGACCTCGTGATCGGCCCGGCCGGGGCGATCCCGGCCAAGTAGGCCCAACTGGGCCATTGGCCGAGCGGGGCGGGCCGCCGCCCACCTGCCATGCCGGTTCCGCGCCTCGCCACCCCCCAATTGCCATGCTAGAACATGGCCTTATTCCAAAGCTGGGACTTCCATGAGCGCCCCCCTGAAGGCGATCGACGGCAACGCCGATCTCACCGCCCTGATGACCGACCTCGCCGCCAAGGCGCGCGCCGCCGCGCGCGTGCTGGCGCTGGCGCCGCCGGAGCAGAAGAACCGGGCGCTCACCGCGATCGAACGCGCCATCCGCGCCAATGCGCCGGCGATTCTCGCCGCCAATGCCGAGGATGTCGCCGAGGCGCGCGCGGGCGGCATGAGCTCGGCCTTCATCGACCGCCTGACCCTGACACAGGCGCGCGTCGACGGCATGGCCGACGGCGTTGCGACCGTGCGCGAGATCGTCGATCCGGTCGGCGCCGTCACCGAAAGCTGGCAGCGCCCGAACGGCATGAGCATCGAGCGCGTGCGCGTGCCGCTCGGCGTGATCGGCGTGATCTTCGAAAGCCGCCCCAACGTCGCCGCCGACGCCGGCGTGCTGTGCCTGAAGTCGGGCAACGCCGTGATCCTGCGCGGCGGCTCCGACAGCTTCCGCTCCTGCCGCGCGATCCATCAATGCCTGGTGCAGGGCCTGCGCGAAGCCGGCCTGCCCGAGGCTGCGATCACCCTGGTGCCGACCCGCGACCGCGCGGCCGTCGGCCTGATGCTGACCGGACTGAACGGCGGCATCGACGTGATCGTGCCGCGCGGCGGCAAGAGCCTGGTTGGGCGCGTCGAGGCCGAGGCGCGCGTTCCGGTGTTCGCGCATCTCGAGGGCGTCAACCACATCTATGTCGATGCCAGCGCGAAGCTCGACATGGCCAAGGCGGTCGTGCTGAACGCCAAGATGCGCCGTCCCGGCGTCTGCGGCGCCGTCGAGACCCTGCTGATCGATCGCAACGCGGCCGCGACCAAGCTGAAACCGCTGGTCGAGCTGCTGATCGACGCCGGCTGCGAGGTGCGCGGCGACGACACCGTGCAAGGCGTCGACGCCAGGGTGAAGCCCGCGTCCGACGAAGATTGGGACACCGAATATGAGGACGCGATCATCTCGGCAAGGATCGTCGACGGTCTCGACGAAGCGATTGCGCATATCCAGAATCACGGCTCGCATCACACCGATGCGATCGTGACCGAGGATGCCGCTGCCGCGCAGCGATTCCTCAACGAGGTCGATTCGGCGATCGTGCTGCACAACGCCTCGACCCAGTTCGCCGATGGCGGCGAGTTCGGCTTCGGCGCGGAGATCGGCATTGCCACCGGCAAATTCCACGCCCGCGGCCCTGTCGGCGCCGAGCAGCTGACGAGCTTCAAGTACCGCGTCCACGGCACCGGGCAGACACGGCCGTGATCATTGTCGCACGCACACGGTAGATCCTTGCAGCAAGCTTCCACCGTGCCGTTGTCCGCAGCCCAGGCGCTTCCGTTCTACACCAACGGCATGCGCATCGGGCTGCTTGGCGGCTCGTTCAATCCGCCGCACGCCGCGCATCGCGCGATCAGCCTGTTCGCGCTCAAGCGCTTGCAGTTGGATCGCGTGTGGTGGCTGCTGACGCCGGGCAATCCGCTGAAGAACCATGACGGCCTGCATGCGCTCAACGAGCGCGCCGCCGCGGCGCGCCGCGTTGCCGACGATCCGCGCATCGACATCAGCTGTCTCGAAGCTGTCATTGGCACGCGCTACACTGTGGACACGATCATCCACTTGCGCCGCCGCGTCTCCGGCGTGCACTTCGTCTGGATCATGGGCGCTGACAATCTCGCGCAATTTCATCGCTGGAAAGATTGGCGGCGCATCGCGTCCGATGTGCCGATTGCCGTGATCGACCGACCGCCCCAGAGCTTCCGCGCCCTTGCCGCACCAGCGGCGCAGGCGCTATCGCGCTATCGTATGCCCGAAAATCAGGCGACCCGGCTGGCCGACCAACAGGCGCCGGCCTGGGTTTTCCTGACAGGAATGAAATCCAATCTGTCTTCGACCGGACTCCGGAACCCGGACGGGAGCTGGAGAACGGCGTGAAGCGCAAAAGGGTTACTGGAATATTGAAACCATTAACCCCACATGCGTAGTATGGTGCGTGGGGCCGAGGATTCGGCACCCGCGATACAGTGAAAGGAATGGTCCCTGGCCACATCTGTATTGTCAAAGTCTGTTTTACCCAAGGTTCCAAAGACTGCGCGTAAAACATCGACGAAAACCGCGGCCTTGCAGGCGCAACCGGACGCCGACAAACCGGATGCCAACAAGACGCTGAGCCTGATCCTCTCCCGCCTCGAGGACATGAAGGCGGAAGAGACGGTCACCATCGACCTTCGGGGCAAATCCGCATACTCCGACTACATGATCGTCACCACCGGCCGGGTGAACCGGCACGTTGGCGCGATCGCGGAGAATGTGACGAAGAGCCTCAAGGAAAACGGGGTCAAGAACATCCATGTCGAGGGCTTGCCCAATTGCGACTGGGTGCTGATCGATTCCGGCGACGTGATCGTGCACGTGTTCAGGCCTGAGGTGCGCGAGTTCTACAACCTCGAACGGTTGTGGACTCAGAACCCGGCGGTCGCGGCGGTCTAAGGGGTATCGAAGCCGGTGCGAATCGGCTGCAGCGCAGCTAGGCTGCGTTGATGCGCCTCGTCGTCATCTGCATCGGCCGTCTGAAACAGGGCCCTGAACGGGAGCTTGCGGAGCGCTACCGCGAGCGCTTCGAGGATATCGGCCGCAAGCTCGGCTTTCGCGGCCTCGAGATTCATGAAATTGCGGAGAGCCGCGCGCGCGACACCGCTGCGCGCATCGCGGAAGAAGCTGCGGCGATCGCGGCGCTGCTGCCTGACAAGCACGTGCTGGTCGCCCTCGACGAACGCGGCAAGAGCATCGACAGCGCAAGCTTTGCCCAGCAGCTCGGCCGCTGGCGCGACGAGGGGTTGGCGCAGACTGTCTTCGTGATCGGCGGTGCGGACGGACTTTCGCCCGAATTGCAGCGCAAGGCTTCGTTGCGTATTGCATTCGGCTCCGCGACCTGGCCGCATCAAATGGTCCGCGTCATGCTTCTGGAACAGATTTATCGGGCCGCGACCATTCTGGCCGGCCATCCCTATCATCGCGCATGACGTGATGAGGGACAGACAAAAGCGCTGAACAGCTCGGATGCAGCACAAGCGGGACCAGCATTCTGTTTTCGAAAGCGCGCGCCGCCATTGGCTGACCGCATCCCTGCCGTTGTCGATCGCCATGTTGGCCGCTGCTCCGCTGGCTCCGGCGCATGCGCAGGCAGCACCACCGGCACAACAATCCGCACCGCCGGCACAGCAGGCCGCGACGGCGGAGACCTCGCCCGACGCCATCAAGCAACGCGAGCAGGAGCTGGAGGCCGCGCGCGAGCAGCAGCGCAAGGCGACCGAGTTGCAGGAGAAGCTGAAGGCCGACATCGCCGCGATCGGTCAGGACCGCAGCAAGCTCAACCAGCAGCTGATCGACATTGCTGGTCAGGTGCGCGGCGTCGAGACGCGGATCGCCGACGCCGAAGCCCGCCTGCAACCGCTCGACGGCCGCGAGCGCGAAATCCGCGGCTCGCTGGATTCACGCCGCTCCGAGGTGATCGAGGTGCTGGCGGCACTGCAGCGCGCCGGGCGGCGGACCCCGCCGGCGCTGCTGGTCCGGCCCGAGGACGCGCTGCAATCGCTGCGCACCGCGATGCTGCTCGGCGCCGTGGTGCCGGAATTGCGTGTCCGCGCCGAGAAGCTTGCCGCCGACCTCGGCGAACTGGTCGCGCTGCGCAAGACCATCTCGACCGAGCGCGACGCGCTGGCGGCCGACCGCGACAAGCTCAGGGAAGACCAGACCCGCCTGGCGGCGCTGGTCGACGAACGGCAGCGGCAGCAGAGCGCGGCCGAAAAGGACATGGAGACCGAAGGCGCCCGCGCCATCGCGCTGTCGAAGCAGGCCGACAATCTGCAGAGCCTGATCGCCAAGATGGAGCAGGATCTGAAGAGCGCGGCCAAGGCGGCCGCCACGGCCAGCCTCCAGGGGGCGCCGGCGACCGTTAATGGTAAACCCAATCTCGGGGCGCTCAAGGACCCGGCGCGCATGAGCCCGGCGGTCGCCTTCGCCTCGGCCAAAGGCCTGTTCGCCTATCCGGTGAATGGCACCAAGATTCGCGAATTTGGCGGTTCCGACGGCGCGGGGGGCGTACAAAAAGGCATTTCTTTGGCAGCCAAACCGGGCGCGCAGGTCACAACCCCGTGTGACGGCTGGGTTGTTTACGCGGGTCCTTTCCGCAGCTATGGACAACTCTTGATCCTCAATGCCGGGGGCGGGTATCATGTCCTGATCGCCGGGATGGAGCGTATTTCGGTAAACATCGGCCAGTTTGTACTTACGGGGGAGCCGGTTGCGACCATGGGGTCGACGTCCCAGGTTGCATCCATTCTCGCGACCAATGCGAGCCAGCCAGTGCTCTATGTCGAGTTCCGGAAAGACGGCACTCCAATCGATCCAGGTCCATGGTGGGCCACAAATGAAGGCGAAAAGGTTCGCGGATGATGCGCAAGACTTCGGTAATTCTCCTTAGCGCCGCCACCGGCGCGGCCCTGACGCTTTTCGTCACGCAGCCCCGCGCTGTGCTGATGGGATCGAGCGCGCGGGCCGCGACGTCGGACACCTACCGCCAGCTCAATCTGTTCGGCGATGTCTTTGAACGTGTGCGCAGCGACTATGTCGAGAAGCCGGATGATTCGAAGCTGGTCGAATCCGCGATCTCCGGCATGCTGTCCGGCCTCGATCCGCATTCGAGCTACATGGACGCCAAGAGCTTCCGCGACATGCAGGTGCAGACCCGCGGCGAGTTCGGCGGCCTCGGCATCGAAGTCACGATGGAAGACGGACTGATCAAGGTCGTCTCGCCGATCGACGACACCCCGGCCTCGAAGGCCGGCATCATGGCCAACGACATCATCACCACGCTCGACGACGAGGCGGTGCAGGGCCTGACGCTGAACCAGGCCGTCGAGAAGATGCGCGGTCCGGTCAACACCAAGATCAAGCTCAAGATCATCCGCAAGGGCCAGGACAATCCGATCGACGTCACGCTGGTGCGCGACAACATCCGCGTCCGCTCGGTGCGCGCGCGCGTCGAGGCCGACGACATCGCCTATATCCGCATCACCACCTTCAACGAGCAGACGACCGAAGGCCTGAAGAAGGAGGTTGCCAATCTGCAGGGCCAGATCGGCGACAAGCTGAAGGGCTACATCATCGACCTCAGAAACAATCCCGGCGGCTTGCTGGAAGAAGCGGTCACGGTGTCCGATTCGTTCCTCGAGCGCGGCGAGATCGTCTCGACCCGCGGCCGCAATGCCGAGGAAACCCAGCGCCGCGCGGCGCATCCGGGCGACCTGACCAAGGGCAAGCCGGTCATCGTGCTGATCAACGGCGGCTCGGCCTCGGCCTCGGAAATCGTCGCCGGCGCGTTGCAGGACCACAAGCGGGCGACGCTGGTCGGCACCCGCTCGTTCGGCAAGGGCTCGGTGCAGACCATCATCCCGCTCGGTTCGGGCAACGGCGCGCTGCGCCTGACCACCGCGCGCTACTACACGCCATCGGGCAAATCGATCCAGGCCAAGGGCATCGTGCCCGACATCGAGGTGCTGCAGGACGTGCCGGAAGAGCTGAAGGCGCGCACCGACACCAAGGGCGAAGCCTCGCTGCGCGGCCATCTGAAGAACGACGGCGACGAGAAGACCGGTTCGCAGTCCTACGTCCCACCGGACGCCAAGGACGACAAGGCGCTGAAGATGGCCGACGATCTGCTGCATGGCATCAAGTCGACCGCGAACACCACGCCGGCGCCCGCCGCCCCGTCCGGTGACAAGGCGCCCGGCGACAAGGCCGCCGCTGACAAGCCGGCCAACAAGTCCTCGAACTGATCCGATCCCAATCGATCTGGCGAAAAGGGCGGCCCTCGGGCCGCCCTTTCTGCTTTCGGCATCCACCACCGTCCGTGCTTTGCCGGGGAGGCCGGCGCGCGGGAATGCACCGCATCGTGCTATCGTTCGCACTGTTGATTCGGGGAGGGTCATGGCAGAGGCGGCCGACGAACTGAGCACGCCGCTTGGGCAGAAGACCGTGGGCAGGACGCGCCGTTTCCGCCTGCCATTCACGGCGATGCAGGCGCTCGCCGTGCTGCTGGGACTCGTGCTGGTCGGTTTCGTTGGCGTTGCGCTGTTCAACGACAACCCGCTCGGCGGCGAGCCGATGGCCCGCATCACCCTCCGTAATCCTCCACCCGCGGCCGCCGACGACAAGCACGCCCCGGCCGAGCCGGCCGTCAAATCCGCCGCCAAGGCACCGGCCGTGGCCGGCGACGCCAAGAATGACGCCAGGACGGTCACCATCATCGACGGCTCCAGCGGCAAGCGTCAGGACGTCGTGATCGGCGCCGGCGATCCGGCCGAAAAGTCGATGGAAGGCGATGCGGCCCCGCTCGCGATGACCGGAATCGACCCGCGCCTGCTGGAAAAGTCGCGCTATGGCATGATCCCGGTGGTCGCCGACGGCCTGAAGCCGTTCACCGTCTATGCGGCCGAGGCCGACCGCGCCAAGGCGGCCCGCATGCCGGTGGTCGCCATCGTGGTCGCCGGGCTCGGCGTCGGCGCCGCCAAGACCGCTGATGCCATCATGAAGCTGCCGCCGGCCGTGACGCTGGCCTTCACGCCCTACGGCGCCGACCCCGGCAAGCTCGCTGAACGCGCCCGCTCGCAGCGCCATGAGATCCTGCTGCAGATCCCGATGGAGCCGTTCGACTATCCCGACAATGATCCGGGCCCACAGACCCTGCTGACCACGCTGAGCGGCGAACAGAATCTCGACCGGCTCTATTGGCATCTCAGCCGCCTGCAGGGCTATGCCGGGATCGCCAATTTCATGGGGGCCCGGTTCGTTGCGACCGATCCCGTGATGCAGCCGATCCTGCGCGAAGCGGCCAAGCGCGGCCTGAGCTGGTTCGACGACGGTTCCACCCCGCGCAGCGTGGCGCAAAACCTCTCCGCCGGCCAGTCGCTGCCGTTCGCCAAGGCCGATTTCGCCATCGACGCCGTTCCGACGTCGGCAGAAATCGACCGCGCGCTGGTCAAGCTGGAAACCATCGCCAAGGAACGCGGCTTGGCCGTGGGCGTCGCCTCGGCGCTGCCGGTCTCCATCGAGCGGCTCGGCGCCTGGCTGAAAACACTGGACTCCAAGGGCATCATGCTTGTGCCATTGACAACGGCGATGCTGAAATCAAAATCGAGCTAGAGATCAATCTGTTGGTGCCGCCTTCGACCTTGCCGGGGGGCCGGGTCTGGCGGCGCCGGGAACTGTGCGAGGTAGCGGCAGCATGGCACGTTATGAGGACCTGCCCTATCGAACCTGCGTCGGCATCATGCTGCTGAATACGGCCGGGCTGGTCTTCATCGGACGCCGCGCCGGCGGCATCGAGCATGTCGACGACGCGCATGTCTGGCAGATGCCGCAAGGCGGCGTCGATCCCGGCGAGGATACGTTTCAGGCCGCGCGACGCGAACTCTATGAGGAGACCAGCGTCAAGTCGGTGGAGAAGCTCGGCGAGGTCTCGGACTGGCTGATCTACGACATCCCGCGCACCGTCGCGGGCCGTGCCTGGAAGGGCCGCTATCGCGGCCAGCGGCAGAAGTGGTTCGCGTTGCGCTTCACCGGCGACGAAAACGAGATCAACGTTGCCAACCCCGGCGGCGGCCACAAGGCCGAGTTCATCACCTGGCGCTGGGAGCCGATGAAGAATTTGCCGGAGCTGATTGTGCCGTTCAAGCGCCCGGTCTATGAGCGCGTCGTGAAGGAATTCGCCGGCCTGGCGGCGAAGTAGGTGGCCGGGCGATCGGCCCAATCAACGCGCGACGCAGCTATCGAGATGTCATCGGATAAGCCTTATCGCCCCAATGTGGGTATCGCGCTGTTCAACGCGGCTGGACGCGTGCTGATCGGCCACCGGATCAAGGACGATGGTCCGGAGATCGTGCTGCCCGGCCTCGAATGGCAGATGCCGCAGGGTGGCATCGACGCGGGCGAGGATCCGCGCCAGGCCGTGATGCGCGAATTGTGGGAAGAGACCGGGGCGGTCAGCGCCGACTATCTCGGCGAGACCGACTGGATGACCTACGAATTCCCTGCCTATGACGGGCCGGCATCGCATCGGCTCGCCAAATTCCGCGGCCAGCGGCAGAAATGGTTTGCGTTGCGTTTCACCGGACGCGACGAGGAGATCGATCCCCTGACGCCGCGCAACGGCCAGCCTGCGGAATTCGATCAATGGCGCTGGGAGCGCCTCGACCGCGTCGCCGACCTCGTGGTGCCGTTCCGCCGCGACGTCTACCGCGCGGTCGCGATCCGGTTCGCTGAATTCGCCGGCTGAACTGAGCATGGTCGGGAAAAGCGTGTAGCGGTTTTCCCCCGCGACAGACGCAAGGCGTTTGCGCGGAGACCATGCTCGAATCAGAGAGCCAGGGCGGGGTGACGATTCGAAGAAACGTCATCCCGATCTGGCGGCGGTGCGCGCCGCGCATCACCCGGCGTCATGCCGTAGGTTGCGCGGAAGGTGCGATAGAACGTCGCGATGCTGTCGAAGCCGCACGCGAATGCGATCTCGTCGATGCCGCGTTCCTGCATGACGTAGAGCAGCCGCCTCGCCTCCTGCAGCCTCGCCGCCGTCAGCGTTCGCGCCAATGACAGGCCGGTCGGCTCGAACAGCGCATGCAATTGCCGCAGCGAAATGCCGAGCTCGGTGGCGACCGCAGCCGGCGTGAGCGAGGCGCGATGCAGGTCGCGCAGCAGGATTTCGCGCGCGGCATGGAGGTAGCCGGCATGTAGCGCGGCACGGATTTCATCCTGTCGCGGCCGCAGGCGCCCGCGTGCGAGCAGCGCCAGGCGAACCATGTGCGTGACTTCGTCGGCGAACTGCCCGGTTCGCGCAGGATCGCGGGTCATGGCGCGGAACATGGCGCCGACCAGCCGGGTCAGGCTCGCATCGCGCGCCAGCGCGACGGGCGGCGCATCCTCAACTCGCGCACCGAGCACGAGCTCTTCGGAGACCGGGATCTTGAGGCTGAAGAAATGAAACCCATCGGTCCGTTCGGGCGTCGAGAAATACGGCAGATTGGAGTGGCCGAACACCAGATCGCCGTTGTGCACGAAGTGAACCCGATCGCGGCCGATGTTCAGATGGCCGGGGCCGCGCACCTGCCACGCCAGTTGTAGGCTGTTGCTCGGGACGCGCGCGATGTCGGTTGAGGTCCGGCTGACCCGATAGGAGGACGCCGACATTTCCGCCAGCACGGCGCCGCCCACCGGCGTCGCGGAAAAGTGCCCGCGGAAATCAGGCCGCTTGTCGCGCTCGAGCTCGATCGTGACCCCGAACAGGCTCTTGCCGCGTACATCGCACCAGTGCTCGAAACGGTCCTGCGGGCGGAGCCCATCGGTGGAGAAGGTCAGCACGGAATCCTGTCCATTACGTCCAAAGTGGAAGCGCGCCCCGATCGAGTCGGTTCGTCGTTTTGCGGCAGCTTGTCATGTGCGCGCACTCCCAGCTGTAAGCTGCTTCACATTTTCCGGTTCGGCTCACCGCTTTGCATTTTCGGGACCATTTCAGTTCGGGCCGACCGCTGGGAAGTTCGGCGAGCACCGCATCGCCTGCGGTGTTGAAGATGCGGCCGCCGCCCTTTGCAATGAAGTCGTCGGTGACCCGTCGATAGGGAGCCGCCGCAGCGTCCCTTCCTCATCTTCGGCAACCAATCGACTATAGCCTGCAATATCGGCCGCGAAGATCGCCGCGATCTTGCGCTTCATGAGTGCCAGCCCCGGAACCCGAATATGCCGGGGAGAATGCTGCCAGGCGCGTCCACGCGCAATAAGCATTGATCGCCGGCCGGGGTGCAGCGAGCGTTGCTTGGCTCAAGTCCTGACGGACGATGACTTGAAAAGTGAGCGATTTCACAAGGGGGCCGGCTCACCCGGCGCAATGGCGCGATCGCTGGTCGGCAACCGCGCCTCAGTGCATAGCCGTCGCGTTGAGCTCGTGCTGGATGCCCTTGAAGTGGTCGAGTCGCTCGATTGCATTGTCGAGCTCGGAGCCCTCGTGCTCGGAGAGCTTTTCCTGCATCTCGGCGATGGTCTCGGCAAACTTCGCGCGATCGAGATCTGCCAGCGCCGTCGCGACGTCGGCGAGCACGGTGAGGCCCTTGTCCGACACCTCGGCGAGACCGCCGAGCACGATGACCTTCTCCTTCTTGCCGGCGGCCGTGATCGTCAGGATACCCGGACGCACGGTGGCGACGACGGGAGCGTGGCCGGCGAGCACGCCGAAATCACCCTCCACGCCGGGAACGTCAACCTGATCAACCTCGCCGGAGAAGGCGAGCTTTTCGGGAGAGACGAGATCGAAGTGGAAGGTGGCCATGGTCTTTCCGTTCTTTGCGCTGTCACCCGCGGGCTCGACCCGCGGGTCCATCAGTCAAACTACTTCTCGTGCGATGGATCGCCGGATCAAATCCGGCGATGACGACATCTCGAAGCTTAGGCCGCCTCGGCGGCGAGCTTCTTGCCCTTCTCGACGGCTTCTTCGATGGTGCCGACCATGTAGAACGCCGCTTCCGGCAGGTGGTCGTACTTGCCCTGGCAGAGATCGCGGAAGCCCTTGATGGTGTCGGCGAGGTCGACGAACTTGCCCGGCGAGCCGGTGAAGATTTCGGCGACGTGGAACGGCTGCGACAGGAAGCGCTCGACCTTGCGGGCGCGGGCGACCGTCAGCTTGTCCTCTTCCGACAGTTCGTCCATGCCGAGAATGGCGATGATGTCCTGCAGCGACTTGTAGCGCTGGAGGATCTGCTGGACGAGACGCGCGGTGTTGTAGTGCTCTTCACCGACCACCAGCGCCGACAGCATGCGCGAGGTCGAGTCGAGCGGGTCCACCGCCGGATAGATGCCCTTTTCCGAGATCGCGCGCGACAGCACCGTGGTGGCGTCCAAGTGCGCGAACGAGGTGGCGGGCGCCGGGTCGGTCAAGTCGTCGGCCGGCACGTAGATCGCCTGCACCGAAGTGATCGAGCCCTTCTGGGTAGTGGTGATGCGCTCCTGCAGCGCGCCCATGTCGGTCGCGAGCGTCGGCTGGTAACCCACCGCCGAAGGAATACGGCCGAGCAGCGCCGACACTTCCGAACCCGCCTGGGTAAAGCGGAAGATGTTGTCGACGAAGAACAGCACGTCCTGGCCCTGGTCGCGGAAGTGCTCGGCGACGGTCAGACCGGTCAGGCCGACGCGGGCGCGGGCGCCCGGCGGCTCGTTCATCTGGCCGAACACCAGCGCGCACTTCGACTTCACGCTCGGATCCGGATTGTGCGGATCGGCGTTGACCTTGGATTCGATGAACTCGTGATAGAGGTCGTTGCCCTCACGGGTACGCTCGCCGACGCCGGCGAACACGGAGTAACCGCCGTGCGCCTTCGCGACGTTGTTGATCAGCTCCTGAATCAGCACGGTCTTGCCGACGCCGGCGCCGCCGAACAGGCCGATCTTGCCGCCCTTGGCGTACGGCGCGAGAAGGTCGACGACCTTGATGCCGGTGACGAGGATTTCCGCTTCGGTCGACTGATCGGTGTAGGTCGGCGCTTCCTGGTGGATGGCGCGCACGCCGTCGGCCTTGATCGGGCCGGCTTCGTCGATCGGCTCGCCGATGACGTTGATGATGCGGCCGAGCGTGCCTTCGCCGACCGGCACCCGGATCGGTTCGCCGGTGTCGGTGACTTCCTGGCCGCGCACCAGACCTTCGGTGATGTCCATCGCGATGGTGCGGACGGTCGATTCACCGAGATGCTGAGCGACTTCGAGCACCAGGCGGTTGCCGCCGTTCTTGGTCTCGAGCGCATTCAGAATCGCCGGAAGGTGGCCTTCGAACTGCACGTCGACCACGGCGCCCGTGACCTGGGTAACGCGACCGATCTGGTTGGCTGCTGTAGCCATGGACTGTTCTCCTTCGAAAATCTGCCTTAGACCGCCTCAGCGCCGGAGATGATCTCGATCAGCTCCTTCGTGATCTGGGCCTGACGGGTTCGGTTGTAAATCAGGGTTTGCTTGCGAATCATCTCGCCGGCATTGCGGGTCGCGCTGTCCATCGCGCTCATCTGCGCGCCATAGAACGAGGCGTTGTTCTCGAGCAGCGCGCGGAACACCTGCACCGCGAGGTTGCGCGGCAGCAGGCTGCTGAGGATCTGATCCTCTTCCGGCTCGTATTCGTAGGACGTGGCGGGTGCCGTGCCCGCGGCGGGCTCAGCCACCTCGAGCGGGATGATCTGCTGCGCGGTCGGGATCTGCGCGATCACCGACTGGAAGCGCGAATAGAACAGCGTGCAGACATCGAACTCGCCGGCTTCGAACCGCGCCAGCACCTTGTTGGCGATGTCTTCGGCGTTGGCGAAGCCGATCTGCCGCACCGAACGCAGGTCGAGATGCTCGACGATGCGCTTCTCAAAGGTCCGACGCAGCTGCTCGTAACCCTTGCGGCCGACGCAGAAGAATTTCACGTCCTTGCCCTGCGCGAGCAGCGTGTTCGCCCGCTCGCGCGCCAGGCGCACGATGGCCGAGTTGAACGCGCCGGACAGGCCGCGCTCGCCGGTGCAGACCAGCAGCAGGTGAACCTGGTCGTTGCCGGTGCCGGCGAGCAGCGCCGGCGCGCCGGGCGAGCCGTTGGCCGCGGCGGCGATGTTGGAAATCACCGCATCCATCTTGGTGGCATAGGGCCGCGCCGCTTCGGCGGCGTTCTGCGCGCGGCGCAGCTTGGAGGCCGCGACCATCTGCATGGCCTTGGTGATCTTCTGCGTCGCCTTGGTCGAGGCGATGCGGACCCGCATGTCTTTTAGTGACGCCATTCTTCGTTCACCCCGGCGATCCGACCATAATGGTCAGATCGCAAGCCTCCGTTCGTCACGCCCGGCAGCGAGCCGGGCGACGCCCCATTCGTTATGCAAACGTCTTGGCGAAGCCGTCGACCGCCGCCTTCAGCTTGGCGGCGCTGTCGTCGGACAGGTCACGGCTGTCGCGGATCGCATTGAGGATGTCGACATGCTTGCCGCGCAGCAGCGACAGCAGGCCATCCTCGAACGCCTTCACCTTGTTGAGCGGCAGCGCGTCGAGATAGCCGTTGGTGCCGGCCCAGATCACGCAAACCTGCTCTTCCATCTTCAGCGGCGAGAACTGCGGCTGCTTCAGGAGCTCGGTCAGGCGCGCACCGCGGTTAAGCAGGCGCTGCGTGGACGCGTCGAGGTCGGAGCCGAACTGCGCGAACGCCGCCATTTCGCGGTACTGCGCGAGCTCGCCCTTGATCTTGCCGGCGACCTTCTTGGTGGCCTTGGTCTGTGCCGAGGAGCCGACGCGCGACACCGACAGACCGACGTTCACCGCAGGACGGATGCCCTGGAAGAACAGGTCGGTTTCCAGGAAGATCTGACCGTCGGTGATCGAAATCACGTTGGTCGGGATGTAGGCCGACACGTCGTTGGCCTGGGTTTCGATGACCGGCAGCGCCGTCAGCGAGCCCAACCCATGGTCCTTGCCCAGCTTCGCGGCGCGCTCGAGCAGGCGGGAGTGCAGGTAGAACACGTCGCCCGGATAGGCTTCGCGGCCCGGCGGGCGGCGCAGCAGCAGCGACATCTGGCGGTAGGCGACGGCCTGCTTGGAGAGGTCGTCATAGATGATCACGGCATGCATGCCGTTGTCACGGAAGTATTCGCCCATGGTGCAGCCGGTGAACGGCGCGATGTACTGCATCGGAGCCGGATCGGACGCGGTCGCCGCAACGACGATCGAGTATTCCAGCGCGCCCTGCTCTTCGAGCACCTTGACGAACTGCGCAACCGTGGAGCGCTTCTGACCGACCGCGACGTAGACGCAGTACAGCTTCTGGCTCTCGTCCGGCTGGGCGTTGAGCGGCTTCTGGTTCAGGATGGTGTCGAGCGCGATCGCGGTCTTGCCGGTCTGACGGTCACCGATGATCAGCTCGCGCTGGCCGCGGCCGATCGGGATCAGCGCGTCGATTGCCTTCAGGCCGGTGGCCATCGGCTCGTTGACCGACTTGCGCGGAATGATGCCGGGCGCCTTGACGTCGACGCGCATGCGCTTGTCGGCCTGGATCGGGCCCTTGCCGTCGATCGGGTTGCCGAGCGCGTCAACGACGCGGCCGAGCAGGCCCTTGCCGACGGGCGCGTCCACGATCGCGCGGGTGCGCTTGACGGTCTGGCCTTCCTTGATCTCACGGTCGGCGCCGAAGATCACGATACCGACGTTGTCGGTTTCGAGATTCAGCGCCATGCCACGCGTGCCGTTCTCGAACTCGACCATTTCACCGGCCTGAACGTTGTCGAGACCGTAGACGCGGGCGATACCGTCACCGACCGACAGCACCTGGCCAACTTCGGTGACCTCGGCTTCCTGGCCGAAATTCTTGATCTGGTCCTTGAGGATCGCAGAAATTTCTGCGGCGCGGATGTCCATCAGCCTGCCTCTTTCATCGCGTTCTTGATCGAATTGAGTTTGGTGCGAAGCGAACTATCCACCATCCGGCTGCCGAGCTTGACCACCAGGCCACCAATAATGGAGGGATCGACCTTCACGTTGAGCGCGACGTCCTTGCCCGTCACTGACTTCAGTGCGGTCTTCAGGGCGTCGAGATTCTTGTCACTGAGCTGCTCGGCGACGGTGACTTCCGCAGTCGCCTCGCCCTTGAATTTCGCCACCAGCGCGCGATAGGCGCGGATCACATCGGCGACGGCAAACAGCCGGCGATTGGCGGTGAGCACCTTGAGGAATTTTGCCGACGTGCCGGCGATGCCAGCCTTGTCGAGCACCGCGGTCATCGCCTTCAGCTGGGCGTCGGCGGCAAACACCGGGCTACGAACGAGGCGCTTCAGATCAGCGCTGTCGTTGAGCATGGCTTCGAATTTGTCGAGGTCGGCCCGGACTTGATCGACGGAATTCTCGTCGCGCGCCAACTCGAACAGGGCCGTTGCATAACGACCGGAAACTCCCGAAACGGACGGATCTTCAGCAGCCACGAGCTCGCTCTTTTTTGCTGTCAAATTCGCAAGGGAAAAACCGTCGCCACCAAAGCAGCGCCTAGCGATCCAAGCCCTTGGAATTCAAGCGGGACTTCGATTTTCGACCGGCACAGGACATGCCGGGACCGTTAAAATCGCGGCTTTGCTAACATAGCAATCGCGCAGGTGCAACATGACGGCATCGTGCGAGCCGCCTTGTCGCATGCGGTTTTTCGCGACCGCGGCCGGTACTCGAATCGGAGAAATTCGGCGCGCGGAAATCTGGCGCGGCCGGCTCCGATTCGCATCTCCCGATTTTGTTCCATCGGAATTTGCATGGGCCTATGGGCTGACGCGCAGGGAACCCAAAGCGGCCCGCCGCTTCATTTCGCGATTACTTACCGAAACCTTACAACCAGGCCGATAATCAGTATTCGTAAGTATTAATATCGTTAAAAATCAGTTAGCGACCAAGGTTACGGAACCTCGATTGAATACCCCAAAGCGGTAACAAGATATTTCAGCCCGAGACAATCGGGATTTACTGCCCAATTCGTGCCTCATTGCGAAATCAAACGGCCTTGGTCAACGAAGGGACGGGGGTTCCACTTGCCGCGTTAGCGGCAATACTGTCTGAGGGTCTTATCAATGTCGAATATCAAGAAGGCGGCGGGCAACGTAACCCGCTCGCGTACGGCGCTTGCGTTTGTCGCCGCAACTATCCTGGTCGGGGGCAGCGTGACGGAGGCGTCCGCGAAGTCCAGGCACCACCATCATCGCCACCACCATCATCACCACGCCCGCGCCGAAGGCTCGTCCTGGCGCGACGCCAATGCATCGATCCAGCCGTCGGGCGGCCACACGTTCTCGGGGATGGCCTCCTTCTACGGCAATGAATCGGGCAGCCGCACCGCTTCCGGCCAGCGCTTCAACCAGAACGCCATGACCGCGGCCCATCGCTCGCTGCCGTTCGGCACCAAGCTCCGTGTCACCCATGGCGGCCGCAGCGTCGTCGTCACCATCAACGATCGCGGCCCGTTCGTCCGCGGCCGCGTGCTTGACCTCTCGACCGGCGCAGCCCGCGCCATCGGTCTGACCGGCGCCGGCGTCGGCCGCGTCACCGCCGAGGTCGTGTCCTAGAGCTCTTCGTTTGAGCATAATCTTTTCGGAAAACCGCTTCGCACTTTTCCGGATCATGCTCCAACGGGTTCAGTAAGCGTTGCGTTGCGTAACGGCCGCGAGGCCTGCTTCGCGCCAAAAGGCCTGCCGTCGCGAATGACGGCAGGCTTTTTCTTTGGCAGGCACCCTCACAAAAAGCTCTGCGGATCGACGTCGACCTCGAGCTTCAGATTGCCCTTGGTCTTGGGGCCAGCTTCGAGCCATTCGCGCAGATATTGCGACAGGTCGACATTGCGCAGCGACTTCACCAGCAGGCGGAAGCGGTAGCGGCCCTTGATCACGGCCAGCGGCGCCTCGGCGGGACCGAGCACCTGGATCCGCTCATCGAGCGGCGCGACCGCGGCGAGCTTGCGGGCAAAGCCTTCCGCGGTCGGGCGATCGCCGGCGGAGACGATCAGGCTCGCCAGCCGGCCGAACGGCGGATAGCCGGTGCGTTCGCGGATCTCGATCTCGCTGGCGTAGAACGCTTCGCGGTCGTTCGCGATCAGGGCCTTGATGACCGGATGCTCGGGCTGGTGGGTCTGCAGATAGCCGACGCCGCGGCCCTGCTCGCGGCCGGCGCGCCCGACCACCTGGTTCAACAGCTGGAACGTGCGCTCGGCGGCGCGCGGATCGCCGTTGCTCAGGCCGAGATCGGCGTCGATGACGCCGACCAGATTGAGCCGCGGGAAATTGTGCCCCTTCGCCACCAGTTGCGTGCCGATGATGATATCGACGCGCCCCTCGGCGATCTCGTTGAGCTCGCTGCGCATCGTCTCGATCGAGGTGATGAGGTCGCTCGACAGCACCATGGTGCGGGCCTCGGGGAAGATGCTGGCCGCCTCCTCCTGCAGGCGCTCGACGCCGGGGCCGACCGCGACCAGCGATTCCTCGGCCGCGCAATGCGGACAGATGTTCGGGCGCGGCATCGAGAAGCCGCAGTGATGACAGACCAGCCGCTGCCGGAAGCGATGGTCGACCAGCCATGCGTCGCAGATAGTGCAGGCGAAGCGGTGGCCGCAGCCGCGACACAGCGTCAGCGGCGCATAGCCGCGGCGGTTGAGGAACAGCAGCGCCTGCTCGCGGCGCTCGATCGCGTGGCGAATCTGTTCGGCCAGCACCGGCGAGATGAATCGCCCGCGCGGCGGCGGCGCGCGCCGCATGTCGATCGCCTCGATATGCGGCATGTGCTGGCCGCCGAACCGCGACGGCAGTGCGACGCGCTGGTAGCGCCCCTTGCGCGCATTGACCTCGCTCTCGACCGACGGCGTCGCCGACGCCAGCACGATCGGGATCTTTGCGATATGGGCGCGGACCACCGCCATGTCGCGCGCGTGGTAATGCGCGCCGTCGTCCTGCTTGTAGGCCTGGTCGTGCTCCTCATCGACGATGATCAGGCCGAGATCGGCATAGGGCAGGAACAGCGCCGAGCGGGCGCCGACCACGACCGGCGCCTTGCCCTCCGATATCGCTGCCCAGTTGCGCGCCCGGGTGCGCGGCGTCAGCTCGGAATGCCATTCCAGCGGCCTTACGCCGAAGCGCTGCGCGAAGCGGTCGAGGAACTGGCCGGTCAGCGCGATCTCCGGCATCAGGATCAGAGTCTGCTTGCCGCGGCGGATATTCTCGGCGATCGCCTCGAAATAGACCTCGGTCTTGCCCGAACCGGTGACGCCGTCGAGCAGCGCGACATGAAAGCTGCCGCTCGCCGCCAGCGTCCGCATCACGTCGACCGCGCTGCGCTGCTCGCGCGAGAAATCCGGCTGCGCATAGGAGGGATCGGGGATCGGTGGCGGTGCCGGCGGCGGCATCGCCTCGACCGTCAGCGTGCCCTCGTCGACCAGGCCGTCAACCACGCCCGAGCTGACCCCGGCCTCGCGTGCCGCCTCCGACTTGCCGTGCAGCAGGCGGTCCGACAGCACCTCGATCAGCCGCCGGCGCGCCGGCGTCAGCCGCCGCGGCGGCTCGCCGACCAGTCGGACGCCGAGCCGCGTCCGCTCCGGCCCGAGGTTTTCGCCCATCCGCAGCGTCATCCGAAGCACCATGCCGCGCGCCGACAGCGTGTAGGTGGAGACCCAGTCGACCAGCTGGCGCAGCTCCGCCCTGAGCGGCGGAACATCGAGCTTCTCGCTAACGTCCTTGAGCCGGTTGTGCAGCCGCGGATCCGGCTTGGCATTCTCGGCCCACACCACCGCGACAACCTCGCGCGGCCCGAGCGGAACAGAGATCACGTCGCCGGGCGCAAGCTCCATGCCGCGCGGCACGCGGTAGGAATAGGTCTGGTTCAGCGCGACAGGCACCAGCACGTCGACGACTCGTGTCGTCGACGCGGCGGCTGAGCTGGGGCGTGTGGTGTGGTCCATTAAACCAGAGCTTTGGAATCCGAACTTTGCACCGGGCTAGAGATTTGGTTCTGAATGAATCAGAACCAAATCTCCAGCTTCTTGTTTTGACGCGTTTTCTTCACGCAAACCGGCCTCCACTTGGCTCGAAAACGCTCTGTCACCGCCATGCGGTCTTAGCGATCGGTAAACGAAGGCAGTGCGATATAATCAGGAGAATCGCAGCGCCAATAGCCCTTACCAGATGGCCCGGACCGATCAGCCCATGCAACCGCTCGAGCTCGACTGCGCTGACGCGTCGGTCACGCAGGAGATGACGCGCTGGCTGTCGCATCTGCGCGCGGAGCGGCGGTTGTCGCCAAAGACGCTCGAGGCCTACGCCCGCGACGTGCGGCAATGCCTGGCCTTCCTCGCCGAACACTGGGGCGCGCGCGTGACGCTTGCGGCCTTCGCCGCACTCGAGGCGAGCGATGTCAGAGCCTTCATGGCGATGCGCCGCGCGGACGAGATCGGCGGGCGATCGCTGATGCGAGCGCTGGCGGGCCTACGCTCGTTCGGACGCTTCCTGGAACGCGAAGGCAACGGCAAGGTCGGCGCCCTTTCGGCGATCCGCGCGCCCAAGGTTGCGAAGAGCCTGCCGAAGCCGATCCACATGGAAGCAGCGAAGCGCTTCGCCGACGCAGACGAGCGTGCCGGCGAGGAACGCGAGACCTGGATCCTGGTGCGCGACGCCGCCGTGATGGCGCTGCTCTACGGCTCGGGCCTGCGCATCTCCGAGGCGCTCGGCCTGAAGCGCCGCGACGTGCCGAAGCCGGGCGAAGGCGACGTACTGGTCGTGACCGGCAAGGGCAACAAGACCCGCATGGTGCCGGTGCTGCACAACGTGCTGCAATTGATCGCGGACTATGCGGCGATCTGCCCGCATCAGCTCAGCCCCACCGGACCGATGTTCGTCGGCGCGCGCGGCGGTCCCCTGAGCCCGCGCATCATCCAGCTCACCATGGAGCGGCTGCGCGGCGCGCTCGGCCTGCCGGACAGCGCAACGCCGCACGCGTTGCGGCACTCCTTCGCGACTCATCTGCTGAGCCGCGGCGGCGACCTGCGCGCGATCCAGGAATTACTCGGCCACGCCTCGCTGTCGACCACGCAGATCTATACCGGCATCGATAGCGAGCGCCTGCTCGAAGTCTATCGCTCCGCGCATCCGCGCGGCTGAACGGCGGACCCCGGTCCAGACCAGACACCGGATTCGGCGCGCCGTCATGCTGCGTTCATCTTCATACGGCTAACCACAAACTGCCGGCCCTTGCCTTGTGCACCGCATTCGGCAATCGTGGCACAGTCTCATCGGAGGGGAATCATGAGCGCACATGAAAGTATGGAGCACGCGGAGCATGCCGAGCATGCGTCGGGCGAGAACAAGAAGATCGCGCTCCTGATCGCCGTGATCGCGCTGTGCCTGGCACTGTCGGAGACCCTCGGCAAGGGCGCCCAGACCGAATCGATCAGCAAGAATGTCGAGGCCTCGAACCTCTGGGCCTTCTTCCAGGCCAAGAGCATCCGCCGCACCGCGGTGCAGACCGCGGCCGAACAGGGCAAGCTGAACCTCGCGACCACCACCGACGAGGCGGCCAAGGCCGCACTGCAGAAGCAGATCGACGACTGGCAGAAGACCGCGGCGCGCTATCGCTCGGAGCCGGAGACCGGCGAGGGCTCGGAGCAACTCTCCGAACGCGCCAAGCACGCCGAGCACGAGCGCGACGAGGCGACCGCGAAATACCACCACTTCGAGCTCGCTTCCGCGGCCTTCCAGATCGCGATCGTGCTGGCGTCCGCGACCATCATCACCGGCATCGCCGCGCTGGCCTGGGTGTCCGGCCTGGTGACGCTCGCCGGCGTCGCGATGACCTTGCTCGGCCTGTTCCAGCCGCATCTGCTGCATCTGCATTGAGAGAGCTGGCGGGCGCCTCACTAATCCCGTCATTGCGAGCGAAGCGAAGCAATCCATCCATCAGCATACGCGGAAGCATGGATTGCTTCGTCGCTATCGCTACTCGCAATGGCGGAATATACAGCCCCGATTAAAGCACCTTGCTGGTCTGGTGCACGCTCTTACGGAAGCGCGCGATCAGGCGCAGCGTGCGGGCGGTCCAGCCCTCCCCGTCGCCAGCGATCATCTCGCGGATGCGCCGCTTGATCGGGTCGACCAGCGCGTTGGCCTTGGCCCGTAGCGCCATCACGTAATTATAGAGCGCCTCGAACCAGGGCATCTCCAAGAGCTTCGACCGCGTCACGTCGAACAGGAAGGCCGTGACGCCGACGCCGAGGAATTTGGCGAACAGGATCAGCGAGACTGCGCTGAACCAATATTGGTTCGCCAGCAGCCAGAGCCCGACCAGCTTGAGCGGAAACAGCGGGATCAACGGCACGACGAAGACGATCAGCGTCATCGCCGGCGACAGCGAATCGACCCGGTCGGCAAGCCATTGCTTGAGCGCCCGCAGGGGAATCCACGCCACCGCCCGGGCCACGATCGGCTCGAGGTGGTCCCACAGCCAGGCCTCGATCAGGAAGATGATCGCAAGCAGGACCCAGAACGGCTGAAGCAGTCGGCGCAACATCGCTATGATCTCAACCGGCTCACGCCGGATATTCGATCATCACATATGGATGGCGCGTTTGCCTACCGCAAGCGCGGCTTCCTTGATCGCCTCGGAGCGGGTCGGATGGGCGTGGCAGGTGCGGGCCAGATCCTCGGCCGAACCGCCGAATTCCATCAGAACGCAGGCTTCGTGGATCATTTCGCCGGCCTCGATGCCGACAATGTGGACGCCGAGCACCCGATCGGTCTTCGCATCTGCGAGAACCTTCACGAAGCCGTCGGTGGTCTGATTGACCTTGGAGCGGCCGTTCGCGGTGAACGGGAATTTGCCGACGGTATAAGCGACGCCGGCCTGCTTGAGGTCTTCCTCGGTCTTGCCGACCGACGACACTTCCGGCGTGGTATACACAACACCTGGAATGACGTCGTAGTTCACGTGGCCGGCCTGGCCCGCGATGATTTCGGCGCAGGCAACGCCCTCGTCTTCCGCCTTGTGCGCCAGCATCGGCCCGGCCACGACGTCGCCGATCGCGTAGATGCCCTTCACATTGGTCGAGAAGTGCGAATCGATCTCGACACGGCCGCGATTGTCGAGCGCAACGCCGGCTTCCTTCAGCCCGAGGCCCTCGGTGTAGGGCACGCGGCCGATGCAGACGAGCACGACGTCGGCCTCGATGGTCTCGGCGGCGCCGCCGGCGGCCGGCTCGACCTTGGCCTGCAGCGTCTTGCCCGAGGTGTCGACCGAGGTGACCTTGGCGCCGAGCCTGAAGGCAAAGCCCTGCTTTTCGAGGATGCGCTGGAATTGCTTCGCCACCTCACCGTCCATGCCGGGCAGGATGCGGTCGAGGAATTCCACCACGGTGACCTTGGCGCCGAGACGATGCCAGACCGAACCGAGCTCGAGGCCGATCACGCCGGCGCCGACGATCAGCAGGCTGCCGGGCACCTTCTCCAGCGACAGTGCGCCGGTCGACGACACGATGCGCTTCTCGTCGATCTCGATGCCCTTCAGCCGCGCGATGTCCGAGCCGGTGGCGATCACGATGTTCTTGGCCTCGACGGTCTCGGACTTGCCGTCACCGGAGACCTCGACCTTGCCGGCACCGAGGATCTTGCCGGTGCCCTTGAGCACGTCGATCTTGTTCTTCTTCATCAGGAACTCGACGCCCTTGACGTTGCCGTCGATGCCCTGCTGCTTGAAGTTCATCATCGCCGGCAGATCGAGCTTCGGCGCCGGGACGCTGACGCCCATCTTGGCGAAGGAGTGCCCGGCTTCCTCGAACATCTCGGAGGCGTGCAGCAGCGCCTTCGACGGCATGCAGCCGACATTGAGGCAGGTGCCGCCCAGCGTCGCATTCTTCTCGACGACGGCGACCTTCATGCCGAGCTGCGCCGCGCGGATCGCGCAGACGTAACCGCCGGGGCCGGTGCCGATGACGACGAGATCGTAAGAAGCCATGATTGAGGTCCTGTAGCTAAGCTCTGTGACAGTTGGGCGGGCACAATCGGATCGGAAGACCGCTTCCCGCTGCTTGATCGTGTTCTAGCGACCGCCCGATACGTCGAGGATCGCGCTGGTGACGTAGGACGCCTCGTCCGAGATCAGCCAGACGATGGCGTTGGCGATCTCATCCGCGGTACCGACGCGCTTCATCGGCACCATATGGGCGAGCCGGTGCGCGCGATCGGGCTCGCCGCCGGCGGCATGGATGTCGGTGTCGATCAGCCCGGGCCGGATGCCGGCGACGCGGATGCCTTCGCCCGCGACCTCGTAGCCGAGGCCGACCGTGAAGGAATCGATCGCGCCCTTGGAGGCGGCGTAATCGACATAGGTGTTGGGCGCGCCGAGCTTCGCCGCGACCGAGGACAGGTTGACGATGACGCCGCCCTTGCCGCCGTGCTTGGTCGACATCCGCTTCACCGCCTCGCGCGCGCACAGGATGCTGCCGGTGACGTTGACCGCCATCATCTGCTGGATGCGCTCGGCCGACATTTCGTCGACGCGCACACCACTTTTGCCGACGATGCCGGCATTGTTGACCAGCGCACCGAGCGTGCCGAAGCCATCGGCGGCCTTGAACAGGGCAAGGATGTCCTGTTCGCTGCCGACGTCACATTTCACCGCGATCGCCTTGCCGTTGCTGGCCTCGATCGCGTCGACGACTTCATTGGCCGCAGCCTGGTTCGTGGCGTAGCCGACGACAACGCGATAGCCGCGCGCGGCAGCAGCAAGCGCGGTGGCGCGGCCGATGCCGCGGCTACCGCCGGTGACGATCACAACCTTGTCCATCACATCATTCCCCACAAGTTCATCCGATGAAGGCCCGTTCGAGCCCGCCGCACTACGAAGACTTACCCTCAAGTGCGGCCAACCGATCCAATACAGACTTGTCCGTCAGACTCACCAGATAGAACAGAATGAAGGGCGTGAAGATTGGAATCAGACACCAAAAGGCAAAGCCTGTACCCTTACCCTTCCTGCGACTGATCGGAATCGCGAAGAGGAAGAAAATAAAGGTGGTCAGCAGGAATGGCACAAAGGAAATCAGCGCCTCTGCAAGCGACGGCTCCACCAACCCCTCCCTTACAGGTCCAGCACCAGGCGGGCCGGATCCTCCAGGCTCTCCTTGACGCGCACCAGGAAGGTGACCGCTTCCTTGCCGTCGATCACGCGGTGATCGTAGGACAGCGCCAGATACATCATCGGCCGCACTTCGATCTTGCCGCCGACCACCATCGGCCGCTCCTGGATCTTGTGCATGCCGAGGATGCCGGATTGCGGCGCGTTGAGGATCGGCGTCGACATCAGCGAGCCGTAGATGCCGCCATTGGTGATGGTGAAGGTGCCGCCCTGCATCTCGTCGATCTTGAGCTGGCCGTCGCGGGCACGGCGGCCGTAATCGGCGATCGACTTCTCGATCTCGGCAATCGACTTGTGATCGCAGTCGCGCACCACGGGCACCACCAGGCCGCGGTCGGTGCCGACGGCAACGCCGATGTGGTAGTAGTTCTTGTAGATCAGGTCGGAACCGTCGATCTCGGCGTTGACGGCCGGAATGTCCTTCAGGCCCTGCACGACCGCCTTGGTGAAGAAGCCCATGAAGCCGAGCTTCGAGCCGTGCTTCTTCTCGAACGTATCCTTGTAGAGCGCGCGCAGCTTCATCACCTCGGTCATGTCGACCTCGTTGAAGGTGGTCAGCATCGCGGCGGTGTTCTGCACGTCCTTGAGGCGGCGCGCGATGGTCTGGCGCAGCCGGGTCATCTTCACGCGCTCCTCGCGCGCGGCGTCGTCCGCCGGCGACGGCGCACGCACCTGCACCGCGGCGGCCGGCTGGTTGACCGGAGTCGGCGCCGAGGCGGCCTTCTCGATCGCGGCCAGCATGTCGCCCTTGGTGACGCGGCCGTCCTTGCCCGAGCCCGGAACGGTCGAGGCGTCGACGCCGCTCTCGGCGGACAGCTTGCGCACCGAGGGCGCGAGCGGCGCATCCGCCGGCGGCACTTTGGGGGCAGCCGGGGCCGCTGCGGGAGCGGCGGCAGGCGCCGGCGCTGCGGCCTTGGCGGGAGCGGCAGCCGCGGCAGCGGGCTTGGCGGCGACGGCGCCGTCATTGATCTGGCCGAGCAGCGCGCCGACGGCGACGGTCTCGCCGTCCTTGGCGATGATCTCGCCGAGCGTGCCGGCGACCGGCGCGGGCACCTCGATGGTGACCTTGTCGGTTTCCAGCTCCACCAACGGCTCGTCCACCGCAACGGCCTCACCAGCTTTCTTGAACCAGCGGCCGATCGTGGCCTCGGTTACGGATTCGCCGAGCGTTGGAACGCGAATTTCAGTCATGGTCTTTTCCTCGATAACCTTGCGGTCGAAAAATTTTTCCGGCCACCATCCGCCAAAGCGGACGACCCGGTATTCCGTGACGACAGCCATTTCGCTGAATGACGCGGGATACCGGATGCCCCGCGCAAGGCGGGGCATGGCTTCAGTGAAGATTGCTAGTTCAGTGCGTCGTCGAGCAGCGCCTTGAGCTGCGCGAGATGTTTCGACATCAACCCGGTGGCGGTCGCCGCCGATGCCGGACGGCCGGCATAGCGCGGACGCTTGTTGGCTGCGTTGGTCTGGTTCAGCACCCACTCCAGATAGGGCTCGATGAAGTGCCAGGAGCCCATGTTACGGGGCTCTTCCTGGCACCAGACCATCTCGGCATTCTTGAAGCGGCCGAACTCCTGCACCAGCGCCTTCAGCGGCACCGGATAGAGCTGCTCGATGCGCATCAGATAGATGTCGTCGATGCCGCGCTTCTCGCGCTCCTCGTACAGGTCGTAATAGACCTTGCCGGAGCACAGCACGACGCGACGGATCTTGTCGTCCGGCAGCAGCTTGATCTTCTCGTCCGGCAGCATCTGCGCGTCATCGTACAGGATGCGGTGGAACGTCGCGTTCTTGCCGAGCTCGTCGAGCCGCGACACCGCGCGCTTGTGGCGCAGCAGCGACTTCGGCGTCATCAGGATCAGCGGCTTGCGGATCTCGCGATGCAGCTGGCGCCGCAGCACGTGGAAGTAGTTCGCCGGCGTGGTCGGGTTGACCACCTGCATGTTGTCCTCGGCGCACATCTGCAGATAGCGTTCGAGGCGCGCGGAGGAATGCTCCGGTCCCTGCCCTTCATAGCCGTGCGGCAGCAGGCAGACGAGGCCCGACATGCGCAGCCATTTGCGTTCGCCCGAGGAGATGAACTGGTCGAACACCACCTGGGCGCCGTTGGCGAAGTCGCCGAACTGGGCTTCCCAGAGCGCCAGCGCATTCGGCTCGGCCAGCGAGTAGCCGTACTCGAAGCCGAGCACCGCCTCTTCCGACAGCAGCGAGTTGATGACCTCGTAGTGGCCGGTGTCTTCGCCGCCGAGATGGTTGAACGGCGTGTAGCGGCTCTCGTCCTCCTGGTCGATCAGCACCGAATGGCGCTGCGAGAAGGTGCCGCGCTCGGAATCCTGGCCGGACAGACGCACGTGATGGCCTTCCTGCAGCAGCGTGCAGAATGCCAGCGCCTCGCCAGTCGCCCAGTCGATCCCGATCCCGCTGTCGATCGCCTTGGCGCGATTGTCGAGGAAGCGCTGGATGGTGCGGTGGACGCGGAAACCGTCCGGCACCTTGGTGATCTTGCGACCGATATCCTTGAGCACCGCGACATCGACGCCGGTGACGCCACGGCGGGCATCCTCTTCCTGATCGGCGATCTTGAAGCCCGCCCACTTGCCGTCGAGCCAGTCGGCCTTGTTCGGCTTGTAGCCGGCGCCGGCCTCGAACTCGGCATCGAGGCGCGCGCGCCAGTCGGCCTTGGCCTTCTCGACCTCACCCTCCGTGAGCACGCCTTCGGCGACCAGCCGCTTGGCGTAGATCTCCAACGTGGTCGGGTGCGAGGCGATGCGCTTGTACATCACCGGCTGGGTGAACGCCGGCTCGTCGCCCTCATTGTGGCCGTGACGCCGGTAGCAGAACATGTCGATGACGACCGGCTTGTGGAATTTCTGCCGGAACTCGATCGCGACCTTGGCCGCGAACACCACGGCCTCGGGATCGTCGCCATTCACGTGGAAGATCGGCGCGTCGATCATCTTCGCGACGTCGGACGGATAGGGCGACGAGCGCGAGTAGCGCGGATAGGTGGTGAAGCCGATCTGGTTGTTGACGATGAAGTGCAGCGAGCCGCCGGTACGATAGCCCTTGAGGTCGGACAGGCTGAAGCATTCCGCCA
Organism: Bradyrhizobium sp. UFLA03-84; assembly: GCF_002289535.1. Lineage (NCBI taxonomy): Bacteria > Pseudomonadati > Pseudomonadota > Alphaproteobacteria > Hyphomicrobiales > Nitrobacteraceae > Bradyrhizobium > Bradyrhizobium sp. UFLA03-84. The sequence continues at coordinate 27,599 of NZ_NSJY01000008.1, read as the reverse complement.
CCACGCCCTGGCCCGCGAACGCCGCGTCGCCGTGCATCAGGAGCGGCAGCACTGAGATGCGCATGTCGGGCGGATCGCCGTGCTGATCCTGCTTGGCGCGCACCTTGCCCATCACGACGGGATCGACGATCTCGAGATGCGACGGGTTTGCGGTCAGCGACAGATGGATGTTATTGCCGTCGAACTCGCGGTCCGAGGACGCACCGAGGTGATACTTGACGTCCCCGGAGCCCTCGACCGAGTCCGGGTTGGCCGAACCGCCCTTGAATTCGTGGAACAGCGCGCGATGCGGCTTGCCCATCACCTGGGTCAGCACGTTGAGGCGGCCGCGATGCGGCATGCCGACCACGATCTCCTTCACGCCGAGATTGCCGCCGCGCTTGATGATCTGCTCGAGCGCCGGGATCAGCGATTCGCCGCCGTCGAGGCCGAAGCGCTTGGTGCCGGTGAACTTGGTGTCACAGAATTTCTCGAAGCCGTCGGCCTCGATCAGCTTGTTGAGGATCGCGCGGCGGCCTTCCGGCGTGAAGCTGATCTCCTTGTCCGGACCTTCGATGCGTTCCTGGATCCACGCCTTCTGCGCGGCGTTGGAGATGTGCATGAACTCGACGCCGAGCGTCTGGCAGTAGGTGCGTTCGCAGATCTGCACGATCTCGCGCAGCGTGCCGTATTCGAGGCCGAGCACGTGGTCGAGGAAGATCTTGCGGTCGAAGTCGGCCTCGGTGAAACCGTAGGAGCGCGGATCGAGCTCCTCGCGGTCGCGCGGCGCCTCGATGCCGAGCGGATCGAGCTTGGCGTGGAAATGGCCGCGCATCCGGTAGGCGCGGATCAGCATCAGCGCGCGAACCGAATCACGGGTGGCCTGATGGACGTCGGCGTCGGACAGTTCGGCGCCCTTGGCCTGCGCCTTGGCCGCCAGCTTGCTGCCGACCGCCTTCTCGACCTGGGCCCAGTTGCCGTCGAGCGCCGAGGTCAGTTCGTCGCGCGGTGTCACCGGCCAGTTGGCGCGGCCCCAGGAGGCGCCCTCGGCGTTCTTCTGGACGTCGGCCGGGGCGTCCTTCAGGCTCTTGAAGAAATCCTGCCACTCGGCGTCGACCGACGACGGGTCCTGCTCGTAGCGGGCGTAGAGGTCGTCGATATAGGCGGCGTTGGTGCCCTGCAGGAATGAGGAGAGTGCAAAAGCGGCGTTCGCGTCTTGGCGAGACATGGGGCAGTCCTGGTGATTTTTTTCGGTTCGCGCGTAGGAGACGGCGCAAGTGCCGGTCTGGGAAGAGCGCCGGCTGGATGGATATCCTTTACCCTATCTAGGTCGGATATTCCTGCCTAAAAGAACCAAGAAATGAATATATTTTCAATACTTATTGATCCGCCCGTTGGGCGGTAACGAAACAAAATGGCGGTGTTTCCGGGGCGGAACCCGCCCGGAAACACCGCCATAACCCCTTAAGGGAACTCGGCCGACAATTACTTCAGCATCTCGGCGAGCGTGTGCCCGAGCCGCGCCGGGGACGGCGACACCTTGATGCCGGCAGCTTCCATCGCCGCGGTCTTGGAACCGGCATCGCCCTTGCCGCCGGAGATGATCGCGCCGGCATGACCCATGCGGCGGCCGGGAGGTGCGGTGACACCGGCGATGAAGCCGACCATCGGCTTCTTGCGGCCGCGCTTGGCCTCGTCCTTGAGGAACTGGGCCGCATCTTCCTCGGCCGAGCCGCCGATCTCGCCGATCATGACGATCGACTTGGTCTTCTCGTCGGCCAGGAACATCTCGAGCATGTCGATGAACTCGGTGCCCTTGACCGGGTCGCCGCCGATGCCGACCGCGGTGGTCTGGCCGAGGCCTTCCTGGGTGGTCTGGAACACGGCTTCATAGGTCAGGGTGCCGGAGCGGGAGACGATGCCGACCGAGCCGGGCTTGAAGATGTTCGCCGGCATGATGCCGATCTTGCATTCGCCGGCGGTCATCACGCCGGGGCAGTTCGGCCCGATCAGGCGCGACTTCGAACCGGACAGCGAGCGCTTGACGCGCACCATGTCGAGGACCGGAATGCCCTCGGTGATGCAGACGATCAGCGGGATCTCCGCATCGATCGCCTCGCAGATCGCATCCGCCGCGCCCGGCGGCGGGACATAGACCACGCTGGCGTCGGCGCCGGTCTTCTCGCGCGCCTCGGCGACCGTGTCGAACACCGGCAGGTTGAGATGGGTCGAGCCGCCTTTGCCCGGCGCCACGCCGCCGACCATCTTGGTGCCGTAAGCGATCGCCGCTTCCGAATGGAACGTGCCGTTCTTGCCGGTGAAGCCCTGGCAGATGACCTTGGTGTTCTTGTCGATCAGAATGGACATGGTTCGAGATGCTTTCGCGAGACGAAGGGTTTAGTGGATACGCCGGTACACGCCGGTGAGCACGTCGGCCCACCCTTCCGCGTCAGGCGAGAACTGGATCTTCATGTTGTAGGTGTTGTCGTCGACGACCTCGTAGACGTGACGGGCATTGCCGCGCAGCGAGCCGCGCACCAGGATCAGCGACTTGCCCGCCCAGCCGCCGGAAGCCGGCGACGGCGGGTAGTAGCCGAGTGAATCGTGCCAGAACAATTTGTAGGCCCGATCGTCGCGGTCGTAGGTGAAGACGCCGTGGGTGGCGAAGCTTTCCTTGCCGTCGCGGGTCTGCACGCTGTCCTGGATCAGATAGAAGCCGTTGAGCGCGATGCGCGCAACGACATGCGAGGTGGCTGGACCGCCGGCGGCCCAGCGCGACGGAAAGACCATCTCTTCGCCGTTCCACTCGCCCGCGAAAGCCGCGAGCTTGCGGTGTTCGTCCAGCGGGGTCGGAGCGTCGAGATGATCGGCCATCGTTAGCCTCCCTTGACGGCTTTCACGATCTTCTGTGCGGCGTCATCGAGATTGTCGGCAGGCAGAACGTTGAGACCGCTGTCGCGGATGATCTTCTTGCCCTGCTCGACATTGGTGCCTTCGAGGCGCACCACCAGCGGCACCTTGAGGCCGACCTGCTTAACCGCGGCGACCACGCCCTCGGCGATCACGTCGCACTTCATGATGCCACCGAAGATGTTGACCAGGATGCCCTTCACGTTCGGATCGGCAGTGATGATCTTGAACGCGGCCGCGACCTTCTCGACGCTGGCGCCGCCGCCGACATCGAGGAAGTTCGCCGGCTCCATGCCGTACAGCTTGATGATGTCCATCGTCGCCATGGCGAGGCCAGCGCCGTTGACCATGCAGCCGATCGTGCCGTCGAGCGCGACATAGTTGAGATCGTATTTCGACGCCTCGATCTCCTTGGCGTCTTCCTCGGTCTCGTCGCGCAGCGCGACCACGTCAGGGTGACGGTAGAGCGCGTTGCTGTCGAACGACACCTTGGCGTCGAGCACGCGGAGCTGGCCCTGCTTGGTGACGACCAGCGGGTTGATCTCGAGCATCGCCATGTCCTTGGCGGCGAACGCCGTGTAGAGCTGGCCGGTCAGCTTCTCGGCCTGCTTGGCGAGATCGCCGGTCAGCTTCAGCGCCTTGGCGACGGTACGGCCGTGATGCGGCATGATGCCGGTGGCGGGATCGACCGAGAAGGAGACGATCTTCTCCGGGGTCGAATGCGCGACGTCCTCGATATTCACGCCGCCTTCGGTCGACACCACGAAGGAGATTTCCGAGGTCTCGCGATTGACCAGGAGCGAGAGGTAGAACTCCTTGTCGATGTCGGAGCCTTCCTCGATGTAGAGGCGGTTGACCTGCTTGCCGTGCGGGCCGGTCTGCACCGTGACCAGCGTCGCGCCGAGCATCTGCTTGGCGAACTCGTCGACCTCGGCGACCGACTTGGCGATGCGGACGCCGCCCTTGTCGCCGGCGGAGGCTTCCTTGAACTTGCCCTTGCCGCGGCCGCCGGCATGGATCTGGCTCTTCACCACCCAGATCGGACCCGGAAGCTGCTTGGCCGCCGCGTCGGCTTCTTCCGGCTTCAGCACCGGAACGCCGCGCGAGATCGGCACGCCGAATTCATGCAGCAATGCCTTGGCCTGGTATTCATGGATATTCATGGAACGACGCTCCCAAACCCTCGTACGGCGAACTTCTCGTCAGCCCTGACGCTGGCATACCATATACCAAGGCTCGCGCAACTACAAAATCCGCCAGAATTTCATCATCTTGCACCCGACAGGCGATTGGTATCGCCTATCGGGTCATTGCCGATTGAGATTACTTGCCGAGCAAATCGGGCGCGATCTTCTTGCAAGCATCGACCAGGCCCTGCACCGCGCCGACCGACTTGTCGAAGGCTTCGCGGTCCTTGCCGGCCAGCTCGATCTCGACCACGCGTTCGACACCCTTGGAGCCGATCACGGTGGGTACGCCGACATACATGTCCTTCACGCCGTACTCGCCGTTGAGATAGGCGGCGCAGGGCAGCACGCGCTTCTTGTCCTTCAGATAGCTCTCGGCCATCGCGATCGCCGACGCGGCCGGCGCGTAGAACGCCGAGCCGGTCTTGAGCAGGTTGACGATCTCGGCGCCGCCGTTGCGGGTGCGATCGACGATCTCGTCGATGCGCGCCTGCGAGGTCCAGCCCATCTTGACGAGGTCGGGCAGCGGAATGCCGGCAACGGTCGAGTAGCGGGTCAGCGGCACCATGGTGTCGCCGTGGCCGCCGAGCACGAAGGCGGTGACGTCTTCGACCGAGACGTTGAATTCGTCGGCCAGGAAATAGCGGAAGCGCGCGGAGTCGAGCACGCCGGCCATGCCGACCACCTTCTTGTGCGGCAGGCCGGAGGCCTTCTGCAGCGCCCACACCATCGCATCGAGCGGGTTGGTGATGCAGATGACGAAGGCGTCGGGCGCGTACTTCTTGATGCCGGCGCCGACTTGCTCCATGACCTTGAGGTTGATCGACAGGAGATCGTCGCGGCTCATGCCGGGCTTGCGCGGCACGCCCGCGGTGACGATGCAGACCTTGGCGCCGTCGAGCGCTTCATAGGAATTTGCGCCGACCAGATTGGAGTCGAAGCCGTCGACCGGCGACGACTGTGCGATGTCGAGCGCCTTGCCCTGCGGCACGCCCTCGGCGATGTCGAACAGCACGACGTCTCCGAGCTCCTTGAGGCCAACGAGGTGCGCCAGCGTTCCGCCGATCTGTCCGGAGCCAATCAGTGCAATCTTGTCGCGTGCCATGGGAAATCAGTCCTTTGAACTGGTGCAGGAGGGAGAGGGAAGTCGGTTGCAAGGGTGGTTATCCCTTTCGAATGATCCATTCAAGTCAGGGCCTGCCCGATTGCAGGCCGTGCCTGCAATTCGGTCAGGCATGCCAGCAACATCCACCCGGAGACACGAAAAGTTGCGCCGAACCGGGCCACCCGCAAGACCGAACATCAAGACCGAATTTCAAGCCTGGAGTTCAGGTCTCGACCAGGCCGGTCGAGGAGCCGCTGGCCGAGGAGTCCTTCCGGCCGTGCGGTAGCGCCAGATAGGATTCCGAGCTCATCTCGATCAGGCGCGAGGACGTGCGCTTGAACTCCATCGCCTCAACGCCTTCGTCCGCAAGGTACAGCGACACCGGATCGGCCTCGGCCGAGGCCATCAGCTTCACGGCATTGTCATAGAGCGTGTCGATCAGCGAGATGAAGCGCTTGGCGGCATTGCGCTCGGCGTAATCCATCACCGGAATGTGGTCGACCAGGATCGTATGGTAGTCGTGCGCGAGCCTCAAATAGTCCGACGCGGCAAACGGCTTCTCGCAGAGTTCGGCAAAGCTGAAGCGCGCGACGCCATGCGAGGAGCACGGCACGTGCAGCACGCGCCCCTTGATCGCGATGTCGCGCGACTTGCACGGCGCGTTGCCGGTCATCTTGCGCCAGGCCGCATCGAGCTCGGCATCGGCCGCTGCATCCGCCGGCACCAGCCACATCTTGACGCCGAACAATTTCTCCAGCCGGAAGTCGGTGCGCGCATCGAGCCGCAGCACGTCCATGTGGTCTGAGATCTGCGCGATGAACGGCAGGAACAGCGCGCGATTGAGACCCCCCTTGTAGAGATCGTCAGGCGCAACGTTCGAGGTCGCGACCACGACGGTGCCGAGATCGAACAGCTTTGCGAACAGCCGTCCAAGGATCATCGCATCGGCGATGTCGGTGACGTGGAATTCGTCGAAGCAGAGCAGCCAGGCTTCGTCGAAGATCGCCTGCGCGGTGAGCGCGATCACGTCGCCGTCGGCGATCTCGCCGCGCGCGATCTGCTGGCGATAACCGTAGATGCGCTCATGCGCCTCGGCCATGAACTCGTGGAAATGCGCGCGGCGCTTGTGCTCGACCGGGCTCTGCTGGAAGAACAGATCCATCAGCATGGTCTTGCCGCGGCCGACCTCGCCATGGACATAGAGGCCGCGCGGCGGCTTGTCGTCCTTGTCGCCGCCGAACAGCCGCCCGAACAGGCCCTGCTTGCGCTGCGGCTTGTAGCTCGCGAGCCGCTCCTCCAGCGCGCCGAACGCTCCGGCGGCGGCGGCCTGTGCGGGATCGGCCTCGATCGCACCGGAGGCGACCAGGGCGTTGTAGTGTTCGAGAAAGGAACTCGGCGAGGTGGACAGCATGAGCCCACCTTACGGCCCTACTGCGCGGCAAATTGCAAGCCGTGAATTGTGCCAACGGGGTATGCAAGGACGAACTCTTGCATGCCACAGCCGACCGCACGGCCTTGCCGGGCGCCTTTGGACGCGATCCGCGGAAACCCTACGCGCAGAGCTCGTAGGAATCCTCGACCACGTAGGGACCGCCGCCTGTCGACGCACGCGACGAGAACAGCACGAAGCGATCCGCCGTGAAGGTGCGGCTCGGAAAATAGCCGCGCACGGACAGATAATCCGCGACGTCCTGGCTCGACGCGTCATGCAGACGCGCGAGCGTGACATGTGGCGTGAATTTCCTGCCCTCGGGATCGAGCCCCATCCGCTGCATCATCCGCTCGAGCTCGGCCTGCAGTTCGATCAACGGCCGGCTCGGCTCGACGGCGGCAACCACCGCACGCGGCTTGCGTCCGCCGAAGCTCGACAGGCCCTGCAATTTGACCTCGAACGGTTTGCGGTTCACCCGAAACAGCATCGTCGCGATCTCGTTGGCCCAGAGGCCGTCGATATCGCCGATGAAGCGCAGGGTGACGTGATAATTTTCGGGATCGATCCAGCGTGCGCCGGGAAGGCCACCACGCAAGCTGGAGAGGGTTTGGCCGATATCGGCCGGAATTTCCAGACCAGTGAACAGACGCGGCATCGCTATAATCCTCGATGCTTGGCGCGGGTTTTGGGAGCCCGCACCCTGTAACAAGCCCGGCGACGAATCACCGACGCCTATTTGTACCCGAGATATGTGACTCTGCGAAGCACGAGGCGTTAACAGCTCGTAAACCTACGGACGCAACGCGCCGCACTGCCTGTGTTTCAGCTGCGTTGCCCTGATAATGCGCCGAGAAATGCCTCCACTGTGGGCAGGATATTCTTCACGACGATGTCCACACCTTCCGCCGTCGGATGCATGCCGTCGGCCTGATTGATCTTCGGATTAGCAGCAACGCCATCGAGGAAGAACGGATAGAGCGGCACGCCGAAGGATTTCGCCAGATCCGGATAGATCGCGTTGAACTTCGCCGCATACTCACTGCCATAGTTCGGTGGCGCGAGCATGCCGCACAAGAGCACCGCGATCTTGCGCGCCTGCAACTTTGTGATGATGTCCGAGAGCGCCTTGCGCGTCACCGCGGGATCGATGCCGCGCAGGGCGTCGTTGGCACCGAGCTCGACGATCACGACATCGGTTCCATCGGCCACCGACCAGTCGAGCCGCTCGCGGCCGCCCGAGGCGGTGTCGCCCGACACCCCGGCATTGGTCATATCGACCTTTATCCCCTTGGCTTCCAAGGCTTTTTGTAGCCGGACCGGAAATGCCGCCTCGGCCGGAAGGCCGTAACCGGCGCTCAGGGAATCGCCCAGAACCACCATTTTGATCGGCTTCGCGGAAGCTTTCCCCTGATCAGGCGTCTGCGCGCTGGCCGCCGTCATCAAGCCCATAAGCAACACGAGTATGTGCACGAAGATTCGCAACCGGGCCTCGACCGCAGCGGCGGAAGTGCCATATGACCGAACCATGGACAGTCTCATCGAATCCTCTTCACTGACCGACGTCGAGCCGGACACCATTGCCGTCAGGAACGTCAATCTCTCGCTCGGCACCGGCGCGGCACGGGTTCATATCCTCAAAGATATCAGCCTTCGTGTGGCAGCGGGTGAGGCCATCGGCCTGATCGGCCCGTCGGGCTCGGGCAAGTCGACCTTGCTGATGGTGATGGCGGGTCTTGAACGTCCTGACAGTGGAGAGGTGGTCGTCGACGGCACCTCGTTCAATGCCCTCGACGAAGATGCGCTGGCGCGCTTTCGCGGCCGCCAGGTCGGCATCGTCTTCCAGTCGTTCCATCTGATCCCGACCATGACGGCGCTGGAGAACGTCGCGGTGCCGCTCGAACTCGCCGGCAATCCCGATGCCGCCGCACGCGCCGCGCAGGAGCTGCAATCGGTCGGGCTCGGCGAACGACTGCATCACTATCCGACGCAATTGTCCGGCGGCGAGCAGCAACGCGTCGCGATCGCACGCGCGCTCGCGCCCGATCCGGCGATCTTGGTCGCCGACGAGCCGACCGGAAATCTCGATGAGACGACGGGAAAGCAGATCGTCGATCTGCTATTCACCAAGCACGCCGAGCGCGGCATGACCCTGGTGCTGGTGACGCACGACCTCGCGCTCGCGCAACGCTGCGACCGCGTAGTGCGGCTGCGCTCCGGCCGCATCGACGGGCAATCAACTCCATGAGCTTTGCGTCCGAAGTCGCGGGGCAGAGCCGCGCGTCGTCGCTTGCCTTTCGCTACGCGCTGCGCGAACTGCGCGGCGGGCTGCGCGGCTTCTACGTGTTCATCGCCTGCATCGCGCTCGGCGTGATGGCGATTGCCGGCGTCGGCTCGGTCGCCGCATCTCTCGGTGACGGCCTGTCGCGCGAGGGCCGCACGCTGCTCGGCGGCGATGTCGCGTTCTCGCTGATCTCGCGCGAGGCCAAGCCCGACGAGGTCGCCTATCTGCGCACCCGCGGCGAGGTCTCCGTCGCGGCTACGCTCCGCGCGATGGCGCGCAGCAGCGACGGCAAGCTGGCGCTGGTCGAGCTCAAGGCGGTCGACGGCAGATATCCGATGCTCGGCGAGCTGACGCTCGAGCCGAACATGCCGGTCGCCGATCTGCTCGCTGAGCGCGACGGCGTTTTTGGCGCGGCTGCCGATTCAACACTGCTCGCGCGGCTCGACCTGAAGCTCGGCGACCGCGTCACCATCGGCAGCGCGACCTATCAGATCCGCAGCGTGGTCGTGGCCGAGCCCGACAAGCTTGCCGGCGGCGTCGGCCTCGGCCCGCGCTTCCTGGTCAGTGAAGCCAGCCTGCGCGCCACCGACCTGTTGCAGCCGGGCAGCCTGGTGCGCTGGATCTACCGGGTGAAGCTGCCCGACGGCGCTAACGACGACCGCGCCACCACGGCGTTGATCGACGGTGCGCGCAGCGCAGCGCCGGAGGCCGGCTGGGAGGTCCGCAGCCGCAACAACGCCTCGCCGCAGCTCGAGCGCACCATCAACCGCTTCACCCAGTTCCTGACCCTCGTCGGCCTTGCTGCGCTGCTGGTCGGCGGCGTCGGCGTCGCCAACGCGGTGAAGAGCCACATCGACCGGCGCCGCGACGTCATCGCCTCGTTCAAGGCGCTCGGCGCCACCGGCCGCGACGTCTTCACGATCTACTGCACCCAGGTGGTGGTGCTGGCGGGCATCGGCTCGGTGATCGGCCTCGTGCTCGGCGCCGCGCTGCCGTTCGTCATCGTCGGCCTGTTCGGCAAGCTGCTGCCGCTACCGGTGGTCCCTGCCCTGCATCCCGACGAGCTCGCGCTGTCCTTCATCTACGGCCAGCTCACCGCGCTGGCGTTCGGGCTGTGGCCGCTCGGCCGGGTCCACGACGTGCCGGTCGCGGCGCTGTTCCGCGAGACCGTCGCCAGCGAGTGGCACCGCCCGCGCTGGAGCTATCTTGCGCTGATGGCCGTTGTGGTCGCGCTCTTGATCGGCGTCGCGATCGGGCTCGCCTATGACAAGCGGGTCGCCACCGTGTTCGTCGTCGCCTCGATCGCGGTGTTCCTGCTGCTGCGCGGGATCGCCGAGATCCTGATGGCGGTGGCGCGGCGGCTGCCGCGCAGCCGCATGACCATGCTGCGGCTCGCCATCGCCAACATCCACCGGCCGGGCGCGCTGACGCCGTCGGTCGTGCTGTCACTCGGCCTTGGGCTCGCCGTGCTCGTCACCATCACCCAGATCGACGGCAATCTGCGCCGGCAATTCCTGGCCGCGCTGCCGGAGCGGGCGCCGTCGTTCTTCTTCATCGACATCCCCTCCACCGAAGCCGACCGCTTCAATGCCTTCCTGGCCCAGGCCGCGCCCGGCTCGACCGTCGAGGACGTGCCGATGCTGCGCGGGCGCATCGTCGCCGCGCGCGGCGTCAAGGCCGACCAGCTGAAGCCGTCGGTCGATTCGGAATGGGTGTTGCAGAGCGACCGCGGCCTGACCTATACCGGCGAAATTCCCAAGGGCTCGAAGATCGTCGAGGGCGAATGGTGGGGGCCGGACTACAGCGGACCCCCGCTGGTCTCGATGGAGAAGAAGATCGCCGACGGCCTGTCCCTGAAGATCGGCGACGAGATCGTGGTCAACGTGCTCGGCCGCGACGTGCCGGCGAAGATCGCCAATCTGCGCAACATCGACTGGCAGGGCCTCGGCATCAACTTCGTGCTGGTGTTCTCGCCGAACGCCTTCAGGGGCGCGCCGCACAGCCACGTCGCGACCCTGACGGAACAACACGCCAGCGCGACCCAAGCAGGCGCTAACGACGACGCGCGCATCATCAAGCAGGTCGCCGACGCATTCCCGATGGTGACCAGCGTGCGGGTCCGCGAGGCGCTGGAGACCATCGGCAGCGTCGTCAGCAACCTGGTGCTGGCGATCCGCGGCGCCAGCGCCGTGACGCTGATCTCGGCGATCCTGGTGCTGGGCGGCGCGCTCGCCGCCGGACACCGTCACCGCGTCTATGACGCCGTGATCCTCAAGACGCTCGGCGCCACGCGGGTGCGATTGCTCGGCGCTTACGCGCTGGAGTATCTAATGATCGGTTTTGCAACCGCGATTTTCGGGGTGATAGCCGGCTCGATCGCGGCCTGGCTGATCGTGACGCGGCTGATGACGCTGAGTTTCATCTGGCAGGCCGGCAGCGCCGCGCTGGTCGTGGTCGCCGCGCTGGTCGTCACGGTCGGATTGGGGCTGGCAGGAACGCTGCTCGCGCTGAACCAGAAACCGGCCTCGGTGTTGCGGAATTTGTGACAATTTGTAGCGGCGAAAGCGCCGTTTTTGCCTATCATGCTAGGCCAGAGCGACATTCGGCCGCGCGTGGAAGCTTGCGTCGGATGTGTTAATTTCCCACATACCAATCGGGTCGGATAGTCGGTTTGAATGACACGGAATTAATGCTCCGCAAACCGCGCCATCTGAGATAGATTTATAACCGGCGCCGCAAATCCCTTGCGCTCCACCGGGACCAACCACGGGAATTCGACCATGTCGGACCTAGACCGCAATTACGCTTCTCCTTTCGGCCGGGCCGCCGGGCGCATTGACGCTGCGGCCGTCGACGCCGGTCTGCGCGCCTACATGCTGCGCATCTACAACTACATGAGCATCGGCCTCGCCATCACCGGCTTGGCCGCGCTCGGCGTCTACATGGGCGCGGTGACCACCGACCAGTCGGCCGCCGTCGCCAAGTTTGGCAATGCCTATCTGACGCAGTTCGGCTACGCGATGTTCGTGAGCCCGCTGAAATGGCTGTTCATCCTCGCCCCTCTGGCGATGGTGTTCGTCATCTCGGCCGGCATCAACCGCCTGCAGCCTGCGACCGCCCAGCTGTTGTTCTGGGTGTTCTCGGCGCTGATGGGCCTGTCGCTGTCGTCGATCTTCCTGGTGTACACGCACACCTCGATCGTGCGCGTGTTCTTCATCACCGCGGCGACGTTCGGTGCGCTCAGCCTCTACGGCTACACCACCAAGCGTGACATGAGCGGCATGGGCTCGTTCCTGTTCATGGGCCTGATCGGCATCATCATCGCGAGCCTGGTCAACCTGTTCCTGGCGAGCTCGGCGCTGCAGTTCATCGTCTCGGTGGTCGGCGTGCTGGTGTTCGCGGGCCTCACCGCCTGGGACACCCAGCGGCTGAAGAACGACTACATCTACGGCTACGCCTCGCAGGGCGGCGTGATGGCAGAGCGTGCGGCAATCACTGGTGCGCTGTCGCTCTACCTGAACTTCATCAACTTGTTCACGCTGCTGCTGCAGCTGCTCGGCCAGCGCGACTAAGCGCCGCGAGCAAGGCAATCGATCTGAGCCCCGGCCACCCGGCCGGGGCTTTTGTTTTGCGCCGGCTTTTGCGGGATGCGAACCCGTAGCCCGGATCGAGCCAACGGGTCGCGCGAACGCGCACCCGATGACAGGCTCCACGAAATCCGGGACAAGGCCATTCGCGTCGCAAAACCGCGATTACGCTCCGCTCCATCCGGGCTACAGGCGTCGAATTCGCCTCGCTACACCAGCGACAGCTTGCGGTCGATCACGAACAGCACGCGCTCGAGTTCGTGGCCACGACGCAGGATCAGGCCGGTCGCCGAAATCACGCTGTACATGCCCTGCTTGCGCGCCAGACGGGGATCCTTCTCGATCCGGTAGATCGGCATTTCGGACGCGCGCCGGAACACCGAGAACACGGCGCGGTCCTTCAGGAAGTCGATCGCATAGTCTCGCCACTCGCCGTCGGCGACCATGCGGCCGTAGAGATTGAGAATGCGGTTGAGCTCAAGTCGATTGAATGTCACGCGGTTGGGTTGAGGGGTCGCGGCGGCGGGGCGCGCCGCGGCACGACTCCCGCTCGGATCGGTGTCCTCCGAGATCAAACTCATCGAGCGCCTCCTGTCATCCCGGTGACGATCGGGATCCGAAGGCCGGTGCCCCCTGCTTCGGGATCGTCACGAGAGTGACATGATTGCGCTAAGCGAGGAGGCCTGCAAGGGGCCATTCGCAACGCAACCAGGCCTTAACCACGCTCAGGCGCGGCGGATTGTCCGGAAAACCGAAGACTCACGGGAACGTTAGCGGAATCATATTGCTGCCCCACTTCCGCCCATCGCCTGCCCCGCTGCCCTGCGAAAAGATAATCCTGCGTTGGCCCGGTCCTTTCGGTTCCGGATTCCTCAGCCCCCAGCCCCCCGGGGCCGTCGGGATCGGGCCTGTTCGCAGGGGAGTTAAATCCCAACACTGGGCCAACGAAAGTTGGTCCTTTTTGTTTTTGGGGCCTGCCCATCTCCGCGTGACCGAGCGGCGCGCGCAAAGCTTCAACGCTTTCGCTTCACCAAATCACAGTGTGCATGTTTGCCGCCGCGCAAGGCTGCGCGACGATGCGCGCGGCCGAACGACGCGTCTGCCGGCAGCTAGCGCAGCAACGCGCTAGTGAAGCGAGGTGAATGCGGCGCCGAGCATCGGGCCCGGCTTGTCGCGATTGCCGTCCTGGACGTACACCGCCGCGGCATCGACGCCATCGCGCGTGATGTTCTCCAGCGGCACGGTCCAGCTGCCGGACGAGCCGTTCCAGTCACCGACCTTCAGGAGATTGCGCACCACGTTGTGGTAGGTGATCTCGTGGCCGCGGTTCTCGCCGCGCGAGATCGAGATCGGCACCGACTTCGAGATCGAGCAGATCCAGACTTCGCCACGCGACACCGCGGGCGACTTCGACGCAGCAACCGACACGTTGATCTGCTTGCCGGTCAGCGTCATCGTCACCGGCACCGACATCACGGTGCCGCTCTTCTCGGTGCTCTTGATGGCGTCCTCGATGCCGGCGCGATCGCTGCCGATCACATGCGCGGAGCCGTTGATCACGGCCTGCGGCGTGTAGACGTCGCGATCGCCGCGCATGTGGGAATAGGCTTTCTGGCGCGCGCTGAAGCGGGAATCGGCCAGCGTGTCCTTCCAGCCGAGATAGTCCCAATAGTCGATCGGCATGCTCAGCGCGATGACGTTGGGGTCCTTTGCGAGATCACCGATGATCTTGTCCGCGGGCGGACAGGATGAGCATCCCTGCGAGGTGAAGAGTTCGACGACTGCACGCGGATCGGCGTGAGCGGGGCGGATGATTGCGACGATCGCGCAGATACCGAGCGCGCTGGACCATCGCGAAATCGAGTTATAGGCCATCATCGCTGTCATACTGCGAACCAGTCGTGATGATTTCCATCCGTAATTGTACGGAGCATGAAGTCTGTCCCTGAACTTGCGTGCCCCAAAACGCGAGAAAGCGGCCTTTTTCATAGGCCGCCTTCTTTTTAGCCGCTACTCACTAAGCAGTGAGGCACCGATCACAAATCCGCGTTGGAGCATGGCTCGAATGGACCATGCTCCATCAAAAGACCCTTTAGGCCGCGAGTTTGCGCAGCACGTAGTGCAGGATGCCGCCGTTGCGATAGTAGTCGAGCTCGTCCAGCGTATCGATGCGGCAGAGCAGCGGGACATCCCGCTTGCCGCCGTCGGCGGAGACGATCTCGGCGGTCAGCGTCTGGCGCGGCTTCAAATCGCCCTGCAGCCCGCGGATCGTGACCTTCTCGTCGCCCTTCAGGCCGAGCGATGACCACGACGTGCCTTCATGGAAGGTGAGCGGAAGCACGCCCATGCCGACCAGGTTGGAGCGATGGATGCGCTCGAAGCTCTGGCAGATCACCGCACGCACGCCGAGCAGACGCGTGCCCTTCGCGGCCCAGTCGCGCGACGAGCCGTTGCCGTATTCGGCGCCGGCGAACACCACCAACGGCACGCCTTCCGCCTGATACTTCATCGCGGCATCGTAGATCGACATCTGCTCGCCGTCGGGCCAGTGCTTGGTCAAACCGCCTTCCGGAATATTGCCGTCGGCGCCCTTCAGCATGAAGTTCTTGATGCGGATGTTGGCGAAGGTGCCGCGCATCATGACTTCATGGTTGCCGCGCCGCGTGCCGTACTGGTTGAAGTCGGCGGGGCGCACCTGGTGCTCGCTGAGGAACTTGCCGGCGGGCGAGGTCAGCTTGATCGAACCGGCCGGCGAGATGTGGTCGGTGGTGATCTTGTCGCCGAACATCGCGAGGATGCGCGCGTCGACCACGTCGGTGACCGGGTCGGGCTGCTTCTTCATGCCTTCGAAATAGGGCGGGTTCTGCACATAGGTCGAGCTCATGTTCCAGCGATAGGTCTCGCTTTCCGTGGTCTTGATCTTGCGCCAGTTGGTATCGCCCTTGAACACGTCGGCGTACTTCTTCTTGAAGATCGTCGCGGTGACGTACTTCTTCATGAAGGTGTTGATCTCCTTGGCGGTCGGCCAGATATCCTTGAGGAACACCGGCTTGCCGTCCTTGCCGATGCCGAGCGGCTCGACTGCGAGATCCTTGGTCACGGTGCCGGCAAGCGCATGCGCGACGACCAGCGGCGGCGAGGCGAGGTAGTTCGCCTGCACGTCGGGCGAGACGCGGCCTTCGAAGTTGCGGTTGCCGGAGAGCACCGCGGCGGCAACGATGCCGTTCTCGTTGATCGACTTCGAGATCTCTTCCGGCAGCGGGCCGGAGTTGCCGATGCAGGTCGTGCAGCCGAAGCCGACCAGATTGAAGCCGACCTTGTCGAGATCGGCCTGCAGGCCGGAATTGGCGAGATATTCCGCCACCACCTGGCTGCCGGGGGCGAGCGAGGTCTTCACCCACGGCTTGGCCTTCAGGCCCTTGGCGGCTGCCTTGCGCGCCAGCAGGCCGGCGCCGATCAGCACGCTCGGGTTCGAGGTGTTGGTGCAGGAGGTGATCGCCGCGATCACGACGTCGCCATGGCCGAGATCGAAGTCGCGGCCCTCGACCGCGAAGCGCTTCTGCTCACCTTCAGGCTTCTTGTATTCGCCGACCAGCGCGGTCGCGAAACCGGTCGACACCGCGGGCAGCGCGATGCGGCCTTCAGGGCGCTTCGGTCCGGCCATCGACGGCACGACGTCGCCGAGGTCGAGCGTCAGCGTGGTGGTGAACACCGGGTCGGCCGACTTGGCGGTGCGGAACAAGCCCTGCGCCTTGGCATAGGCCTGCACCAGCTTGACGCGATCGGCCTTGCGGCCGGAGGTCTTCAAATAATCGATGGTCGCGGCGTCGACCGGGAAGAAGCCGCAGGTCGCACCATATTCGGGCGCCATGTTGCCGATCGTCGCCTTGTCCGCGACCGACAGGAAGTCGAGGCCGGGGCCGAAGAACTCGACGAACTTGCCGACCACGCCGAGCTTGCGCAGCATCTGGGTGACGGTGAGCACGAGGTCGGTCGCCGTGACGCCTTCCTTGAGCTGGCCCTTGAGCTTGAAGCCCACGACCTCAGGCAGCAGCATCGACAGCGGCTGGCCGAGCATGCAGGCCTCGGCCTCGATGCCGCCGACGCCCCAGCCGAGCACGGCGAGGCCGTTGACCATCGTGGTGTGCGAGTCGGTGCCGACGAGCGAGTCGGGATAGGCGACCTCGAAGGTGCCGGTCTTCTTGCCGACCGTCATCTTCTCCTTCTTGGTCCACACCGTCTGCGCGAGATATTCCAGATTGACCTGGTGGCAGATGCCGGTGCCGGGCGGCACCACCGAGAAGTTCGAGAACGCCTTCTGGCCCCACTTCAGGAACTCGTAGCGTTCCTGGTTCTGCTTGTATTCCTCGGTGACGTTCTTGCCGAACGCCTTGTTGTCACCGAAGAAGTTGACGATCACCGAATGGTCGATGACGAGATCGACGGGCACCAGCGGGTTGATCTTCTCGGCATCGCCGCCGAGGTTCTGCATCGCGTTGCGCATCGCCGCGAGATCGACCACCGCCGGAACGCCGGTGAAATCCTGCATCAGGACGCGCGCCGGGCGGAAGGCGATTTCATGCTCGAGCTGGCGCTTCTTCAGCCACTTCGACACCGCGACGATGTCTTCCTTCTTGACCGTGCGGCCGTCCTCGTTGCGCAGCAGGTTCTCGAGCAGAACCTTCATCGAGTACGGCAGCTTCGAAATACCCTTCAGTCCGTTCTTCTCTGCCAAGGGCAGGCTGTAATAGACGTAGGACTTGGCGCCGACCTTCATGGTCTTGCGGCATTTGAAGCTGTCGAGTGAGGTCATACGAGGAATCCCAATTCTCAGTTATACCCGGCAAGGGTAACTAAACACCGGCGAACGACACTGGCCGAGGGATGGCCCGGAGGGTGGGTTGCGGCCGCCGATTGTGTGTGCTGCATCAAGTTCCGGGCTTATAGAACCTTTCTAGAAGCACCGCCACACCGACAAGCGTGCGGCGGCAGTGCGCGACCCAAAAATTCTCACGCGGTAGCGAAAGATTTCAGAGGGCTGTGACAAGACGAACCATGCGGCTCTCAGGACGAAATCTGAAATGCGTGCGCGGCGGGCGCGAGGTGTTTTCCGACCTCGATCTGGCGGCCACAGCCGGTGAGGCGCTTGCCGTCACCGGCCCCAATGGTGCGGGCAAGACCTCACTGCTCCGCGTCCTCGCCGGGCTCTTGGTTCCAGCCGAAGGGACGGTCGCGCTCGAAGGCGGCGACGCCGAGCTCAGCCTGCCCGAGCAGGCCCACTATCTCGGCCACCGCGACGCGCTGAAGCCGGCGCTGAGCGTTATGGAAAATCTTTCCTTCTGGCGGGAATTCCTCGGCGGCGAGACGCAGGATGCCGGCCGCTGCCTTGCAGCCGTAGGGCTCGACCACGCCGCACACCTGCCGGCGGCCTACCTCTCGGCCGGCCAGCGCCGCCGCCTCTCGATCGCGCGCCTGCTCTCGGTGCGGCGGCCGGTCTGGCTGCTGGACGAGCCGACATCGGCGCTCGATACGGCCGGACAGGCGCTGTTCGTCGCCCTGATGCGCGATCATCTCGCCGGCGGCGGCCTGATCGTCGCCGCAACCCATCTACCGCTCGGCATCGAAGCGCGCGATTTGCGGATGGGAGCGCCGGCATGAGCGCTCTCTCCGCATTGATCCGCCGCGACATCCGCATCGCGCTCCGCGTCGGCGGCGGCGCGCTGATCGGGGTGCTGTTCTTCCTCACCGTCACGGTGCTGATGCCGTTTGCGGTCGGTCCCGATCTGGCGCTGCTGTCGCGGCTCGGCCCCGCCATCCTCTGGCTCGGCGCGTTGCTGGCGAGCCTGCTCACACTCGACCGGCTGTTCACAGCCGATCACGAGGACGGCTCGCTCGACCTGATCGTGATGAGCCGAACGCCGCTGGAACTCGCTTGCGCGGCCAAGGCGCTGGCGCACTGGATCGCCGCCGGCCTGCCGCTGATCATCGCCACACCCGTGCTCGGCCTGCTGCTCAATCTCGACGGCACGGCGACATTGGCGGTCGCGGCGACCCTCTTGGCGGGAACACCGGCGCTGACCTTCACCGGCATGATCGGCGCCGCATTGGCGGTGACGCTGCATCGCGGCGGGCTGTTGCTGGCGGTGCTGGTGCTGCCGCTGTCGATCCCGGTGCTGATCTTCGGCGTTGCGGCCTCGCAGGCGGCGATCTCGGGCCCGCTGCCGTTTGGAACACCGTTCTCGATCCTCTGCGCGCTGTCGCTCGCCAGCCTGGTGATCGGCCCGTTTGCCGCCGCCGCGAGCCTGCGGCACGGGCTGGATTGATATGAGCCAGATCAATTCTTGCCGAGGGGAATTCCGCCAATTGCTTGTGACACATCGGACGACTATCAGGGTGCCATGAAGCTGACCGAGACGCTGACCGACCTCGCCAACCCGACCAGGTTTCTGGCGCTGACCGCGCGGATCCTGCCGTGGCTCGCGGGCGCGACCGCGATCCTGCTCGCGATCGGACTCTACCAGTCGGCAACGGCGCCCGACGACTACCAGCAGGGCGCCACGGTGAAGATCATGTTCATCCACGTCCCGAATGCGTGGCTGTCGATGTTCGTCTGGGGCGTGATGAGCGTGGCCGCGCTCGGCACGCTGGTGTGGCGGCATCCGCTGGCCGACGTCGCGGCGAAGGCCGCGGCGCCGATCGGGGCCGCCTTCACCTTCCTGGCGCTGGTCACCGGCTCGCTGTGGGGCCGGCCGATGTGGGGCACTTACTGGGAGTGGGATGCGCGGCTGACCTCGGTCCTGATCCTGTTCCTGATGTATCTCGGCCTGATCGCGCTGTGGCGCGCGGTCGAGGACCCCTCGCGCGCGGCACGGGCGGCGGCGGTCCTCACGCTGGTCGGCGCGATCAACATTCCGATCATCAAGTTCTCGGTCGACTGGTGGAACACGCTGCATCAACCGGCTTCCGTGCTGCGCATGGGCGGCTCGACGCTCGACAAGGCGTTCCTGTGGCCGCTCTTGGTGATGGCGATCGCGTTTTCGCTGCTCTTCATCACCCTGCACCTCGCGGCAATGCGCAACGAGATCCTGCGCCGGCGCGTGCGCAGCCTGCAGATGATGCAGGCCAGCCGCGTCTCGTTCACGAGCGAGGCGGGTGCCGGCTCGCGTGAAGCAGGCGCATCGAAAGAAATTGGAGCGGCGTGACGATGTCGCTTGGTCCCTACGCTTCCTTCATCGTGACGTCCTATGCGCTGGTCGCCGCAGTCGTGCTGCTCCTGATCGTGTGGATCATCGCCGACTACCGCCGTCAGCAGGGGCGCCTCAAGGAAATCGAGGCCAGCGGCGTCACGCGCCGCTCCGGTCGCAGCGCGGCGGATATCAGATGAGCGAGCAGGCGACCAACAACCCGCCGCAAGCCCGCCGCCTGCTGGTGGTGTTGCCGCTCGTGATCTTCCTCGGCCTCGCCGGGCTGTTCCTGCTGCGGCTCTATGGCGGCGATCCCTCGAAAATCCCGTCGGCGCTGATCGGACGGCCGGCGCCGCAGACCACACTGCCGGCGCTCGACGGCCTGATACGGGACGGCGCGCCCGTCCCCGGCCTCGATCCCGCTGCGTTCAAGGGCAAGGTCTCGGTCGTCAACGTCTGGGCGTCCTGGTGCGTGCCCTGCCATGACGAGGCGCCGCTGCTGACCGAGCTCGGCAAGGACAAGCGTTTCCAGATCATCGGCATCAACTACAAGGACTCGCCCGACAATGCGCGACGCTTCCTCGGCCGCTACGGCAATCCGTTCGGCATCGTCGGCGTCGACGGCAACGGCCGCGCCTCGATCGAATGGGGCGTCTACGGCGTGCCCGAGACCTTTCTGGTCGGACGCGAGGGCAAGATCGTCTACAAGCTGGTCGGCCCGGTGACGCCCGACAACGTCAACAGCGTGCTGAAGGCCGAGATCGAGAAGGCGCTGCTCGCCGGACAGTAAGCGCTTCGTCATTCAGCGGTGCCGTGAACCGCTGCTGAACGGCGAGCGAAAATGCCTGCGGCAAAATACTTCGACAGGTTTATCTGCGGTTCATTTCGCGGCCACGGCAACGCCATGAACGCAACCCCAACTCAGCGGCGTTGACATCAACGTTCCTCTGGAGGGGATATATGCGCAAGACCACGCTCGCTTCACTTCTCGCCACCGCGCTTACGCTCGGCATGCTGACGGTCACGCCGTCGATGGCCCAGGGCGTTCAGCCGACTACGCCCGCCGCCAAATCGGAAGTCAACAAGATGGCTCCCGCGCCGAAGGCCGTGACGCCCGACGCGAAGACGACGGGGATGGCGAAGGACGACCTGCTCGACGTCAACAGCGCCAGCGCCGACCAGCTCGACGCGCTGCCCGGCGTCGGCAAGGCCTACTCGGCCGCGATCATCAAGGGCCGCCCCTACAAGGGCAAGGATGAACTGGTGCAGAAGAACATCCTGCCGCAGGCGACCTACGACAAGATCAAGGACAAGATCATCGCCAAGCAGAAGAGCTGACGGCGATCGACTTCACCTCTCCCCGTTTTCTCACGGGGAGAGGTCGAAGCTCTCGCGTCTCGTCATTGCGAGCGCAGCGACGGTCAAATAACGACTCGTTACTTCCGCAAATCGCCGGCGTCCGCCTCGCTGGTTTCCAGCGAGACCGGCTCAAGGTGATAGCGCTTGGTCAGCGGCATCTGGGCGATGGCGAAGATCATGGTCAGCGGCGTCACGCCGAACACCTTGAAGTTCACCCAGAAATCCGTGGTCTGCGTCCGCCAGACGATCTCGTTGAGGATGGCCATGCCGGCGAAGAACAGCGCCCAGCGCATGGTGAGGATGCGCCAGCCCTGCGGCGTCAGATTGAACATCTGGTCGAACATCACGGCGATGAAGGAGCGGCCGAACAGCAGCCCGCCGCCGAGCACGGCCGCGAACAGGCCGTAGATGATGGTCGGCTTGACCTTGATGAAGGTCTCGTCGTGCAGCACCAGCGTCAGGGTGCCGAACACCAGCACGATCGCGCCGGTCACCAGCGCCATGATGGGCACGTGTTTCGTTACCACATAGGACGCGATCATCGCCGCGACGATTGCCACCATGAACGCAGCCGTGGCGACGAACAGGTGGTACTTGGCGTTCGCGACGAAGAACACGAGCAGCGGCCCGAGCTCGGTCGCAAGCTTGAACAGCGGATGTGGCTGGGTCTTGTCCATTAACCCTCGGTGTTGGTTTGAGGCATGATATTCGGGATCATGCCTCGATCCCGGCAATCGCCTTGGCAAAATCCTTTGCGGTGAAGGGCGCGAGGTCCTCGACGCCTTCGCCGACGCCGATGAAATGCACCGGCAGCTTGTGCTTCTCCGACAGCGCAACAAGGATGCCGCCGCGCGCCGTGCCGTCAAGCTTGGTCATCACAAGGCCGGTGACGCCTGCCGTACGATGAAACGCCTCGACCTGCGACAGCGCATTTTGTCCCACCGTGGCGTCGAGCACGAGCAGCACCGCGTGCGGCGCCGATGCATCGACCTTCTTGATGACGCGCACGACCTTTTCGAGCTCGTTCATCAGCTCGGACTTGTTCTGCAACCGGCCGGCGGTGTCGATCAGCAGCACGTCGCGCGCCTGCTCCTTGGCCGCGGTCAGCGCGCTGAAGGCGAGGCTTGCCGAATCCGAGCCTTGCGCGCCCGCAATGACCGGCGATTTGGTGCGCTCGCCCCAGACCTTGAGCTGCTCGATCGCCGCGGCGCGGAAGGTGTCGCCGGCAGCCAGCATAACCTTGCGGCCCTCGGCGGCAAACTTGGCGGAGAGTTTGCCGATCGTCGTGGTCTTGCCGGAGCCGTTGACGCCGACGACCAGGATGACGAACGGCTGCTTCGAGCCATCGATCTCGAGCGGCTTCGCCACCGGCGCCAGCACCTTCTCGACCTCGGTCGCAACCACGTCCTTGACCTCGTCGGCGGAGATCGCCTTGTCGTAGCGGCCCTTGCCGACCGCCTCCGCAATGCGAACCGCGACGTCGGTCCCGAGATCGGCGCGCAGCAGCACATCCTCGATATCGTCGAGCATGGCGGAATCGAGCTTGCGCTTGGTGACGAGGTCCGCGACCGCGGTCCCGATCGAACTCGAGGTCCGCTTTAGGCCGCCTTTCAGGCGCTGCCACCAGCTCTGTTTTGGAGTTCCTGCAGTGGTATCGTTCATGGCGCGGACGTGTTAGCCGTTTCGGCTCACAAACGAAAGTCTCGACGAATTGATCGATGTTCCCCAATTGACCGCGGAAGAAATCCTGGGCCGGGTGCTCCACCGCGACGGGTTGATGCTGGTGATCGACAAGCCGGCCGGCATGCCGGTGCATCGCGGCCCCAAGGGCGGCCCCAATCTGGAGGCCTCCTTCGACGCGTTGCGGTTCGGCCTGCCGCGGCCGCCGGTGCTGGCGCATCGGCTGGACAAGGACACCTCCGGCTGCCTCGTCCTGGGACGCCACCGCAAGGCGACCGCCTCGCTCGGGCTGCTGTTCAAGCACAGCAAGATCTCGAAGACGTATTGGACCGTGGTCGAGGGCGGCCCGGCCGAGGATGAAGGCACCATCGACATGCCGCTCGGCCGGCTCAACGCCGAGCGCGGCTGGTGGCAGAAGCCGGATCCGGACGGGCAGAAGGCGATCACCAACTGGAAGGTGCTGGGGCGCGGCGAGGGCCTCGCCTGGCTGGCGATGGAGCCGGTCACCGGCCGCACCCATCAGCTGCGGGTGCATTCATCAGCGATGGGCTGGCCGATCGTCGGCGACAATATCTATGGCAACGGTCCGCGCTTCGGCGAGCCGACCCTGCATCTGCATTCCCGCGAAATCGGCATCCCGATTTCCCGCAACAAGGACCCGGTCCATGTGGTTGCGCCGGCACCGGAGCATATGTGGCAGCGGCTCAGGGCCTGCGGCTGGACCGGCCAGTGATCTCCGGGGTTTTACGGACCATTATCCTTTACGGAACTTTCAGCCTCGTCCGGTAGTCCTGCAGGCGGCTTAGAAAAGCGCATCACGACGGGCTCAGGACGAGCAATGCTGACTGCCGGGCAGGCAATTGTCGACGAGGTCGAGGCGGCGATACGTGCCGGCTCCGCCGAAAAATGCATCGCGACCGCCAAGCGCGTCACCGACCTCTTCCTCGCCTCCGCCGGCAGCTTCAACAGCGAACAGGTCGAGCTGTTCGACAACGTGCTTGATCGTCTGGTCAAGACCATCGAGCTCCGGGCGCTTGCCGACATCAGCGCCCGGATAGCGCTCACCGACATCAGCGAGCAGCTCGCACCGGTGACCCAGGCGCCGCCCGCGATCATTCGCCGTCTCGCCGGCAATGACGAGATCAGGATCGCGCGGCCGGTCCTGCAGGAGTCGTCGCGGCTCAGCGCGGACGATCTGATCGAGATCGCGCGGACCAAGAGCGAGCAGCATCTGCTCGCCGTCGCCGGTCGCTGGTGGCTGAAGGAAGTCGTCACCGACGCATTGCTGGCGCGTCGCTTTGCCAGTGTGAGCCACCGCCTGGTCAACAATCCCGGCGCCAAGGTATCGCCGGACGGATTTGCGGTCATCCTCGCGCAGGCCGAGCACGATCCGGTCCTCGCCGTCGAGACCGGCATCCGCGCCGACCTGCCGTCGGAGCTCCGCCTTCAGCTGCTGCGCCGCGCAACGGAAGAGGTTCGCGGCCGTCTGCTGGAGCGCGCCCCGCCGTATTTGTTCGAGGAGATCCGGCACGCGGTCGCCGCGGTCGCTGCCGGCGTCGAACGCGACATGTCGCAGGTCCGAGATTTCACCGCAGCCAGGCGCCATGTCGCGAAGCTCAGGGATAGCGGCGAGCTCGACGAGGCCGCTTTGCTCGGCTTCGCCAGGCAGCGGAAATATGAAGAGACCGTCGTGGCGCTGGCGGATCTCGCGCAGTCGAGCATTGAGGTGATCCGCTCGCTGATGCAAAGCCTGCGCAGCGAGGGCCTGCTGGTGCCGTGCCGCGCGGCCGGCCTGAGCTGGGAGACCACCGCCGCGGTGATGGAATGCCGCTACACGACCGGCTCCATGGGACCCGTCGAGCTCGCCCATGCGAAAGGCCAGTTCACGAAAATGACGCGCGAAAACGCCGATCGCCTGCTGCGCTTCTGGCAGGTTCGCGCGGCGCAGCCTGCAAGGCCCGGCGGACGCATACACTGAGCGCGTCATGTGCGGGACTGGTTCTCCTTTAGCCTGTCAAACAGCTCGTTCCGTGTCATCACCCGCGTGCGGGTGATCAGCGTGAGTCCACGGCTCTCCCCACGCGTCGTCCTGGCGAAAGCCAGGACCCATAACCACCGCATTGGATCATGAACGGGATCGTGGCCCGAGCGTCGCACAACAATGACCGATTGGGGTAATGGGTCCTGGCTTTCGCCAGGACGACGGAGATGAAGTCTCAGCGGTCCGATGCAACGAGGCGCGCGCCGTCATGTCCTGTCACGGTGAGCCGCCGCACCGCGCCCGGCACATCGCCATCGATCGCGACCGGCAGGAAATGTTCGGTGCGGCCTTGCCGCTCGCTCTCGATCAGCACTTCGCGCGTCGCGCCGGCTTCGGCTGCGAGCCGACGCACCAGCGCGGCTTCGCCGGCCGCGCGCAACCGTTTCGCGCGCTCCCTGATCGCCCCGCCTTCGACCTGCGGCATCCGCGCCGCCGGCGTGCCGGGGCGCTTCGAATAAGGAAACACATGCAGGAAGGTGAGATCGCATTGTTCAACCAGATCGAGCGAACGCGCGAACATCGCCCCGGTCTCGGTCGGAAAGCCGGCGATGATGTCGGCGCCGAAGGCGATATCCGGCCGCAGCCGGCGCACCTGCGCACAGAAATCGATCGCGTCCTGGCGGGAATGCCGGCGCTTCATCCGCTTCAGGATCATGTCGTCGCCGGACTGCAGCGACAGGTGCAGATGCGGCATCAGCCGCGCATCGTCGGCGATGACATCGAGCAGGTCGCGATCGGCCTCGATCGAATCGATCGACGAGATGCGCAGCCGCTTCAGCTCGGGCACATGACGCAGGATCTGCCGGGTCAACTGACCGAGCTTCGGCGCGCCCGGCAGGTCGGCGCCATAGCTCGTGAGATCGACGCCGGTCAGCACGATCTCGGCATGGCCGCGCTCGACCAGCGCGCGGACCTGATCGACCACCGCGCCCATCGGCACCGAGCGCGAATTGCCGCGGCCATAGGGGATGATGCAGAAGGTGCAGCGATGGTCGCAACCGTTCTGCACCTGCACGAACACCCGCGGCAGGCCGCGCTCGAATCCGTCGAGCAGATGCGGCGCCATCTCGGTCACCGCCATGATGTCGGCGACCGCGACCTTCTCGCTTGCGCCGATATCGAATGCTGAACGTGTCGCGCGCCAGGCGTCGCCGCGCATCTTCTCGTCATTGCCGACGACGCGATCGACCTCGGCCATCTCGGCGAACATTTCGGCCTGCGTCTGCGCCGCGCAGCCGGTGACCACGATGCGCGCCTCGGGGCGCTCGCGTTTCAATTTGCGGATCGACTGCCGGGCCTGCGCCACCGCCTCGTTGGTGACGGCGCAACTGTTGATGACGATGGTGTCGGTAACCCCCGCCTGCTCGGCCTCGCGGCGGATCACTTCGGATTCGAATGCGTTGAGGCGACAGCCAAAGGTGACGACGTCGACGCCCATAGCTCCTTGTTCGAGCATGATCTCGTCGGAAAACCGGTTTCCACTTTTCCGGATCATGCTCTAAGCGACGCTGGCGAACAGCGCCGGATCGAAGCGGCCCTCATATTCGAAATCGGCGGTGCCGGTCATCAGCACGTGATCGTCGCGCTCGCGCCACTCGATGCCGAGCTTGCCGCCTGGCAGCGTAATCTCGACAATCCGGTTGGCGCGCTTCAGCCGCGCCGCCGCCACCGCCGTCGCGCAGGCCGCCGAGCCGCAGGCCCGGGTTAGGCCGGCGCCGCGCTCCCAGGTGCGGATCGTGATGTGGTCGCGATCGACGATATGGGCCAGCGTGATGTTGGCGCGCTCCGGGAAGATCGGATGGTTTTCCAGCAGCGGCCCGAAGCGTTCGAGGTCGTAGGCGTTGACGTCATCGACCCAGAACACCGCATGCGGGTTGCCCATCGAGACCACCGAGGGCGAATGCAGCAACGGATTGTCGATCGGCCCGACCTGCAGCTCGATGTAGCGGGTGTCGCGAAATTCCTCAGCCAGCGGAATGTCCTGCCAGCCGAACTTCGGCGCGCCCATGTCGACGGTGTAGAGATCGGGCGCCGGCCCCTGCCAGCAATTGAGCAGGCCGGCGCGGGTCTGGAACGTCGCCGTGGTCTGGCCGGTCTTCTCGAAGATCCGCCGCACCACGCAGCGCATGCCGTTGCCGCAGGCCCCGGCCTCCGAGCCGTCATTGTTGTAGATCGTGATGTACGCTTCGGTGCCGTCGAGCCGCGGCGGCTGCAACACCATCAGTTGGTCATAGGGCGCTCCGGCCGGCGAGGCCACGGCGCGTGCTTCCTCAGCCGAAACCTGTGCCTTGGAATCGCGCAGGTCGACGACGACGATCTCGTTGCCGATGCCGTTCATCTTGGCGAATGCGTGATTGGCGAGCGCGCTCATCGATTTTCCCAAATTCTGCCCGGTTATATGGCGAGTGGTGGCCGGAAGGCCAGTCTGAATGGCCCTATGACACATCTGTCATGGGACGAATGCAGAACTCGCGTGTTAGGAATATCGCACCTCGCGGACCGCGCGCGCCGGGACAGATCGAGCGGCCGTCCGAGGAAGGGGATGGAGAACTACCAATGAACCGTATCAACACGCTCCGCGCGGCCCTGGTCGCGCTGCTCCCTTTGGCGGCGATCGCACTGGCAAGCCCGGCGCCTGCCCAGTCGCCGTCAGCCTCGCCCGCTCCCGCGGCGAGCCCGCGCGGCCCCGCTACCCGAAGGGGAAAAAGCGCGAAGACGCCAGCAAGTTGTGCGAGGCGATCTGCCCGGCGCAGGCGATCACGATCGAGGCCGGTCCGCGCCGCAACGACGGCACCCGCCGCACGGTGCGCTACGACATCGACATGGTGAAGTGCATCTATTGCGGCCTGTGCCA
>NZ_NSJY01000007.1:0-51291 GCF_002289535.1 Bradyrhizobium sp. UFLA03-84 | reverse complement strand
CCCCCCCGGTCGCCACCCCCCGCCCCCCCGCCGGCCGAGACCAAGTCGCCGGCCGACAGCCCCGCCGCGTCGCAGTCTCCGACGCCGCCGCCGGCCGCCCCGGTCCAGACCGCCGACCCGTTCGGCGAGCCGTTCACATTGGAGCCGAAGAAGGTCGTGATGCTGAAGGGCACGGCCAATTGGGATTCCGCCTTCGACGCGCTGATCGAGGCGTTCAAGCAGCTCACCGCCCTGCTCGACAAGGACGGCATCAAGGCGTCGGGCAACCCGATGATCGTCTACACCTCGACCGACGACACCGGCTTCACCTTCATCGCCGAAATCCCGGTCGATCAGGATGCGAAGAACCTCGGCAAGAACATGAGCATGGGCAATTCGCCCGACGGCAAGGCACTGAAGTTCGTCCACCGCGGCTCCTACGACAACATGGACAACACCTATGAGGCGATCACCAATCACCTCGACGACAAGAAGCTCGAAGCCAAGGACACCTTCATCGAGGAATACATCACCGATCCGCTGAAGACCGCCGAAGACAAGCTCGTAATCAACGTCTACGTACCCCTGAAGTGAGCCAGATGACCAACCGCCTACCCTTCGCCGCTGCCCTCCTCGCAACCACCCTGCTTGCCGTACCCGCAATGGCCGATTCCGATTTCCCGCCAGCGATTTCAGTCACGGGTGAGGCCACCGTCTCGGTGCCGCCGGACCAGGCCCAGCTCGATGCCGGCGTCACCACCGACGCCAAGACCGCGCGCGAAGCCTCCGACGCCAACAATGTGACGATGGGCAGGGTGCTGGCGGCGCTGAAGGCCGCCGGCATCGCGGAAAAGGACTACCAGACCTCGCGGCTGTCGCTGCAGCCGCAATTCGCCAACCGTCCGCCGTCGTCGCCGAACGCGCCGCCGAGCATCGTCGGTTATCACGCGAGCAACCGCGTCACGATCAGGCTGCATGACGTCAGCAAGGTCGCCAGCGTGATCGACGTCCTGGTCGGCGCCGGCGCCAATGATATCGGCGGGATCAATTTCTCGGTGTCGCAGGCTTCCAAGCTGCTCGATGAGGCCCGTGAAAGAGCTGTCGCCGACGCCCGCCGCAAGGCTGAAATCTACGCCAAGGCTGCGGGCGTCACGCTCGGCGCGCCGTTGAACATCGCGGAGGTCGGCTCGGCGCCGGTGCCGGTGTTCCGCGCCAAGATGGCCACGGCCGGATTCGCCGCACCGACACCGGTCGCGCAGGGCGAGGAAACGCTGACAGTCAATGTGAGCGTCTCCTGGGCGATCAAGCCGGCGCAGTAGTACCTGTCGTCCCTGCGAAAGCAGGGACCCACAACTCCAAATATTGATTGTTGCGCGACGCTGGGGCCGCGCTTCCGTTCGCAACCAAACTCGGTGGTAATGGGTCCCGGCCTTCGCCGGGACGACGGTTAGATCTCGAACACCTGGCCCGGCCTCAACGTCACGAATTTCTCCCGCGGCACTTTCGCCACATCCAGCGCTTCACCCAGCGCAATCGCCGGCGCGTCGATCGCCTCGTCGGTCAATTGAAACGTGCCGTGATGATGCGCCAGCGCTTGCGCGGCGCCGCAATCGGCCAGCGCCTTCACCGCATCCTCCGGGTTCATGTGCTGGTCGCGCATGAACCAGCGCGGCTCATAAGCGCCGATCGGCAGGATCGCGAGCCGGAGCGGGCCATGCGCCTCCGCCACGCGGCGGAAATGCCGGCCGTCGCCATAGCCGGAATCGCAGACGATGTAGAGCTTGCCGGCCGGCGTCTCCAGCACGAAGCTCGCCCATAGCGCCTTGTTGCGATCGAACAGGCCGCGCGCCGACCAGTGCCGCGTCGGCACCAGCGTCGTGGCGAGTCCGTTGCCGAGCTCGACGCGCTGATGCCAGTCGAACGCCTCGGCCTTGATCGCGGAATCCGCCGCGCGCATCGTGATGTCGTTGCCGAGCGGCGTGATCACGCGAGGACCAAACGTCATTTCAAGCTTCGACAGCGTCGCTATGTCGAGATGGTCGTAGTGACCGTGCGACACCAGCACGATGTCGATCTTGGGCAATTTCTCGAACGCAATGCCGGGATCATTGTGCCGCTTCGGACCTGCGAAGCTCAACGGTGAGGCGCGCATCGACCACACCGGATCGACCAGGATATTGAGGCCTGAGGTCTGGATCAGCCAGCTGGCATGGCCGACGAAGCACAGCCGCACCTTGTCGCCCTCGACGCGCGGCGGCGGCGTATCGGCATAGGGGCTCGGCGCCCATTCCGGCCAGACCGCGCGCTTGCCGCGCCCCGCGAACTGCCAGCGCAGCACCTCGCCGAGCGATTTCGGCGGCGAACCATCCGGATCGAAGAAATGTAGGCCGTCGAAGTGATCCGAGGCGGGGCCGTCATAGGTTTTCATCAGGGACATCCAGATCGAGGGCACGCCGATCGCAGCGGCGGCTCCGGTCAAGGTTGCAAGAACGCGGCGGCGGGTGATGGGCAAGCGGGTTCCCGAACAGGAGGCAGGCTCCGTTTATATGGGTGGCCACGCCGAATTCGGAATCAACGCAGCAAAATGACGTAATTTCAGTACCTTAAGGCGCAAGCGGCGCGATTTCCGGCGAAACTTGCCTTGACTTTGCCGCCCCGGCAGCGTTTAACGCAGCCACTTTCTCGGAAAGCTTCGTCTTTTCGACCCGCCGACTGGTCCTGGAGGCCAGAGGTCAACGCCCGACAGCGCGATGCGCCCTCGGGCGCGAAAGTGTTTGGACCATCATCTTGGCTCGGTGCCAAGGCAAACTATCTGGTCATCACCCCCGAATGCGGGCGGATGACCCGAAGCGAGCGAAGCGCGCTCACGGGCGCAACGAAGGACAACGGCATTGTTCGACAATCTGTCGGAACGGCTTGGTGGCATTCTCGATCGTCTGACGGGGCGCGGTGCGCTGACCGAAAAGGACGTCGATGCCGCGATGCGCGAGGTGCGCCGCGCGCTGCTCGAAGCCGACGTCGCGCTCGAGGTGGTCCGCAGCTTCATCGACCGGGTCCGCGAGCAGGCGATCGGCGCCACCGTCGTCAAGTCGGTGACGCCGGGCCAGATGGTGGTGAAGATCGTCCATGACGAGCTGGTCGCCACGCTCGGCTCCGACGGCCAGACCATCGACATCAACTCCGTGCCGCCGGTGCCGATCATGATGGTCGGCCTGCAGGGCTCCGGCAAGACCACCACCACCGCGAAGCTCGCGCGCCGCATGGTCCAGCGCGACAAGCGCAAGGTGCTGATGGCCTCGCTCGACGTCTACCGCCCGGCGGCGATGGAGCAGCTCGCGGTGCTCGGCCGCGACCTCGACATTCCGACGCTGCCGATCGTCGCCGGCCAGATGCCGCCGCAGATCGCGAAGCGCGCGCTCGAAGCCGGCAAGCTCGGCGGCTACGACGTCGTGCTGCTCGACACCGCCGGCCGCACCACGCTCGACGAAGACATGATGAAGGAGGCGGCCGAGATCAAAGCCGCCGCCAACCCGCATGAAGTGCTGCTCGTCGCGGACAGCCTCACCGGCCAGGACGCGGTCAACCTTGCGCGCTCGTTCGATGAGCGCGTCGGCCTCACCGGCATCGTGCTGACGCGCGTCGACGGCGACGGCCGCGGCGGCGCCGCGCTGTCGATGCGCGCGGTGACCGGCAAGCCGATCAAGCTGATCGGCACCGGTGAAAAGACCGACGCGCTGGAGGACTTCCATCCGAGCCGCATCGCCGGCCGTATCCTCGGCATGGGCGACGTCGTCTCGCTGGTCGAAAAGGCCGCCGCCAATATCGACGCCGAGAAGGCCGCGCGCACCGCCGAGCGGATGCGCAAGGGTCAGTTCGACCTCAACGACATGCGCGAGCAGCTGCAGCAGATGGCGAACATGGGCGGCATCGGCGGCCTGATGGGCATGATGCCCGGCATCTCCAAGATGAAGAACCAGATCGCGGCGGCCGGCATCGACGACAAGATCCTCAAGCGCCAGGTCGCGATCATCGATTCGATGACGCGGCAGGAGCGCAAGAATCCGGACCTGCTTAAGGCGAGCCGCAAGAAGCGCATCGCAGCCGGCGCCGGCCAGAGCGTCGAGCACGTCAACAAGCTTTTGAAGATGCACCGGAACATGGCCGACATGATGAAGGCCATGGGAAGCGGCAAGCGCGGCCCGCTCGCCGGCATCGCACAGGCGATGGGCTTTGGCGGCGGCATGAAGCCGCCCTCGCCCGAGGAGATGAAGGCGCTCGCCGAGAAGATGCAGGGCGGCGCCGGCGGCGGCCTGCCCAATCTGCCGAAGGATTTGCCGGCCGGGCTGCGCGGCGGCCTGCCGAACGTGCCGGGCCTGACCGGCCTTTCCGGCAAGCCGATGCTGCCGGGCCTCGGCGGCTTCCCGGGTAAGAAGAAATGAGCAATTCGTCGCGACGGCTCAGATGCCGGCGTGGCGCGGAATACCGATCAATCGAACACATCGACCTTTGAAGGAGAACTGAATGTCCGTTGTTATCCGCCTCGCTCGTGCAGGCACCAAGAAGCGTCCGGTCTATCACGTCGTCGTCGCCGACTCGCGCTTCCCGCGCGATGGCCGCTTCATCGAGCGTCTCGGCCACTTCAATCCGCTGCTGCCGAAGGACAACGAGGCGCGCCTGAAGCTCGACATGGACAAGGTGAAGGCCTGGCTCGCCAAGGGCGCGCAGCCGTCGGATCGCGTGACCCGCTTCCTCGACGCCGCCGGCGTCAAGAAGCGCGCGCCGCGCAACAACCCCGAGAAGGCCGTGCCGCGCAAGGAGCGCAAGGCGCAGGCCGAAGCCGCCGCCAAGGCATAAGCTGAACGGCGACCACGGTGACTGCACCGGTCTGTGTCGCCCGTATCGGCGCTGCGCATGGTGTGCGCGGCGCCGTCCGGCTGTGGACCTTCACCGAAGACCCGCTGGCCGTCAGGGATTACGGCCCGCTGATGACCAAAGACGGCTCGCGCCAGTTCGAGGTCACGCATGCGCGCGAGGCCAAGGACCATCTGGTGGTGACGCTGAAGGGCGTCGCCAGCCGCGATGACGCCGAACGGCTCAACGGCCTCGAACTCTACGTGCCGCGCGACCGGCTGCCGGACACCGACGACGGCGAATACTACCACACCGATTTGATCGGGCTCGCCGCAGTGACGACGGCAGAGCAGCCGCTCGGCAAGGTGATCGCGATCCATAATTTCGGCGCCGGCGACATCATCGAGATCGCCCCGCCGCAGGGCGCGACGATGCTGCTGCCCTTCACCAACGCGGTGGTGCCGACGGTCGATCTTGCCGGCGGCCGTGTCGTCATCGACCTGCCGCAGGAAATCGACGGCGACGATCCGTCGGCAGCCTAACCCGGATATTTTCAGCCCGTCATCCGGCCCTGCTGCTCAAGCCAGTCGCAGAACACCGCACTGTGCGGATCGTTGCTGCGGCCCGCCGCGAAGTAGGCGAAGTAGCTCCGCGCCGGCAGGCTGACGTCCGGGAACGGCGTCACCAGACGCCCGGCTGCGAGATCGTCCGCGATCAGCGCCGTCGGGCCCATCGCGACGCCGAGGCCATCAAGCGCGGCCTGGATCGTCAGATAGAAATGATCGAACGTCAGCGCCGCTGCCGGCTCGAGCGCGGAGTGTCCCGCTTCCGTCAGCCAGTCGCGCCACAGCCGCGGCATCGACGTGACATGCAGCAGCGTGTGCCTTGAGAGATCCGCGATCTCACGCAGCGGCTGTTGCTCGAGCAGCGATGGATTGCACACCGGCAACCTTCGCTCCGACACCAGGAAGCGCGATGAGAATCCGTGGAAGGTGTCAGGCCCGCCACGGATCACGACATCGAATGATTCAGGCAGCGCGTCCACGGGATCATTCGACGTGCTCAAGCGCACCTCGATGTCTGGATGCTCGGCACGAAACCGGCTCATCCGCGGCAGTAGCCAGCGCAAGCTGAAGGTCGCGAGCGCGTTGACGCGCAATACCGCGACGGCGGTATCGCCGCGCCGCGCGCGATGCTGCTGCACGGCCGCGGAAATCCGGTCGAGCGCCGGCGCGAATTCTGCCAGCAGCGCAGCGCCCGCCGGCGTCAGCACCACGCGCCGCACCGATCGCCGGAACAGCGCCGGCGCGCCCAGCCATTCCTCGAGCAGACGGATCTGCTGGCTGACGGCGCCATGGGTCACGCTGAGCTCGGCGGCGGCTTCCTTGAAGCTGCCGAGCCGCGCGGCGGCCTCGAAGGCGCGGACCGCATTGAGCGGCGGCAGGCTGCGGCGTGGGACGAACATGACCACCCAATACCAGATTTTCTAACGCATTGCCTGATTATTACTGATTTGTGACAACGAGCGATCGCGCGCATATTGCCCAACAAACTACTCGGATATCTCCCCTCTTTTCGAAGACGCCCTCCGATGCATCATCATCCAATCTTTAGATTTTCTTACCTTGGATGGCAGAGATGAGCGTGTCCGTCGAAGCCGGCGCGCCTCGTTCCGACCAAGCCCGGGCAACCCGCACGCTGACGGTGACTGGGCTCAACCATGCCCTCCACGACGGCTACACCGACCTGATCTACGTGCTGCTGCCGGTCTGGCAGGCCGAGTTCGCGCTGAGCTACGGGCTGCTGGCGCTGCTGCGCGGGCTCTATGCCGGCGCGATGGCCGGCCTGCAGATTCCGGTCGGGCGCGTCGCGGAGCGGATCGACGGCAAGATCATCCTGATCGCGGGCACGGCGCTGTCGGCGCTCGGTTATGTATTCGCCGGCCTCTCCGGCGGCGTGATCGGACTTGGCCTCGCGCTGGCGCTGTCAGGCGCGGGCTCGAGCACGCAGCATCCGATCGCTTCATCGGCGGTGTCGCGCGCCTACGGCGCGGGCGCGCGCGGGCCGCTCGGCATCTATAATTTCAGCGGCGATCTCGGCAAGGCGGCGATCCCGGCGCTGACCTCGATCCTGCTCGTGATCATGTCATGGCGGCACACGCTGCTCGTGCTCGCATTGGCCGGCCTGCTGGTCGCGATCTGCATCGCGCTCTGGATGCCGTCGGTTGGTAAGGGCGCCGAGCACAAGGCGAGCACAACATCGCGCCGCGCGAGCGCGGGCGGCGGCTTTCCCTGGCTGCTAGCGATCGGAATCCTCGATACCGCGGTCAGGATGGGCTTCCTCACCTTCCTGCCGTTCCTGCTGCGCGACAAGGGCGCCGCGCTGCCGACCAACGGCCTCGCGCTGGCGCTGGTCTTCATCGGCGGCGCTGCCGGGAAGTTCAGCTGCGGCTGGCTCGGCGCGCGGGTCGGCACGCTGCACACCGTGTTGATCACCGAGGGCGGCACGGCGGCGCTGATCCTTGCGGTGCTGCTGTTGCCGCTGGCGCCGGCGATCGTGTTGCTGCCGCTGCTCGGCGTGATGCTCAACGGCACCTCCTCGGTGCTGTATGGCACGGTGCCCGAACTAACGCCGCCGCATCAGACCGAGCGCGCCTTCGCGCTGTTCTATACCGGCACCATCGGATCGGGCGCGATCGCGCCGGTGCTTTACGGCCTGCTTGGCGATGCGCTCGGCCCGACACTCGCGACGGCTGCGACCGCACTGACGGCACTGGCGATCTGTCCGCTTGCGGTCGCGCTCGCGCGGCATCTCACCGACGAAGCTAACGCGCGCAGCGCCGACGCCTGACGCCGCATTTTGCAGCGTCGATCTGGCGCGGTCGGGTCAGCGCAATACATAGTCCGTTGTCGATGAGGACGGCCAACGGAAAGCAAAACCATGACAAGCACGCACAAGGCCTGGCGGCTGCACGCCCACAATGATCTCCGCTTCGAGGATGTCGCAACGCCCCAGCCCGCGCCCGATGGCGTCGTGGTCCGGATCGAAGCCGGCATGGTGCTGTCCTATACCAACAGGCTGCTCTCAGGCGCGCTGCCCTACAGCCTGCCGCCGATGCCCTTCGTGCCGGGCACCAATGCGATCGCGCGCGTCGTCGCCGCCGGCGAAAACGTCACGCATGTCCAAAATGGCGACCGCGTGTTCCTCAGCCCGCATCTGCGCGGTGACGTGCCGGATCGCGATCCGCCGCAGATCCTGATCGGCCTCACCGCGACGGTGACGACGCCGGAGGCGTTCGCGTTGCAGGCACGCTGGCGCGACGGCGTGTTTGCCGAGATCGCACACTGGCCCGCCGCCTGCGTCACGCCGCTTGCCAATCTCGACGACAGGCCGGCGACCGACCTGATCGGCTTGGCCAAACTGATCGTGCCGTTTGGCGGCTTGCAGCGCTCCGGTCTGCGCGGCGGGCAGACCATCATCGTCAACGGCGCGACCGGCTATTTCGGCTCGGGCGGCGTGATGCTCGCGGTCGCAATGGGCGCGGGACGCGTCGTCGCCGTCGGACGCAAGCAGGCCGCACTCGAACAGTTGCGCGATGCATTCGGCCCACGCGTCATTCCCGCCGTCGTCAGCGGCGATGCCGCAGCCGACGTTCAGACCATCCGCCGCGCAGCCGGCGGCAGCGCCGATGTCGCGCTCGATTTGCTCGGCGCCGCGAAGAGCACCTCGACCACGCTCTCCTGCCTGCGCGCGCTCAGGCGCGGCGGCCGCATGGTGCTGATGGGCAGCGCCGACGTGCCGCTCGAACTGTCCTTCCGCGAGATGCTGGCCAACGACTGGGAAGTGGTCGGGCAGTTCATGTACGACCGCACGGCACCTGGCCAGCTCGCCGGCCTCGCCGCCGAAGGCCTGCTCGATCTCAGCAAGATCAACGTCGCGACCTTCGCCCTTGCCGACTTCCGCCGCGCCGTCGACGCGGCCGCCATGATGCAGAGCCTCGACCTTACGGCCGTGGTGCCGTAACCAGAGGCCATGACATCGCAAGAGACCCCGGCCCAAGCGACGATCTGGCGCGCGACCGTGCTGACCCTGTTCCCGGATATGTTTCCGGGGCCGCTCGGCGTCAGCCTCGCCGGCAAGGCATTGGCCGGGGGCGTCTGGTCGCTGGAGGCGCGCGACATCAGGGCGTCGGCGACCGACAAGCACCGCAGCGTCGACGACACCCCGGCCGGCGGCGGTCCGGGCATGGTGCTGCGGGCCGACGTGCTGGCGGCGGCGATCGACGCCGCTGATGTCGCCCCCGGCCGGCCGCGCCTGCTGATGAGCCCGCGGGGTCGGCCATTGACCCAGAGCCAGGTCATGGAGCTTGCGGCCGGCCCCGGCCCCCTGATCGTCTGCGGCCGTTTCGAGGGCATCGACCAGCGGGTGATCGAGGCGCGGAGCCTCGAGGAGGTCTCGATCGGCGACTATGTGCTGTCCGGCGGCGAAATCGCCGCGATGGCGCTGATCGACGCCTGCGTGCGCCTGTTGCCTGGGGTGATGGGCAAGCTGGCCTCGGGAACCGAGGAGAGCTTTTCCGAGGGACTACTGGAATACCCCCAATACACCCGCCCGCAGGAGTTCGAGGGCCGCCAGATCCCGGAAATCCTGATTTCCGGCGATCATGCGAAGGTCGCGGCGTGGCGGCTGGCCCAATCCGAGGCCCTGACGGCGGCCCGGCGGCCCGATCTCTGGGCCCGCAAGGCCGGCCAAAAAGCCGCTCCGCGACGGACAAAAAACACGACAGACGGGTGACAAACCCTGCGCTTTGCCTTATAGGCACGGCCTAATCCGCACACGCGCAGGATAGATGGACGTTTGCGCAGCCCCCATACAGGCTGGGCGCGCCGCCGATGGAGATTTCGATGAACCTTATTCAGCAGCTCGAAAAAGAGCAGTTCGACAAGCTTGCCGCTACCAAGGAAATCCCGGAGTTCGGCCCCGGCGATACCGTCATCGTCAACGTGAAGGTGGTCGAAGGCGAGCGCACCCGCGTGCAGGCCTATGAAGGCGTCTGCATCGGCCGTTCCGGCCAGGGCCTCAACGAGAGCTTCACCGTGCGCAAGATTTCGTACGGCGAAGGCGTCGAGCGCGTCTTCCCGGTGATGTCGCCGATGATCGACTCGATCAAGGTCGTGCGTCGCGGCAAGGTGCGTCGCGCCAAGCTCTATTACCTGCGCAACCTGCGCGGCAAGTCGGCCCGCATCGTCGAGAAGCAGGACCGCCAGACCGCCGTCGGCGAGTAACGTTTCCCTTAAAAGGGGATGTGACCAAAAGCGCGGGGCCTGCCCCGCGCTTTTTTGTTGCGGCATACCTATCTGACGTAGCACCCCGCGCATGGATCGATTGTCGCGGGCGCGAGCCCTGTGTTAGAAATTTAGAATGGTTCCGGATCAAGCAACCCAGCCCTGCAAGCGCGTCGTGATCGACGATCGCTCGCGGCTGCCCGGCCGCTTCTTCGGGCGCTTTGCGACGTCGGCAACGTCTGAGCTTAGACGCGCAGCGTAACGCTGCCTGGACGCTTTCGCCTGCTCGCGCGCTCAAGACGCGCTCACACCATTCAACACTGAATTTCTTCTGGAGCTGAAGCTCATGTCCAAACCGACCACGCTGTACGACAAGATCTGGAACGACCACCTGGTCCATGAGGCCGAGGACGGCACCTGCCTGCTCTATATCGATCGCCATCTGGTGCACGAGGTGACCTCGCCGCAAGCGTTCGAAGGCCTGCGCGCCGCCGGCCGCAAGGTGCATGCGCCCGAGAAGACGCTCGCCGTCGTCGACCACAACATCCCGACCACCGATCGCTCGAAGCCGAACCCCGACCCCGAGAGCATCGAGCAGATGCGGGTGATGGCTGAGAACGCCAAGGAATTCGGCATCGAATATTACAACGAGTTCGACAAGCGCCAGGGCATCGTCCACGTCATCGGCCCGGAGCAGGGCTTCACGCTGCCCGGCACCACCATCGTCTGCGGTGACAGCCACACCTCGACGCATGGTGCGTTCGGCGCGCTCGCGCACGGCATCGGCACCTCCGAGGTCGAGCACGTGCTGGCGACGCAGACGCTGATCCAGAAGAAGGCCAAGAACATGCGCGCGATCGTCGACGGCAAATTGCCCGAAGGCGTGACCGGCAAGGACATCATCCTGGCAATCATCGGCGAGATCGGCACCGCCGGCGGCACCGGCTATGTGCTGGAATATGCCGGCGAGGCGATCCGTGCGCTCTCGATGGAAGGCCGCATGACGGTCTGCAACATGTCGATCGAAGGCGGCGCGCGCGCCGGCCTGGTGGCGCCCGACCAGAAGGCGTTCGACTTCCTGCGCGACCGCCCGAAGGCGCCGAAGGGCGCCGCCTGGGACGCCGCGATGCGCTACTGGGAGACGCTGCGCTCCGACGAGGGCGCGCATTTCGACCACGAGCTGCGGCTCGACGCGGCGAAGCTGCCGCCGATCGTCACCTGGGGCACGAGCCCCGAGGATGTGATCTCGATCACCGGCTTCGTGCCCGATCCGGACAAGATCGCGGACGAGGCGAAGCGGCTCTCCAAGCATCGCGCGCTGAAATATATGGGCCTGACCGCCGGCACCAAGATCACCGACATCAAGCTCGATCGCGTGTTCATCGGCTCCTGCACCAACGGCCGCATCGAAGACCTGCGCGCCGCCGCCAAGATCGCCGAGGGCAAGACGGTCAACGCGCATGTCAACGCGATGATCGTGCCGGGCTCGGGCATCGTGAAGGAGCAGGCGGAAGCCGAAGGCCTCGACAAGATCTTCATCAAGGCCGGCTTCGAATGGCGTGAGCCGGGCTGCTCGATGTGCCTGGCGATGAACCCGGACAAGCTGAAGCCGGAAGAGCGCTGCGCCTCGACCTCGAACCGCAACTTCGAGGGCCGCCAGGGCTTCAAGGGCCGCACCCATCTGGTGTCGCCCGCGATGGCCGCGGCCGCCGCGATCGCCGGCCACTTCGTCGACGTCCGCGACTGGCGGTAATAAGAGGTTTCGTCTCAAGCTCGAGCCGTTGCGGAAACGGCTCGTTAACAGAGCGCACGCACACTGCCTCCTTGCGAAACAAGCCTTCGCAAGGAGCGCGTGCCGTGGCCGACAAACCCGAATTCGTCGATATGATCAGCGAGGCGACGCGGCAGAAGCACCGTCGCCGCGCCGCGCCGCGCATCATCGATCCGCTTCCCGAGGTAAAGGAGACCTCGCGCCTCAGCCACTGGCCGCCGGAGCGCTGGACGCAATGGCGGATGGAGAACCTGACGCCGTGGAAAATCAAATCCTGGAAGCTGAAGAACTGGGATTAGCTTGAGGAGTTAACGGGCGCCGCGAGGCGCCCGCTGTCGTTTCAGGCCTTACCAATAGACCCGGTACGGCCGCCAGTGGTGGCGATGGTGCCACCACGGCCGGCAGATCCGGCGTGGCCCGTAATAGGTCCAGATCACCCGGCAGCGGCGGTGATGGTAATAGGCCGGGTAATAATAGGGATAGTAGGACGATCCATAGAAATAGCGCCGGTGATGGAAGTGCCGCCGGTAGTAGGGCCGGTAGCCGTAGCGGTAACCGCCGCCATTGAAGCGGTGGTAGCCGCCGTAATGGCGATGAAAGCCGCCATAGCGATAGCCGCCGTGAAACGCCGGCGCGGCGCGGAAACCGCCACCATGAAAACCGCCGCCGTGAAATCCGCCACCGTGGAAACCGCCGCCGTGGAAACCGCCGCCGTGAAAGCCTCCACCGCCGTGGCCGCCGCCACCGCCATGCCGAACCTGGGTCGTCATGGCATCAGCCGCGGATTTTGCCGCGGGCACGGTGCCCGGGCTCGCCAGCGACAGCGCTTCGGCGCGTTGCTGCGAAGCGATCGACAACGCGAACACCGCAGCCGCCGCAACGCCGAGACGGCGCAGCAATCCGCGCCGCAAACAGCTCTCCCTCATCTCCGAACCTCCCTGACAACAGCAATGACCGCCGCGCTGCGCAGCAGCCGGTCGCATTGCGTTCATTGCGGTCGCTCCCAGCGTGACGCTAGAAGCGCGCAACTGAATGCGCCATGAACACGCAAGGCGCGTGCGGCAAAAAGTCCGGAAGGGAACGTCAGTGACTGTCTATGTGATCGTGCAGCTTAAGATGACCGACCGCGCCGCCTATGACCGCTATCAGGCGCGCTTCTTCGATGTGTTCAGGAAGTTCGACGGGCGGCTGCTGTCGGCCGACGAACATCCCGCAGTTCTCGAGGGCAATTGGGATCGCGACAAGCTGGTGCTGATGTCGTTCCCTGATGAAGCCGCGTTCCGCGCCTGGTCGGAATCACCCGAATACGTCGAGATCTCAAGGGATCGCAAGGCGGGTGCGCAAGGCATTGTGCTGCTGGCGAAGGGCTTTGCACCATGACACGCCGGAGCGGCCCCGGCCGGGGCTGCTCTCCTGCTGCGCCACCCATTTCGCGCACCATGCGGCGAGGTTCGTTACCAGAACGGGCCGAACCCGAAGCCGAAGGTAAACGGCGCCGGCGAAGCGTAAGGGTAGGGCCGATAGTAGTAGGGCCGTCCGTAGTAATAGGAGCCGTACGGCCGGTAATACGGATAGGGCCGGTAGTACGGCCGGTAATACGGACGGTAGCCGTGGTGATAATGGTGACGATGGTAATGGCGATGATGGCGCTGCGCGCTGATGTCCGTCGCCTTGCCCGCTTGCCCTTGTGCCGCAGCCTGCGGCTTGGCTGATGCCGCAGCTTTTGCCGATGCCGGCGCCGTCAATGCGAATGCGCATGCGACAGCGGCAACGCCGATCCATCTCATCACGATCAACTCCTGCAGATTTCGATTGATGTCATCTCGCGCGCGCGAATCTGCCGGTTTGATGGCTGAGAACGACAACAGGCCCGCTGTTCACGGGCCTGTGTCTCAACTGCGCTGATACGCCGCGCGATCAGTGGCGCCAGTGGCGACGATGGCCCCAGCCGCGGTGATGTCCGCGACCCCAGCCACGGTGCCAGCCATGACCATGACCGTGACCATAGCGTACCTGCGTGGTGGTCTGGCTCGCATTGTCCTGAACCGTTGCGGCGGTGCCTGGCGTGGCGAGCGACATCGCGTTCGCGCGCTCGGCCGGCGCCGCCAAAACCAGCACGGCACCGACGGCCGCAAGCCCCAGAACGTTCATCACCTTCATGCGTTGTCTCCTTGATTCCTGGATGTCACGTCGTGCAACGACGATTCAGTTTCGAATCGACCCCCGTTGCCGCGACGCAGATCGCAAGCAGAATGCGGGCGACGTGAATGGGAAGTGAATATCTGCGCCACAATCATGAATGCCGGTGGCGCGCTCAGGTTCCGATATGGCCGCGTGAATTTTCGTGTCCGCACGTAAAACCAGCATAGCCATTGGTCGTATGTGTTGTGAGGTGCCGCTCACAGGAGATCACCGTTGGCACAACAGAGTCAGCGCAAATGGCACACGTGCGGCGCGGCCGCGCTCGGTTCCATGATTTCAATTGATGTCGCGCTCGCCGCGCAAGGACCGGGCGGCGGCATGGGGACGGCGAGCCATCTCACGCAAATGCTGATGGCGCTCGCGGTCTATGGAACGATGGGAGCGATCGCAGCCGTCGCGCTGATCAGTGCGACGCGCCGACGTCTGTGCAGCTAGCCCGGACGCCAGAAGCAGTTCATGCGCGGCGTGATCACGGTGCCGCTTGGCCGGTGCTCCTGCACATAGGTCGCGGTGCAATCGCGCACGGCGTTCGGGCCGGGATTGTAGCGCGGGATCACATCCGGTTCCCAATGATCGGGCCGGGAGCGGTAGATCGGCACGCGCTTCAGGTGGCGGTGCTCGACGACGCGCTCGCGCACCGGAGCCGGCTCACCGATGCGCGCTTCGGCTGCGGCGCTCTGCGCCCGCGCCTCGCCTACCGGGAGCAAGAGCCCGACTGATGCCGCCAACAGCGCTGCCGCCACGATCCTTTTCATCACGCCACCCGAGCCCCAATTATCGGCCGCACGGTCTCCCATTGCGCCGCTAAGGTCAACTGCGCTGGCGCCGCTGGAGGCACTCGCGCTAAAGGAGTGTCATGTGGACCACAGCAAAAGCCCCCTCGCTCGCCGAGATGGAGGCCATGGCGCACGAGGTTTTCGAGCGCCTGCCGGAGACGTTCCGGGCCCTCTGCGAGGGTCTGATCATCCGTGTCGACGACTTCCCGACCGACGAGGTGCTGGATGAGATGCAGGCCGAGAGCGAGTTCGACCTGCTCGGCCTGTTTCACGGCGTCGGCCTGCCGCAGCAGAGCCATGGCGACGTGGCCCGGCTCCCCAACCTGGTCTGGCTGTACCGCCGGCCGATCCTGGATTATTGGGCCGAGCACGACGAGACCCTCGGCCACATCGTCCGCCACGTGCTGATCCACGAGATCGGGCACCATTTCGGCCTCTCCGACGCCGATATGGAGGCGATTGAGGCCGATGCGGGGTAAAGCGCTTTCGAGCGAAGTGGACCCCCGGATCGCGTGACGAAAGCGCGTCAAAACAAGAATCTGGAACCCACTACGCTTCCATCGGAGCGTAATGGGCTCCAGCTTTGCAGAAATGGCCCTTTTACCGCTGTCACATTCGCGATAAACATCCGGCCCCTACCCCTACTTTTGGCCCGGGAAGAGCACCGATGGATAAGTTCACCACGCTGGAAGGCGTCGCGGCACCGCTGAAGATCATCAATGTCGACACCGACATGATCATTCCGAAGCAGTACCTCAAGACGATCAAGCGCACCGGCCTTGGCAAGGGGCTCTTCTCCGAACAGCGCTACAAGGATGACGGCAGCGAGAACCCCGATTTCGTCCTCAACCAGTCCGCCTATCGCAACGCGAAGGTGCTGGTCGCCGGCGACAATTTCGGCTGCGGCTCGAGCCGCGAGCACGCGCCGTGGGCGCTGCTCGACTTCGGCATCCGCTGCGTGATCTCGACCTCGTTCGGCGACATCTTCTACAACAACTGCTTCAAGAACGGCATCCTGCCGATCCGCGTGTCGCAGGAGGACCTCGACAAGCTGTTTGACGATGCCGAGCGCGGCGCCAATGCGACGCTGACCATCGACCTCCCCAACCAGGAGATCCGCGGTCCCGACGGCGGCAAGGTGAAGTTCGAGATCGATCCGTTCCGCAAGCACTGCCTGATCAACGGCCTCGACGACATCGGCCTGACGATGGAGAAGAAGAAGTCGATCGACAGCTTTGAGGCCAAGCTCAAGGAACGTGCCTGGGCTTGAGGCCCGGCGTATCATCGCGCCCCGGTGCCCTCAGGCGCCGGGGCTTTTCTTTGATCGAGCTCCGTTCCGATGAGATCGGAACGGTGCTCTAGGTTCTAGTTTTGACGCGTTTTCTTCACGCGAACCGGTATCCACTTCGCTTGAAAACGCTTTGGTCGTCCTGTCACGAACCTGCTGATGGCTGACACGCATGCTGCCTGACATCGTCACCTTCTGGCATGGCTCGATGGACGCGCTGCGCCAGACCTGCCTGCGCTCGCAGCTGGCGGCCGGGCACAAGGTCACCGTCTACAGCTTCGATCCTGTCCCCGGACTGCCCGATGGTGTCGGCAATGCCGAGGCC
This sequence comes from Bradyrhizobium sp. UFLA03-84, assembly GCF_002289535.1. NCBI lineage: Bacteria > Pseudomonadati > Pseudomonadota > Alphaproteobacteria > Hyphomicrobiales > Nitrobacteraceae > Bradyrhizobium > Bradyrhizobium sp. UFLA03-84. Next base: position 34,814 of record NZ_NSJY01000007.1, on the reverse strand, counting down.
GAAGCGGTGCTGCCGCATGCGTTCTCGGAGCGGCTGCGTCCGGCCGAGCCGGACGGCTCGTGGCGCGACTGGACCATCCTGCAATTCAGCGACTTGTTCCGGATGCGGCTGATGAAGCAGCGCGCGGGCCTCTGGCTCGATGCCGATGTGCTGTTGCTCAAGCCCGTCGAGATCGATCCGACAATGCCCTATTTCGCCTGGGAGCGGCCGCGGCAGCTCGGCAACTCGGTGCTGTATCTGCCGCACAACGATCCGATCGTGCGCGCGTTCGAGGCGCTGATGCAGCAGGACGAGTTGACGCCGGACTGGCTGGCGCTGCGCCACCGTCTGACCTTTGCGATACGCAAGCTGCGCGGCAAGTCCAGGCGCCTGTCCGACATCCGCATCGCGATCTACGGCCCCGCCGCACTCACCGCGCTGGCGCGCCGCGAAGGCGAGTTGCACTACGCGCTGCCGAAGCAATCGTTCTACGCGGTGCACGCCGAACCAAAACTGTTCTTCGAGCCGTCGGAATTTTCGAAGTATCTGAACGATCCCGGGATCATCGGTCTGCACATCTCGCCGAAGGGCCGCGGCAAGGAGGCCCCGATCCCCGGCAGCCTCTATGCGTGGGCGGCGGAGAGGTTTCGGCAGACCTGAGCCGATTTGATCTGCCGCAAGGCCCGGCTGCACGGCAGGCATCATAGTGTGGCGCCACTTTACATCAGAGGCGCCCATGACCACCGAACCTCGGTACCCTGTCGTTGAATATCTGGCCGATGTATTCGCCAATTGGCTGAAGCATCGGCGGGAGCTGGGTGAACTGCGCGAACTTGACGATGCAAGTTTCAGCCAGATCGCAGCCGATTTGCGGATCAGCCCCGATGACCTCACCGCGCTGGTGCGCCAGGGGCCGCACAGCGCCGATGAGCTGCCCAGGCTGCTCACGGCGCTCGGCATCGACCGGGAGAAACTCGCCCGCATCGAGCCACTGGTGCTGCGCGACATGGAGCGGGTCTGCAGCCTGTGCGGCCACAAGCGGCAGTGCGACCACGATCTCGCAGCCGGCAAGTCCGGCGCGCGCTATCAACAGTACTGCCCGAACGCCGCGACGATCGATGCGCTGGGTGAAGCTGCAGGCAACCCCACCTCCGGGTCCTGAGTGAATGTCGATGCTCAATCATAGCGCCGTCTGGCGCCGTGGATTGCTGGTCGCCATCATCGTGCTGGCGGCCCTCTTTCTGCTGCGCCTGCATCGAGCCGATGGTGCAGAGCAACCCACAGAGAGCATTGCTGCCGGGCATCGGTTGGCTGAAGCTTGGTGCAAGGAATGCCATGTCATCGGCACAATCGCGACCGGTGCGAAGAAAGTACCGCCGGACTTCGTCGCCGTCGCCAACCGGCATTCGACGACCGCACTCTGGTTGAAGGTATTCTTGAAGACGAGCCATCCGAAGATGCCGAACATCATCGTCGGCCCAAGCGAGGCCGATGATCTCGTGAACTACATCATGAGCCTGAAGCGCGACTAGAGCGCGCCTCATGGTCGATGGTCGTCAATGCCCCATCGCGGCGATCGCGTCGGCGATCGCGATGGTGCGCTTGGCTATCTCGGCGTGCAGGCGCTCCACCATGCGGCCGTCGAGCTGGATCGCGCCGCGCGAGGCATTCTCCGGCTGCGCGAAGGCGGCGATGATCTTGCGGGCCTCGGCGACCTCGGCCTCAGGCGGCGTGAAGATCGCGTTGCAGGCATCGATGTGGCTCGGATGGATCAGCGTCTTGCCGTCGAAGCCGAGATCGCGGCCCTGCGCGCATTCCTCCGCGAAGCCGTCGATATTGCCGATGTCGCCATAGGGGCCGTCGAGGATCTCGAGGCCGTGCGCGCGGGTCGCCAAGATGCAGTGCGTGATCATCGGGATCATCGCCGCGCGTCCCGGCTTCATCCGGATCCTGGTCTCGCGCGCGATGTCGTTCGGCCCGAACACGAAGCCGGCAAGCCGGATTTCGGAATCCTTCGACGCCGCCGCGAGCTTGTCGGCATCCAGCACGGCGCGCGCGGTCTCGATCATGGCCCAGACCCGGATCGAGGCCGGGGCATTGATGTCGCTGAGGCGATCGGCGACGGCGTTGAGATCGTCGACGGTGGAGATCTTGGGAACCAGGATACCGTCCGGCTGCGCCTTGCCGGCCATGCCGATGTCGTCGACCCACCAGGGCGTATCGAGCGCGTTGATGCGGATCAGTACCTCGCGCTTGCCAAAACCCTTGGCGGCGACCGCCTTGGCGATCTGCTCGCGGGCCACGGCCTTGGCGTCGGGGGCAACGGAATCCTCCAGGTCGAGGATGATACCGTCAGCCGGTAGCGTGCGGGCCTTCTCCAGCGCCCGTGCATTCGATCCCGGCATGAACAACAGGCTGCGGCGCGGACGGGTCATCGGCATTCTCCTGCGGGCTTGGGCTCCGCCGCTGTCCATTGTTTGGGCATTGGGGCAGGAACCATCCTTCAACGCTGCCGTATCATCTCAGGCGGCACGCCGAAAGTCTTGTTCCCGTCATTGGCATGTGGTTAGCCAGAGGCCATGAAATTCTTTCCGAAGCAGTTGATCGACGGCTACCGGACCTTCGCGACCCAGCGGTTGCCGACTGAACAGTCGCGCTACCGGGATCTGTCGGAACGTGGCCAGTTTCCCGAAACCATGGTGATCGGCTGCTGCGATTCCCGCGTCTCGCCCGAGGTGATCTTCGACGCAGGCCCGGGCGAATTGTTCGTGGTCCGGAACATCGCCAATCTGGTTCCGGTCTATCAGCCCGACAGCAACGCCCACGGCGTCTCGGCCGCGCTGGAATACGCCGTGACCGTGCTGAAGGTGAAGAACATCGTGGTGCTGGGCCATGCCCAGTGCGGCGGCATCCGCGCCTTCGTCGACAAGATCAAGCCGCTGACGCCCGGCGACTTCATCGGCAAATGGATGCAGATGTTCATCAAGCCGGGCGAGGTGGTCGAGCAGCGCGACCATGAGAGCATGCAGGACTTCGTCACCCGCATCGAGAAGGCCGCGGTGTTCCGCTCGCTGGAGAATTTGATGACCTTCCCGTTTGTCCGCGAACGCGTGGAGAACGGCGAGATGCAGCTGCACGGCGCCTATTTCGGCGTCGCCGAGGGCTCGCTATTCGTGCTCGACCGGGTCGCGAAGGAATTCATCAGCGTCACCGACGCCCTGAAGGGCGGCGAGTAGCGCCTTCGGCTACGCCTCGTCGTGAGCGTTGCCCCAGCGATCGGACAGCGCGAGCAGCAGTGCCGAGATCACGAACACCAGGTGCACGGCGACCAGCCAGATCATCCGCGTCGCATCGAACGCGGCATCGATATTCAGGAACGCTTCCAGCACGTGGATCGCGGAGATCGCGACGATCGACGCCAGCAGCTTCTGCTTCAGCCCGGCAAAATCGATCTTGGTGATCCAGATCGGCCAGTTCGGATTGCCCGACGTGTCGATCCGCGAGACGAAATTCTCGTAGCCCGAGAACACCACGATGAGAATGAGGTTGGCGACCAGCGTGACGTCGATCAGCGCCAGCGCATCGAGGATGACTTCGGTCGACTTGTAGCCGGACGCATGCAGCACGAACTCCCACAGCATGCGGGCGAATTTCAGCAGCAGCACGGCGAGCGCCACGACCAGGCCGACATAGAATGGCGCCATCAGCCAGCGGCTGTTGAACAGCACATATTCGAAGCCGCGCATAATGCGCGGCGTCGCCGGACCTGCTGGGGTGGGAGCCGCTTGTTCCGACATGGTGCCGCTCCCCCCGTTCGCTCTGCTTAAGCCGCTTTTTGCTTGGCCGTGATCAGCTTGCGGTTGATCAGGACCTCGGCGATCTGCACGGCGTTGAGCGCCGCGCCCTTGCGCAGATTGTCCGACACGCACCAGAATGCGAGACCATTCTCCACCGTCGCATCCTCGCGGATGCGGCTGATATAGGTCGCGTCCTCGCCGGCGGCTTCATAGGGCGTGACGTAACCGCCCGGCTCGTGCTTGTCGATCACGAGGCAGCCCGGCGCATTGCGCAGGATATTGCGCGCCTCGTCCGCGGTGATTGGATTGGCAAACTCGACATTGACCGCCTCGGAGTGACCGACGAAGACCGGCACGCGCACGCAGGTCGCGGTCAGCTTGATCTTGGGATCAAGGATCTTCTTGGTCTCCGCCATCATCTTCCACTCTTCCTTGGTGAAGCCGTCTTCCATGAAGACGTCGATCTGGGGGATGACGTTGAAGGCGATGCGCTTGGGAAACTTCTTATTGATCAGCTCGTCATTGGTGTAGACGGCCTTGGTCTGCGAGAACAATTCGTCCATCGCGTCCTTGCCGGCGCCCGACACCGATTGATAGGTCGACACCACGACGCGGGTGATCGTCGCCTTGTCGTGCAGCGGCTTCAGCGCGACCACGAGCTGCGCGGTCGAGCAGTTCGGGTTGGCAATGATGTTCTTCTTGGTGAAGCCCGCGGTCGCATCCGCGTTCACTTCCGGCACGATCAGCGGCACGTCCGGGTCCATGCGCCAGGCCGACGAATTGTCGATCACGACCGCACCGGCGGCGCCGATCCTGGGCGACCATTCCTTGGACACCGAGCCGCCGGCCGACATCAGGCAGATATCGATGTCGGAGAAATCATAGTGCTCGAGCGCCTTCACCTTCAGGGTGCGGTCGCCATAGGAGACCTCGATGCCGACGCTGCGGCGCGAGGCCAGCACGACGACCTCGTCGGCGGGGAATTTGCGCTCATCCAGAATGTTGAGCATTTCGCGCCCGACATTGCCGGTCGCACCGACCACCGCGACTTTGTAACCCATCGTTCACTCTCCGACGAAATATGCCCGTTCCCCCGCTGCTCGCGGAAAGGGAAGAGGCAGCGCTTCTATGCGAGAAACCCCGTCAAGACAACGTTGCGTAGCTTTGAGCGTTTTGATGCGTTTATTTCAGGCCGATCCGGCCGCATCCCATCATACGAGAAATCGGTCCGACCTGACGAGCTTCGTCGACGAGGTGTACGCCACGTTCTCCGGGCTGTTCGCCTATGCCATCGCGCTCGCGTTGTTCGTCGCCCTCGGCACCTATCTATGGAGGCAGCTGCCGGACGCAACGGCGGTAGCGGCACCCGCTGCCGCGGGCTGGAGCCTGGCCGGGCGCCAAACCCCGGCCTTCGCCATCAGCAAGCTAGATCAACGAGACAAAACAGAGGCTTACGAAGTCTTTCGGCATCCCGAGGGCGGCCGCAAGGACGTCTTCCACTGGACCGATGCCGATGGCGCACCGATAGCCGGGCTGGAAATCTACCGCCCCGGCGGCGAGGCCATGGGGTCCGCGGTCGCAGAGATTGCCGGGCAGCTCGACCCGGGCGGCCTCCGCGAGTTCGAGGCCGCCGGCATCGTCGACAGCAAGTTCGGCAGCGTCACCCTGCTGCGCCCGGCGCGGCAGGACGGCAGCCGCGCCTGCCTCGGTTTCCTCAAGCAGGCCGACGCCCCCGATCTCAGAATTTTCGGCTGGACCTGCCAGGGCACCAGCCTGCCGGCTCAGCGCGCCGCGATCGTCTGCATGCTGAACCGCCTGACCCTGCTGGCCGCAGGCAATGACCCGAGGCTCGCCGCGCTGTTTGCGCATGCCGAGCTCAAGCGCACCGACTGCATTACCTCCGGCCCGCCCGCTTTGTCGGCCGACTGGGTGACGGGCAGCGAGAACCCGCTCCTGCGCGGCGCGCTTTGATGGCGAGACCGTGGCAAGGCACTGGTTTTCATGAAACTTTTGCGCTCGGACACGCATTATCTGGCCCGGTGTGGCGCAATTGACCTAGTGACGGCCTCCCCACCAAGGCTACAATGTGTTCCGAGTGATTTTGGCGGACGCGCCAGCCCCCGAAGGGGCCGTAATGACGAGGATGCGATGACCTTGAAACTCCCCGCCGCGAACAAGCTCGTGGTGTTGCTTGCTGCGGCTGCCGTCACCGCAACCGCCTTCGGCATGACCGCGGCCAGCGCGCAGAGCCAGACCCCGAGCAAGCGCAAGCAGCAGGAGCAGTATGACCGCGACGGCCGCCGCTATTACGGCGCGCAGGGTCCGAACCGGGTCTATCAGCAGGGTCCGCGTACCCGCGTTTACGTCACCACGCGCTCGTGGCTGGATGCCGGCACCGAGGTGCTGCCGGGCGACCGCAAGTTCAACGACTATGCCTATCCGCCGGATGTCGGCTATCCCTCGTTCGGCCGCGAGAACAACAACCGGCCGATCGATCGCCAGCCGCTCAGCCCGCCGTCCGACCTTGGCGGCTATCCACGGACCTTTCCGCTGTACTGAGATTTTCGGCAAGCAGCCGATACGAAAATGCCCGGCTCCGGCCGGGCATTTTTTTTGAGACAGTCATTCCGGGGCTCGCGAAGCGAGAACCCGGAATGACGCCTGTCAAATTTACGCGTGCAGCTTCTGCAATTCCTTCAGGATCGCCTCGCCCATCTGGCTCGTGCTGGCAGGCGTGGTGCCTTCCGACTTGATGTCGGCGGTGCGCAAGCCGCTGGCGAGCACGGCCGCGATCGCGGCGTCGACCTTGTCGGCGAGAGCGCCCATGTCGAAGGAATAGCGCAGCGCCATGCCGAACGACGAGATCATCGCGATCGGGTTGGCGAGGCCCTTGCCCGCGATGTCGGGCGCCGAGCCGTGCACCGGCTCGAACAGCGAGCGCCGCTTCTTGGTCTTGGCATCGACCTCGCCGAGCGAGGCCGACGGCAGCATGCCGAGCGAGCCGGTCAGCATCGCCGCGATGTCGGACAGCATGTCGCCGAACAGGTTATCGGTGACGATGACGTCGAACTGCTTCGGCGCCTTGACGAGGTTCATGCCGCCGGAATCGGCGAGCTGGTGCTCCAGCGTGACGTCCTTGTATTCGCGCGCGTGAACCTGGGTCATGACCTCGTTCCAGAGCACGCCAGACTTCATGACGTTGCGCTTCTCCATCGACGTCACCTTGTTGCGGCGCTTGCGCGCCAGGTCGAAGGCGACCCGGCCGATGCGCTCGATCTCGTAGGTGTCGTAGACCTGGGTGTCGACCGCACGCTTCTGGCCGTTGCCGAGATCGCTGATGGTCTTCGGCTCGCCGAAATAGACGCCGCCAGTGAGCTCGCGCACGATCATGATGTCGAGGCCCTCGACCACCTCGCGCTTCAGGCTCGAGGCCTCGGCCAGCGCCGGATAGCACACCGCGGGGCGGAGGTTGGCGAACAGGCCGAGATCCTTGCGCAGCCGCAGCAGGCCGGCTTCGGGCCGCACCTCATAGGGCACGCTGTCCCACTTCGGACCGCCGACCGCGCCGAAGATCACGGCATCGGCCGCCGTGGCCTTGGCCATGTCGGCTTCCGAGATCGACACCTTGTGTGCGTCATAGGCGGAGCCGCCGACCAGGCCCTGCTCGGTCTCGAACTTGGCGATGCCCTGCGCATTCAGCCAGTCGATCACGCGCTGCACCTCGGCCATCACTTCGGGGCCGATGCCGTCGCCGGGGAGAAGCAGCAGTTTGTGGGTCGCCATGGTCGTTACCTCATTCAATCGGGCATGCCCGTCATCGTCTGGCGCGAGTGCTAAAACGCCCCGCACCGATTGGCAAGGCACCCTGAGCAGGGCCAAAATGGCCCGGAAAGAGCCAACCGCGCCTCAAGAAGCCAACAAGACGGACTCATGACCGCAGCCATTATCTACGCCTTCGCCTCGGCCATTTTCCTCGGTGCCGGGGTGGTGCTGGCGCAGCTCGGCCTGCGCACCGTCGAGCCGCTGTCGGGAGCGGCGATCAGCGTGCCCTCCTTCACCCTGCTGTTCCTGGTGCTGTCGCCGCTGATCCTGCATGGCGAGCCGGTGGTCTGGCGGGCCTTGCCGATCTTCATGGCAATCGGCCTGTTCTTCCCGGCCTCGCTGACGCTTTTGACCTTTGCGTCGAACCGGGCGCTCGGCCCGGTGATCACCTCGACGCTCGGCAATCTGGCGCCGCTGTTCGCGGTCACCGCGGCCGTGGTGCTGCTGCACGAGCCGCTGCAGCCACAGCAGCTCCTGGGCCTCGTCGTCGCGGTCGCGGGCGCCGCCGTGATCACCGTGACCCGCCCGCGCGACCTCGGCCATTGGCGCAGCTGGGCGCTGCTGCTGCCGCTCACGAGCGCGCTGGTGCGCGGCATCGTGCCCCCGATCGCCAAGCTCGGGCTTGCGGTCTGGCCGAGTCCGCTATGGGCCTGCCTGATTGGATACGTGATGTCCTCGCTGGTGGTGCTGACCGTGCAGCGGATCCGCAAGGGCAGCTTCAGGGTGCAGGCACCGCGCGAAGGCCTGTTCTGGTTCGCGCTGACCGGGATCAGCAACGGGCTCAGCGCGCTCAGCCTGTTCGCCGCGGTCCGCAACGGTCCGATTACGCTGGTGGCGCCGCTCGCGGCGATCTACCCGCTGGTGACCGTGGCGATGAGCGCCGTCATGCTCAAGCATGTCGAGATCACGGCGCGGATCGTCGCCGGAACCCTGCTGACCGTGATCGGCGTCGCGCTGGTCCTGATCGCCTGATTGCCCGATACGCAAGACAGTGTTGCGGCCTCCAGTGGTGGGCAGGAGCGCCGCGGCCTGCCACAATGCCGGTATTGCCGGAGTGAATTGTGAGAGCCCCCACCCCATCCTACCCGCACCCCGCGCGGCTGATCCTGATTCTATCGCTTGCACCGACGGTCGGCCTCGGCATCGGCCGTTTCGCCTATTCGCTGGTGCTGCCCGATATGCGTGACTCGCTGGCGTGGTCGTATTCGGCCGCCGGCTTCATGAACACGATCAATGCCGCCGGCTATCTGGTCGGCGCGCTGTTCGCCTCGCGGCTGATCCAGCGCTTCGGGCTCGCCACATCGGTGCGCTGGTCGACACTGGCCTGCGTGCTGTCGCTGGCGCTTTGCGCCATCTCGGGCAATTTTGCCGTGCTGAGCTTTGCCCGCCTCCTGGCCGGCTTCGCTGCCGCGATCGGCTTTGTCGGCGGCGGCGCACTCGCGGCAACCATCGCGCAATCGCGACCGGAACGCGCCAACTTCCTGCTCAGCCTGTTCTATGCCGGGCCAGGCATCGGCATATTGGCATCCGGCCTGATCGCGCCCTTCGTGCTGCAAGGCTTCGGCGCCGGCTCCTGGTGGATCGTGTGGTGGGCGATGACCCTGCTCTCGGTGATCATGACCGTGCCGCTGCTACTTGCGCCATTCCACGCCGACGCGATCGCCGGCGGCATCGTGCGGACCAAATTCGCCGTGAGGCCGGTCCTGATCTACCTCGCCGCCTACTTCCTGTTCGGCGCGGGCTACATCGCCTACATGACCTTCATGATCGCCTATGTCCGCGACGGTGGCGGCGGCGCGGTGGCGCAGAGCGCATTCTGGAGCCTGATCGGCGTCAGCGCATTCGTCACGCCATGGGTGTGGCGGCGGGTGCTGGCGCTCGACCGCGGCGGGCTCGCGACAACAATCATTCTCGGCGTCAACGCGCTCGGCGCCGCTCTGCCGATCTTCGGCCATTCGCCGCTGCTGCTCGGGATCTCGGCGCTGGTGTTCGGTGTCGCGTTCTTCGCCGTGGTCGGCTCGACCACCGCCTTCGTGCGCCTCAACTACCCGCCGGAAGCCTGGCCGACCGCGATCGCGGCGATGACCATCGCCTTCGGCATCGGCCAGACGCTCGGGCCGATCGTGGTCGGCGCAATCACCGACGCGGTCGGCAGCTTGTCATTCGCGCTGAACGTCTCGGCCGCGATGCTCGCGCTCGGCGCGCTGCTGTCGGCGTTTCAGAGGAAGGTGGGGCCGTAAGCCTGGTCGTCCCGGCCTAGTGCGCAATTGCGCACTAGGCCGAGATGACGGCTGCTAACTCCCACTAAACGAATTATACCCCTGGTCTTCCCAGTAGCCGCCCTTGTAGTCGTTGGTGACTTCCATCGAGAGCACGTATTTCGGGTTCTTGAAGCCGAGCTTGGTCGGCACCCGGATCTTCATCGGGAAGCCATAGGCGCGCGGCAGGATCTCGTCGGCGAATTTGAACGTCATCTGGGTCTGCGGATGCAGCGCCGTGCGCATGTCCAGAGGTGAATTGTAGCCGTCCTTGTCGGCGCACTGAAACCAGACATATTTGGCGCGGGTGTCGGCGCCAATGATCTTGAGGAAGTCGCGCAGCGGCGTCCCGGTCCAGCTGCCGATCGCGCTCCAGCCCTCGACGCAGATGTGGCGCGTCACCTGCTTGACTTGCGGCAGCTTGTACAATTCGTCGAGCGTCCATGCCTTCTTGTTGTCGACCAGCCCGCGCACCTCGAGCTTCCAGTCCTCCGCCGCGATGACGGGGGCATCGTCGAGGTCGTAATAGGCGTTGAACGGGAACGGCTTGGTGATCATGCTCTCGGGGAAGGTCGGCGCCAGCGCGTCCGGATTGAACATCCAGGCCTGCACCGCGTCGTTGAACTTCGAGACCTTCTTCAGCAATTCCTCCGCCGACGAGGAATCGACCACGTCGCAGCCGGTCAGCAGCGTCAGCGCGCCGAGGCTGGTGCCGGCCGTGATGAAGCGACGGCGCGTCAGCTCCGGCATCGTCTTCACCGCATCGCGCACCAGCAGCTTCTTGTCGACGCCGGGGATGAGGAGTTTTCTGAGACGACCCATAATACCCTCCCTCAGCGTCCGATGATCATGGCGCGCAGGCTCTTTGGCACCAGCAGCGCGAGCGCGACATGGATCACCAGGAAGGCGACGATCAGCGCCATGCAGGTGAAGTGGACATAGCGGGCGATGTCGTAGCCGCCGAACAACGACGCCAGCCAGTGCAACTGCACCGGCTTCCACATCGACAGGCCGGACAGCACGATCACGACGCCGACGATGATGATGCCGGCATAGAGCAGCTTCTGCACCGAGTTGTATTTGCTGAGATCGTCATGCGACAGCTTGAAGGTCAGCGCCGCCTTGGTGTCGGCAATCACGCCGCCAGGGGTGATCGGCAGCAGCTTCCTGCGGAAGCGGCCGGTCGCGAAACCCAGCGCCAGATAGGTCAGGCCGTTGACCATCAACAGCCACATCGCAGCGAAGTGCCAGAGCAGCGCGCCACCGAGCCAGCCGCCGAGCGTGATGCTGCGCGAGAAGGTGAAACTGAACAGCGGCGAGGCGTTGTAGATCTGCCAGCCGGACATGATCATCAGGATCATCGCGAAGGCGTTGGTCCAGTGCACGATCCGGACCCACACCGGCTGGATCACCTTCACCGGTGTTGCGGTCTCTGCCTGGTGGTCGCTGACGGCAAGGCTCGTCATGAAAGTTCTCTGCTCGTGGTCGTTACCGGCTTATACGCCGGGAACCGGCATTCCGTTACAGGGTCGGGCATCATCAGTTTGATATTGGCCACTTCATGTGGTCACAAAAATGCGAGCCGGGGCGAGGCTCCGGCTCGCGATCTCGTCGGACCGGTCAGGGACTAAACCGGGCGGCCGGGTGTTACGACGCCGGCATCAGCACGGTGTCGACCACATGGATGACGCCGTTCGACTGGTTGACGTTGGAGATCGTCACCATCGAGGTGCCGCCCTTGGCATCGACGATCCAGACCTTGCCGTCCTGCCGCTTCACGGTCAGTTGCTCGCCCTCGGCGGTCTTCAGCATCTTGCCGTCGGTGAGGTCGGAAGCCTCGAGCTTGCCGGGCACCACATGGTAGGTGAGGATCTTGGTCAGCGTCGCCTTGTTCTCGGGCTTCACGAGGCTGTCGACGGTTCCCGCCGGCAGCTTGCCGAACGCGGCGTTCGTCGGCGCGAACACCGTGAACGGGCCCTTGCCTTCCAGCGTGCCGACCAGGCCGGCGGCCTTCACCGCGGCGACGAGGGTGGTGTGGTCCTTCGAATTGACGGCGTTCTGGATGATGTTCTTGGACGGGAACATCGCGGCGCCGCCGACCATCACGGTCTTTTCTTCGGCGCGGACCGGCGCGATGACGGTGGCTGTGATCGCGAGCGCGCTGAAGGCGGCGGCAGCGAGATAGGCAATACGCTTCGACATGATTTCGTCTCCCAATGGGTAATCTGGCCGGCGCGTCTCCGCCGGCGATGAAGGGGCAACAACGGCGCGGGTTGGTTGATGCAAGCGCCGTCGTTGAGCTGAGCTACGCGAGGTTTTCCGGGCGGTTTCCGGAAATAATTCTTTGTGATTCCTGAAACCGGCCGCGCCGCGCTCCGTATGCGCGAGGCTTCGCGCAACCCATCCCGCATTCCATTCAACGGAATGGACGCGTGCGCTGCCGCGAGCAATTTGCTTGCCGCCATTGTTCGATTGGTTCAGCCTGAGATTGCGGCGCAGCTTCGCCGCAGGCGGTCGTGGGGATGCCGGTCATGAGCAGCATTACGGCGGATGGGCGCGCCGCGCCCATGGTGAACGATGCCGACAGCGACGTCGGTCCGCTCGAACAGAAGCATCTGCAATACGCCAACTACCGCGCCGTCGCCGGCAGCACCGAACTCACGAAGACCCATTGGCACATCGCCACCGCCAACGCGCTCGGCTGGGGCTTCGACGGCATGGACGGCGTGATCTTCGCGTTGATCTCGCCGATGGTGATCAAGGAATTCCAGCTCACCCTGCCGGAGTATCGCTCCGGCATGCAGATCGCGCTGTTCGTCGGCATCGCCGGGCTCTATTTCTGGCCGTGGCTCGCCGACCGCTATGGCCGCCGCACGCTGCTCGCGGTCAACATCGCGCTGTTCTCGCTGCTGATGCCGGTCGCGGCGCTGTCGCCGACCTTTGCGGTGTTCGTGATCGCGCGCTCACTGCTGTTCTTCGCGCTGAACGGCGAATGGTCGCTCGGCTCGATGCTGGTGGCGGAGACCTGGCCGGCGCGGCTGCGCGGCCGCGTCATCAGCATCACCCGCTCGGCATGGTGCCTGGGCGCCACGCTTGCCGGTGCGATCACTGGCCTCATCGCCGCCAATTTCGGCTGGCGCATCGCCGTGATGGTGCCCGGTGTGATCGCGCTGCTGGCGATCTATATCCGCTCGACCTGTCCGGAATCGCCCTATTGGGTGCGCTCGCAGGACCGCAAGCGGCGCATCTCGGAGACGCTGGCGCGCGGCGGCACCGTCAGCGACGACGACCACAACTGGTTCACCAAGGCCAAGTCGGTCGGCATCAGCCAGGTGTTCATGCCCGATGTGCTGCCCTCGACCCTGGTCGCGCTGTTCGTTGCCTGCGCCTCGACCTGTATCTACGGCACCGTCGGCGCCTGGATGCCGCTGTACCTGTCGACCGAGAAGCATTGGTCGACCACCGAGTACAGCCTGTTCTACGTGTTCTACGGCCTGTGCGGCTTCCTCGGCCTCTGCCTGGTCGGCTGGCTGATCGACAAGATCGGCCGCCGCCGCACCTTCATCGTGACCCTGATCGAGGGCGCGATCTTCATGACGCTCTGGGTCTATTCGGAGGATCGCGTCCTGCTGTGGACGTTCGGGCTCGCCTGGTGTCTCGGCTTCCTCGGCTTCTGGGGCCCGAGCACGACGCTCACCGCTGAGATCTTCCCGACCCGAATCCGCGGCGCCGCCAACGGCGTGGTCTGGGCGATCGCCTATTTCGTCGGCTTCGTGCTGTTCCCCTTCGTCTCGATCGCGCTCCAGCAACACACCGGCTCGTTCGCGCTGGCGTTCCTCTGCATCCCCGTGCTGATGATCGCGATGGCGATCGGCGTGTTCCTGTTCGTGCCGGAGCATACCGGCAAGGAGCTGAACGAGATCAGCGAGTAAGGTAGAATCACCCACGCCGTCGTCCAGGCCAAGCCAACGGGTCGGCGCGAAGCGCCGCCCGATGACAGGCTCCGCGCGAGCCGGGACCCATAACCACGAATGATCGTTTTTGCGCGAGCTGGGGCTCCAGCGTAGGCTAACCACCAACGCCGGTGGTTATGGGTCGCTGCTTTCGCCGGGACGACCGGTTGAGGGAGCTCCGCCTAATCCCGGTTCGCCGGCGTCTGGATGAAGCCGCGGTTGTGGGTCGGGCTGATCAGGATCTCGTTCATGCAGACCCGCGCCGGCATGCTGGCGACGAAAGCGATGGTGCGGCCGCAATCCTCGGGCTGCAGCATCTTGGCCTGTTCGGCCTCGCTCGGCACCACCGGCCGCTGCTTCAGGATCGGGGTTGCGACCTCGCCCGGCGACAGGCAGCAGGCGCGCAGGCCATTGACGCATTCGTCCATGTTGAAGGAATGGGTCAGCGCCAGCACCGCGTGCTTTGTCGTGGTGTAGGCCGGGCCCGGCATCTTCGAGACGTGCCGGCCGGCCCAGGAGGCGACGTTGATGATGCAGCCGTCCTGCTGCTTGCGCATCGTCGGCAGCACCGCGCGCATGCAATAGAGCACGCCGTTGAGGTTGACCTCGACGAGCTTGTCCCAGCCTTCCAGTTCCATGTCGGCCCAGCTGCGCTTCGGCACGTTGATGCCGGCGCTGTTGACCAGGAGATCGATGCGGCCATGCCTGGCGACGATCGCCTCGGCCGCCTTGTTGACGTCGGCCTTGTTGCTGACGTCGAGCGGGATCGCCTCCGCATTGCCGCCCTTTTTCGTGATGTTGGCGACCACGCGGTCGAGCTCTTCCTTGCGGCGGCCGGAAACCACCACCGTCCAGCCGTCCGCAGCCAGGAATTCCGCCCCGGATTCACCGATTCCCGTTCCACCGCCGGTGACCCAGACCACGCGTTTCCCATGATTTGTCATGCAAACTGTCTCCGTTGCTTTCCGAAGGGCGTTTTTGCTAATCCAGCCGGACTGTTACCGGCGCTTTCGCCCCTCAGGGGATGTTGCATGAACACGACCACCAACGCCAACCTGTTTTCCCGCCTGTTCGACGGCCTCGACGATCCCAACCGGCTCGCGATCGAGCAGCTCGACGGCAGCCGCATCTCCTATGGCGATCTGATCGCGCGCGCCGGCCAGATGGCGAACGTGCTGGTTGAGCGCGGCGTCAAGCCGGGCGACCGCGTCGCGGCACAGACCGAGAAGTCGGTTTCGGCGCTGGTGCTGTATCTCGCCACGGTGCGCGCCGGCGGCGTCTATCTGCCGCTCAATACCGCCTATACGCTGAACGAGCTCGAATACTTCATATCGGACGCCGAGCCGGCGCTTGTGGTCTGCGATCCCTCCAAGCTGGAGGGCATCAAGGCGATCGCTGGCAAGGTCGGCGCCAAGGTCGAGACGCTCGATCCAACCGGCAAGGGCTCGCTCACCGAAGCCGCCGACAAGGCGCCGAAGGACTTCGCGACGGTGCCGCGCGAAAACAACGACCTCGCGGCGATCCTCTACACCTCCGGCACCACCGGCCGTTCCAAGGGCGCGATGCTGTCGCACGATAATCTCGCCTCGAACTCCTATTCGCTGGTCGACTACTGGCGCTTCACCGACAAGGACGTGCTGATCCACGCGCTGCCGATCTATCACACCCACGGCCTGTTCGTGGCGAGCAACGTGACGCTGTTCGCACGCGCCTCGATGATCTTCCTGCCGAAGTTCGATCCGGATGCGATCCTCAAGCTGATGGCCCGCGCCACCGTGATGATGGGCGTGCCGACCTTCTACACCCGCCTGCTGCAGAACCCCGGCCTGAACAAGGACGCCACCAAGCACATGCGGCTGTTCATTTCGGGCTCCGCGCCGCTGCTCGCCGACACCCATCGCGAATGGTCGGCGCGCACCGGCCACGCCGTGCTGGAACGCTACGGCATGACCGAGACCAACATGAACACGTCGAACCCCTATGAGGGCGACCGCGTGCCTGGCGCAGTCGGCTTCGCGCTGCCCGGCGTGACGGTGCGGGTCACCGATCCCGAGACCGGCAAGGAGCTGGCGCGCGAGACCATCGGCATGATCGAGGTCAAGGGTCCGAACGTGTTCCAGGGTTACTGGCGGATGCCGGAGAAGACCAAGGCCGAATTCCGCGCCGACGGCTTCTTCATCACCGGCGACCTCGGCAAGATCGACGACAAGGGCTATGTCCACATCCTCGGCCGCGGCAAGGACCTCGTGATCTCCGGCGGCTTCAACGTCTACCCGAAGGAGATCGAGAGCGAGATCGACGCCATGCCCGGCGTAATCGAATCCGCCGTGATCGGCGTGCCGCATGCCGATTTCGGCGAGGGCGTCACCGCCGTCCTGGTTTGCAACAAGGGCGCCGATGTCAGCGAGGCCGCGGTGCTGAAGGCGCTCGACGGGCGGCTCGCCAAGTTCAAGATGCCCAAGCGCGTCTTCGTCGTCGATGAGTTGCCGCGCAACGCGATGGGCAAGGTGCAGAAGAACATTCTGCGGGATACGTATAAGGATATTTACGCGAAGTAGCTCGGCTGCGTAGCCTGGATGAAGCGAGGCGTAATCCGGGGACCGGTCTAATCATTGGTGGGATTCCCGGACTACGCTCGCTCCATCCGGGCTACGGGTTGATTATGACCTACGAACCGATAAGACCGCCCTTTACGCTCTCCTTTGAAGAGATGCCGAAAAAGGAACTTGGTCGCTATCTCGAATGGTTTGGCGAGGCGCTCCCACAGCGCGTGGGCAAGCTAACCAAGGCAGTCCAGAGCACTCCCGGCTACGAAAGTTGGCAGCCGGATGGAAATCCAAGTTCTCTCAGCTTATTGGGGCAGTGGTTCGTGACCCAGATTGCTGTCCGTCCGCGTTCGGAGAATGAGATCAAGAACATCGAGAAAAAAACGAAGTTCCCGATCGATATTCCTTGCGAGGAGCTGACCGACCACACCCTGTCTCTCGCTATGGATATTGGGATGTACTTGAGTCAGGTCTTCTTGAAGAACCATCCATCCTTGAAGTGGGAACAGCCGCTCGCCAACAAGAAATTTATAGACTACGGACAGCCCGTTCTCGTGGCATTTAAGCTTGGTCCCTTCAATCCGGTGCGCATGGTGGTTACCTTCGCATACGGAGTGGTCAGTCAAAAAAGAAAGGGGGACGGTCTTTGGGATATCTTTGAAAAGTGGTCGAAGTTGGTTGCATAAGAGACCCCATCGCAAGAGACCCCATCGCACGGGATTTGCCGTTCCTGCTGGTGTTTAGAGCGCCAAAGGAACGCCACCACCAATGACGTAGCAGCGAAGACGGGTTAATGCCCGCCGACAAGGCTGATCACAAACCGTCCGCCGACGATGAAGAGATAAGCCCCGAACGCCACCTCCAGCGCGCGCTTCGACAGCGCGTGCGCGATCCTCACGCCGAGCGGCGCGGTGACGAGCGTGGTCGGCATCACCAGAAGCGCGCCGATCAGGGAGACGTAGCCGAGCGCGAACGGCAGTTGCAGCGCGGCAACGTCCGGAAAGCGCGCGGCGGCTGGCCAGCCGGCGTAGACATAACCCAGCGCGCCGGGGATCGAGATCAGCACCGCGAGCGCGGACGAGGTCGCGACCGCCTGATGGATCGGCCGGCCGTAGAACGTCATCAGCAGATTGGCGAACAGGCCGCCGCCGATGCCCATCAGCGTCGACAGCAGGCCGACGAAGAAACCATAGACGCGCATCAGGAAACCTTTCGGCACGTCGTCGCCGAATTTCCAGGTCTCGCGCGCCAACAGCAGCCGCGCTGCCGCCGACCACGCCACCATCACGAACACGATCTTGAACAGCCGCTCCGGCGCAAAGCGTGCGGTGACGCTGCCGGCGGCGACGCCGATCATGATCGGCAGCCACCACCGCTTCAGGATCGTCATGTCGACCGCGCCGCGGCGATAATGGGCGCGGAACGAGCTCAGCGAGGTCGGGATGATGATGGCGAGCGAGGTGCCGATGCACAGCGGCATCCGCACCTCGAGCGGCACGCCGGCAAGGCGAAAGCATTCGTAGAACACCGGCACCAGGATCGCGCCGCCGCCGATCCCGAACAGGCCGGCAAGAAAGCCGGACAGCGCGCCGACCGCGACCAGCAGCAGCGCAAGCTCGAGCAATTCCCTGGGGTCGAGGCCGGCCATCATGTCCTTTGCGCAGTGTTCGTTGGGCGCCCATAGCGGATTGCCGTGAGGCTGTTCGCGCAGATCAATAGCCCCTTTTGGGATTCGGGAGTATCTATGCTCTTGAGCAGGCTCTGTTGCGGATTGCGGAAGGATCGAGCGTGGACCAGCTTGCGGCGATGGCGGCCTTTGTCCGCGCGGTCGAGACCGGCAGCCTGTCGGCGGCGGCGCGGTCGTTGCCGAGCTCGCTGACTTCGGTGAGCCGCCAGATCAGCGCGCTGGAAGAGCAGTTCGGCACCCGCCTGCTGCTGCGCACCACGCGCCAGCTCGGGCTGACCGACGATGGCCGAATTCTCTACGAGCGCGCGAAATCGATTCTCGGCGAGGTGAGGGAGATGGGGGCGGCGCTGGCGCGGGACCCGCATCAGCCGTCAGGCCGGATTCGACTGAGCTCACCGAGCCTGGTCGGACGGCTCGTGATCGCACCGATGCTGGTCGAGTTTCTGCGCCGCTATCCCGCGCTGTCGGTCGACCTGCTGTTGATCGACCGCGCCGTCGACATGGTCGAGGAGGATATCCATCTCGCTGTCCGCATCGGCCGCTTGCGCGACTCGCAGCTCATCACGCGCAAGCTCACCGATTTGCAGATGATCGTGTGCGCGGCGCCGGATTATCTGGCTCGGCGCGGCGAGCCGCAGACGCCGGACGATCTTGCTGATCATGACTGCCTGGTGTTTCCGATTCGCCCGGCAGCGCCGCATGGCGCTTTGCCGACGGCTCGAAGACGGGTCGCAAATTCCGCATATCCGGTCGGCTCTGGATGAATAGCCTAGACGCGTTGGTTGTTGCGGCGCGGGATGGTGCGGGCATCGTCCGTGTGCCGTCGTGGCAAGTGCAGTCCGATCTCGCGTGCGGCCGCTTGCGGCGCCTGCTGATCGACCATGAGCCGGCGCCGACGCCGCTGCATTTGATGCTTCAGCCGGCGCGCCTCGCGTCGCCTAAGATCAGGGCATTCGTCGATTATCTGGTGGAACAATGGGGCAGGATCGACGCCTTCCGGACCCCGTCAACGGCCTGCTGAACACGCCTGTCGCCGTAAGCGAACAGGGATTCACTTCTTAGTTCGCCTAGCCTTGCATTTAGTATACCACGCTGCGGATCAACCAGAATTCGGCAAGTCTAACAATGAACTTCGGTTCGAGCGAAGGCTAATTGGCCGTTGCGCGGGGTGATCCTAGTCCGTAAATAGAACTCCTCTACCGCGTTCCCCGATGGGCCGGGCGCGGTCCCTCACAGCATAAAGCCCGCCGATGACCGCCAGGATCGAACGACCGCTTTCACCCCATTTGCAGACCTACCGGTGGACGCTGACGATGGCGCTGTCCATCGTTCACCGTGCCACAGGTTTGGCACTCTATTTCGGCACCCTGCTGCTGGCCTGGTGGCTGATCGCCGCCGCCTCCGGCCCGACCGCCTACGCCAATGTCCAGGCCTTCACCGGCAGTGCGATCGGCAAGTTGATCGTGTTCGGCTACACGTGGGCGCTGATGCACCATCTGTGCAGCGGCATCCGGCATTTCGTCTGGGATCTCGGCTACGGGTTCAAGGCCAATGAGCGCGAAGCGCTGACCTGGGGCGCGCTGATCGCCGGCATCTCGCTGACCGTGCTGGTCTGGATCATTGCCTATGCGGTTGGAGGTGGACGATGAGCGGCCCTTCCTCGATGCGCACGCCGCTGGAACGCGTCCGCGGCCTTGGCTCCGCGCATACCGGCACCTCCGATTTCTGGCGTCAACGCCTCACCGCGGTCGCGATGACGCTGCTGATCGTTCCCGTGATCGTCGTGGTGATCATGCTGATCGGCCGCAACCATGCCGGCGCAGCGCAGATCCTCGGCTCGATCCCGATCGCCATCATCCTGCTGCTCTTCATCGTCGCCAGCACCTGGCACATGAAGATCGGCATGCAGGTCGTGATCGAAGACTACATCCACAACGAGAAGCTGAAGATCGCCAGCGTGATGGCCAACAACTTCTTCTGCGTCGCGGTCGCATTGGCCTCGATCTACGCAATCCTCAAATTGTCATCGGGAGTTTGACCCATGGCCGGCGAAGGTAACGGCAAGGCCACCAACGGGAGTGGCCCGGCCACGAACGGCAAGGCCTATCCGATCCAGGACCACACCTACGACGTCGTCGTGGTCGGCGCCGGCGGCGCGGGCCTGCGCGCCGTGGTCGGCTGCTCGGAAGCGGGACTGCGCACTGCCTGCATCACCAAGGTGTTCCCGACCCGCTCGCACACCGTTGCGGCGCAGGGCGGCATCTCGGCCTCGCTCGGCAACATGCATCCGGACGATTGGCGCTGGCACATGTACGACACCGTGAAGGGGTCGGACTGGCTCGGCGACCAGGACGCGATCGAATACATGGTGCGCAACGCGCCCGACGCGGTCTACGAGCTCGAGCATTGGGGCGTGCCGTTCTCGCGCACCGAGGACGGCAAGATCTATCAGCGCCCGTTCGGCGGCATGACCATGGACTACGGCAAGGGCCAGGCGCAGCGCACCTGCGCCGCGGCCGACCGCACCGGCCACGCCATGCTGCACACGATGTATGGCCAGTCGCTGCGCCACGCGGCCGAGTTCTTCATCGAATTCTTCGCCATCGACCTGATCATGGACGACCAGGGCGTCTGCCGCGGCGTGATCGCGCTCAAGCTCGACGACGGCACGCTGCATCGCTTCCGCGCCCAGACCACGATCCTGGCGACCGGCGGCTACGGCCGTGCCTACGCCTCCTGCACCTCGGCCCACACCTGCACCGGCGACGGCGGCGGCATGGTGCTGCGCGCCGGCCTGCCGCTGCAGGACATGGAGTTCGTCCAGTTCCATCCGACCGGCATCTACGGCTCGGGCTGCCTCGTCACCGAAGGCGCCCGCGGCGAAGGCGGCTATCTCGTCAACTCCGAGGGCGAGCGCTTCATGGAGCGCTATGCGCCGTCGGCCAAGGACCTTGCCTCGCGCGACGTCGTCTCGCGCGCGATGACGATCGAGATCCGCGAAGGCCGCGGCGTCGGCAAGAAGAAGGATCACATCTTCCTGCACCTCGATCACCTCGATCCGAAGGTGCTGCATGAGCGGCTGCCGGGCATCTCGGAATCGGCGAAGATCTTCGCCAATGTCGACGTCACCCGCGAGCCGATCCCGATCGTGCCGACCGTGCACTACAACATGGGCGGCATTGCCACCAACTATCACGCCGAGGTGCTGACCAAGCGCAACGGCGACGACAATTCGGTGGTGCCGGGCCTGATGGCGATCGGCGAAGCCGCCTGCGTCTCGGTGCACGGTGCCAACCGCCTCGGCTCCAACTCGCTGATCGACCTCGTGGTGTTCGGCCGCGCCGCCGCGCTGCGCCTTGCCGACAAGCTGACGGCGAACGCCAAGCAGCCGGAGTTGCCGAAGGATTCCGCTGACCTCGCGCTCGGCCGGCTCGATCGCTTCCGCCACGCCTCCGGCGGCACGCCGACCGCCAAGCTGCGCGACAGCATGCAGCATGTGATGCAGAACAATTGCGCGGTGTTCCGCACCGGCGACGTGCTGCAGGAAGGCCAGAACCTGATCCATAAGGTCTATGGCGGCGTCGGCGACATCTCGGTCTCCGACCGCTCGCTGGTGTGGAATTCCGACCTGATCGAGACGCTGGAATTCGACAATCTGATCGTGCAGGCGGTCGTGACGATGGATTCGGCGGCCAACCGTACCGAGAGCCGCGGCGCGCATGCGCGCGAGGACTTCTCGGCCCGCGACGACAAGAACTGGATGAAGCACACGCTGACCTGGATCGACCCGGCCGGCAAGACCGCGATCGAATATCGACCGGTCCACGACTACACGATGACCAATGACGTGCAGTACATCCCGCCGAAGGCGCGGGTCTACTGAGAACGAAGGCGAGCAAGCATGGTTGAATTCGCACTTCCGAAGAATTCGAAGATTTCCGGCGGCAAGACCTGGCCGAAGCCGGCCGGCGCCACCGAGACCCGCGAATTTCGGGTGTATCGCTGGAACCCGGACGACGGCAAGAATCCGAGCGTCGACACCTACTATGTCGACACCCATGATTGCGGTCCGATGGTGCTGGACGGCCTGATCTGGATCAAGAACCACGTCGACCCGACGCTGACCTTCCGCCGCTCCTGCCGCGAAGGCGTCTGCGGCTCCTGCGCGATGAACATCGACGGCCAGAACACCCTGGCCTGCACCAAGTCGATGCACGATGTCGGCGCGGGCGGCGCGGTGAAGGTCAATCCGCTGCCGCACCAGCCGGTGGTGAAGGACCTGGTCCCTGACCTCACCAATTTCTACGCCCAGTATGCCTCGATCGAGCCGTGGCTGAAGACCACGACGCCGACGCCGCAGAAGGAATGGAGGCAGAGCCACGAGGACCGCGAGAAGCTCGACGGTCTCTACGAGTGCATCCTGTGCGCCTGCTGCTCGACCTCGTGCCCGAGCTACTGGTGGAACAGCGAACGCTTCCTCGGCCCTGCCGCGCTGCTGCAGGCAACGCGCTGGGTCACCGATTCGCGCGATGAAGCGACCGGCGAGCGGCTCGACAATCTCGAAGATCCGTTCCGTCTCTATCGCTGCCACACCATCATGAACTGCGCCAAGGCGTGCCCGAAGGGCCTCAACCCGTCCGAGGCGATCGCCGAGCTCAAGTTCAAGATGGTCGAACGCCAGATCTGATTTGCCGCGACCGCGACTGGCGCTGTTATCAGCCGCCAGTCGCCGTGGGCCGGATCAGGATATCGGCACCGACCGCATCGACCCCCGGCTTGCGGAGGTCGAGCACGACGTCGACGATGCTGTGATCCTCCGGATCCATCGTCACGGTGAAGCCGAGATCGCGGCACATCCCGATCATCGTGGTGTTCTCGGTGAGCACCTGGCCGGACAGCCGCTTCAGTCCCTCCGACTGCGCATAGTGGATCAGGAGCTGCATCAGCGCCCAGCCGAGCCCTTTGCCCTTGAGATCGGACTGCAGCAGGATCGCGTATTCGGCGTTCTCGTACAGCGAGTCCGAATGCAGCCGTACCGCGCCCATCATCTCGCCGCTCACTGGATCGAGCGCCACGAAGGCCATCGCGCGCGCATAGTCGAGCTGGGTGAGCCGCGCGATGAACGCGTGCGAAAATTCCTTCATCGCATGGAAGAAGCGCAGCCTGAGGTCCTCGGCACTCACGCGCTTGAAGAAGCCATCGACCATCGGCTCGTCCTCCGGCCGCATCGGGCGCACCGTGACGCGCGAGCCGTCACGTAACGCGAGCTCGCCCTCCCATTGCGACGGATAGGGCCTGACCGCGAGCCTGGTCTGGCCGGCGAACAGCCGGGCGGGCTTGCGGATCGCGACCCTCGCATCGAGCGCGAGCACGCCGGTCTCGTCCGCCAGCATCGGATTGATGTCGAGCTCGGCGACCTCGGGAATGTCGGCGGCCATTTGCGCCAACTTGACCAAGGTGAGCGGCACCAATTCGGCCGGGACGGCCGGCACATCGCCATAGCCGCCGAGCAACCGCGAGACACGCGTGCGTCCGACCAGCTCATGGGCGAGATTCATGTCGAGCGGCGGCAGCGCCAGCGCCCTGTCGTTGATCACCTCGACCGCGGGGCCGCCGCGACCGAACACGATCACCGGGCCGAAGGTCGGATCGTCGGCGATGCCGAGGATCAATTCGCGCGCAGCGCGCCGCACGATCATCGGCTGGATCGTCACGCCTTGCAGGATGGCGTCGGGCCGCGCGCTTCGTGCGCGCTTCAAAACCGTCCTGGCAGCCTCGATCACACTGTCCCTGGTGCGCAGGTCGAGGATGACGCCGCCGACATCGGACGCGTGCCTGATGTCGCGCGAGAACACCCTGACCACGATCGCATGTCCCTCGGCGAGGAATGGCGCCGCCATCTCGGCAGCATCCTCGGCACTGTCGGCGACGAGCGTCGTCACAATCGGAATGCGATAGGCCTTGAACAGGGCGACGATCTCGGCCGGATCGAGCCATGCCCGTCCTTCCGACAGCGCATTCATGACGACGTGCCGCGCCGCCGCCGTCTCTGGCGTGAACACCGACGCGACGCCGGGCGGGGTCGCCGCGAGCGCCGTAGAGGCCTCACGGTAGCGCACCAGATACATGAAGGCGCGAACCGCATCGTCCTCGGTCGGGAAATGCGGAATCCGCGCCGCCTCGAAGATCGCGCCGGTGCGCTCGTCGGCGCCGACCCATGCCGCGAGCACCAGTGCGGCGACTGCGCTGCGCTTGGTCCTGCGGTCACGCACGCATTGCGCCACGGCCTCGGCAATTCCCACGGCGGGCGCCACCGCGGTTTCCACATTCGCGACCAGGATGGCGTCGTTGTTGGCGTCATCGAGCAGCGCGTTGAGCGCCACCACGTAACGGGCGGCATCGGCATCCCCCGCGATGTCGACCGGATTGGCGCACGACCAGCCCTGCGGCAGCAACTCATCGAGCCGCGCAATGGTCTGCGGCATCAGCGTCGCGGGAACGCCGCCGAGCTCGGCCAGCCGGTCGGTCGCGAGGATGCCGAGCCCGCCGCCATTGGTCAGGATCGCGAGCCGGTTGCCGCGCGGCACGAAGCCGCGGCCGAGCAGCTCGGCACAATCGAACAGCTGGCGAAGGTCGTAGACGCGCAGCATGCCGGCGCGGCGGAACGCGGCGTCATAGACCGCATCCGAACCGGCCAGCGCACCGGTGTGGGTCGCGGCGGCCTTCGCCCCCTGCGCCATCCGGCCGGACTTGACGACGATGACCGGCTTCATGCGCGCCGCGGCGCGCGCCGCCGACATGAACTTGCGCGCATCCTTGACCGCCTCGAGGTAGATCAGGATGGCGTTGGTATGATCGTCGAGCGCGAAATAATCCAGGAGGTCGGCGACGTCGACGTCGAGCTGGTCACCGATCGAGGCGATACCGGAGAAGCCGAGCCGCCGCTCCGCCGCCCATTCGATCATCGCCGACGCGACCGCGCCGGACTGCGAGATCAGCGCGACATGTCCATCGGGCGGCTGATGCGAGGCGAAGCTTGCATTGAGCTTGGCGCGCGGCACCATGACGCCGAGGCAATTCGGCCCGATCAGGCGCATGCCGTGCCGCCGCGCCGTCTGCCCTGCAAGCTCCGCAAGCGACCCCGCGCCGTAGCCGAGACCAGCCGACAGGATCGCGGCGCCGGCAACCCCGGCCAAGGCGGCCTCCGCCACGATCTCCGGGACCGCGGCCGGCGGCGCGCTGATGACGACGAGATCCGGAACGAATGGCAGCGACTTCAGGTCCGGAACGGTCGGCACGCCATCGACATCGGCATACTGCCGGTTGACGACGCCGACCTTGCCGGCAAAGCCGCTCGCCCTGACGTTTCGCAGCACGGCTGCGCCGAGCGATGACGGACGCGGGCTACCGCCGACCACCGCGATGCTTCGAGGCGAAAAGAGCCGCTCCAGGCCGTAGGTCGACATTGCATGGTCTCGCAGGGAACCCGAGGATGCGCGTGAGGCGCCCCCGGATGAACTCTACTTCGTCGTTCGGCCTGTTGCACCCATTGCCGCCACAACGGCTCTTATCAATGAAGGCCGAGCGCCTGCGCCAAATTGAAGGTCAGGAAGCTTGCGGCATAGGCCAGCGCGAGCATGTAGATGAACGTCACCACCATCCACTTCGCGCCGCCGGTCTCGCGGCGGATCACCGCGAGCGTCGAGGCGCATTGCGGGGCGAAGATGTACCAGACCAGGAGCGACAGCGCGGTCGCCAGCGTCCATTTCTGCGCCAGCACCTGGCCGATCTGATCGGCCGCCTCCTTGCCGCCCTCGATCGAATAGACGGTGCCGAGCGCAGCGACCGCGACCTCGCGCGCCGCCATACCCGGGATCAGCGCCACCGCGATCTGCCAGTTGAAGCCGATCGGTCGCAGCAGCGGCTCGAGCGCGTGGCCGATCATCGCCGCGAAGCTGTAGTTGATCGCCGGCCCCTCGGCCCCGGCGGGCGCTTGCGGGAACGACGCCAGGAACCAGATCAGCACCATCATCGAGAGGATCGTGGTGCCGGCGCGATACAGGAACATCTTGGCGCGGGTGAATACGCCGATCGCGATGCTGCGCAGCCGCGGCATCTTGTAGTCGGGCAATTCCAGCATGAACGGCGCCGGCGCGTGGTCGCGCCACAGGAAGAATTTCGCGATCGCCGAGACCGTCAGCGCACTGGTGATCCCGGCGGCATAGAGGCCGAACATCACGAGCCCCTGCAGATTGACGAAGCCCCACAGCGTGGTCGCCGGAACGAAGGCCGAGATGATCAGCGTGTAGACCGGAATCCGCGCCGAGCAGGTCATCAGCGGCGCGATCAGGATCGTGGTCAGGCGGTCGCGGCGGTTGTCGATCACCCGCGTCGCCATGATGCCGGGAATGGCGCAGGCGAAGCTCGACAGCAACGGAATGAAGGCGCGGCCATGCAGCCCGGCGCCACCCATGATGCGGTCCATCAGGAACGCGGCGCGCGCCATGTAGCCGAAATCTTCCAGCAGCAGGATGAACAGGAAGATGATGATGATCTGCGGCAGGAACACGATGACGCTGCCGACGCCCGAGATCAGGCCGTTCTGCAGGAAGCTCTGCAACAGGCCCCAGCCTGCGGGCATTAGGTCATGGATCAGCTGCCCGAGCGCGGCAAAACCGTCCGACAGCAGCTCCATCGCCGGCTGTGCCCAGGTGAACACCGCCTGGAACATCACGAACAGGATCACGGCCAGGATCACGAGACCCCAGACCGGATGCAGCACGACCGAATCGATCCGGTTGGTCAGCGTGTCCGGCTTGGTCGGCAGCGTCACCACTGCCGCGATGATGCGATCCGCCTCGCGCTGCGCCGCCTTGAGGTCGGCAATCGTCGGCGTCGTCCACTCGCTGGCCGCCGCCTCATGCGACTTCGCCAGGAATTCGTCGGTCCGCTTCAGGAGTTCGTCGACACCGCCCTTGCGAACCGCGACCGAGGTCACGATCGGCAGGCCGAGCTCCTGCGACATCCGATCGAGATCGATCGTCACGCCGCGCCGCCTTGCGATGTCGATCATGTTGAGCACAAGCATCATCGGCCGGCCGACGCGCTTCAGCTCGAGCACCAGCCGCAGGGTCAGCCGCAGATTGGTGGCGTCCGCGACGCAGAGCATGAGGTCGGGCACCGCCTCGCCGTCGAAGCGGCCGAGCACGATGTCGCGGGTGATCTCCTCGTCCGGGCTGCGGCCGCGCAGCGAATAGGTGCCGGGCAAGTCGAGCACGGTGACGCTGCGGCCCTCCGGCGTGACGAAGCCGCCGGATTTGCGCTCGACCGTGACGCCCGGATAATTGGCGACCTTCTGGCGGCTGCCGGTCAGGCTGTTGAACAGCGACGTCTTGCCGGTGTTCGGCGCGCCGACCAGCGCCAGGCGCAGGGATGCAGTTGTCATTCGACGATCACGGCCATGGCTTCGCTCCGGCGCAGCGCGATCGTGATGTTGTCGACGCGCACCGCGATCGGGTCCCGCCGGATCGTGCCTTCGTGCAGGATTTCCACGCGCGCGCCTTCCACAAATCCCATCTCGACCAGGCGCTGCTCCAGCTCCTGCGGAGAGAGCGATGAGCCCGTCACGAGCGCATCGAGCCTGATGATCTTGCCGACAAAACCGCGATCCGCATGCCCGAGCCGGGTGTCGTGAAGAATGTCCTGGGAAGTGTCTGGATCGCCTGTCATGCGGCCTGTTTTTCAGCAGGTAGTCACAGGGTCAAGCATTTGCCCGTGAGAGGTTTTAGAACCCCTAAAAAGAGCGTCTCCGATCGTCTTCCCGGCCGATTTTCCGCTTGACTGCCGCGCTCCGGCTAACGGGGTCGTGATCCCCGCGGGCGGCGTGGCCGGCCCCGCCAGGCCGGCGGTCATCGCCCCGCCGCGCCGGGCCTGAGTTCGAGCCGGCAGCCGACCGAGCGCCCCGAACCGACTTTCGTTGCCCGCGGACGCGGACGAGCTTCCGATACGGCGATCCGGGACGGGGATTTGCTTCCTCCGGCACAATGGTTTGCGTTAAGGTCTGCAAGGAGCCGGAGCGCCCGTGCCGACCGCACCACGCAATTCGCTGAGACTGCTGCAATGGATGATGGCTGGCTCGCTGGCCCTTCCGCTGGCGCTGTTCCTGTTCGCTTCGGCGATGTCCCGGATCTCGACCAGCGAGGCCGCCGACCAGGAAATCCAGCGGACCCTCGACGTCACCCATGAACACGCGCTCAAGGTGTTCGAGACCATCGACCGCAGCCTCGGCGAGGTCACCGAGGTCGTCCGCGGCATGAGCGATGCCGAGATCGTCGCGCGCGAGAAGAGCCTGCACGAGCGGCTGCGCCAGGTTGCCGAGACGCTTCCCCAGGTGAAATCGATCTGGGTGTTCGATGCCAGCGGCCATGCCCTGGTCAACAGCCTGGTGGAGCCGGCTCCCGACATCGATTTCTCGGATCGGGACTACTTCCGGATCCATGTCGAGCGCGACATCGGCACCTATATCGGCGAGGTCTTGACCCCGCGGCCGCCCTATCAGGGCGCGCGGTTCTTCAGCGTCGGCCGGCGCCGCAGCAACCCGGACGGCAGCTTTGCCGGCGTGATCCAGGCTTCGGTGCTTCCGGAGTATTTCGAAAACTTCTATGCGCGGATCGGCCGCGAGCCCGGCAGCTTCCTGGCGCTGATCCGGACCGACGGCGCGGTGCTGGCGCACTTCCCGGTCGTCGACCACGACGCCAGGTTCGAGCCGAGCGGGCCGCTCGGACAGCAGATGGCCGCCAATCCGCAGGCCGGCACCATGACGATCCGCTCCCCCGTCGATGGCATCGAACGGCGCATGCGCTATGAGCGGCTGGCCGAATACCCGATCTATGTCAGCGCCGGCCTGGAAACCTTGGCGATCCGGGCGCGCTGGATCACGACCATGGCCCAGCACCTGATCTTCGGCATCCCGGCCACCGCGCTGCTGTTCGGCTTGCTGGTGCTCGCCTATCAGCGAACCGAGCGCCTGGAGGAGGAGGCCAACAAGCGTATCGAAGCCGAGGAGGCATTGCGGCATGGCCAGCGGCTGGAAGCCCTCGGGCAACTGACCGGCGGCGTCGCACACGACTTCAACAATCTACTCACCGTGATCCGCGCGTCGGTCGACATGTTGCGGCGGCCGGACCTACCGGAGCCGCGGCGGCAGCGCTACATCGATGCGATCTCCAACACGGTGAACCGTGCCGCCAAGCTGACCAACCAGCTGCTTGCGTTCGCGCGCCGGCAAACGCTCAAGCCCGAGGTGTTCGATGCCTGCCAGAACGTCCGCACCCTGAGCGAGATGATCGCGACCCTGATCGGCTCGCGCATCGAGATCACGGCGCAGGTGCCGGACCAGACCTGCCTCGTCAACGCCGACGCCGGCCAGTTCGAGACCGCCATCATCAATATGGCGGTGAATGCGCGCGACGCGATGGACGGCGTCGGCCGGCTCACGATCGCGGTCCGCGCCGTGGACAATCTGCCGTCCGAGACCAGCACGCCGCCGAGCCCGCACGGCCATGTTGCGGTGTCGGTGGCCGACACCGGCGTCGGAATTCCGCAGGAGCTGTTCGGCCGCATCTTCGAGCCGTTTTACACCACCAAGGAGGTCGGTCACGGTACCGGCCTCGGCCTGTCGCAGGTGTTCGGCTTCGCCAAGCAGTCCGGCGGCGAGGTCACCGTGAGCAGCGAGGTCGGGAAGGGCTCGACATTCACGCTGTATCTCCCGCGCGTCGTCGGCAAGCACAGCGCGCAATCGCCGCTCATGGAGGATGCGCCTTCGGTCGATCCGACCAGCGCAACGGTCCTGATCGTCGAGGACAATGCCGAGGTCGGAAAGTTCGCCGCCGACACGCTGACCCAGCTCGGTTGCACCTGCGTGCTGGTGGAGAACGCCACCCACGCACTGGAGGAGCTGACCGTCGACCCCGGCCGGTTCGACCTCGTGTTCACCGATGTCGTGATGCCCGGCATGAGCGGCATCGAGCTTGCCGAGGAGATCCGCCGGCAGCGGCTCGATCTGCCGATCGTGCTCGCCTCCGGCTACAGCCAGGTGCTGTCGCAGCAGGGCAGCGGCGGCTTCGAGCTGCTGCAGAAACCCTATTCGGCCGAGCAGCTGGCGCGCATGCTGCACAAGGCCGCACGCTCGCGCCGGCTGCGGCGGGATCAGGCGCCGGCGGGGTGAGGTGATTGCGCTGGCACAGCTCAGCACGCTGTCGTCCGGTGATTCTGCATGCCTCGGAACCGCACTGGAACCTTGTGATTTCCCTCGCGTTGTCGCGCGATGGGCAAGGCTGAGGCAAAATCCGGATCGTCGAACAGGCCCTCGCCGGCCAAGGCCACCTTGCCTCGGAACGCGAGAGCGAAGCGCGGCGGTGCCGCGGACGGCAACGCTGCACCGAGCGGAGCGGACGACAAGAAAGCGGACGACAAATCGGAATTTGTCGAGGTCATTGCGGAAAACGGCGACCATGTCGAACCGCCGCCGCCTGAAATCCTCGAACCCGATCCCGAACTGTCGCCCGAGGAAGCCGAACAGGCGCGCAAAGACTATCTGCTGACCCGATTCTGGATCACTGCGCGCGGCTACTGGGGCCGCAATGGCGACCGGCTGGCGTGGCTGTTCACGATCGGCCTGCTGCTGCTGATCGTCGCCAACGTCGCCGTCCAGTACGGCATCAACGTCTGGAATCGCGCGATCTTCGATGCGATCGAGAAGCGGGATTCGGTCAGCGTCTTCCACCTCACCGCGATCTTCTTTCCGCTCGCGATCGGCAGCGTCCTGCTGGGCGTCGCGCAGGTATTCGGCCGCATGGGGATTCAACGGCGCTGGCGCGCCTGGCTGACCAACGCCGTGGTGTCGCGCTGGCTGGCGAACGGCCGCTACTACCAGCTTAATCTGGTCGACGGCGATCACAAGAATCCGGAATACCGCATCGCCGAGGATCTGCGAATCGCGACCGACTCGCCGGTCGACTTCATCGCCGGCGTGACGTCGGCGCTGCTGTCCGCCATCACGTTCATCGTCGTGCTCTGGACGATCGGCGGCGCGCTGACGGTGACGCTGGGCGGCTCGTCCATCACCATCCCGGGCTTCCTGGTGATTGCCGCGATCATCTACGCCGCCATTGCATCCGGCTCGATCATGGTGATCGGTCGCCGCTTCGTGCAGATATCCGAGGACAAGAACCAGGCGGAAGCCGAATTCCGCTACACGCTGACCCGCGTGCGCGAGAACGGCGAAAGCATCGCGCTGCTCGGCGGCGAGACCGAAGAGCGCGACGGCATCGACAGGACATTCTCGAACGTGCTGCGGCAATGGGCGCGGCTCGCCGGGCAGCATATGCGCACGACGCTCGTTTCGCAGGGATCGAATCTCATCGCGCCGGTCGTGCCCTTGCTGTTGTGCGCGCCAAAGTTCCTCGACGGCAGCATGACGCTGGGCCAGGTGATGCAGGCGGCCTCCGCCTTCACCATCGTGCAGACTGCGTTCGGCTGGCTGGTCGACAATTATCCGAGGCTCGCCGACTGGAACGCGTGCGCACGCCGCATCGCGTCGCTGATGATGTCGCTCGACGGGCTCGAGCGCGCCGAGACCGGCGACGGCTTCGGCCGCATCAAACGCGGCGAGACCGAGGGCGAGGCCATGCTGAGTCTCAACGACCTCTCGGTCACGCTCGATGACGGCACGGCCGTGGTCGGCGAAACCGAAGTCGCGATCGATGCGGGAGAACGGCTGCTGGTCGCCGGCGAATCCGGCACCGGCAAGAGCACGCTGGTCCGCGCCATTGCCGGCCTATGGCCGTGGGGCGGCGGCAGTGTCGGACTGCATGCGGACCGCCGCCTGTTCATGCTGCCGCAAAAGCCGTACGTGCCTTCGGGCACGCTGCGGCGGGCGGTGGCCTATCCCGGCGCGGCGGAGGACTGGAACGTCGAGCAGATCGGCGACGCCCTGCACAAGGTCGGCCTCGACCATCTCAAGGACAAGATCGAGGAAGACGCACCCTGGGACCAGACGCTGTCCGGCGGCGAGAAGCAGCGGCTCGCGTTTGCGCGCCTGCTGCTGCACAACCCCGACATCGTCGTGCTCGACGAGGCGACCTCCGCGCTCGACGAGAAGAGCCAGGACAAGATGATGGAGATGGTGACGGCGGAGTTGCCGAACGCGACCATCGTCAGCGTCGCTCATCGGGTCGAGCTCGAAGCGTTTCACAGCCGCAAGATCGTGCTGGAGCGCCGCAAGGGCGGCGCCAAGCTGGTCAGTGACGTCGACCTCATCCCGCGCAAGGGCAAGCGAAAGCTGCTCGGGCGCTTCCTGCGGAATCGTCGAGCTTCGGCCAAGGCCGCATAACGGGCGTTGGCGCTCCCGTCAAAACCGGCTATGCATGCGCCGCTTTTGACGAGGGCAATGCGTGATCCCCAGCAACGACATTTCGCCGGCGCCGTTCGGCGCCCTGGCGCCCAATGCGGCACAGGCCGCCATCATCCGGCTTGCGCATCGCACCGGATTGAGGCGCGGCGCGTTCCGGCCATGGCTGTCGCGGCTTGTCAATCTGCTCGGCGCGGGACCGCTCGATGTGACCTACCAAGGCGCATCGTTCCGCTTCCATCACCAGCACAGCGCGACCGAGCGCGGTGCGCTGTTCAATCCCGACTACAACCTCGAAGAGCTCGCGTTCCTGCGCCGCCATGTCGGCGCCGGCGGCACGTTCGTCGATCTCGGCGCCAATGTCGGCACCTATGCGCTGGCGCTGGCGCGCGATGTCGGACCCGATGGCAAGGTGATCGCGATCGAGCCGCATCCGATCACGCATGCGCGGCTCAAATTCAACACCCAGGCCTCAGGCTTTCCGCAGGTGCGCCTGGTCGCCGCGGCCGCAGGCCCCACCGACGGCGAGCTGATGATCGAGACCGACGGCGACAATCTCGGTGCCAGCCACATCGTCATCGGCACGCCCACCGGCAAGGTATTCAAGGTGCCGTCGCTGCGGCTGCAACGCATCCTCGAGGAGGCCGGCGCTGACAAGGTCGATGCGCTGAAGATCGACGTCGAAGGTTTCGAGGATCGTGTGCTGGTCGGCTTCTTCCGCGACGCGCCGGAGCAACTGTGGCCGCGCGCGGTCGTGATCGAGCATCTGTCGAAGGACGAATGGACCGACGACTGCATTGCGGACATGCACACGCGTGGTTACGTCGATCAGGGCCGGACGCGAAGCAACACGCTGCTGGTGCGGAGCTGAGACTTGCGCGCGGCTGAGGCCGGTCGCACCGAACAATCTTCTCCTTCCCCTGAAGCCCCTTAAAAGGGGAGGTGAAGCGAGAGCGCGGATGCAACAAGGGAGGCTCGCGATGATCGACCATATCGGCTTTTCGGTCTCTGACTACGAACGCGCGAAGGCGTTCTACCAGACGGCGCTGGCACCGCTCGACTACGGCCTGATCATGGAAGTGCCTGCGGAAGTCACCGGCCACGCGCCGGCGGCAGGCTTCGGCGCCAACGGCAAGCCGGATTTCTGGATCGGCGGCGAAGGCGCGATGAACAAGCCGGTGCACATCGCCATCACCGCCAAGGACCGCGCTACCGTCGACGCCTTCTACAAGGCCGCGATGGCGGCCGGCGGCCGCGACAACGGCGCGCCGGGCATTCGCGCGCATTATCACCCGAACTATTACGGCGCGTTCGTGCTCGATCCCGACGGCCACAACATCGAGGCGGTCTGCCACGCACCAGGATAACGCCGGCAGGAACGGCGCGGCGCGCGATCCGTTATCGCTTCGAACGACAACGGAGCGATCAATGCACGCGACGCGACTTGGCATCGGCCACGGGGCCTCGATGTGATGCCGATCGAGCCCCCCGAGATCCCACCGGCGACGCCGGGCAATCCGAGCGAACCGCCGCCTGGAATTCCGCCGGGCAATCCGCAGCCGGAAATTCCGCCGCCCGTGCGCGAACCGGGCGAGCCGCCGCGGCCGGACGAGTTGCCCGGCAACACCCCCGACGAATCACCGGTGCGCGGGCCGCCTGGACCATCCGGCCCACCGCCTGCGACAGATCGTCCGCCCGGGCGGTAAGTCACCCTCGCGCCTTAGTTCCAAATCGATTGCGAATGTGTCGAAGCGTTTCTTCTGAATGTCCAGTGAACAAAGACACATGCAACCCGTTATAATGTCGAAATAAACTTCGTCGATGATTCGGCGCTCGCCACAATCCGGCCTAACGGCTGGCAATTCATCGTCCTGCCGAATTGTTCGGCTCTCACTTTCCCTCCTGCCCAGACTTTCCGCCCCGGGGACTCCAATACCATGACAAAGCTTCGTCTCGTGCTGCTCGCCACGACTGCGCTGACGGTGATGCAATTCGCAACCTCCGCGTCGCACGCACAAACTTCGCCGCTGGTCGTCGCACAGGCGCAGCCAAAGGAAGAGCTCGGACCTGACGGAAAGCCGAAGCCGCGACCGGCACCGGGCGCTCCCGCCCATCCCGCGCCGCCCGCCGCTGCGCCGCATCCGCAGGCGCCTCCTGCGGCCGCGCCGCCCGCGCATCCGGCTCCGCCGCCGGCCGCTGCGCCCGCTCGCCCGACACCGCCACCCCCGCCGGCTGCTGCGCCCGCACGCCCGACACCACCTCCGCCGCCCGCGGCCGCCCCTGCGCA
The DNA here is from genome assembly GCF_002289535.1 of Bradyrhizobium sp. UFLA03-84. Taxonomy (NCBI): domain Bacteria; kingdom Pseudomonadati; phylum Pseudomonadota; class Alphaproteobacteria; order Hyphomicrobiales; family Nitrobacteraceae; genus Bradyrhizobium; species Bradyrhizobium sp. UFLA03-84. The sequence continues at coordinate 75 of NZ_NSJY01000007.1, read as the reverse complement.
TCCGACGCCGCCTGCAGCACCAGCGCGCCCCGAACCGCCCGCCGTGCGTCCGGCACCACCGCCGGCTGCCGCCCC
>NZ_NSJY01000006.1:0-245400 GCF_002289535.1 Bradyrhizobium sp. UFLA03-84 | reverse complement strand
GAGTCCGCCTCGTGGGCACGGAGATGTGTATAAGAAACACCGCCGGCCCCCCGCTGAAGGGCACCGACATCAAACTCGCGCCCCTCGCCTTCAGCCGCGCCCGCACACGAGCCCCCTGCTGCGAAGCCGGCACCGACGCCCGCGCGGCCGGAGCCGCCCGCGGCTGCACCGGCAAAGCCTGCGACGCCGCCTCCGGCGGCCGCGCCCGCGCATCCCACACCGACCCCGCCGCCGCCCGCTGCAGCCCCGCAGCGGCCAGGCACACCGCCGACGCCCGCGCCGGGAGCCGCGCACACGCCGCCGACTCCGACGCCGGGTGCCGCAACTCCGGCACCGGGCGCCGCTGCTCCGGGAGCACGACCCGGCACGCCGCCCACGGCCGCAACGCCGACACCCGCAACGCCCACGGCTCCGACAGCGGCGCCGGCCGAGCGCCGGCCCGGCGAACGTCCGGGTGGCGCCAAGCAACCGCCGGGCACGCCGCCTGGCGCAACATCGCCGGCAACGCCCGCGCCGGGCGCGACACCGGCCGCGCCGGGTGCTGCGGCCCCGCCAGCGCGCCCCGGCACGCCGCCGGCAGCCACAACGCCAACGCCGGCCGCACCTGCAGCGCCGGGAGCCGCAACACCGGCACCGGGTCAGCAGGGACGTCCCGCGACACCGCCCGGCGTATCACCGGCGCAGGGAGCCGCCATGGGCGCGCCTGGCGCAGCACCGGCGCGCCCTGCCGGCCCGCCCGCCGCGACAGTCGTCCCCGGCTCGGCCGCCGCAACGCCGCCGCCCGGCCAGGCGCAATACGCCCCGCCGACGGTTGCACCTGCATTCCGCGCCGCGCCTGCGGTCGCAGCGCCGCTGCCGCCGCCGCCGCGGCATGACAACATCACGCCGCTCGCGATCGGCGCCGCGGTCGGTGCGGGCGTGGTGGCCGGCGCCATCATCGGCGGCAGCATCGCCGACCTGCGCGGCCAGCGGCAGGAAGTGGTCGAAGGCGGCCGCACCATCTACACCGAGCCGGACCGCGTCATCATCCGCGACCCGAGCGGCCAGGCCTATGTGCGCGGCGACGACGTCTATCGTTTCCGCTATGGCGCGCGCGACATCCGCACTGAGACGATCGGCGGCGAAACCCGCACCATCGTGGTCCGTCCCGACGGCAGCGAGATCATCACGGTGGTCGGTGCCGACGGCCAGATGCTGCGCCGGATCCGCAGGGATCCCGGCGGGCGCGAGCTCGTCATCATCGACAACAGCTATCGCGATCCGCGGGCGGTCGGCGGCTTCTATGTCGACGTACCGCCGCCGGTGGTCAACATTCCCTACAATCGCTACATCGTCGACGCCCAGGACGCGTCGCCCGACGTGATCTACGAGACCATGGAGGCACCGCCGGTGCAGCGGATCGATCGACGCTACTCGCTCGAAGAGATCCGCTACAGCCCCAATGTCCGCATGCAGATGCCGAGCATCGACCTCAACACGATCAACTTCGACTCCGGATCGTGGACCATTCCGCCGGATCAGGCGGCGAGGCTGCAGGTGATCGCCGACGGCCTCAACCGGGCCATCCAGCGCAATCCGCGCGAGGTGTTCCTGATCGAAGGCCATACCGATGCGACCGGCAACGACACCGACAATCTGTCGCTGTCGGATCGCCGCGCGCAGTCCGCGGCCGAGTTGCTGACCCAGCAGTTCGGCGTGCCGGCCGAAAACCTCACCTCGCAGGGTTACGGCTCTCAATACCTGAAGGAGCAGACCGACGGTCCGAGCCGCATCAACCGGCGCGTCACCGTCCGCCGCATCACCCCGCTGCTCAACGGCGGCACCGCATCCGCCGCACCGCCGCGCTGAGCCGACGCGACATCACACGACGAAATGGCCGGGAGCGATCCGGCCATTTTGTTTTTTGGCGAGAGGGAACTGGCAGCCGTGTAAGAGCTGCGCGACCTCCTCCGCAAGCGGGAGAGGTGCAGCAAACACCGATCACCGCGCCATCTGCTGCGGATCGTAGAAGAAGCGCTCCTCGACCAGCTCCTCGCCGCGCCAGGTCTGCCAGGCGACCTCCTCCATGCTGCGGACCTTGCCGTCCTTGCCGGTGAATTCGAACCGCCAGCAGATCGCCGAATGGTCGCCGTCGAGCAGCAGCGGCCCGAGCCGCGTGGTCTTGACGCCGGAGACCGCGGCCAGCACCGCCGCCTCGCGCGCCGCCAGCGCCTCGCGGCCGACGCGCCATTCGCCGTCATTCTCCTGGGTACGGGCATCGGCCGTGTAGAAGTTTCTGATCGCGCCGACATGGTCGTTGGCTTCGACCGTGTCAGCGAAGGCTTGCAGCGTCTTGAGTGAGGGCATCGGGCAATCTCCATTTACCGACTGTCAGTCGGTATTTATCGACTGATAGTCGGTAAGTCAACTGGCGCTGCCACGGAACCTGGGTTAGAGATGGATGATGGCAACCCAGGCCGAGCGGCGCGAGAAAACCAGAGCCTCGATCGTCAAGGCGGCGCGGCGCATCTTCGGCGAGCGCGGCTTTGCGGCGGCGACGATGGACGACATCGCCAGCGGCGCGCGGGTCGCAAAAGGCGCGGTCTATCATCACTTCGCGACCAAGGAGGCGGTGTTCGAAGCGGTATTCGAGCAGGTGTCGATCGACCTCGTCGCCGATCTCGACCGCATCTCGCGCGCCGAAAACGATCCGCTCGCGGCGATGGCGGCAGGCACGCAAGGTTATTTCGCGGCGTGCTCGAAGGGCCCGATCGGACAGATCATCCTGCGCGATGGCCCCGCCGTGCTCGGCTGGGAGCGCTGGCGCGAGATCGACGCAAAACATTTCGGCGGCAAGTTTCCGCGCGCGCTGGCGGCTGCGATGGATGCCGGCGTGATCGCGCGGCAGCCGATCGAGCCGTTGGCGCGGCTGTTGCTGGGTGCGGTGACGGAGGCAGCGGTCGCGGTGTCCGCGGGGCCCGACATCGGCAAGACCGGAACAGACTACGCGCGTGCGTTCGGCTCGCTGCTCGATGCGCTGAGGGTGAAGTAACCGGCTCTCTCCGTCGTCCCTGCGAAAGCAGGGACCCGTAATCACAGGATCGCGTTGCTGAAGCGAGCTGGGCCCCAGCCTTGCGCAACAATTGACGGTCGTGGTTATGGCTCCCGGGTCGCGCTTCGCTTGCCCGGGACGACAGCGAGTTTGTGGCGCGGTTCGCGCCCAGCTCAATCCTTGTCGTTCTCGAGCTGGAAGATCTGCGCGCCTTCGCCGCTCGAAATCAATCCGGTCTTGTTGTAGAGGCCGAGCTTGGCGCGAGTGTCGGCGATGTCGAGGTTGCGCATCGTGAGCTGGCCGATACGGTGTTCCGGCGTGAAGGGGGCGTCCTCGACCTTCTCCATGCTGAGCCGCTCCGGCGCATAGGTCAGGTTCGGGCTCTCGGTGTTGAGAATTGAATAGTCGTTGCCGCGGCGCAGCTCGAGCGTCACCTCGCCGGTGACGGCGCGCGCCACCCAGCGCTGCGCGGTCTCGCGCAGCATCAAGGCCTGCGAATCGAACCAGCGGCCCTGATACAGCAGCCGGCCGAGCCGCATGCCGCTGATGCGGTACTGCTCAATCGTATCCTCGTTGTGGATGCCGGTGACCAGGCGCTCATAGGCGACGTGCAGCAGCGCCATGCCGGGCGCCTCGTAGATGCCGCGGCTCTTGGCTTCGATGATGCGGTTCTCGATCTGATCGCTCATGCCGAGGCCATGGCGGCCACCGATCGCATTGGCTTCCAGGAACAGCGCGACCGGATCGGCAAACGTCTTGCCGTTCAACGCGACCGGCTGGCCCTCCTCGAAGCGCACCACGACCTTCTCGGGCTTCACGTCGCAATCGGCACGCCAGAACGGCACGCCCATGATCGGGTTGACGATGGTGATGCCGCTCGACAGGCTTTCGAGATCCTTTGCCTCATGCGTCGCGCCGAGCAGATTGCTGTCGGTCGAATAGGCCTTCTCCGCGCTCATCTTGTAGGCGAAGCCCTGCGCGGTCATGAACGCCGACATCTCGGCGCGGCCGCCGAGCTCGTCGATGAACTGCTGGTCGAGCCAGGGCTTGTAGATCCGCAAGCTCGGGTTGGTCAGCAGGCCGTAGCGATAGAAGCGCTCGATATCGTTGCCCTTGAAGGTCGAGCCGTCACCCCAGATGTTGACGTCGTCCTCCTGCATCGCCGCGACCAGCATCGTGCCGGTGACCGCACGGCCGAGCGGCGTGGTGTTGAAATAGGTGATGCCGCCGGTCGAGATATGGAACGCGCCGGACTGGATCGCGGCAATGCCTTCATGGACCAGCTGGGTGCGGCAATCGACCAGGCGGGCCTTCTCGGCGCCGAAATCCATCGCCTTGCGCGGGATCGCGTCGTAATCGGCCTCGTCGGGCTGGCCGAGATTGGCGGTGTAAGCGAACACCTTGGCGCCCTTCAGCTTCATCCAGAGCAGCGCTGCCGAGGTGTCGAGTCCGCCTGAGAACGCGATGCCGACTTTTTCGCCAGTGGGCAGGCTTTTCAGAATCGTACTCATGGGACGGTCCAATCGGTCGAAATGGATGAGGTTTCAGGGAGTCGCGATAACAAATTTCCGAAGGCGGGGCACGCCTTTAATCAGGCCTCGGGCTGGCTGGGCTCCGCCTTGCCGCCGCGGCGCCAGCGCTGCATCCAGCGGTAGCCCGGCATCGCGAGCCGCGTCAGCGCGGCATCGACCTGGGCGTCGGTCAACCGGGTCGCCGCCCAGCGGTAGATCAGCGCATAAAACAGCCAGACGGTGAAGAACGACACCAGGCCGGCGATCGCGACATCGGTGAAGAAATGACCGCCGAACGCCATTCGAAGCCCGCTCGTGACTATGCCGAACACGGTCGCCCCGGCAAAGGCCAGCGGCCGCCAGGCGGGCGGCGTCAGCGCCGCCGGCGCGTAGGTCCAGAACGCGGTGGCACCCTCGCCGGAGAAGAACGAGCAGTTGCGGGGACAGCCGCCGCGCGGGTCCCACCACGGCTTGAACGGCAAATCGCCGCCGAACTGCGTCACGAACACCGGCCGCGGCCGGCCCCAATAGTTCTTGAAGGTGAGGTTGGTGAGCACGCCGGCCGAGAGCAGCATCGTGGTGAGCAGGAACACCGCGGCGCGGCCGGACATCAGCATCGGCCGGTCCGGCCGGATGAATTTCCAGACGATGGTCACGATCGCCGGCAGCACCAGCGCCCAGGCGATCCACATCGCCGCATCGCGCGCAAACTGCGCCACGGTATCGAGCTTCACGGGGAAGGTGTTCTGCGCAGCATTGTAGAACAGCGCCGCCAGCTTGAGGTCGAGCTCGGGATAGATCCCGAACAGGATGCCGACGATAAGCGCGAGCGCCAGCGCAATGAAAAGTCCGGTCCGGTTCATGGCGCGCGGTTTAGCCGAGGCGGGAGGGCATGGGAAGCATCACGGCCGCGGCGATTGCGACGGCAATGGCGGGGGCGGCGGCAGGGGACGCGGCGGCTCGCGCCAGGCGCCGGCAGTGCGGCCGGCGATCAGCCAGTAGACCAGCCCGGCGACGATGCCGGCGCCGGTCATGATCTCCATGTGCCGGCGCACGATGCCGTGGAACTGCATCGTGTCAGGATCGAACGGGATCAGCCCGAGATAGCAGGCCGCGCCGACGATGGCACCGCCGACCGCATAGGCCAGCACGCCCCTGATGAAGAACGCCTCGGTGATCAGCACCACGATCAGCGCCGGCAGCAGCGCAAAGCCCGAGATGAAGATGAAGCCGAAGCCGAGCACGATATCGATCGCGCTCTGGTCGATCCGCCCACCGAAATCAGAGATCTCGGGATACAGCACCGCGCCGACCACGATGATACCGGCCACGAAGCAAGCCATCAGGAAGCCGAACGCGACGACGAACAGGCGGCCGATCAGGGCCATGCTACAGGCTCCCCGTCATTGCGAGCGGAGCGAAGCAATCCATGTCCCACCATTGCTGAGGAATGGATTGCTTCGTCGCTTCGCTCCTCGCAATGACGGCACTTCTCAATCCGTCATCGCCATCGCGCGCAGCGCCTGGCGCTCGCGGGCGGAGAGCTTCTCGGTCTCCGACTTGAGCTGGCCGCAGGCGGCGAGGATGTCGCGGCCGCGCGGCGTGCGCACCGGCGAGGAATAGCCGGCGTTGAAGATGTATTCGGAGAACTTTTCGATCTGCTCCCAGTCCGAGCATTCGTAGGCGGTGCCCGGCCACGGGTTGAACGGGATCAGATTGATCTTGGCCGGAATGCCCTTGAGCAGTTTGACCAGCAGCTTGGCGTCATCGAGCGAATCGTTGACGCCCTTGAGCATCACATATTCGAAGGTGATGCGCCGCGCATTCGAGGCGCCGGGATAATCGCGGCAGGCCTGCAACAGCTCCTTGATCGGATATTTGCGGTTCAGCGGCACCAGCTCGTTGCGCAGCTCGTCGCGCACGGCGTGCAGCGAGATCGCGAGCATCACGCCGATCTCCTCGCCGGTGCGCTGGATGTTCGGCACCACGCCCGAGGTCGACAGCGTGATGCGGCGGCGGGAGATGCCAATGCCCTCATTGTCGCCGACGATCAACAGCGCATCGCGCACCGCGTCGAAATTGTAGAGCGGCTCGCCCATCCCCATCATCACGATGTTGGTGACGCGGCGCGTGCCGTCCTCGCGGTCGGCCCAATCGTTCAGCCGGTCGCGCGCCACCATCACTTGACCGACGATCTCGCCGGCGGTGAGGTTGCGCACCAGGCGCTGCGTGCCGGTGTGGCAGAACGCGCAGTTCAGCGTGCAGCCGACCTGCGAGGAGACGCACAGCGTGCCGCGATCGGTCTCGGGGATGTAGACGCACTCGACCTCGTGCGCCCGCTCGACCTTGTCGCCGCTCGGCAGTCGCAGCAACCATTTGCGGGTGCCGTCATTGGAGATCTGCTCGGCGACCACTTCGGGACGGTCGACGGTAAAATGCTTCTCGAGCTCGGCGCGCATGTCCTTCGAGACGTTGGTCATCTCGGCAAAGCTCTTGGCGCCGCGGAAATACATCCAGTTCCAGAGCTGCTGGGTGCGCATCTTGCGCTGGCCGGCCTGCACGCCGATCTCGCCCAGGCGATCGGCGATCTCCGCGCGCGACAGCCCGATCAGCGACGGCTTGGCCGGCGGCACATAGGTTTCGAGCGGAACCTTCTCGACCAGCGCGCTGGCGCCGGGTACGGCCTTGGTGTTTGCGGTGTCGGTCATGAAACCTCAAATAGGCCTTCCAGCCCGTGCTGGAAAGCCACCAAATACCTCGATTTTGCGTCTCTGAGCGGACTTTGTCGGCCGGATCGCGCTCTAGCGCCGGCAGTCCTGCCCCAGCCGGTCGAGTGCCTGCGCCAGACCCTTCAGCGAGAAACTGTCGATCGTCTCGGTACCCTTCGCCGAAACGGCTTTTACCGTCAGATCGGCCGATTTGCGCATGGCTTCCACCATCCGCTCCTCCTCGGCCGCATTCTTGATCCAGAGGCCGTCGCCCTGCGTGTACATCGCATAGGTCCCGCCGCCGACCTGCAACGTCGATTCCGAGCCCGGCTTCACGGTGTAGCCGATCATGATCGAGACTTCGTTGACGACCTTCTCGGCCGGACGGGTGGAGATGAAAGCATAGGCCGGATCGCGCGGCCGGTTCGGCGGGCTGGTCTTCGACGACGACGGCTTGGCGAGCGCAAAGCACACTTTCTTGCCGTTGGGCGAGGCGGTATACGCGCCCCAGGTGCCGAATTGGCCGATCAACGTGGGCTCCGCACCGCCGGCCGCAGCCGCGGCGGCCGAAGGCGCCGGCTTGGCCGCTTCTTTCTTGGGCGCAGCCTGCGTCGGTGCAAGGGAGATGATCCCGCACAGGACACAAGCCGCCGATGATGTCAGAATCTGCCGCACGGCCAACTGGTTCCCCCATCATTGTGACTGCAAGATGGCCCGGCGATTCCCCCTCCGCCGGCTCGGATGGATAACCGGGAAACGCTTTTTTGGGAAGGCAGTTACGCGCGGACGCGCGTCAGCCAAAAGCCGCATACGCGTTGCCCGCATCTCAGTGCTTGTTGTCGCTGATCAGGTCTTGATCAACGCATGATCAACCCTTGGCGCGCGCCGCGCGCTGGCTCTCCCATTGCGCGTCGGTCCATTGCAGCAGGTCCTCGGCACCGGAACTGCGTAAGTGCGAGCCGCCGTCCTGCACCACCATCTCGCCATTGATGTAGCCGGCCTGGTCCGAGATCAGGAAGGTCGCGAGATTGGCGAGCTCGGAATGCTCGCCGGCGCGGCCGAGCGGATTGCGATGCGACCAGGTCTCGCCGCGCCCTTCGGGACGCAACTGTCCGGTCGCACCTGGCGTCGGAAACGCACCCGGCGCGATCGCTACGGTACGGATTCCCTTCGGACCCCATTCGACGGCGAGGCTCTTGGTCATCGCCAGCACCGCTGTCTTGGCCATCGACGACGGCACCGTGAAGGCGCGGCCGGTGATGGTCGAGGTCGAGAGGATCGAGAGCACCACGCCCTTGTGCTTGCCGTCGATCCAGCGGCGGCCGGCAGCGAGCGTGCAGTACATCGTGCCATGCAGCGTCGGCGCGAGGATCGCGTCCGCGGCACGGAATGACAAATGTTCGCTCTGCGCAATAAAGGTTGCGGCAGCATTGTTGACGAGTACGTCGATCGGCGCGTCCTGCCAGACCTGATCCATCATCGCCTCGACCGCGGCGCCATCGCGAATATCGCAGCGCGCGATCGAGACCTTGGCGCCGAGCTCGCTGCGGAATTTTGCGGCGGTTTCCTCCAGCAGCCCCTCGCGCCGCCCGCAGATGATCAATTCGGCGCCGAGTTCGGCAAAGCGTCGGCCCATCGCCGCGCCAAGGCCGGAGCCGCCGCCGGTGATCAGGATGCGCTTTTTCGCTAGCAGGCCTTTTTCAAACATAGTTTGATCCCTCCGCGCTGTATTGTCGCTCCGCCGCAAATCCGGCATGAAGCTTGTAGTCCACGATCTTGCAGCTCTTTCTGCGTCCGAAACTCAGGTGTGTCCATGAAAGCCATCCTCTGCTCGCAATACTGTCAACCCGACGATCTCGTGCTGGCAGACGTGCCCGATCCGGTGGCCGGACCTGGCGAGGCCGTGATCGCGATCAAGGCGGCGGCGCTGAATTTCTTCGACATCCTGATGATCCAGGGCAAGTACCAGATCAAGCCGCCGTTCCCGTTCTCGCCGGCCGCCGAAGTCGCCGGAGTGATCGAGAGCGTCGGCGCTGGCGTCACCGATCTCAGGGTCGGCGATCGCGTCGTGGCGTCATGCGGCCACAACGGCGCGCGCGACAAGATCGCGCTGCCGGCGAATACGATCGTGAAGATTCCCGACAATCTCGATTACGACCGCGCCGCAGGGATCATCATCATCTACGGCACTGCGCTGCATGCGCTGGAAGATCGCGCCAGCCCGAAGCCCGGCGAAACGCTCGCGGTGCTCGGCGCCGCCGGCGGCACCGGCCTTGCCGCGTGTGAGCTCGGCAAGTTGATGGGCCTCAACGTGATCGCCTGCGCCTCATCGGACGAGAAGCTCGCATTCGCCAAGCAGCACGGCGCCGAGCTGACGCTGAACTACGCCAAGGAAGATTTGAAAGAGGGCCTGCGCAAGCTGACGAACGGCAAGGGCGCCGACATCGTGTTCGACCCGGTCGGAGGTTCCTATGCCGAAGCCGCGCTGCGCTCGACCGCATGGGAAGGCCGCTTCCTGGTGATCGGCTTTGCCGCCGGCGACATTCCGAAGATCCCGCTCAATCTCGCGCTGCTGAAGGGCTGCGATATCCGCGGCGTGTTCTGGGGCGCGTGGGCGCGACAGAACCCGGAGAAGAACCGCAAGAACCTCGAGAAACTCGTGCAGTGGACCGCGGAAGGCAAGATCTCCTCGCATGTCGACCGCACCTTCCCGCTGTCGCAGACCGCTGAAGCGCTGAAGGTGCTCGCCGGCCGCAAGGCGATGGGCAAGGTGATCCTGCATCCGGGCAGCTGAGCGCGGATGGAAGCTAAGTAGCCCGGATGGAGCGAAACGAAATCCGGGCTACGCGTACGCGCGCTTACTCCGCGTCCTCAGGCACGCCGCGCTTCAGCGCCGCTCGTGCGGCTTCGCGATGCTCCGGCGTGATGTGGCTTGCCACCATGCGGATCGCGGTTGCGAGCACCGCGGCATCGTCGGTGAAGCCGAGCACCGGCAGCATGTCCGGAATGAAATCGAACGGCAGGATGAAATAGGCTATCGCGCCGAGCAGCGCGGCCTGGACATGGCGCGGCGTCTGCCGGTCGAAGGCGCAGTAATAGGCGGCCAGCAGTTCCTCGGCGAAAGGCAGCCGCGCCACCACTTTCTTGAACTTGATCCAGAAACGGCGGCGCACGCTTTCGGGGTCCTGCGCCAGCCGGTCGGCAGGCCCAAATCCCACACCATAGTCGGTCGAAGGCATCGCTGGGTTCCTCGGCGCCGCGCGACGTTTGCGCGGCGAACGATGCGAATCTGGGGATGTCGGCCAACCGGCGCAAGGTTGCGGCCGGGTCAATTGACCCCAAGCTGCCGTGCGATCGCGTTCATGGCCTTGGCGAGATCGATATCGCGCTTGGTTACCCCGCCGACATCGTGCGTCGCCAGCACGACCTCGACCGTCTTGTAGACGTTTTTCCATTCGGGGTGATGATCGTTCTTCTCGGCAACCAGGGCGGCCCGCGCCATGAAGCCGAAAGCCTCGTTGAAGTCCTTGAACACGAAGGTCTTTGCGATTGCCTCGCGTCCGGCCAGCTCCGACCAGCCGGCGAGTTCCCAGAGCGCGGCCTTCCTTGCTTCCGCTGACAGCTTCTCGACCATGGTAACCCTCCCGTCTGGCGCCGACCTTAGCCTAACAACCGGCCTTGGGGTGGGATCCATGCCGAAATTAAGGCCGAAATCGCGTCCTATCGCCGCTGGTAACCATGACGGAGATGTAACATCTGTCCGTTCAGTAATTTGCTACAAACAGAGGATGTATCCCCGTTGGTAGTTTGCGAAATTGAGCCCAGACGATTGTTTGCGAGATCGATGATCCAAGGCCGATGACAGACGGCTCCGCCAGCATATCGCCCAAGCCGTTGCGCTCCGCAAAGCGCCGGCTGATGTTCGTTTTGATCGCGGGCGCGCTCGCCATCATCGGCGCGCTGATCGCCGGCTACTATTTCGCGGTGCGTCCGGTGACGCTCAAGATCGCGGTCGGTCCTGCGAACAGCGATGACCTCAAGGTCGTGCAGGCGCTGGCGCAGGCCTTCAACAACCAGCAGCACACCCAGGTCAAACTCCGACCGGTGCAGACCGACGGCGCCACCGCCAGCGCGCAGACGCTGGCCGACGGCAAGGCCGATCTCGCCATCATCCGCGGCGACCTCGAAGTGCCGAAGAATGCGCAGGCGGTCGCGACCTTGCGCAAGAATGTCGTGGTGATGTGGGTTCCGCCGGCAAAGGGCAAGGTTCGCAAGTCCGCCAGGATCACCAAGATCGCGCAGCTGGCCGGCCGCAAGATCGGCGTCGTCGGCCGCACCCCGGCCAATGTCAATCTGCTGAAGCTGATCCTGCAGCAATACGGCGTCGATCCGATGAAGGTCGAGATCGTGCAATTCCCGGCCAATGAGGCGCCGGACGCGATCAAGAACCTCAAGGCCGACGCCTATCTTGCCGTCGGTCCGGCCAACAGCAAGCTCACGATCGACGCCATCACGGCATCGACCAGGGACGGCGGCGAGCCGACCTTCCTTCCGATCGACGCGTCCGAGGCGATCGCGCAAAACCATCCGGCCTATGAGGCCGCGGAGATCCCCGCCGGCTCGCTCGGCTCGGCCGACCGTCCCGACGACGAGGTGAAGACGATCAGCTTCTCGCACCACATCGTCGCGCGAAAGGGCCTGTCGGACTCGACGGTCGCAGCCTTCACCCGGCAATTGTTCGCGATCCGGCAATCGCTCAAGAACGACTTCCCGCTTGCCGCCAAGATCGAGACGCCCGACACCGACAAGGATGCCACCATCCCGGTGCATCCCGGCGCCGCCGCCTTCGTCGACGGCGAAGAGAAGACCTTCCTCGACCGCTACAGCGATTACATCTGGTGGAGCCTGATGGCGTTCTCGGCGATGGGCTCGGCCGGCGCGTGGTTCGCCGGCTATCTCAAGCAGGACGAGCGCAACACCAACACCTCGCAGCGCGAACGCCTGCTCGAGATGCTGAAGGCCGCGCGGCAGAGCGATTCGACCGAAGAGCTCGACCAGCTGCAGGCGGAGGCTGACGACATCCTGCGCCACACGCTGGACTGCTTCGAGCACGGCGCGATCGAGGAAGGCACGCTGACCGCGTTCAACATCGCGCTCGAGCAGTTCCACAACGCCGTCGCCGACCGCAAGGCGTTGCTGCTGAGCATGCCGCAGAATCTGCAGCGGGCTGCGTCGCAGTTCCGCGCGGCAGGAACGGCATAGGTCTTCCCACCTCCGCTGCTTTGTTGTCCGCGAACGGTCTCTCTCCGTTCCCTTCCCCTTGCAGGGTCACGCGCGAGGCAGGCGCGCTGCCAAAATATCGAAAACAACCCCATGCAAAGCACCCGGCAGTGGCCGGCGCTCGACCAGGCGCCACAGGCGATCGCTCTGCCCGCAAGCGGAAGGAGTTTGACGACCGAGCTCACCTGACGAGCCCGCTCGCTTCCCCCTGTAATCTCTCCGTCATGGAATTTTTCTAGGTCTTGGCGGACCCGCGGCGCATTGTCGCTGCGCCCTGAGGAGGCCCCCATGACGATCCGGTTTTCGCGAAATCTCACCCGCCGACGCTTTCTCTCGACCGCGGCTGCGGCCGGTGCCGGCGTGATCGCGATGCCTTACCTGTCGCGCGCCGCCGATCGTCCCGTGATCACCCACGGCGTGCAGTCCGGCGATGTCGGCGTCGACGGCGGCGTGGTGTGGGCGCGTACCGACCGGCCGGCGCAGATGATGGTCGAGGTCGCCACCACGGAATCGTTCAAGGACGCCCGCGCGCTGCCGCCGATCACGGCGCTGCCGGAGAGCGACTTCACCGCCAAGATGCTGCTGGAGAATCTGCCCTCCGGCCAGGACATCTTCTATCGCGTCCGCTTCCGCGACCTCGCCCATATCGACGTTGTCGGCGAGCCGGTGGTCGGCCGTTTCCGCACCGCGCCGAGCGACCGCCGCGATGTCTCCTTCGTGTGGGGCGGCGACGTCGCCGGCCAGGGCTGGGGCATCAACCCCGACGACGGCGGCATGATCACCTTCGCCGCAATGAAGAAGCACAATCCGGATTTCCTGCTGCATTCCGGCGACACCATCTACGCCGACGGCGTGATCCCGTCCGAGGTGAAGCTCCCCGACGGCAAGATCTGGAAGAACATCACGATCCCGGAGAAGGCCAAGGTCGCCGAGACGCTCGACGAGTACCGCGCCGCGCATAAATACAATTTCCTCGACTCGAATTTGCGCGCCTTCAACGCCGAGGTGCCGATCTTCGTGCAGTGGGACGATCACGAGGTGACCAACAACTGGTCGCTGTCGAAGCAGCTGCCGGCGGCCTACAAGGAGCGCGACATCACCGTGCTCGCCGCGCGCGCGGCCAAGGCCTTCCACGAGATGTATCCGATGCGCGAGAGCATCGTCGAGCCGGGCCGGGTCTATCGCACGCTGAGCTATGGTCCGCATCTCGACGTGTTCATGCTCGACGAGCGCAGCTATCGCGGCCCCAATGGTCCGAACCTGCAGGAAAAATATGGCCCCGACGCCTATTTCATCGGGCCGGACCAGATGGCCTGGCTGAAGCGCGCGCTGCTCAACTCGCGCGCCACCTGGAAGGTGATCGCCTCGGACATGCCGCTGTCGCTGATCGTCTATGACGACGCCGCCAACAAGAAGGGCTCGGAAGCGTTCGCGCAGGGCGACGGCCCGGCGCGCGGCCGCGAGCTCGAGATCGCCGACATCCTGCGCTTCATCAAGACCGCGGGGATCGTCAACACGGTGTGGCTGACCGCTGACGTGCACTACGCGGCCGCGCACTACTACAATCCGAACAAGGCCCAGTTCCAGGAGTTCGACCCGTTCTGGGAATTCGTCTCGGGCCCGTTGCACGCCGGCACGTTCGGTCCGAACGAGCTCGACAACACGTTCGGTCCCGAGGTGAAATTCGTCAAGGCGCCGGGCGATGCCAACCAGAACCTGCCGCCGTCGGCCGGCATGCAGTTCTTCGGCCACGTCAAGATCGACGGCAAGAGCGGACAGATGACGGTGAGCCTGCGCGATCGGGTCGACGCCGAACTGTGGGCGATCACGCTCGATCCGAAGCCGGTGTAGCCCGGCCGCCGCCGCGACGGAACCGGACGACGCCCCTGGCGTAAGGCAAGGGCGTCGCGATTGGCGGGGGATGGACGCGATCTGCCTCTTCCGGTACCGATGACAGAGCCGTTATGCTGGGGGCCCGGAGGGGCGGAGCATGAGGCGCTGCGAATCCATTCGCGTGCTCGGTGGCATCGTCGCGGGGCTTCGGCCTCGCCGTCTGCTTGTTGTTGCGATAGCGGTGATCGCGCTGCTGCCGATCGACATCAGCGAGGCCGGCTGGCTGCCTGATCTCTTCAAGAGCTCACCCAAGCACGTCAAGCCGCCCAAGCGCGCGAAATCGGCAAGGCAATCGACAAGGCCGGCCAAACTGGCAAGGCACCGCGCACCGCCGAAGCTCCACACCACCCGGCTTGCCGCCCTTGGGCCGGTCGCGCTGCCGCCTTCCGTGCTCAAGCCGTCCGCAGGCAAATGCGATCCCGCGACCTTCCGGATCGTTCTCGACGTCGGACATACCGCGGAATCGGAAGGCGCGATCAGCGCCCGCAATGTTGCCGAGTTCGCCTTCAACCTGCGCCTTGCGCGGCAGATCGAGGAGAGGCTGAAGACCGAAGGCTTTGCCGAAACCAGGCTGCTTCTGACCGAGGGCAAGGCAAGACCCAGCCTGTTCAGGCGGGTCGCGAGCGCCAACAATCTGCGCGCGGATCTGCTGCTGTCGATCCACCACGATTCCGTGCCCAACAAGATGCTCGAGGACTGGGAATTCGAGGGCAGGAAAAGCCACTTCAGCGACCGCTTCAGCGGCTACTCCGTATTCGTCTCCCGGGAGAACCCGGACTTCAAGACGAGCCTGCGGTTCGCCGAACTGGTCGCCGGCGAAATGAAGGCCCAGGGGTTTCGCTATGCCGAGCAATACAGCCAGGCGATCATGGGCCGCGACCAGCATCCGCTGCTGAACAAGGAAATCGGCGTCTACAGCTATGATGAGCTGATCGTGCTGAGAAAGACCGCGATGCCCGCCGTCCTGCTGGAGGCGGGCTCGATCATCAACCGCGACGAAGAGCTCAAAATGGGTTCGCCCGAGCGCCGCAACAGCATCGCCGGCGGCGTCGCTTCGGCCGTGAAGGAGTTCTGCGAC
Source organism: Bradyrhizobium sp. UFLA03-84 (assembly GCF_002289535.1). Lineage (NCBI taxonomy): Bacteria > Pseudomonadati > Pseudomonadota > Alphaproteobacteria > Hyphomicrobiales > Nitrobacteraceae > Bradyrhizobium > Bradyrhizobium sp. UFLA03-84. The sequence goes on along the minus strand of NZ_NSJY01000006.1, from coordinate 229,899 downwards.
CCGCGATGGGCCCTGTTCGGTCCGCTCTGACGGCCGGGCGATCGGCAGTTGCCCGCTCAGCCCGGCTTGCCCGCCTTGAGCTCGCCGAGCTTGGCCAGCGCCTGTTCGAACTTGGCATTGAACAGCCACATCGCATCGAGGATTTCGCGGAAGGTCGCAGATGATTTGGCCCGGTCGGCACGTCCGAAGGCGAAGACGCTGTTGTTGCGCAGATACCCCATGATCCTGGGATCGGAAATCCTGTAGCCGACGAGATTGCCCGACTTCAGCGCGGCCTTGGTCGGGCTGGGAATGATCTGGATCAGCTCGAAGAGCTTCATTTGATCGATTGGATCGGGCAGCGCCTTTGCGATCGCCGGGACCTGCGGGAAGACATCTGCATGTGCGTTCATGAGCGCATCGCGCACCGCGGTCCAGTGATTGAACCGATGGTCGAGATTGCCGGCCCGGGCTTCCTCCCTGTCGTCGCGACGGTTTAGTGCCGGATCGAGGGCTGCAATCGATCCCTTGATGGCGGCCCACTTCTTCTGGCCGTTGCGATCTTCGGACGGGCCGGTCTGCAGGCTTCCCTTGTAGGTGTTCGACCGCGCATTTCCCGCATTCTGCTTGCCGTTCGTCTCGGCAAAGAACAGCCCGAGGCTGATGCGGCCCGCGGTGGCGGCGCCAGTCGCATCGAGCCCCTTGGCGCGCGCAATCACCGTCGCCAGGTCGACCACGTCCTTGAATGGCGTATCGGATGTTTGCGCACCGGCGGGCGGCGCCTCCATGACGTCGAACAGCTTCCGGTACTCGTCGAGCAGCGGCTCATTGTCGGCGTCGAAATAGGCCGGCGGGATTCCGAGCCTGTTGGGCCTGCCGATCCGCGACGGCAGCGCATCGGTGAGATCCTTGTAGGCGCTCATCATCTCGACGCGGGCCAGATAGATCGCCTGGCCCGGCAGGTTCGGCAGCGGCTGCCCGGCATCGATCTGCGCGCGCCGCTGGCGCAGGATCGAGATGAAATTCTTCAGCGCATTGTCATAGGCCTTGAGCGCGGCTGCTTGCTCGCTCGTGAGCGCGGCCGGTTCAGCGATGACTGGACCCGTCGCAACCGGCGCAAGCAGCAACCCGAGAGACAGCGCCGCTGCGCGCGCAGCGGCAGACATCCTGCTCGCCATACTGATTGCCATGACGGCTTCCCGAGGCCTGTTCGTCACCGAATCCGACATCTCGGATCGTAGACCGCGAGGCCGAAGCCCGGCAATCGGTCAAAGCTCGTTTCTCAGCGCAGCTTCGAGCGTCTCGCTCGAACACGGCTTGGACAGCCGCGGCTTGCCGGCGAGCGATTCCGGCAGCCTGATGTCCGCGCCGTAGCCCGTGATAAAAGCGAAAGGCACTTTCAGGGCATCGAGCCGCTCGGCGATCACGAACGTCTTCTCGCCCCTGACGAGGCCGACGTCGAGCAGCGCGAAATCCGGCGCGCGTTCGGCGATCAATTCAAGCGCACGGGCGACATTCGCAGCGGTGCGCACCGTCCGGGCGCCGAAGCCGAGGATGGTGTCCTCGAAATAGAGCGAGATGATCGGATCGTCCTCGACCACAAGGACATCACCGGGCATGCCGGAATTGGGGGCGGATTCCATTGCTCAGGGTCCATTTCTTCGATGATGGATGAGAGACCGGAATCAGTCCGGCCGGATGGCCCGCGACCGGCGCCCGAAAGCACGCCGGCTGTTCCCGAGATGAAACCCACCACATCGCGAGCTGCCGCGTCTGTTCACTAGTGAACATAAAAGCTGGAACTTTTTCAGTATGGTCCGCGTTGGGTTTTCAGGATTTTCCAATGATTGCAAAACGGACCGATTTGGCCGGTACGAGCGACCGGCCGTTCAACAATCTCTTGCGCCGGCTCAATGCCGTCGACTACGAGCTGATCGCGCCGCATCTTGCGGTGGTCGAGGCCGCGGCCGGCGACCTGCTCTACAATCCCGGCGACGACGTCCAGATCGTGCATTTCCCATGCGGGCCGAGCCTTGCGTCCTACATGGTGCCCAACGAAGACGGGCGCGATGTCGAGACCATCCTGGTCGGCCGCGAGGGCGCGGTCGGCGGCATCGTCAGCCAGGGCTTCCTGCCGGCGTACACGCGCATCACCGTCAAGTTCGGTGGGCCGTTCGCGCGGCTGCCGATCAGCAAGCTCGACGCCGCCAAGCTGAAGTCGATTTCGGTGCGCAACATCTTCGCGCGCTACGCCGACTGCATGCTGGCGCAGATCTTCCAGTCGACCGCCTGCAACGCGATCCATTCGATCGAGCAGCGCGCCGCGAAATGGATCATCTCGGCGATGGAGCGCACCAACGGCAATGGCGTGGTGCCGCTGACGCATGAGCAGCTCTCGACCTTGCTCGGCGTCGGCCGCAGCTACACCAGCCGGGTGATCCAGAACTTCAAGGCCGAAGGCGTGCTGGATACCCGCCGCGGCGCGATCGTGATCCGCGACCCCGACAAGCTCAAGCTGCGCTCCTGCATGTGCAACGAGGCGGTGAAGGATCACTTCGAGGAAGTGCTGCGCGGCGTCTATCCAAGCGAGGACAACCCCGCGAATTGACACCGCCGCCGACCTCTTCCCGTAAGAACGGGGAGAGGGAGAACAGCTACCGCGCGGATCAGCTATCGCGGACCGCGAAAATCACGCTACACTCGCCCGATGAGTGGGGCTGAACTTCACGCGATTTTCGACGTTGCAGCATGGGGCGCGGCCGCGGTCGCCATGTGGTGGCTGTCGCGCATACGCGGCCTGCAATTCCCGCGGCAATCCTTCGAACTGACCTATATCGCCGCTTTGGTGTTTGGCGCCGGCATCGGCGCCTACATCTTCGGCACGCTGAACCTGTGGTTCTCGGGCATGCCCGGCATCGCCCGCTCGGTCGAGGGCGCGCTGGCCGGCGGCATCGTCGCGATCGAGCTCTACAAATGGCTGCACGGCATTTCGCTGCGCACCGGGGCGCGGTTCGCACTGCCGTTTGCGATCGGCGTCGCGATCGGCCGGCTCGGCTGCTATTTCGCAGGGCTCGAGGATTTCACCTACGGCACGCCGACCACGCTGCCCTGGGGCCACGATTTCGGCGACGGCGTCCTGCGCCATCCGGCGCAGCTCTATGAAAGCCTGGCGATGGCGGCGTTCGCGGTCTTCTACGTCTGGGCCGTATTGAACCGCAACGCCGCTGTGATCACCAATGGATTCTACCTCGTGCTGTTCTTCTACGGCCTGCAGCGCTTCGTCTGGGAGTTCATCAAGCCGTATGGCGCGCTGATCGGCCCGTTCTCGCTGTTCCACCTGCTGTCGCTGTTTGTCATGGTCTATGCCGCCGTCATGCTCGCGACGGCGCCGAATGTGAGTGTGAAGCATGAACGCGCCGCTGCGTAAGGCCCGCCCCTACATCTTCTGGGGCCAGACCCAGTCGCTCTGCGAGACCTGCCTGACCCTGGTGCCGACCAAGATCCAGATATCGGGCAACGAGGTCTGGTACGAGAAGCGCTGCAAGCAGCACGGCGTGCAGTCGACGCTGGTCTCGACCGATTCGGCCTATTGGCGGCTGTGCAAGGATTTCATCAAGCCGGGCGACCGGCCGCTCGCCTTCCAGCGCCACACCGAATTCGGCTGCCCCTATGATTGCGGGCTGTGCCCGGACCACGAGCAGCATTCCTGCCTGGCGCTGATCGAGATCACCGAGCACTGCAACCTGACCTGCCCGGTGTGCTTTGCGGATTCCTCGCCGGCGCGCACCAGCTTCACGCCGCTGGCCAAGATCGAGAAGATGCTGGACGCGCTGGTAGCAAGCGAGGGCGAGCCCGACCTGGTGCAGATCTCCGGCGGCGAGCCGACGCTGCATCCGGATTTCTTCGCGATCCTGGATGCGGTGCGCGCCCGGCCGATCCGCCATGTCATGATCAACACCAACGGCCTCAGAATCGCGCGCGAGCCTGAGTTCGTGGCAAAGCTCGCCGCGAACAAGCGTGGGCTGGAGGTCTATCTGCAGTTCGATTCGCTCACGCGCGAGGCGCTGGTCAACCTGCGCGGCGCCGACTTGCGCAAGATCCGCCAGCAGGCGCTGGAGAATCTCGAGCACCACGGCGTCTCGACCACGCTGGTCGCGACCATCAAGCGCGGCGTCAACGATGCCGAGATCGGCGACATCGTCCGCCATGCGCTGACCTGGAAGTGCGTCCGCGGCGTCACGCTGCAGCCGGTGCAGGACGCCGGCCGCAACCAGAATTTCGACAAGAACACCGACCGCATCATGCTGTCGGAGATCCGCCAGCGCGTGATCGAGACCGGGGTGTTCGGCGACAAGGACATGATCCCGCTGCCGTGCAATCCCGAGAGCATCTCGATCGGCTACGGCCTGCGCAACGCCGACAAGGTGTTGCCGCTGACCTCGCTGATCCCGCAGGAGCAGCTTGTCGCCGTGATGCCGAACACGATCAGCCCCGAGAAATATCCGGTGTTGCGCGAAAAATTCGTCGACCTGTTCTCGCTGTCGTCGGGCCCGCTCAACACCTCGGAGCGGGTCTGCGAATTGCTGTGCTGCCTGCCGAGCTTCGAAGTGCCGGAAGGCCTCTCCTACGAGAACGTGTTCCGCGTCACCATCGTGCAGTTTCTCGATCGCTTCAATTTCTGCGTCGGCAACGTCAAGCGAAGCTGCATTCACTTCGTCACCGAGAGCGGCGCGATCATCCCGTTCGACACCTACAACCTGTTCTATCGCGACGGAAAGATCGACGGCATCCGCGCGAGCCTCGCCGGCCAGACCTATCGCGAGGCGCGCCTAACGGAGGAGATGCCGAGGTGAGCGATACCAGCGCGCCCCCTTCACCTCCGTCCCGCCCACCGGAGCAGCGCAACGGCTGCGTGACGGCGCTGATGATCGTCGCCGGCATCATTCTGTTGCTGCCCGGTCTCTGCGCGCTGATCTTCGTGTTCGCCGGCGTTGCCAAGACGGCGTCCGATGACCTTCAGGTCGTCGCCGCGTGCCTGCTGGTGGCGTGCTTCGGCGTGGCCCTGATCTGGTGGGCCATCCGCAGGCCTGCGTCCTAGGGACGGCCGGCATCGCGAACCGACTGGTGGACCCACAGCCATGAGCGAGACCAATCCCCCTTCCGTGCCGCCTGCACCAGCGCAGCCGCCCGACGTGCACCTCCCTCCGCCGCTCCCGCCACAACGCGGCGGCTGCGCGACCGCCTTCATGGCGCTGTTCGGGGTGCTCCTGCTGCTGCCCGGGCTCTGCGCCCTCCTGTTCGGGCTCGGCGTCCTGAGCGAGTCGAAAACCGATCCCTCCATCCTGTTCCTGATCCTGCTCGGGCTCGCGGTTTGCTTTGCCGGCGTGATGCTGATCCGTGCCGCGATCAAGGGCGATCGGTAACGGACAAATTTGCAGCCCATGAACACGCCGCCCGAGCCGCCGACGAATCCTCCTACAGCTGCGGAAGGCTGCCTGTCGATGTTGATGTTCCTGGCCGGCATAGTCCTGCTGCTTCCCGCGGCCTGCGCGCTATTGGGTCTCGGGCGCGGCGGGTTCGATTCGTCCTTCATCGGCTTTTGGCTCGCCGTCTCCGCGATTGGCTTCGTGGGCGCCTGGCTGATCAGGCTCGCGACGCGCCCCCGAAGTCACTAGACGGACGATGGTCATGGGCAATTCCGACCAGACTCCGCCGACCGAACCGCCGTGGCGGGAACCGCGACTGCCGCTTGGCTGCGCGATCTTCATGCTGATCATCGGGGTGCTGCTGCTGATCCCGGGCGCGCTCTGCGTGGTCCTCAGCGTCAGTCTGGGTGGGTCCAACGACCCGATCACCGGGCACGCCGTACTGGTGGCGCTTATTGGGCTTGGGCTGATTGTGTTCGGGCGAGCGCTGAAGCGAGGCTGAATCGGCGCCGAAAATCCCCTCAAAACCGGCTTCCGGAACCAAAATCAGTCCTCCAAACGGCCAATAAACCGTTGTTTTTTGGCGTTTTCTGACTATATTGCGCCGCAACGCACGAGGTGCCCGGTCCTGAGACCGGGCTTCCTTTTTGGGGTGATGCGTCCCCGTCAAATTTCTTGGGTATGAGCGTGATCCGGGCCCCTGATGGGCCACGCGAGCGAGCGGCCGGCCAAACTGGTCCGGCGAGATCGCGCATCTGACCATTGCACGACCAGAAGAAGAGCCATGAACCTTCGCAACGTCGCCATCATCGCCCACGTCGACCACGGCAAGACCACCCTCGTCGACCGCTTGCTGCAGCAATCCGGCACCTTCCGTGAGAACCAGAAGGTCACCGAACGCGCCATGGACTCCAACGACCTGGAGCGCGAGCGCGGCATCACCATCCTGGCCAAGGCGGCCTCGGTGCAGTGGAAGGACATCCGCGTCAACATCGTCGACACGCCCGGCCACGCCGATTTCGGCGGTGAGGTCGAGCGCATCCTCAACATGGTGGACGGCGCGCTGGTGCTGGTCGACGCCGCCGAGGGTCCGCTGCCGCAGACCAAGTTCGTGGTCTCGAAGGCGCTCAAGATCGGCCTGAAGCCGATCGTCGTGATCAACAAGGTCGACCGTCCCGACGCGCGCCCGACCGAAGTCATCAACGAGGTGTTCGACCTGTTCGCGGCGCTCGACGCCAGCGAGGAGCAGCTCGACTTCCCGATCCTGTACGGGTCGGCCAAGCAGGGCTGGATGGCGGAGAGCCCGGAGGGTCCGAAGGACCTCGGCATGCAGCCGCTGTTCGATCTGATCGTGCGCCATGTCGAGCCGCCGAAGGTCGAGGAAGGTCCGTTCCGAATGATCGGCACCATCCTCGAGGCCAATCCCTATCTCGGCCGCATCATCACCGGCCGCATCTCCTCCGGTTCGATCAAGCCGAACCAGCAGGTCAAGGTGCTGTCCGCCGACGGCAAGCTGATCGAAACCGGCCGCCTGACCAAGATTCTCGCCTTCCGCGGCCTCGAGCGCACCCCGCTTGAGGAGGCCGAGGCCGGCGACATCGTTGCGATCGCGGGCCTCACCAAGGGCACCGTCGCCGACACCTTCTGCGATCCCTCGGTCGAGACGCCGCTGCCGGCGCAACCGATCGATCCGCCGACCGTGTCGATGTCGTTCATCGTCAACAACTCGCCGCTCGCCGGCACCGAAGGCGACAAGGTGACCTCGCGCATGATCCGCGACCGCCTGATGCGCGAGGCCGAGGGCAACGTCGCGCTGCGCGTCGTCGAGGCCGCCGACAAGGATTCCATGGAAGTCTCCGGCCGCGGCGAACTGCAGCTCGCGATCCTGATCGAGACCATGCGCCGCGAGGGTTTTGAGCTCTCGGTGTCGCGCCCGCGCGTCGTGCTGCAGAAGGACGAGGCGACCGGCAATTGGCAGGAACCGATCGAGGAAGTCGTGATCGACGTCGACGAGGAGCATTCCGGTGTCGTCGTGCAGAAGATGAGCGAGCGCAAGGCCGAGATGATCGAGATGCGCCCGTCCGGCGGCAACCGCCTGCGGCTGGTGTTCTACGCGCCGACCCGTGGCCTGATCGGCTACCAGGGCGAACTGCTCACCGACACCCGCGGCACCGCGATCATGAACCGCATCTTCCACGGCTATGCCGCCTACAAGGGCGAGATCCAGGGCCGCCGCAACGGCGTGCTGATCTCCAACGATCAAGGCGAGGCGGTGGCTTACGCGATGTTCAAGCTGGAAGACCGCGGCCCGATGATGATCGAGCCGGGCTGGAAGGTCTACAAGGGCATGATCGTCGGCGAGCACACCCGCGACAACGATCTCGAGATCAACGTGCTGAAGGGCAAGCAGCTCACCAACATCCGCACCACCTCGAAGGACGAAGCGGTGCGCCTGACGCCGCCGATCCGGATGACGCTGGAAAAGGCGCTGGCCTATATCGAGGACGACGAGCTCGTCGAGGTGACGCCGAAGTCGATCCGGCTGCGCAAGAAGCATCTCGATCCGAACGACCGCAAGCGCGCGGAAAAGGCCAAGGAAGCCGTGGCGTAAGCCATCGCGTAAACCAAACTGTCATGCCCCGGCTCGATCGGGGCATCTAGTACGCCGCGGCCTATCGGTTCAATCACAGCTGTCTCTGGAATACTGGATCACCCGCCTTCGCGGGTGATGACAGTTATGCGTGGGTTGACTTTAGACGCTTCTCCAGACGTGCTAGAGCCGGGACATGAGTTCCCTTCCCTCCACGGTCGATGTTGCCATCATCGGCGCCGGCGCCGCAGGCCTCGGCGCCGCGCATGCGCTGAGGGGCACCGGCCTCTCCACCATCGTGCTGGAAGCCCGCGACCGGCTCGGCGGCCGCGCCCACACCATCCAGGCCGCGCCTGACGTGGTGTTCGACGTCGGCTGCGGCTGGCTGCACTCGGCCGACCAGAACAGCTTTGTCGGCATCGCCCGGCAACTCGGCTTCGAGCTCAACAAGGACCTGCCGCCGTGGCGCGAGCGCGCCTATGGCAAGGCGTTCCCGCAGGCCGACCGCGATGCGTTCATGCTTGCGCTCGACGAGTTCTATGATCGCCTCGAAGAGGCGGCGCGCGGCGGCAAGGACGGTTCAGCCGATCGCTACCTCGAGCCCGGCAACCGCTGGAACCCGATGATCGATGCGATCTCGACCTATGTGAACGGCTGCGAGCTCGACCAACTCTCGATTCTCGATTTCGACGCCTATGAGGACAGCAACGTCAATTGGCGGGTCAGGCGCGGCTATGGTTCGCTGGTCGAGGCCTATGGTCAGCAGGTGTCTGTCGCGCTGAACTGCGAGGTGAGGCTGATCGATCACTCCGGCAAGCGCGTCCGCATCGAGACGTCGCGCGGCACACTCGAAGCGGACAAAGTGATCGTCACCGTGCCGACCAACCTGATCGCCGACGCGGCGATCCGCTTCTCGCCGGCGCTTCCGGAAAAACTCGATGCCGCGCGCGGCCTGCCGCTCGGCCTCGCCGACAAGGTGACCTTGGCGCTCGCCGAGCCCGAGGCGCTGCCGAAGGAAGGCAATCTGCGCGGCGCCACCATGCGCACCGAGATGGGCACCTACCACATCCGTCCGTTCGGCCAGCCCTGCATCGAGGGGTTCTTCGGCGGCCGTTTTGCGCAGGCGCTCGAGGATGCCGGCGACGGCGCCATCGCCGCGCACAGCATCGACGAGATCGTCTCCTTCCTCGGCAATGATTTCCGCCGCAAGCTGAAGCCGCTCAGCGAGTCCCGCTGGGCCCACGACCCGTTCGCCCGCGGCTCCTACTCGCACGCGCTGCCCGGCCACGCCGACAAGCGCGCCGTGCTCGCAGCCCCGGTCGACGGCCGGCTGTTCTTCGCCGGCGAAGCGACGTCGCCGCATTTCTTCTCGACCGCGCACGGCGCGCGGGACAGCGGTGAGCGGGCGGCGAAGGAAGTGTTGGCTGTCGTAGCTAGCAAGTAGCCGCATCGTCATTGCGAGCGGAGCGAAGCAATCCATCGCGCCGCGTAACGGATGGAGTGGATTGCTTCGTCGCGTCGCTCCTCGCAATGACGGGGAAACTACTCCAGCACCCTCGCCCGCTTATCCGCGTCGGGCACGAAGCACGTCTCGTACTTGCCGAAGATTTTGTAACGATTGCGGGCGACGAGGCTGTAGACGGCGTCGCGCAGCGGTTTCGGCACGGCGAACAGCACGCGCGTCCAGCCCCAGCCGGGGAGATGACTCAGCACCGTCAGCGCGGCGTCCGACTTCATCCAGGCGACGCCGCCATGGACCACGGCGTTGGTGTCGGGATTCTCGGGGTCGATACCGAAGGTTTTTGCCAGCCGCGTGCCGTATTCGGACTGGATCGGCGTGAAGCGAAAGCGGCGTGCCTTGTCGCGGTCGACGACGAAGCGGACCCAGCGCGAGCAGAAGATGCAGACGCCGTCGTAGAGGATCACGTCGTCGTCGGGCCAGCTCGTCATCTTGATTCCCTTCGACGCGTTTTCTTCACGCGAACCGGTTGCCACTTCGCTTGAAAACGCTATCGGTTGTCCATTGTCAGCAGCGCCACCAGCATCAGCACGATCGCGGGTCCGGTCTTCACCAGCGCGCCGAGCGGCTCGATCCAGAGATCAGGTGTCAGGACCGCCGATCCCGCCATGTAGCCGAGCGAGGCAATGATGCCGGCGACAAGACCGAACGCCGCGGTGCGGCGGATCGCGATCAGCACGCCGATGCTCATGTCCATCAGGCTGGTCAGTACCGTCACCGGCCCGACCAGGGCGGGCGGGAAGTGATGCGCGCTCAGGATGCCGGCGGCGGCGTCATAGGAGATCACCAGCGAGATGAAGCCGGAGGCGACCCAGAACAGCACGAGGCTTGCGAAGATCAGCGCCTTGATCAGGAACAGCCGCGCGAACCATTTGTCCTGGATGGTCGCGGGTCGGCCGCCGATCGCCTGCGCGATCGTCTTCGGCACGATGCCGGTCGTTGCCACCCAGGCCGTGGGATCGCCGGTGACGCCGCGGCGCAGCTCGGCAATCGCATTGGAGCGCATCGGCGGCATCCAGCCGAGGCGGCTTGTGAGATCGCCGAGACGGGCGCCGAGATCGATCAGGAACGACGGCGAGGCGATGCGGAATTGCTTCGCCGTGCCGAACGACCAGCGGAATTGGGCGATGACGCCGCCGAGCGAGATCGGCTGCTTCTGCATCAGGTCCCAGCTCACCGATCGCACCGCTTCGTCGTCGATGTCGCGCGAGGCAAGCCAGGCGATGGTGGCGGCGATATCCTCGACTGCAACCGGCTGGAATGGCGTAGCGGCCTCGTCGGCCGGCAAATCCACCGGCAGCGCCGCCAGCGCGCGCAGCATGGCGCTGCCGCCATAGGCCGACGGCGCGATGACAAAGCCCGGGCGCAGGATCGCATGGGCGATCCCCGATGCCGCGATCAGCCGTTCGGCTTCGCGCTTGGTGGTGCTGAAGGCGGTGCGATCCTGATCGGCGCTGCCGGGAATCGAAATATGCACCAGACGGATGGCGCGATGGCTGTCGCGGATCGCTTCCAGCAGTCGCGCCACGAAGTCGCGATGCACCGCGCCTGTGTCGCTGCCCGGACCGTCCTGCAGCACGCCGAGGCAATTGACGACGACGTCGGCCTCGTGGGTGCGAAGCAGCTGTGTCAGCTCAGCGACATCCATCGACATCACGGGCAGCTCGAGATCGGCTGCGCTCATCTTTTGTGCAGCCGTGAATTGCCGCGCGATCCCGATCGCGTGAAAGCCGCGCGCCCTGAGATCGTCGGTGACATAGCGTCCGATCAGTCCCGACGCGCCGAGCACGAGGATATTGTGTGATGCGCCGTCACTCATGAATTGGATCATGCGTTAGAATGGTTTTGCGATCATCAGCCAGAGGATGATCATCACCGAGCCGAAGCCGGGAATCCCGAACAGGAACCAGCGGCGAAACAGCGCAGTGTAGCGCGGCGGTAGCGGCAGACCCTTGTCGGCCGCCGCCTGTGCGAGGTCGCGCATCTCCATCTGCATGAAGACAACGGGAACCCAGAACACGCCGGCCAGCGCGTAAAGCGCAAGCGACAGCAACAGCCAGCGCTCGGTGATGCTGGTTGCCGACAGCAACATCAGCAGCCCCCCGCTCACCGGCTGCAGCAGCACTGCGCTCAGGGTGAAGATCATGTCCGCGACCACGACCGTCGACGCCGTGCGCGCGATGAAGGACGGACTTTGCGTGCGATGCGCCGCCAGCATGAAGAAGGCGATCCCGCTCCCGGTGCCGAGGATCACGATGGCGCCGAGCACATGCAGATATTTGATCAGGAAATAGAGCGTCATCACAGTCCGCTCGCGATCGGGCCGGTTTCGGCACGCACAAATGCCGCCGCTGCCATAGGCCGTGCGCGCGCAAAAATCCACTGCGGCTGCGCACCCGGAGTACCCACATCGCGCTTGGATCGCAGGCCAAATCCTGGCGGCGAATCAGCCCCGAATGAGCCATTTCCAAGCGACGGCACTGTCATATTGCGTGCGGGATTCACGCTTTGCACAGGGCCGAACCGGCGATCGGTCGTCTGAACCCGGCAAGTGTCCTCTTTCGGAACAAGTTTTCATGACACTGATGCAAAAAACCCACAGGTTAACCGATAATTAACGATGGACCTTGAAGGCGGCCCGCTGACTTGCTTTGATTGGCTGCATGAGCACAACGCTAATCGAGGTCCGGCCAGCCAAAGCTGCAGACGCAGCCTCAGTGGCGTCTACCCATGACGAAGCCTGGCGCTCGGCGTATCAGGGCATCATCCCCGGCGCCGAACTCGAAAAGCTGATCAATCGCCGTGGCCCGCAGTGGTGGGACAGCGCCATCCGCAAGGGCAGCCGCGTCAGCGTGCTGGTGTTCGGCGACAGGATCGCGGGCTATGCCAATTATGGCCGCAACCGCGCTCGCAGCTTGCATTTCGAAGGCGAGATCTACGAGCTCTATCTGCGGCCGGAATTCCAGGGCCTCGGCTTCGGCCGGCGCCTGTTCGCGGCAGCCCGCCGCGACCTGATGCAGAGCGGCCTGAAGAGCATGGTGATCTGGGCGCTCTCCGACAACGAGCCGGCGACCGAGTTTTACCGCGCGCTGGGCGGCCGGATGGTGGCGCGCTCCTCGGAACGGTTCGGGCCGAAGTCGCTCGACAAGGTCGCTTTCGCCTGGGCGAACTGAAAATCCTGCTTCTCTCGCAGCTGCAGCAAGGCTAAACCAGCCTCTAGCGCTGCGCGCGACGGCCAGCCCGGCCCCACGGCCGGGCCTGATTCCGTTTTGCGGCCTGGCGGCGCCAACCAAAAAATCACATCGTTCTCAACTTCCAAAAGGCCACGCGGAGCAATCCATGCGTATCGACGCCATATCGATCGGAAAAAATCCGCCCCACGACGTCAACGTCATCATCGAGGTTGCCGTCGGCGGCGAGCCCATCAAGTACGAGATGGACAAGGAGGCCGGCACGCTGGTGGTGGACCGCTTCCTCTATACGCCGATGCGCTATCCCGGCAATTACGGCTTCATCCCGCACACGCTGTCCGGCGACGGCGATCCCTGCGACGTGCTGATCGTCAACACCCGCGCGATCGTGCCGGGCGCCGTGATGAGCGTCCGCGTGGTCGGCGTGCTCCTGATGGAGGACGAGGCCGGCGGCGACGAGAAGATCATCGCGGTGCCGTCATCGAAGCTGACCCAGCGCTACGACAAGGTGCAGAACTACAGCGACCTGCCCGACATCACGCTGCAGCAGATCCAGCACTTCTTCGAGCACTACAAGGATCTCGAAAAGGGCAAGTGGGTGAAGGTGCTGCGCTGGGGCGACGCCGACGAAGCCCGCAAGCTGATCCTCGAAGGCATCGAACGCGCGAAGAAGAAGTGACGGCGTAGCCGATACGGCGCCCTCTCCCGTCATTGCGAGCGAAGCGAAGCAATCCATGCCCCCGCACATGCGGGACGATGGATTGCTTCGTCGCTTCAGCGCAAAATTGCTCTGCAATTTTGTCGCGAGCTCCTCGCAATGACGGTTGAAGCAGGTTGCTCTTAGCTCACACCGCCGGCGCCGGCAGGCCGGCAATCGCGCAGGCGGCGCGCAGCGTGTTGACCAGAAGGCACGCCACCGTCATCTGTCCGACGCCGCCGGGCACCGGTGTGATCGCGCCCGCGACGCCGAGCGCTTCCTGGAATGCGACGTCGCCGACCAGCTTCGGCTTGCCGCCGGGCACCGGAATGCGATTGATGCCGACATCGATCACGGTCGCGCCCGGCTTGATCCAGTCGCCGCGCACCATCTCGGGCCTGCCGACCGCGGCATAGACCAGATCGGCCTGGGCGCAGAGCTTGGGCAGGTCGCGCGAACGCGAATGCGCGATCGTCACCGTCGCGTTCTCATTCAGCAGCAACTGCACCAGCGGGCGGCCGACCAGATTGGAGCGGCCGATCACGATCGCGTTCATGCCCTCGAGCGAGGCATGCACGCTCTTGGTCAGGATGATGCAGCCGAGCGGCGTGCAGGGCGACAGCGCGGCAAGGCCGCCGGCGAGCCGGCCGGCATTGTTCGGGTGCAGGCCGTCGACATCCTTGGCCGGGTCGATCGCGTTGATGATGGTCTCGGTGTGCAGCGATTTCGGCAGCGGCAGCTGCACCAGGATGCCGTGCACCATGGGATCGCGGTTGAGCCGCGCGATCAGCGCCAGCAGATCGGCCTGCGACACATCCTCCGGCAGCTTGTGCTCGAACGAGGCCATGCCGGCGGCCTGGGTCTGGGTGTGCTTGCTGCGGACATAGACCTCGCTCGCGGGATCGTGGCCGACCAGCACGACGGCGAGCCCCGGCGTGAGCCCATGGTCGCGCTTGACCCGGGCGACCTCGTCGGCGACGCGGGCGCGAAGCTCTGCAGCGATGGCTTTTCCGTCGATGATGCGGGCAGTCATGTCAGTCCTTCGTGTCTTGATTCGGCCCGGTCGCAGTCAATTTCTTCAAGGTGTCGCCAAGCTGCCTCGGATCGCCATCGACCGCCACCTGCTTCAGCCGCGAAGTGGCCCCCGACAGCAGCTTCACCCTGGCCTTGGGTACGCCGAGCGCCTTCGCCAATAACTCCGTCACCGCCCGGTTGGCCTCACCGCCCTCGGCGATGGCGCGAACCCGCACCTTCACCACCGAACGGCCGTTGGCCAGCGTCTCGATCCCGTCGATGTCGTCGCGGCCGCCGCGCGGCGTCACGCGCAACGCGATGCTGATGCCCTCGGTGGAATAGCGCCAAGGATCCATCAGCAATCCATCAGCAGCGGTCCATCGCCAGGGATCAGATCACGTTGGGATAGATGTAATAGGCGATCACCCGCTGGATGAACATGATGATCAGGATCACGATGATCGGCGAGATATCGAGACCGCCCAGATTCGGCATCACATTGCGAATCGGCCGCAGCACTGGCTCGGTGATCCGGTACAGGAACTCGGCAACCGCCGAGACGAATTGATTGCGCGTGTTGACCACGTTGAAGGCGACCAGCCAGGACAGGATGGCGGAGGCGATCAGAAGCCAGACATAGAGGTCGAGGACGATGATGACGATGTCGAGAACAGCGCGCATATGATGGGGGCTCGCGGGTAGGACGACCAGGTAAAGCGCAACGAAACCGGACTTGAACCGCCAGCGCGCTTCTTGTTTGAGCAGGATCTTCTCGGAAAACCGCTACGTACTTCTCGCTAACGCGGCCCGCCGGGTCCGGATCATGCTCTAAATATCGGTTCGTCCCCCGGCAAACAAGGGAAGTTCCGGGCGGGAAAGGCCGAAAACCGCTGTTTCAGCGTTCTTGACTTGGCCTTGGGCGGGACTGTAAATGGCGCCCGACTGACGGCCGGGACACTCAGCAACACCCGGCCGCAATGGGGCCATAGCTCAGCTGGGAGAGCGCGTCGTTCGCAATGACGAGGTCGGCGGTTCGATCCCGCCTGGCTCCACCAGCCTTCGCTCGCTTCGCGAGCTTCGGCTCGGCAAGCCGTCTCGTAGCGAAGGCTGCCGCGACGTAGCCCGAAGGGCGAAGCCGGGCTGATCGGCAAAATCGCCCCCCACTATCCCCCCTCACGTCCCCGTAAACCTTGGCGGCCGCTTCTCGACAAAGCTCGCGACGCCTTCCCGGAAATCGTTGCCCTTGAGCGCGATCTGCATTTCGCGATTGGCGTCGATGGTGGCTTCCGCGAGGGTCTGGAACGGCACGTCGTAGACTTGGCGCTTGATCACCGCGATCGCGCTCGGCGAGACGAAATCGGCGAGGTCCCGGGCATAGGCGTAAGTTTCCTCGCGCAGCTGCTCCGGCGAAGAGAGCCGGTTGACGAGCCCGATGCGCAGCGCCTCCGCGGCCGACACGCGACGCGCCGACATCAAGAGATCCAGCGCGTTGGCATGGCCGACGATGCGCGGCAGCATCCAGCTGATGCCGTGCTCGGCGATCAGGCCGCGCCGCGCGAAGGCTGTGGTAAACACCGCGCTGTCAGCGGCGAAGCGCAGGTCGCAATAGAGCGCGTGAACCAGGCCGATGCCGGCGGTGGCACCGTTGAGCATCGCAATCACCGGCTTCTTGATGGCGGGATAATAGGCGTAGCGCGTCTGCCAGTCGGCGCGGCGGTTCATGTCGAACGGAATGCTCTCGCCGCGCCTGACCTCGTTGGGATCGATCCCCTGCAGCGCTTCCATGTCGGCGCCGGCGCAGAAGCCGCGGCCCGCGCCGGTCAGGATGATGACGCGCACATTGTCGTCGTTGGATGCGGCCTCCATCGCATGGCGCACGTCGCGCTCCATGATCGCGGTCCACGCATTCATGCGGTCGGGGCGATTGAGCGTGATGGTCGCGATCCGGTCGCTGACCTCATACAGGATGTGCTGGTAGCTCACGGCGTTCTCCCTGGGCCTTGTTGTTATTGATACGCGCGGCGATACGGCCCGCGCGCGGCAGGCGACAGTAGCACATCCATCAGAATGAAAAGGCGGCGCGAAATTCCGCGCGGCGGCTATTCTGCCGCCTGCAACAGCAGCGGCCGCGGTACGCGCGCGATCCAGCCGTCAATGAAATGCTTCAGCCACGCGCGCTCGGCGGCATCGTGCACGGCGCGCCCGGCGAAGTGCTGATGGGCCGGTTGCGCGCCCGGCTGCTCCATCCGCGCGCAACCGCGCGTGGTCCAGCGATGCATCATCGCGTAGGTCACGTCGGGATGGAATTGCAGGCCGAAGGCATTGCCGAACTGGAAAGCCTGCACCGGGAAATCATCGCCCGCAGCAAGCAGGTCCGCGCCGTCGGGCAGTTGGAAGCCCTCGCCATGCCAGTGATAGACGCGCGCCGGCCAATCCGGACAGAGCGCGAGACCCGCCTGCGTCGGCCTGACCGGGTAGTAGCCGACCTCGACACGGCCCTGCGGATGCGGCGCGACGCGCGCGCCGAGTTGCCGCGCCAGCATTTGCGCACCGAGGCAGATGCCGAGGAACGGGCGCTGCTCACGCAAGGGAACCGAAATCCAGTCGATCTCGCGCCGGACGTAGTCGTCGGGATCGTTGGCGCTCATCGGGCCGCCGCAGATCACCGCGCCCGCATGCGCCTCAAGCGTGTCGGGCAGCGCGTCGCCGAAGCGCGGACGGCGGATATCGAGGGGGTAGCCCAGCGCACGCAGGGCGTTGCCGATCCGGCCGGGGGTCGAGGTCTCCTGATGCAGCACGATCAGCACCGGCCGCCGCGAGGCCTGATCCGAAACCTGATCCACCGGCGTGACCGCGGCCGGCCTTCGGCTTGCGAAGGGCACCACGACGCGGGTTTGGTCAGACCGGAACGACATTGCCTCTGCTTGAAGGTTTGGCCTCTGCTTAAGGATTCGGCACGTAAGGTGCGATCATAGCTAAGTGGTCGTTAACATCGTGTGAGTTTGCGCACAGACGTGGCGAAGCAAATCGCGGGCCAGAAACAGCCTTAACGACGATCGAGGGGGCGCTTCAGGAAGGCTAGCGCTTGCGGAGCTGGAAGCCGCCGACCGCCGTCAGGATGAAGGAGCGCGGGAACAGCCGGAGCAGGAACGGCACGACCTTGATGAAGGCGCCAGGCAGCACGGCGCGCTTGTTGGCCATCAGGCCGCGATAGGCCTGACGAGCGACTTCGGCGGGCGCGACGTTGAGGATCGCGGAATCGAACCCGGGCGCGAAGCCGGCGCGGTCCTGGAACTCGGAGGGCACGGGACCCGGGCAAACCACGGTGACGCGCACGCCCTTCGGTGCCAGCTCACAGCGCAATGCCTCGGAGAACGAGAGCACATAGGCCTTGCTGGCGTAGTACACCGCCATGCCGGGGCCCGGCAGGAAGCCGGCGATCGAACCGAGATTGAGGATGCCGCCGCGGTTGCGGATCAACTGATCGGCAAAACGCAGCGTCAGATCGGTCAGCGCGCGGATGTTGAGGTTGATGATGTTGAGCTGCTCGGCACGGTCGCGCTCGACGGCAAGGCCGAACAGGCCGAAGCCGGCATTGTTGACGAGATATTCGACCTCGACCCCGGCCTCGGTCAGGGCTTGCGCGATCCGCTCGCCCGCATCGGTCTGCTGCAGATCGCAGGAGATCACGATCGGGGCCGCGCCGCCCTTGGCTCCGAGCTCATCGGCGAGTGCCGTCAGGCGATCGGCGCGCCGCGCCACCAGCGCCACGCGGTGACCATTCGATGCAAACACGCGCGCCAGTTCGGTGCCTATGCCCGCCGATGCCCCGGTTATCAGCGTCACACGCTCAGTCACGTTTCAAACTCTTATTGCAAATTCTAGTGAGGGTCCCCAACGGGGCGACGAGAGCATAGGCATGCGGTGGGATGCAAGCCGTGTATGGGCTTGTGGATAGCCGCCGGGGCGCCGGTTTCGGGACGAAACGACCGATTTTCAGTCGGATCGCACCCAATCGAGGCAGACATTAAAGTTTCGTCATCCGTGATGCCGGCGACGGTGCTCCGCTTGCGCAGCCGACCGTGTCAGATTGCCGCGTCTGCCGTGCCCCAGGGGCCCTTCGGCAACTCCGCCTGCTTCTCGGCGACCCGGTGCTTGAGGTCGATGCGGTCGCGCGAGGAAATGCCGAGCAGATCGGCCGCGCGCCAGACCACATTGTCCTCGAACTCGCTGACCTGACCGTCGGCATAGACCAGCTCCCACATCATCTCGACGATGCGCAGCCGCCCCTCCTCATTCACCGAGCGCATGATCACACTGGTGAAGTGATAGAGGTCCACGGCCTCGCCTTCGACGCGCATCGCAGAAGCGATCAGCTTGTCGGCGGTGCCGGGATCAAGCTGGAAACGGCTCTCGATCAGGCTGTGCAGCTTGCGCGTCTCGGCAGGCGTCGGCTCGCCGTCCAGCGAGACCACATGCACCAAGAGCGCGGTCGCCGCCAGGCGATAGTCGCTATCATCGAAAGCGCGGTCGGCCTTTGCATCGGGGGAGACGATATCGGCAATGAATTGGCGGAGTCCGTCGAGCATTGCTCTCTCTATGCAATGAAGCTGAAGTGTATATGGCGTGGAAACAGAACCGGCGCAATCCGCGCGGGTTCCCGCTGCAGCATTACGTTTCGGCAAGCATTACATTTCTGCAATATGATTACGGTATTTCATACACCACGAGCTTGTCGGCAATGCCGCGCAGCGCCGCTTCCTTCTGGATCGGCTTGATCGCCGCGCGATCGAGGATGCCGGCCACTTCAGCCGATTCCATCACCGGTTGGGTCAGATGGATCTCCTGCGACGTCGACAGGCTCTGCACCCTGGCTGCGATATTCACGGTCTGGCCGAAATAATCCTGCCGCTCGTTCAGCGTCACCGCGAGGCACGGCCCCTCATGGATGCCGATCTTGACGACGAGATCCTCCTTGCCGCGCTCGGTGTTGAGCTGCTTCATCGCCGCCCGCATGCGCAGGCCGGCCGACAATGCGTGCTCGGGCCGGATGAAGGTCGCCATCACGGCATCGCCGATCGTCTTCACGACGGCGCCGCGCTCGGAGGCGATTATATCGAGCAGTGCGTGGAAATGCGCGCGCACCAGATCGAATGCGGCGAGATCGCCGACCCGCTCATAGAGCGCGGTCGAGCCCTTGAGATCGGTGAACAGGAAGGTCAGCGCGGTAATCTTCAGCCGCTGGTCGACGGTGAGATTGTCGGCCTTGAACACGTCGCGGAAAGTCTGATTCGACAGCATCCGCTTCGCGGTGAGGATCGGCTTGCGCTTGCCGAGCAATTTGTGCAGCGGATCGCCGGCGATCCACACCGACGGCAGCACGCGAACGTCGGCATGATTCTCCAGCACGAGCCGCAGCGGCCCCGGCCGCATTGTCGAAGTGCCGGTCGGCGCATGCGACTTGTTGAACGCGATCGAGAACTGCTGACGATCGGTGGTCGGCTCGCCCTCGACGGCAAAGAAGTGCGCCGAATGCGTCACCGGCTCGAACACGATGACGAACTGGTTGGGCAGGTTGAGCGACAGGATCGCCTTTTCGCCGGGCGGCAGCTCGAGCCCCTCCAGCGTCACCTCATTGATCAGGGTCGACACCGAGCTCTCGTCGAACTCGATCCCGGAACTCCAGAAGATCTGCCGGAAATATTCCCAGATCGGCAGCGTATTGGGATCGTGCGCGGCAATGTGCCGGACGCGCGGGCTGACGGTGAAGGCAACCTCGACCAACTCGTCGACCGAGGCCTCGTAGCCGGCCGCGCACAGCGCGCAATTGTAATCGTCATGGCGCAGCGACTTCAGCGTGGTGTGGGCATCGAGCACGCCGCCACAGCCCGGACACAGCACGTTCCAGCTCATGTCGAACAGGCCGAGCCGCGACGCATGCAGGAAGCCGGAGATCACCTTCTCCTGGTCGAGCCCGGTACGGCCCGCGAAATCCAGAACGTTGATGCGATTGAGCTCGCGATCATGGCCATCGGAGATCAGCTGCTGCATGGCATCGACGACGGCCGGATCGGTCGTCTGCCTGAGGACTGCGAAGTGGGCCTGCGTATCGCTCATGGTGAGCCCCTAGATGAGCATCGGAACACCGCCGCGCAAGGTCAGCGCGGCTTGATCGTGAACACCGGAGAGCGGTTCGGCTGTGTCGTCACCACGCCGATCGGAAGCACCGGGTCCTTGTCCGCCAGCGCGACGCGGAACGCGCCGATGATCTTCGCGAGCGCGAGCGTCGCCTCGACCAGCGCAAAATGTGCGCCGATGCAGACCCTCGCGCCAACACCGAACGGCAGATAGGCAAAGCGATCCGGCGGCGTTTCCGCCATGAAACGCTGTGGTACGAACGCATTCGGGTCGCGCCACAGTTTCTCATGCCGGTGCAACAGCCACGGCGCGATCAGGATTACGTCACCCTTCCTGACCGGACGGCCCATGATGGTGTCGGGACCGCCCGCCGCACGCGCGATCAGGAATGCCGGCGGATAAAGCCGCATGGTTTCATCGATCACGGCGCGGGTGAACTTCAGCTTCTCGAAATCGAGCGCACCCGATGTCGCCACGCTGCTGACTTCTGCTGCCAATTGTTCCTGGGTCTCGGGATCGAGCGCCAACAGATAAAGCGCCCAGAACAGCGCAGTCGCGGTCGTCTCATGGCCGGCCAGGATCATGGTCGCGACCTGGTCGCCAAGCTGGGCATCGGTGAAGGCCTGGCCGGTTTCAGGATCGCGCGCGGCGCCCATCAGGTCGAACAGGTCGCGGGCCGGCGCGTTGTCATCCTTGCCGGCGGCGCGGCGCTCGGCCATCAGCATGCCGACGAATGCGGTCCAGCGCTTGCGGAAGCGGGCGCGGCGGAAATCCTGCGGAGTCGGCCAGCTCAACGGCAACAGCAGGTCCAGCATGTGCGGCCGCGCCAGCGTGTCGCCATACTCCATCACGAAGTCGCGCAGCGCGGCGCCGTGGCGATCCATGCCGAACGAGAACATGGTGCGGCCGGCGATCTCCAGCGTCATGCGTTGCATCACCTCGCGCAGATCGACCGGACCGCCGCTCGCGGTCTTCAGCTTGGCGATGGTCTCGTCGATCGCCGCGATCATGTAGGGCACCAGCGTCGTCACCGCGCGCGGCGTGAACGCCGGCGCCAGGGTGCGGCGCTGATGCTTCCACGCACGGCCCTCGGCGATCAGCAATCCCTCGCCCAGCATCGGACGCAGCACGCGCAGCCCGGCCGGCGTGCGGTGGTAGTTCTCGTAATTGTCGACCAGCACATGGCGGATCGCATCCGGCGTGTTGAGGATGAAGCTCGAATGGTTGAGGAAGCGGCCCTGGACGATGTCGTCCTCATAGGCGCGCTGGCCCCAGGTCTCGATCGGCGAGTTGCGCATCACCCGCATCCGCTGGAACGCGCCCATGTCGGCGGGTGCGCGAGGCGGGGCCGGCGGGACCAAAGGACGCCGCGTGACCGTGATACCGTAGACTTCAGCTATGCTCATGGTCCTCGCTTCCTGCCTCACGCAACGGCCGATCCGGCCATGCGATCCCGGCGCCATGAAGGCGCGCGGACCCTCCACCAGACCTAATAAGTCAGCTCGGCCACCGCAATCCGGTTCTCCGACGCCGGCCAGGCCCGCATCACGATGCGCTCGGCGTTGAAGATCGCGGCGACCGGACGGCCGACCTCGGCGGCTGCGAGCCGCAGCGTCGTCACCGCGTCCGTCGGCACGCCGGATTTGACGTCGGACGGCTCCTTGCCGTCGAACAGCACGATATCGCGCGGCAGGCCGAAGTAGCCGCGCGGCCGCGACATCAGCACGATGGCGCCTGCACCGGCATCGGCCGGCAGCATGGGTCGCGCGGCGCGCAGATGCACGATCTCGGAGGAACGCGGAAACGGCGAGCGATAGATGTGCGTCGTCACCGCATCAGGCGAGGTCAGCACGAATTCGAGCGGCCAGGACGGAGCGACCTGCGCCGGCCCCCAGCGCCCGTCGGCGCCGGTCTGCGAGCTGTGCAGCGGGCCGCCGAGGCGCTCGCCGGTCTCTGCCGACACACGATAGATGTCGACCACGGCGCCCGGCACCGGCCGGTTGGTCGGCACACCGCCCGGCGTGCCCGTGACAAGGCCGCTCAATCGCACCGCCGTCTCCGGCACGATCTCGATCCGCGACGGCTCACGGCCGGCGACGAACCTGTAGATCTCGCGAAAGGCGCGCGGATGATACGCGGTCTCGCGATGATCGACCGCGCCGAGCACCAGATTGGTCGCGCCCTTCAGCGCCGGACCCTCCGTCGTGACGTTGGTCGGCGTACCCGGCTTGCCGATGAAGCGGCCGTCGGCCTGGGCGTATTTGTCGAGCCCGTCGCTGCGCAAGGTCAGGAACGCGGTGCCCGCGGTCACCTCGCTGTCGCCATCGTTCAGCCCGCGCAGGAACGGACCGCGCCCGTTGAACTCGTTGCCGAGGCCGTCGTCGGACGCATAGACGCCGTGATTGGGCGTACCGCACAGCACCGCGTGGCTGATGTCGTCGCCGCCGCCATTCTTGATGGTGTTGCGGATCGCATTGCCGCCACGCGAATTCCCGACCAGCGCGATCCGCGCGGCGCCGCTGCTCTGTTTGAGCTCCCTGACCGCCTCGGCGAGCGCGCGGCGCTGATCCTCGGTCGAGGAGCGGCCCGCCTGCTCGACCTTGTCGTCGGCGCGCGCCAGCGGATCGGTGAAATTGATTGCGGCCATCCGTTCGCGCGGCACGCCGTTGGACTCCATCCGCCACAGCGTCGTCATCCAGAGCGCGGCGTGATCGCCATTGCCGTGCACGAGCAGGATCGGCGGGATGTCGCCGGCCGGCGCCGGCTGGGCGAGGGCCGGGACAGGGAGGCGGCCGGCCAGCAGGGTCAGGGCGCCGGCCCCTTGAAAAAATCTCCGCCGCGACAGCGCCATTGGTCCCCTTCCCCAAGCCTTTCAGGGCTTTAGCTGTGTCCTACCCCCTTAAAGGATACCGTAAGCGCTGGACAGGACACGCGTTTGCCGGGCATCAGTTGATGCAGCCGGAATCATTCAACAAACCATAGCAGGCCAACCGGAACCGGATATGACCGAACCGCCGAAGCGCCCAGACAGTATCACTGCACCGTTGCGGCATTCAATCTTCCGGCGAATCTGGCTCGCCAGCCTGCTCTCCAATCTCGGCATCCTGATCCAGGGCGTCGGCGCCGCCTGGGCGATGACTCAGATGACCGCGGAGGCCGACAAGGTGGCGCTGGTGCAGACCGCGCTGATGCTGCCGGTGATGCTGATCTCGATGCCGGCCGGCGCCATCGCCGACATGCATGACCGCCGCATCGTGGCGCTGGTGTCGCTGGCGATCGCGCTGTCCGGCGCCACCACGCTGACCGTGCTGGCCTGGCTCAACATGGTGACGCCGAACGTCCTGCTCGCGCTTTGCTTCGTGGTCGGCAGCGGCATGGCGCTGTTCGGCCCGGCCTGGCAATCCTCGGTCAGCGAGCAGGTGCCGTCGGAGACGCTGCCCGCCGCGGTCGCGCTGAACGGCATCAGCTACAACATCGCGCGCAGCTTCGGTCCCGCGATCGGCGGCATTGTGGTGGCGTCCGCCGGCGCCGTGGCGGCCTTCGCGGCCAATGCCGTGCTGTATCTGCCGCTGCTGGTGGTGCTGTTCCTGTGGAATCGCGTCAGCGAGCCGTCGCGGCTGCCGCGCGAGCGGCTCAACCGCGCCATCGTCTCCGGCGTGCGCTACATCACCAATTCACCGTCGATCAAGATCGTGCTGACCCGCACCATGGTGACCGGCATCATCGGCGGCTCGGTCTCGGCGCTGATGCCGCTGGTGGCGCGCGACCTCTTGCACGGCGGCGCACAGACCTACGGCATCATGCTCGGCGCCTTCGGCATGGGCGCGGTGATCGGCGCACTCAACATCAGCGAGATCCGCAGCCGGCTCAGCGGCGAGGCCGCGGTGCGGACCTGCGCGCTGCTGATGGGCGTTGCGATCGCGATCGTCGCGGTGAGCAAGCAGCCGGTCATCACCGCCGCCGCGCTGGTGGTTGCCGGCGCGGTATGGATGCTGGCCATCGCGCTGTTCAATATCGGCGTGCAGCTCTCGGCGCCGCGCTGGGTCGCCGGCCGCTCGCTGGCGGCCTTTCAGGCCTCGATCGCCGGCGGCATCGCGATCGGAAGCTGGTGCTGGGGCCGCATCACCGACCTCGGCGGCGTCGAGATGGCGCTGTTGATCTCCGCCGGCCTGATGCTGTTGTCGCCGCTGCTCGGGATCTGGCTCCGGATGCCGCCGGTCGGCGCGCGCAACGAGGACGCGACCGAGACGCTGGCCGATCCCGAAGTGCGGCTGCAACTGACCGGCCGCAGCGGCCCGCTGGTGGTCGAGATCGAATACCGGGTGGCACAGGACAACGCCCGCGCCTTCCACAATGTGATGCAGGACGTGCAGCTCAGCCGTCAGCGCAACGGCGCCTATGGCTGGTCGATCGCGCGCGACATCGCCGATCCCGAATTGTGGACCGAGCGCTATCATTGTCCGACCTGGCTCGATTTCCTGCGCCAGCGCAACCGCGCCACCCAGATCGAGCGCGAGCTGCATCAGAAGGCGGCCGACTTCCACATCGGCGCCGAGCCGATCCGGGTGCGCCGGATGCTGGAGCGGCCGTTCGGCTCGGTACGCTGGAAGGACGAGACCCCGGACCGCGCCGCCAAGGAAGTGATCCCGGTGGTCGCGACCGCGGCGGGCAGCAGCACGTGAATCTGGTTACTGCCCGTTATCGGTGAGCGTCTGCTGGCAGGCCTTGCTGAGCCGGCTGCGATGCTCCTTCAGGCAGGCCAGCACGACCTGATCGCCCTCGCTGAGATGGGCGCGGCAGAACCGCGAGGCATCGCGCGAGCAGGCATCACGCCCCTGCTGCTGTGCCGAGGCGGCCGACGTCAGCAGAACCAGTGGAACGACGGCAAACAGAAATCGGGTCATCTCTCAAAGCCTCTAAGGAATAGAACGCCGGTTCTATAGCGTTTCAGCGCTGCCAAGAAGCTTGAAACTGGCGCGCCGGCTGGTTTCGGCCCGAGGTGACGGCGTGGGGCGGGCCTGCGTCCCGTCGCCGCAGGTCCATCCCAACCGAGGCCGGCAGATCACTCCGCGGCGGCCCGGCGCTGCGCGGCGAGATCGCGATCCAGCACGACGCGGCAGCTGCTGCTCAGCTGGGAGCGATTCCTGACCATGCAGGCGGTGATCCTGGGGATGTTCGGTATCTCGGAGCTGCACAGGCGGAACGCATCGCCTGTGCACATCTGCTGCGCTTCGGCGCTGAACGCAAAACCCGCGGTCGGCGACAGCACGGCAACGGTGGTCACAATCGCCAGTACGATGCTGGCGCTGCGGACGTGAACCCGGCTCTTGAAGATGGCGGTCATGATCGGCTCCCATCGGCGCCGCAAATCGCGGGCCCTTGTTTGATGGTCCGATCCTGCATGGGAGCGGGCTGGCCGACTGTGATGGTCATCACGCATGGATAAGGCCCGCTTTTTCTTGTCGTTCCGCCGCCTTGTTGGGACCGCGTTAAGACCTTGTTGGCATTAATCGCTCGTTACGGCTGTGGCGTATCCTTAAGTTCCGAGAGAGTGTGTAGCGATGCGTAGTGCGTTGGGCCTGATGCTGGCCAGTGTTGTAGCGGCGATCGTGATTGCCGGCGTGTGGTTCTGGACCTCCTCCCCGCGTGCCGACGCGGCTCCTCCGCAGACAACGGCAGCAGCCCAGGCCGATCCGCTCCCCGCGGCGGCAAAGCAGACCGCCAGGGACGACGTCGACACGACCGCTGCGCTGTCGAAGCGCGCCGACGCCACCCAGGCGGCAGCCCCGGCCGCCGCCCCCGCACCGGCGCCGATGCCGGCTCCCGTCGCGGCCATGCCGAAATGCGCCAATCCCGATGGGCTCGGCGTCAGCCGCACGGTCGTGGTCGACACGACAGGTGGCCCGGGCTTCGGCTTCCTGCAGTACAAGCAATATGACTTCCTGACCGACCATGAGGTCGTGCTGACCTTCGACGACGGTCCGTGGCCGACCACGCCCGCCGTGCTCAAGGCGCTGGCGGACGAGTGCACCAAGGCGGTGTTCTTCCCGATCGGCCTGCACACCACCTATCACCCTGACATCCTCCGCCAGGTCGCCGCCGCCGGCCACACCATCGGCGCCCACACCTGGTCGCACGCACATCTGGCGGGCAAGAAGATCACCGAGCAGCAGGCCAAGGACGAGATCGAGAAGGGTTTTAGCGCGGTGAAGCTGGCGCTCGGCGCCAATCCGGCTCCGTTCTTCCGCTTCCCGGCACTGGCGCACACGCCGGCGACCACTGCCTATCTCGGCACCCGCAACATCGCGATGTTCTCGGTCGACGTCGACTCCAACGACTTCAAGTCCAAGAGCTCCGACGAGGTGATCAACAACGTGATGACCAAGCTCGACAAGGAGCACAAGGGCATCATCCTGATGCACGATTTGCAGAAGCATACCGCGCAGGCGCTGCCGACATTGCTGCGCAAGCTGAAGGCCGGCGGCTACAAGGTGGTCTGGATGAAGGCCAAGACCCAGATCGAGACGCTGCCCGAATACGACGCGATGATGGCAAAGACCGAGAAGCCGATCGCAACGGGCCGGCCGATCGGCAACGTCGTGCAGACGGTCGCCGACTAACGCAGCCAACGCATCGAACACGCTCGACGCAAGGCGCCCCTGGATCCGATCCAGGGGCGCTTTCGTTTGTGACGCCGCCGCGTCTACCAATAGATGCCGTGGCGATGCAGCTCGCCGATGATGCGGCCCTCGGTCCAGCGCCGCGCGTGGCGGCGATGGCTCGACCTGTGCCAATTCGTCGGCTGCTGCGGCGCCGGCCGTGCGTCCGATTGCACTGACGGCCGAACATTTTCTTGCTGTTGCGCCGGCGCCTGCTGCGCGGCCGGCTGAGCTTGCGGCTGCGGAGCGGGAGCTGGCGGCGCGACGGGCGCTGCGCGCTCAACATACTTTGGCGCAACCGGCGGCGCGACGGCGGGCACGACCGGCGGATCGGCAACCTTGCCTGCCGTAATGACCGAATTCGACGCCGTCGCCGGCAACGACCCGGCCCCGCCCAACGACAGGCTTCGTTCGCCCGCCTGCGCGGAGGCAGATATCAAAACCATCGCCGCGATCAGGATGAGTTTGCGCATTGTTGTTCTCCCGTTGTTGGGCGGGAAAATAGCGCGGTCGAGCGGCGTACTTTGTGAGATGCCTCACGCCATCTGGACAGCAGCGGTCAACAGATTGGCATAGTCCAGTCGGATTGTTGGAACTTGGTCCTATCGGCGGCCTCGTATCACCGTAGGTTATGGCCCTGAGACATGGTCTCGACACGACGACGTCCGCCCGTGCACGCCGGCGTCGACAGCACGGGCTTGTGTGCCACGCCTCCGATGATGACCTGGAATAGATTCGTCGGTCTGGCCTTCTCTTTCACGATGCTTGAAGTCTGGAGAATTCAGTGAGTGCATTTGATCAAGGTCGCGTGCGGCCCGGCGATGATGGTTTGGCGAATGCGGCCGCCGAAAAGCTCCGTTCGATGACCCCGGTCGCTGGAGCGATGGCTTATCCGTTCCTGCTCGATGCATTTCACCTCGCGGTCTCACCAACCGATGGGCGAATGTCATTCGGGCGACTCGCCCTGGCGGCCCTCTGCCTGCTGGCCGCGACGGTCGTGCCCTTGCTCGGTCTTGCGTGCGCCTATTGGATGACTATGGCCGCGCCTTCGTCGTTCGAACTGCGTGCACGGCGCCTCGCATACATCAGCGTCGGTGCGCCGCCGTTGTTCGTGCTGACCGGCGTCGGCCTCGGACTGCTGCACATCCCCGTCAGCGACGAGCTGGTATGGGTCGCGGCCTGGCTCGCCGCGGGTCTCTACGTGCTGCTCGGCGGCGAGCCGGAACGGCCGGCGACGTCAGCCGCGATTGCTCCCTCCATTGCCAAATGGCGCGTCACGCATGGCATCGCTGCGGCGATCATCCTGTTCTACGTCGCGTTTCATCTCACCAATCATCTGCTGGGCCTGTTCGGACCCGAGGTTCATGGCGCCGTGATGAAGATCGGACGCACGGTCTATCGCTCCTCCGTGATCGAACCGATCCTCGTCGGCCTGATGCTGTTCCAGATCGCCGTCGGTGTGCGGCTGGCATGGCGCTGGAGCGCGCTGCCGGCGGATGCGTACCGCGTGTTTCAGATCGGCTCCGGCGTCTACCTCGCAGCGTTCATCGTCACCCATCTGAATTCCGCATTCGTCTCGGCGCGGGCCGTGCACCACATCGACACCAATTGGGACTGGGCCTCGGGAGCACCGACCGGCCTGATCCATGACGCCTGGAGCATTCGCCTGGTGCCGCACTACGCGCTTGGTGTCTTCTTCGTCCTCGGCCACCTGGCTTCAGGATTGCGCGGCGTGCTGATCGCGCACGGCGTCGCCACCACCATTGCCAACCGGATCTGGGCAACCGGGCTCGCGATGGGCGCGCTGATCGCGATTGCGATCATGAGCGGATTGTGCGGAGTGCGGATCTAGGCGGAGGACGGCCTTGCGAATTGGTGCCGCTTTGTCGCGCCAGGCCGCTACGGGATGTCACCCACGTCTCCAGGCTGGACAGTTCCTGCGTCGCAGCGGGGAGAGGTACTCGGACCTCCGCCCCCGTCATTACGACGGGTGAGTAGGCTGTGTCCGCCGGCGCCATTGCGAATGCTCGCCAAGGAAACCGCCGGGCCTGCTCACGGGAGCGTCTTTCAAAAATGCCCTTGACCCATAGCCAACGTAAGTCGCAGGCTGCCAATCGAAAATAAAAAGCGGAGGAAGGGAGATGATGCCTGTGAACAGGAAAGCGCAATTGCGCGCGGTGTTCAGCTCTCTGGGTGGCGTTATCGCCATCTTTTCCGCGGTATCGGCCGCTTCGGCTCAGTCCGGTGAGCAGGTTTCTGTGGGGCCCACCGACATCGCCGGCATTGTCTCGAGCACTGCGGGACCGGAAGGGGGCGTCTGGGTTATTGCCGAAACGATGGAGCTACCGACGAGGTACGCCAAGATCGTCGTTACGGATGACACGGGCCGCTATCTCATTCCGGATCTGCCGAAGGCAAAATACAAGGTTTGGGTCCGCGGTTACGGCCTGGTCGATTCAAGCCGTGTGGAGGCCGAGCCGGGACAGCAGCTCAGACTGAATGCGACGCTGGCGCCAACCCCGGCCGCGGCTGCGAAATATTATCCCGGCATGTATTGGTACGCGATGCTGAAAATCCCGGCAGCGGATCAGTTTCCCGGCACGGGCGATAACGGCAATCACGTGCCGAGCTTCATGAAGAACCAGGGAAACTGGATCGACCTCATCAAGAACACCTGTCAGTCCTGTCACGCGCTCGGAAGCGAAAACATCCGTTCGCCTCACGTCAAGGAGCTCGGGGAATTCAAGAACTCGACCGAGATGTGGATGCGGCGAATTCAGTCCGGTCAGGCGATGACGCGGATGGCGACCGGCATCGCCCGCGTCGGGCCGGACCTTGGTCTGTCGCTTTTCGCGGATTGGACAGACCGGATCGCGGAGGGCCAATTGCCCGCGACCAAACCGCAGAGGCCCACCGGGCTGGAGCGGAATGTCGTCGTCACACTCTGGGATTGGGCGTCGCCGACACACTACATGCACGACGCCATTTCGACCGACAAGCGCAATCCGCGCGTCAATGCCAACGGCTACATTTACGGCTCGCCGGAGGAATCGACGGATCTGGTGCCGGTCCTCGATCCCGTGAACAACAAGACCTGGAACATCGAGCACCCGTTCATGCCAGGAACACCGTCGGTGAAGGACGATCCGCTCGGAACCTCGGTTTTCTGGGGCGATGAGCCGATCTGGGATGGCCACACCTCCAACCACAATCTCATCATCGATGATGCCAACCGCGTCTGGTTTGCAGCCCGCGTCCGCAGTGCGGACAATCCCGACTGGTGCAAGGCAGGGGGCGATCATCCGTCGGCCAAGGTCGCGCCGCTGAAAGAGTCGGTACGTCACCTCTCGCTCTATGATCCTGCGACGAAGAAGTTCGAGCTCATTCCCACCTGCTTCACCACCCAGCATCTCTACTTCGGGCATGATCGCGACAACACGTTGTGGACCAGTGCCGGTGGAGCAGGTTTTCCCGCGGTCGGCTGGCTGAACACCAGGAAGTATCTGGAGACCCACGATGCCAAGACTTCGCAAGGCTGGGCGCCGCTGATCGTCGACGTCCCGGGATGGGGCAAACGTGGCGAGTATGTCGAGATCGGCCAGCCGGTGGATCTCACGAAGCAGAAGCGCGTGGTGGCAGGTTGGTACGGCGTCCAAGCGAGCCCGGTCGACGACACGATCTGGGGTCAGTCGATGGACAGCGGCTTCTCCAACCTGGATCAGCCGGGATATCTCGTCCACTTCATTCCCGGTTCGGATCCCGCCAACACCGCTTTGGCCGAACTTTTCCAGCCGCCGCCCGGTACCTGGGGGCCGCGCGGTCTCGATATCGACGGCAAGGGCGTCGCCTGGACCGCGCTGTCGAGCGGCCAATTGGCGAGCTTCGACCGATCGAAGTGCAAGGAGCCATTGACGGGAGCCAAGGCGGTCACCGGCGAACAATGCTATGAGGGCTGGACGGTCTATCGCTTCCCCGGTCCGCAGTTCGAGGGGGTCGACAATAGAGGAAGCGCCAACCACGCCTATTATGTCTGGGTCGATCGCTTCAACACCTTCGGCCTCGGTGAGGACGTGCCTCTCGCGATGACAAACGGCGGCGAGGCCATTACTGCGCTGGTCGGCGGCAAGATGCTCGAATTCCACGTCCCCTACCCGGCGTCCTTCTTCACCAAAAACGTGGACGGCCGCATCGACGACCCTAACGGCGGGTGGAAGGGACGCGGACTGTGGACCACGTCGGGTACACGTGCGGTGTTTCATGCCGAAACCGGGAAATCGGAGCAGCCGCGCGTCTACAAGCTGCAACTGCGCCCCGATCCACTGGCGCATTGAAGAGTCGTCGCGACCGAGGACTTCGCTGCTCCGCGCGTCTCAGGCATCGCTCGCACGCCTGGCGTCCGGGTTGGAGGAAACGCGCGCCTTTGGTTTGGGGGCAGGGCGAACATTGCCGGATGCCGGAGCTGATCGCCGGCCCGCGGGTCGGCGGGAGACTAGCCATGTCGCATGAGCGGCTGTGTGAGTGCATGATCGCGACTGCGATCATGAGCTGGCTGTGCGGCGTGCGGATCTAGGGCGTTGAGCGAAGTGGTAGGGAAGGACTCTAAGCGGCGCAAATCGTCCTATAGGCGGCCAGCTGGAGCGCGACCACGCGCTGCGCGGAATGACATTGCTCGAACCACCGACGCGCGGCGTCGCCGCGGCCATCGTCGTCCAGCGGATCGGCAAGAACTTCGGAAATCCGGGCCGCGCACGACCCGATGCTATCGGCGACCAGGCAGGGCGGAGCCACTCCAAAGAACTCCGCCGATTGGGCTTCATCAAGATTGGTGATGACCCGGCGTCCGAGCGCCATGGCCTCAAAGGTCACTCCGCCCATCGCCGGGATCCTGAACTGATCGACCACGACGTCGCTCGCGCAGTAGAGCTGCCGAAGCTCCGCCTTGTTGAGCGACGGGATCCACGAGACCATGTCTTCGATGCGAAGCTCCCGAATGAGCTCCCTGCTTCGGTGAACGTCAACGCCCCACTCGACCAGGATGATGCGAAAATCGCGATCCGTCTGCGCAACCTGCGCTGCGGCGCTCAAGAAGAGATCATTGCCCTTCTGCATCGAGACAGGTGCGGCGCGCCAGTGATGCCGCGTCGGGCTAAAGAATGTGGTGATCTTGGAGTCCCGCTCCGGGATATTGTGCTTTGCGCGAAAGGTGGAAATCTTTTCATCATCGAAGGCGTGCGGAAGGTAAACCGTCCGCTCCCTCTTCAATCTGAGCCGCTTCACGGACGGCAGCACGTCCGAGTTGGTCACGAACGAGAACGCCGCATTCTTGTACGACGCTGAACAAAGAATGCCATTGTAGGTCTTCTCGAAAGGCACTTCCCGCAGCGTGCCGTGTTCATAACACGTATAGTTCTTGAATCCGTTGATGAACGGAATGAACCCGTCGATCGAATACCCCTGAATGATGTCGTAATGCTCCAACACGTCCGCAAACTCATTGGCGACGGACGATGCGAAGGCTTCGACGGAGACCAGTGCGTCTGCCGGGTAGTCCGTGAACTCCCGCAGCACGTCACCAAGCAGTGCCGCACGTTGCGGGGCGTTTCGATCCTCTCCCTTGCCGTACTTTTCGAAGTAGCGAAACTCCGGACGATCGTTGACGTTCGGGCGGGTGACCACGGGGATGACCAGCGCTCCGACGTCGGCGGCCGCGCTCATGCTTGCGGCCGGCGCTGCGGTGCCAGAATCCGGGATCGCAAGGACATGGCTTTCGCTCGCAACCGGCGTCGCGGCGTCAGGATCCGCGGCCGTGAAGGCATCGGCCGGAAACTCGAATCCAAAACGCGGCAGACCGCGGCTGTGTCGCTGACTTCGCCAGATGGCAACCGCCAGGCTCGACCCGGCGGCAACGCCGGTCTCCGCCTCACGCCGCAAATGAATGAACACATGCTTCATGAGCAAGGCACGATAGGTCGATATCAGGCGGCCTGGCCGCTTGGGATCCGGCGGCTGCGGACCGCGAAACGACCGATAGTCGTTGTCTTCGCTTGCAGTTGGCGCAGCGGCGTCGGGATTCGGGATCGTGAAGACTTCAGGCGGAAACTCGAATCCGAAGCACGGCAGGCCGCGGCTGCGTCTCTGGCTCCGCCAGATTGCGACCGCCAAGCTCGGCTCGCGGACAACCCCGGATTCCGCCTCGCGCCGCAAATGAGCAAACACATGCTTCGTGAGCAAGGCGCGATAAATCGATAAGAGGCGGCCTGGTCCCTTGAGGTCTGGCGGCTGCGGACTGCGAACCGCGCGATATTCGTTGCCTTTGCTTGCAGCCGGCACTGCGGTGTCGGGATCCGGGATCGTGAAGACGCCAGGGGGAAACTCGAATCCAAAGCGCGGCAGGCCGCGGCTGCGTCTCTGGCTTCGCCAGATTGCGACTGCCAAACTCGGCCCGGCGACAATTCCGGTTTCCGCCTCGCGGCGCAAATGAGCAAACACATGCTTCGTGAGCAAGGCGCGATAAATCGATATCAGGCGGCCCGGTCCCTCCGGATCTGGCGATCGCGAGCCGCGAAACGCCGGATCTTCGTTGGCGCCTGAGCGGCCTCGCTCAGTCAGCGGATCCGGCGAGGCAATCTTTGATGACGTCGGCGAAACGGCGGAGAGCGCAGGCTCTATTGCCGAATCCGGCGGAGCGATGGTCTGCTCATCGAGCCGCTGCAGGATTTCTGCGGACTTCTGGGCCTGGAAGTCCTGAAAATCGCGTGCAATCGTGATCGCCTCAGCCAGATGCTCCGGCATTTCCGGACGGACCCGGCTCTCTGCGGCGGCGATGCCGTCAAGCATCTCCCAATATCGCGCCTGCAACAGCGTCCAGAAGAATGTTGCGGCTTCACTGTCGCCGGCGTTCTTCGCGCGAAGGTACGAAAGGCAATCGAGCACGGGGCCTTGCACAAACCAATCCGGTCGCCGCCAACCGCCCAACTCGGTGGCCCACCAATCCGGGAACATGTTGTCGACACGGCCGTCGAAGCTTGCGGCCTCCCATTCCGGGCAACCCATGACGTGGTAGTAGTTGTAGCAGACGACGTCCGCTTCGATGCCAAAGCGACGCTGAATCAGCGCATTGTTGTAAGCGTTGTTCGCGATATTACCGATATGCAGGACGCGCAGCGGGCGGTCGTGAGCGCGCTGGAATTCGTTCACGAACGCAAGCTGTCCTTGAAGCTCGCTGTCATGACCCTCGCGTCCCAACGCCATTCCCCCGGCAATCGCATTTCAAAGTATTAAGCCGCGTTTCAAAGTATTAAACCTTTCGCGCGAGCACATACAACCCAGGATCGTACGACCGGCGAATACTAATTCCGTGTGCGGCAATTTTGCGCCACGTCGCGCCCGATCTCACCCATCATTTAGTCGGCTTGCGCGGACCGAATTGCCGTGATGGCGGCGTGGTCGCGGTGGCGATCGTGAGTGGATGGTGCGGCGCGGGAATCCAGCCGGCCAAGGCGCGACCGCGGATCGAGGCGGGAGATGTTCCTGGGGAGTGGTGCCGCAAGAGGGACTCGAACCCCCGACCCCGTCATTACGAATGACGTGCTCTACCAACTGAGCTATTGCGGCGAACCGTTCGGCGACGGCGTGAGCTCGCGCGCCACCTGATATCGGGCATGACCCCGATTGGCAAGGAAAACGCGGCTATCGAACCACCCACCTGCCATCTAACCGCAAATTAGCTTCCCAAACGTGACAGAAATCCGCGCCAACCGCCCGCCTGGGCCTTGGGCGGGCCGATTTGTTCCGCAAACTCGTCCACGGCACCGTCCTCGTCGACGCCGGGGTCGTCAGGGGCCCGGATGATCGGGATCACGGCCGGAATCGGCGCCGGCGCCGCCTTGGGCAGATCGGTCCGCGAACGGAACAGGGGGGCCGGCGCAGGCGGCGCTGATTCGGCCGCCGGCGGCGGAGCCGGCTCCGGTGCTGGGGGACCGGCTGAAACGGGGGCTGGCTCGGCCTCGGTCGCCGCCGGCAGCGGGGCGTTGTCCTGCGCAGCCGGCGTGGCAGGCTCCGCGGGTTTGGGCTCAATTGGTTTGACCTCGACCGCCTCGACCGGCTTGGCTGCTTCCGTCGGCTTGGCCGCCTCCGGCTCGATGGCCACCTCCCTGGGCGGCTCGACCCGGCGCGGTGCCAGCATCGCCTCCTCGAACGGCGAGGGCTCGATCGCATTGCCCTTGTCGGACGGCAGCGCTGCCACCGGCGTCTGCCACTGGAAGGCATCGAGACGGCCGGTGACCGGCGAGACCGGACGCCAGCGATCCGAGACATAGCCATCCGCGGTCCAGACCGGATCGTGCAGCGCGCGCACCGCGCGCAGGGTCCACGCGCGCGCCCGACCGCTGTCACCATGCTCGGTGCGTTCGATCTCGGCCATCAGCAGCGCAACGCGCTGCGTCGGCGCCGCCGTGAACGGCTCCAGCGCCGCGCGCGCTTTGGCAAACTCGGACGCATCGATCGCGGCCCGCGCGATCGCCAGCGCGCCTTCGATATGGCCTGGCGTTTTCGCCGCCAGCGTCTCGACCCGCACCAGGCGCTGGCGCGCGGAATCGCCGAGCCGCACATGCGAATAGGCGTCGGCCAGATCGGGATGCGGCTGCGCCAGCCACGCGGCCTCGACGATGCGCATCGCGCGGCGCACCTGATGTGCTTCGCTCTCGAACTTGGCCGCGAGCACGGCGGCCGGGATCAGCGTCGGCGCCAGCTTGAGCGCCTCCATCGCGCTCGAGCGCGACAGGTCGCGATCGACGGTTTCGAATTCCAGCGCGCGCGCCGTCAGCAGCACGCCGCGCTGCCGCCGATAGGTCGCCTTGTCGATCAACCCGGCAGTCTGGTTGTTGTCGATGATCGACAGCGCGCCGGCCCAATCACCCTTGGCGCAGCAGAAGCCGAGCACCGCATGCGAGGCCCATGACGAGGACGGCGACATCTTCAGCGCCTCCTCGGCGATCATCACGGCCGCCACCGGATCGTCGGCGCGCTGCGCCTCGATGAACAGGCCGCGCAGGCCGAGCAGCCGCGTGTCGGCGCGTTCGGCCATGGCACGGAAGGCGCGCTGCGCGCCGTCGCGGTCGCCGTCGAGCTGCGCCGATTGCGCGTGCAGCAACAGCGCCAGCGGATCACCTGCCGCATGACGCCGCGCCACCTCGGCATGCGCACGCGCCGCAGAGGAATCGCCATGCCCGATCGCGAGCAGGCCCTGCGTGATGGCGTGACGGCCGCGGGCATGGCGCCGCTCGCGCTGGCCGCGGCGGATGTGCCCGGGGACCTTCCACAGCGCGCGCAGGACCATGCCGGCGACCATTGCGACGACGATGATAAGGCCGAGCAGGTACATCGGCTGCTTGGACGTCAGCCGCAAGCCGCCCCAATTCAGCACGAGATCGCCGGGCTGATCGGCCAACCAGGCGGCACCCATTGCAGCGAGCGCGATCAGCAGCAGGAACAGAATGATCCGGATCATCAAGAACCCATTGCAAGAATCTATTGATTGACCGTGGCGAGCGCCGCCATGGCGTTGTCGGCAAATTTCCGCGACGCGTCGAGCGCGGCACGGCGTGCGTCCACCTTGGCGAGCCAGGCTTGCGCCGCGGTGCGATCGGCCGGCGGCAACGACTTCAATTCGCGTTCGGTCAAGGCGAGATCATTATGTACGGCGGCCGATGTCACGCGCGCGACGATGCTGCCGCGGTCGGTGCCCGTGCCGTCGGTCCGCTCGATGCGGATCAGCTTGGATGCGCCTGCCTGCAGGCGGTCGACCAGCCCGGCGCTGGCCGCAGCAGCTTCCGGCGGCGGCGGCGCAAGCTTCGGCACGATCTCGATCAACTCGCGGCACAGCTGGTTCGGATTCGGCACGCCTGACGCAGCGAACACGTCGAGCGGCTTCAGCATGTCGGGATTGTCGGTGATCGCCTTGGCGGCCTCGAGCGCCGACGCATAGGGATCGCCGTGACGCACCGCGACGTCGAGCAGCGACGCCGCGACCACGCGGCGCAGCGGCACGTCATCCGCCTTCGCCTCGGCCTTGGTGTCGGCGATCTTGCTGTCCTGCTTGGCGATCGCGGCACCCTGCGCCTTCACTGCGCCCTCGACCTTGTCGATGCGCGCCGTGATGCCGGAGATGTCAGGCGCCACCGCGCCATCGCGTGGCGCAGACTTCGCGTCATTGACCGCAGTGGCAAGCTTGTCGGATTGCGCCCGCGTCGCGGCAAGCTCGGTGCGCAGTGCGGCGATCGATTTGTCGAGTGCCTCGAGCCTTGCGGTTGCCGCGGGATCGGCGACCGCAGCGGCCGGCCGGCTCGCCTTTGTTTCGAGCGCGGTCAGGCGCGTGCCGAGTTCGTCGATCGTTGCGGCGCCGGGCTGCGGCGCGGACGCCGACGGCACCGAGGGCCAGCCGAGCAGCCAGCCGACCCCGATCACCAGCGCGGCGGCGACCGCGCCCGACACCGGCGCCACCACCCAGGGCGACACCGGCCGCGACGGCTCGGTATCCGGCGCGGCGGATGCGGCCTCCGGCTGCGGCTCTGCATGAGGGGCAGGATCGGGATGCGGCTCCGCCGCAGGCGCAGCTGCCTCCGCGGCCTTGTCAGCGTCGTTGGCGGCGTCCGCGCTGGCCTCGGCCTTCGACGGTTCGCTGGAGATCTCGGTCGCCTGCAGATCGATGGTCGGCGGCGCGCGCTTGGGCCGGGAATCCGGCGAAGGTCCTGTGTCGTCGGGCCTTTCTTCAGCCATCGCGAGGGTCCTCAAAACTACTGGCCGCACATTCTAGAGCATGATCCGACCCGATTGAATCGGATCATGCCCTCATCCATTTGTTTGGTCGCGTTACCTTAACGCGACCCGCTCCGTCAGGCTCTTAGAGCACGATCCGAAAACCGGAGCATTGCCTAACATCATGGTCAGACGAAAGAATTATTCCGCTCACGGCCGCATTGTACGGTCGAGCGCCTCCAGCAGGGCGTTTTCGTCCGGGCGCGCCGCCACCACCACATTGGTCGCGCCGGCGTCATGGAGCACCGCGGCCACCGCAGCCGAGATGCAGCACTGCGGCAGCGCGAGCGCCGAAATCTCCAGGCCGTCGGCCCGGATTGTGTCCAGGAAGGCCTGCGCGCTGCGGCGGGAATAATGCAGCACCGCCGTGATCCGGTTCGCCATGAAGGCGTCGCTGACCTCCCTTGGAAGGGCGGCCACCGGCGCCATCCGGTAGGTGGTGTGGGTGACGACGGTCAGGCCCCCCTCGCTGAGTTCGCCGGCGAGATCGCGCGACAGGTCGGCGCCGGCGAGGTAGAGCAGCATGGCGGACGCCGGCAGCTCGCCGGCCTTGACCCGCGCGAGCACCAGATCGCGCAGCGAGATCGCGTCGCCCTTGGCGGCGATCACCTTGTCGAAGCCCGCCGCGCGCGCGGCATCGGCGGTATGCTCGCCCACCGCGAACAGCGGCAGCCGCAGCAGCCTGCTGGCGCCGAGATCGATCGCCCGCAGCGCGTTGGCGCTGGTCAGGATGACCGCGTCATAATCCGCATCGTCGTCATGGAACGGCAGCGGCTCGAAGCGCAGCACCGGCGCCGCGATCGCCTCGTAGCCGCGCTGGCGCAGCGTCGCGAGCGTCGCGTCACTGTCCGGATGCGGTCGTGTGACAAGGATGGTCACGGGGTCAGGCCTCCAGCCTCGGAAATTGGACCTTGCCGACCGATTGCACTTTCAGACCTCGCAATGCTACCCCGGAGGGGACATTTGATGAGCATGATCTTGCCGGAAACCGGTTCCGGCCTGGCCGGATCATGCTGGTAGCACAAGGGCCGAATTTGGGACACGAACCACCGATGCTGGTGTTGGGGATCGAGACCACCTGCGATGAAACCGCAGCCGCCGTGGTCGAGCGCCAGGCTGACGGACAGGCAAGGATTCTGTCCAACGTCGTCCGCTCGCAGACCGAGGAGCATGCCCGCTTCGGCGGTGTGGTGCCGGAGATCGCGGCGCGCGCCCATGTCGACCTGCTCGACGGCATCGTCGCTTCCGCCATGAAGGAGGCCGGCGTCGGCTACGGCCAATTGTCGGCGGTGGCGGCCGCCGCCGGTCCCGGCCTGATCGGCGGCGTGATCGTCGGCCTAACCACTGCGAAGGCAATCGCGATGGTGCACGACACGCCGTTGATCGCGGTGAACCATCTCGAGGCGCACGCGCTGACGCCGCGGCTGACCTGCGCGCTGGCGTTTCCCTATTGCCTGTTCCTGGCCTCGGGCGGTCACACCCAGATCGTCGCGGTGGTCGGGGTCGGCGAATATGTCCGGCTCGGCACCACGGTCGACGATGCGATGGGCGAGGCGTTCGACAAGGTGGCGAAGATGCTGTCGCTGCCCTATCCCGGCGGACCGCAGGTCGAGCGCGCGGCGGCCGGCGGCGACCCGACGCGGTTTGCCTTTCCGCGCCCGATGCTCGGGCGTCCCGATGCGAACTTCTCGCTGTCGGGATTGAAGACGGCGGTGCGTAATGAAGCGAGCCGGCTGGAGCCATTGGAGCCGCAGGATATCAGCGACCTCTGCGCGAGCTTCCAGGCCGCGGTGCTGGACGCGACCGCGGACCGGCTGACCGTCGGGTTGAAGCTGTTCCAGGAACGCTTCGGCACGCCGCGCGCGCTGGTCGCAGCCGGTGGTGTTGCCGCCAACCACGCGATCCGCAGCGCGCTGCAGGATGTCGCCGCGAAAGCGCAGACCACGCTGATCATTCCGCCGCCGGCGCTCTGCACCGACAACGGCGCGATGATCGCCTGGGCCGGCGCCGAGCGGATGGCGCTCGGACTCATCGACACGCTGGAAGCGCCGCCGCGCGCCCGCTGGCTGCTCGACGCCAACGCCAAGGCGCCGGCCGGCCACGTCAACAGCCGCGCCGGATATTGAACCGAGGGGTCCAATGCCCGCGCACATGTCAGTCAGCGTGATCGGAGCCGGCGCCTGGGGCACGGCATTGGCCGAGGTCGCGGCACGCGCCGGGCGCAAGGTGACGCTGTATGCGCGCAATGCCGGACATGCGGCGCAGATCCAGGCGACGCGGGTAAATCCGAAGCTGGCCGGCGTCCAGCTTCAGCCAAGCATCGCAGTGACGTCGGATATCGCCGCGGCCGCGCGCGCGGACATCATCCTCGCGGTGACCCCGGCGCAGCATCTGCGTGCAGCGGTCGGACATCTTGCGCCGCACCTCAAACCCGACACACCGGTGATTGCCTGCGCCAAGGGCATCGAGCACGGCACGCACAAATTCATGACCGAGGTGGTCGCGGAAGCCGCGCCGCGCGCCGTGCCAGCGATCCTGTCGGGACCGAGCTTTGCCGACGACGTCGCGCGCGGATTGCCGACGGCGGTGACGCTGGCGGCAAATGACGAAGCGCTCGC
The DNA here is from genome assembly GCF_002289535.1 of Bradyrhizobium sp. UFLA03-84. Classification (NCBI taxonomy): domain Bacteria; kingdom Pseudomonadati; phylum Pseudomonadota; class Alphaproteobacteria; order Hyphomicrobiales; family Nitrobacteraceae; genus Bradyrhizobium; species Bradyrhizobium sp. UFLA03-84. Next base: position 189,253 of record NZ_NSJY01000006.1, on the reverse strand, counting down.
CCGCGCGCTGGTCCAGGCACTCGGCTCGGCGACGTTCCGGCCCTACCACACCACGGACGTGCGCGGTGTCGAGATCGGTGGCGCGGCCAAGAATGTGCTGGCGATCGCCGCCGGCATCGTCGTCGGCAAGAATCTCGGCGCCTCCGCGCTCGCCGCCCTGACCACGCGCGGTTTCAGCGAGCTCGCACGCCTGGGCCGCGCGTGCGGTGCGCGTACCGAAACGCTTTCCGGCCTCTCGGGGCTTGGCGATCTCCTGCTCAGCTGCTCGACCGCGCAGTCGCGCAATTTCGCGCTCGGCCTCGCGCTGGGACGCGGCGAAGCGGCACCGGTCGGCAAGCTCGCCGAAGGCGCGTTCACCGCGCCGGTGTTGTGCGAGCTCGCCGCCGTACAAAAGGTCGATATGCCGGTGTCAAATGCAGTCGCCGCGATCCTGAGCGACCGCCTGACGATCGATGCCGCGATCGAAGGCTTGCTGACCCGGCCATTCAAGGCCGAGTAACGCACCTCACGCGGTCGCGAAGGTGATGAGATCGTTCAATCCCGATCCGATTCCATCGGGCACGACGCCGAGCTCCTCGACGGTCGCATGGGCGCGATTGATCCAGAAGGTTGGATAGCCGAACCACTTCGCTCCAGCGACATCCCAGCCCGCGAACGCGGCAAAGACGATCTCCTCTTTGCGCAGCCCGAAGGCATCGACACCCATCTGATAGGCGCGGGCGTCGGGTTTGAAGGCGCGAACCTTGTCGGTCGAGAGGTGAGGCTCGAATAGTCCTTCCAGCCCGGAATTCCTGACCACAGCATCGAGCATCGACGCGGTGAGATTTGACACGAACGCCATGCGCACGCCGGCCGCGCGGAGTTGCCTGAGCGCCGGCAGAACATCGGGCCACGCCTTCAGCTCCAGATATGTCTGCATCAGACGGTCGCGCTGTTCCGATGACAGCTCGATCTTCATGGCCTTGGCTGCGAAGACGAGCGCGTCCTCGGTGATATGCCAGAAATCGGTGTAGCGTCCGCCGAGAGTCCTGAGCCAGCCATACTCGAACTGCCGCGTTCGCCAGGAGGCGCTCAACTCGGCGCCCTTGCCCGGGAACATCTCGTCCACCCGCGCGAACACCGGACGCGGATCGATGATCGGAAAGCCGTCGAAGGCAATGGCCTTGAACGATGGACGGCCTGCGGCGCGGGCCCGGTGCGGCAGCACGGCCGCCGTCGCAACGGAAGCCACGGTGAGGGCGGTGAATGTCCGGCGATTCAGAAGCATGTGATCTCCTGCAAGACAGGCCGACACCGTTCACAGGAAAAGCGTCACGGCACAATTGCCGGATTTCGGCAGAGATCATTCCAGATTTCAGAACAATCAGCGCCTGCAGACCTCCCTTCACGGACTGAACCTGCCGTACTAGCGTGGCGGCGAACCGTCGGATCCCGGTCGAACAATCGAGAAACGGGTCCCAAGGAAAAACCCATGCGTCAACCGCATCGCGCCATCCTCCTGATCAGCTTCGCCGTTGCCATCGCCGCCTCGTCCACCGCAGCCCGCGCCCAGACCACGACCTCCTACGACGACCTCGCAAAGATCGAAGCGGCCGCCAATGCCGACAACGGCAAGCGGGTTGCGCCGCTCAAATCAATCGGCAATCCCACCACCGATGTGTCCCCCGAGATGCAGGCGATGATCGGCACGCCCTATCCGCCGCATTTCAACGCCGACCCGAAGACACCAGCGGAATGGAAGGAGCTGATCGATCGTCGCGCCAAGGAGGCCATCGCGAATATTCCGGCGATGAAGGCGAAGCTCGGCGTCAAGGTCGAGGAAACCAGACTTGCCGGCGTGCATTGCTACATCGTGACGCCGAACAAGATCGCGCTCGAGAACCGGCGGCGCCTGCTGATCCACGTGCACGGCGGCGGCTACGTGTTCGGCCCCGGCGAGGCGGCGTTGCCGGAAGCCATCATGATGGCGGGCTTCGGCGGCTACAAGGTCATCTCGATCGACTACCGGATGCCGCCGGACTTCCCGTATCCGGCCGCGATGGACGACGCGATGGCGGTGTGGAAGGAAGTCCTGAAATCACACGAGCGCCACCGGCTGGCGATCTTCGGCACCTCGACCGGCGGCGCGATGACGCTGGCGATGGTGTTGCGGGCCAAGGACGAGAGGCTGCCGCTGCCCGCCGCCATCGCGCCGGGCACGCCATGGTCCGACATTGACAAGATCGGCGACAGCTACGCCAGCAATGAGTGGGTCGACAATGTGCTGGTGACCTGGGACGGATGGCTCGGCCGCGCGGCCAAGCTCTACGCAAACGGGACCAGCCTGAAGAATCCCTACATCTCGCCGATCTACGGCGACTTCAAGGGTTTCCCGCCGACCATCCTGACCTCGGGCACGCGCGACCTGTTCCTCAGCAACACGGTTCGCACCCATCGCAAATTGCGCCGCGCCGGCGTGATCGCCGATCTCAATATCTATGAGGGACAGTCTCACGCGCAGTATCAGATGAACATCGATGCGCCCGAGACCAGGGAGGCGTTCACCGACATCGCCAAGTTCTTCGATCGATATCTGAAGCAATGAGCGCTGCCATCGTGACCAGATGCCTGTGCTTGTCGCGGGCGTCCGGCTGCCTGTAGATTGCCGCTCAATCGGCGTTCAGGAACGGGGTGAGTCGCGATGAATTACTGGCTGGTGAAATCCGAGCCGTCGGTCTGGTCGTGGGACCAGCAGGTCGCCAAGGGCGCGAAGGGCGAGGCGTGGACCGGCGTGCGCAACTTCACGGCACGGCAGAACCTCGTCAACATGAAGAAGGGCGACAAGGCATTCTTCTATCACTCCAACGAGGGCAAGGAGATCGTCGGCATCGCCGAGATCATCAAGGAAGCCTATCCCGATCCGACCGACAAGACCGGCAAGTTCGTCTGCGTCGACATCAAGGCCGACAAACCGCTGAAGACGCCGGTGACGATGGCCGCGATCAAGGCCGACAAGAAACTCGCCGACATGGCGCTGGTGAAATATTCGCGGCTCTCGGTGCAGCCGGTGACATCGGAGGAATGGAAGATGGTCTGCAAGATGGGCGGGCTGTAGCGTTCCATCTCAACCGTCGTCCCTGCGAAAGCAGGGACCCATAACCACAGGGCTGCGTTGTTGAAGCGCGCTGCGGCCCCAACGCACTCGAATGTTTGGCTACTGTGGTTGTGGGTCCCGGCTCGCGCTTCGCTTGGCCGGGACGACGCTGGGGATGCGGAGCTTACGCCCCCGCCGCCAGCACCACCTGCGCCAGCAACTGCTCGCGCTTGCTCTGGGTGCGGTAGCCGCCCATCGTCGCGGCGAAGCGTTCGAGGATGCCGTCCTCGAAGGCGGTAACGATGGTGTCGTGGACGTAGCTCTTGCGGCAGATCGCCGGCGTGTTGGAGAGCTGGTCGGCGGCGGCACGGATTGCGTCCAGCACCTGGCGCTTGCGGCCGCGCTGGCTGGCGGCCGGGGTGATCCGCGACAGCGATTCCACGACGACGGCCGACGCCATCAAGGTGCGGAAATCCTTCAGCGAGATCTTGATGCCGGCGAGCTCGCGCAGGAACGCGTTCACCGCCGTGGTCGAGGCGGCCCGCACCACGCCGGAGCGGTCGTAATACTGGAACATGCGCTTGCCCGGAACGCCGCGCAGGATGCCGATCGCGCGCACCAGCTTGGCCGCGTCGCATTCCTTGCGCACGGCCTTGCCGCCCTTGGCCTTGAAGGTCAGCACAAGGCTGTCGTCTTCCAGCGTGACGTTGGACTTCAGCAGCGTGGTGGCGCCGCGGGTGCCGTTGAGGCGAGCATAGGATTCGTTGCCGGGCCGGATCGCGGTGCGCGCGATCAGCTCGATCACCGCCGACAGCGCGAATTCGCGGGTCGGCTCGTCGCCGGAGAGGAACGCCGAGACCTTGCGCCGGATCTTCGGCAGCGCGGCCACCAGCTTGGCCAGGCGGTGCGCCTTGCGCTGCTCGCGGACCTTCTCCCAATCGGCGTGATAGCGATATTGCAGCCGTCCGGCGGCATCGAGGCCGACCGCCTGCAGATGCGTGTTCGGATCGGTGGAGTAGCGCACCTGGCGATAGGCAGGCGGCATCGCCATCGCGTGCAGCCGGCGGATCGTGCGGGCGTCGCGGACGCGCGAGCCATTGGCGCGCACGAACGAATAATTCTTGCCGCGCTTGACGCGGCGGATGGTCAGCTCGTTCTGGTCGCCAAGCCGCAGGCCCAGGTCGCGGGCGAGATCCTCGACGGAGGTCTTGATGGCGGCCGAAGCGTCGAGCTTGATCTTGGCTCGCGGCGGCAACTTTGCCTGCGGCGGCTTGGGCCATTGGCCCAGCGCCTTCGCCAAGGCGACAGCGGGATCGGCGGACATGGGCCGCACAGCCGCGATGTTCTGCTGATCCATCATACTCGTCAGACGCCTTGTTCCGCTGTTCTCCCGGTAATGCCGTTGCTTCGGGCTTCGTTCCGGTGGCCGTGGGCCTCGGTTTGGCGATTTAGGGCGTCAGGGCTGACATTGCGAGTCGCGAATCGGTTATTGACGGTTTCCAATTACCTTTCATGGGTGCCATTCGCCCGCTAACCTTGATTTTGGCCCCTCCAGGATCGGTCAAAATGGCGGGAGCGCCGGCCGGGAACCGGATGCCAAGGGGCCGATCTGCACGACCTGCCGCGCGAACAGGTCAGAGATCGTGCCCTTTCTTGCGCAGTTCCTCGATGACCCGCTGCTTCATATCGACACCCACCGACTGGCCGAACTTCTGGCCGGCAATCAGGGATTGCTGCGTCACCGCGGGCGTCTTCGCGAGCAATTTCTGCCCGACGGGGCTCTTGTAGAAGGCGATCAGGCCGCGCAGTTCATCCGGGGTGAAGTTGTTCGCGTAGATGATGGCCATGGCGTCGGACAATTCGCTGAACCGTGTCTGGAAGCTTTCGAGCAACACCGGCGTCACGGCATCATAGTCGCGGTCGACATCGGTGCGGCCCTGGACGATGGCCGGCTTGAGGCTTTTCAGGATCGTCGGCATCAGCGCTTTGAATTGGTCCACCAGATGGATGGTGGTGACCAATTCCTTTGCTACGGCGAGCGCCTCAGGTGAGGACGCCGGTGCGGCGTTCTGGGCGCGGGCAAGCGGCACAGCCGACAACATCACTACGACCAAGAGACCAGTGACCCGGAGCAGGCGATGGAGCATAGGTTTCTCTCGTCAATGCGTTGCGGTAAGCCGTCTTATCACAAACGGAAGCCGGCCTGATGTCTGCCGGCTTCGACGCGACAAAAGTGACAGTCCTTTTTCCTTGCCGGGCCGGAATGCGGCAACGCATAATCGCGGCAATGATCAAGACGGCTTGCCGCCGCGACGTTTGCGATCGGCAATGAGTGGAGGAAAGCGATGTCCGAGAAGATCTATGACGTGTCGGCCGAGTGGGCCAAGCGCGCTTATGTCAACGACGCCAAATATCGCGAGATGTACGCGCACTCGGTCAAGGACCCGAACGGCTTCTGGGCCGAGCACGGCAAGCGGATCGGCTGGATCAAGCCCTACACCAAGGTCGAGAACGTCTCCTTCGCGCCCGGCAACATCTCGATCAAATGGTTCGAGGACGGCGTGCTGAACGTCGCCTGGAACTGCATCGACCGCCATCTCGAGAAGCGCGGCGACCAGACCGCGATCATCTGGGAGGGCGACGATCCCTCCGAGTCCAAGCACATCACCTACCGCCAGCTGCATGACGAAGTCTGCAGGATGGCCAACATCCTGCGCACCCGGAACGTCAAGAAGGGCGACCGCGTCACGATCTATCTGCCGATGATTCCGGAAGCGGCCTACGCCATGCTGGCCTGCGCGCGGATCGGTGCGATTCACTCGGTGGTGTTCGGCGGCTTCTCGCCGGACAGCCTCGCCCAGCGCATCAAGGACTGCGATTCCAAGGTGATCATCACCGCCGACGAGGGCCTGCGCGGCGGCAAGAAGGTGCCGCTGAAGGCCAATGTCGATGCCGCGATCGCCAAGACCGGCGGCGTCGACTGGGTCGTGGTGGTGAAGCGCACCGGCGGCAAGATCGACATGAACCCGACCCGCGACCTCTGGTACCACGAGGCCGCCGCCATGGTGACGACGGAATGCCCGGCCGAGCACATGCATGCCGAGGACCCGCTGTTCATCCTCTACACCTCGGGCTCGACCGGCACCCCGAAGGGCGTGCTGCACACCTCGGGCGGCTATCTGGTGTTCGCGTCGATGACGCATCAATACGTGTTCGACTATCACGACGGCGACATCTACTGGTGCACCGCCGACGTCGGCTGGGTCACCGGCCACAGCTACATCCTCTACGGGCCGCTCTGTAACGGCGCGACCACGCTGATGTTCGAGGGCGTGCCGAACTACCCGGACAATTCGCGGTTCTGGAACGTGGTCGACAAGCACAAGGTCAACATCTTCTACACCGCACCGACCGCGATCCGCGCGCTGATGCAGGGCGGCGACGAGCCGGTGAAGAAGACCTCGCGCAAGTCGCTGCGGCTGCTCGGCTCGGTCGGCGAGCCGATCAATCCGGAAGCCTGGGAGTGGTACCATCGCGTGGTCGGCGACGACCGCTGCCCGATCGTCGACACCTGGTGGCAGACCGAGACCGGCGGCATCCTGATCACGCCGCTGCCGGGCGCCACCAAGCTGAAGCCGGGCTCGGCGACGCGGCCGTTCTTCGGCGTGGTGCCCGAGATCGTCGACGCCGACGGCAAGACGCTGGAGGGCGAGACCTCGGGCAATCTCTGCCTGACCAGGTCATGGCCGGGCCAGATGCGTACGGTCTATGGCGACCACGCCCGCTTCGAGCAGACCTATTTCTCGACCTACAAGAACAAGTACTTCACCGGCGACGGCTGCCGGCGCGATGCCGACGGCTACTACTGGATCACCGGCCGCGTCGACGACGTCATCAACGTGTCCGGCCACCGCATGGGCACCGCCGAGGTCGAGAGCTCGCTGGTCGCGCACGAGGCGGTGTCGGAAGCCGCCGTGGTCGGCTATCCGCACGACATCAAGGGCCAGGGCATCTACGCCTATGTCACGCTGATGAAGGGCACCGAGCCGACCGAGGCCTTGCGCAAGGAGCTGGTCGCCTGGGTCCGCAAGGACATCGGCCCGATCGCCTCGCCGGACCTGATCCAGTTCGCGCCCGGCCTGCCGAAGACGCGCTCCGGCAAGATCATGCGCCGCATCCTGCGCAAGATCGCCGAGGACGAGCCGTCGAGCCTCGGCGACACCTCGACCCTGGCCGATCCCGCCGTGGTCGACGACCTCGTGCAGAACCGGCAGAACAAGAAGTAGCCCGCCGACGGCAATATCGAGACATGCAGCAAGGGCCGCGCGCGATCACCGCCGCGGCCCTTCGCTTGTCTCCATGCGATCCGGCGCCGGCTGCCCTTGAAACGTTATGGGATTGGGCATTTCACGGGATTGTCAGAGACAAGGCGCCACTGCGGCGCGTTTGTGGCCGGGTGTTGTTTTCAAGTCATTTACTTTGATCCCAAGTTTTCCTTTTCTGCCGGCCATCTGGACGTGTCTCGCGGCCGGCGTGAAACCACCCGGTTAAGACACGCGGTTAATATTGCGTGCGTGAGACCGGCGGGCCCGGTTTTTTTCAGGGCTCTGCACCTTCGTTTTTGGCTCCCCGCCGGGAGCTGTTGGGAAGTGGAGAGGTTGATGTCGATGAAGTTTGCGGTGGCGTTCGCTGCCACCCTTGGTGCCGTTGCTTTGATGTCGCAGACGGCCGAAGCGCGGCCGGAAATGGTCGGAATCCACGCCGACAATTATGAGCCAGGCACCATCGTGGTGAAGACCAACGAACGGCGGCTCTATCTCATTCTCGATTCCGGCCACGCGATGCGTTACCCGGTCGGCGTCGGCAAGTCCGGCAAGCAGTGGGCTGGCACCACCCGCATCGACGGCAAGTATCGCAACCCGGCCTGGTCGCCGCCCGCCGAGGTCAAGCGCGACAAGCCAAGCATCCCGGACGTGATCGCCGGCGGTTCGCCGCGTAACCCGATGGGCGTCGCGGCGATGACCCTGGCCGGCGGTGAATACGCCATCCATGGCACCAACGTGCCGGGCTCGGTCGGCGGCTTCGTCTCTTACGGCTGCATCCGCATGCTCAACACCGACATCACCGATCTCTATTCGCGCGTCTCGGTCGGCACGACTGTCGTCGTCACCCGCTGATCGCACAGTCCTTCGCCGAAAGAAAAGCCGCGCATCTGCGCGGCTTTTTATTTGTCGGTCCTGCGCCGCCGCGGCGGTGACGCTATCGTCTAGCGCCCGAAATATCCGCACCAGCCGAAGCGATGCCCGCCATTGTAGGCGCGCGCATGACCGGCCGCGAGCAGCGCCGCCGAGACGTTGTCGGTCTTCTTCGTCGCGACGTCGGCGACGACGCGGCCCTGATATTTGTCGGGACCGATATTGTAGATCGCGACCTCGCCCTGGCCGAGCAGATCGCGCAGCGCCACCGTCGCCGCCTGCGCCATCTGCAGCTCGCGCGCACAGGACGCCTTCAGCTCCGGCGCATCGATGCCGCGCAGCCGGACCCGCGTGTACAGATCGGGCCCCGGCGCGAGATGCACCCGCGCCTCGAACGTGTCGCCATCGATCGTCCTGACGACATCGACAGCATGGCGGACGTCAGGTGCGCCGGCCCGCTGCCGGATCATGTCAGCATCGCGCGACCGGTTCAGCGACCAGTGCGACTGCAAAGGCACCCATTCAGGCACCCATCGGCGGATCGGCAACATGCTGCCAACGGCGATGCCGAGAACGAACACCCATGGCAGCGCCGCCGAGACGCGGCGGCCCCAAGGAGAGCGGCGGAAGGGCGGACGTCCCGTCCCATGATAAGGATTTATTCTCTCGTATGGGGACATATTCCCAGACTGACCTGAGTCGATCCGTCAGGCAAGGCACGACAAAGACCCTCAGAAGTCCGAGGCGATGCCCTTGGTCTCCCAATCGCCGTAACGCGTCGGTTCCGGCCCCTTCGGGCCCTGGAATTCCTTCGGCCGCGCGGCCGCTTCCTTCGCAGCCAGCTCCTCGGCCGCCTTGCGCCGCGCCGCGGCCTCGGCGAGTGCGCGCTGGGCTGCCGGCGTCAGCGGCTTGCGCGGTGCGGGTTCCGGCGGCGATGGCGATTTCTCAGTCATGTTCTCAGACATGGCAGGCCTTCTTGGCAAAACTTTCTGCCTGCGAACTTCGTATCTCTGACTTGGCTCAGTGACGACATCACGATCAAGAAATCCGCAAGGCGATTCTTACATTTGGCATATTCGCATGCCAGAGGTGTTTTCGAGTTGATGGGCATGAGCCGAATGTAACTCAGTACTCAGCACCTTCGAGATATCTCCGCTTCATGCCTCCTTCAAGATTTGCAGTTCCTGCCGAAGTCCCCGGTCTCGCGGCGCGCCGCATCGCGGCGGACATCCTCGACGGCGTGCTGCACAAGCACCGCACGCTCGACGATCAGCTCGACGGCGCCGGCGCGCATCCCGGCCTGAAATCGCTGGCCGATCGCGACCGCGCGCTGATGCGCCGGCTGGTCTCGACCATCCTGCGCAAGCTCGGCACGCTCGGCCATCTGCTGTCGCGCCTGCTCGATCGCGGCATCCCGACCGATGCGCCGCGCGCGCAGAGCGCGCTCCTGATCGGCGCCGCGCAGATCCTCTGGATGGATGTGCCTGATCACGCCGCGGTCGATCTCTCGGTGCGCCTCGTGCAGTCCGATCGCCGCGCGGCGAAATATGCCGGGCTCGTCAACGCCGTGCTGCGCCGCTGCGCGCGCGAGGGCCAGGGGCTGATCGACGAGATCAGCACGCAGACGCTGGACCTGCCGCCATGGATGCTGGCGCGCTGGAACGCGCATTACGGCGAGGCCACCGCACGCGAGATGGCGCTGGCGCTCGGCCACGAGCCGTCGCTCGATCTCACGGTGAAGTCCGACGCCGCGCAATGGGCGAGCCGCCTGCACGGCGAGATCTTGCCGACGGGAACCGTGCGCACGCTGCTGCAGGGTTCCGTCACCATGCTGCCGGGCTTTGCCGAAGGCCAATGGTGGGTTCAGGACGCCGCCGCAGCACTGCCGGTGCGGCTGTTCGGCGACATCAAAGGCAAGGCGATAGCGGATCTCTGCGCCGCGCCCGGCGGCAAGACCGCCCAGCTCGCGCTGGCAGGCGCGCAGGTCACCGCGGTCGACCGTTCGCCGGCGCGGATCGCGCGGTTGCGCGAAAATCTCACGCGGCTGGCGCTGCAGGCCGAGACTGTTGTCGCCGACGCCGCCGAATGGCCCGCCGAGGCCGCAAGTTTTGACGGTATCCTGGTCGATGCGCCCTGCACCTCGACGGGAACCATCCGCCGCCATCCCGACGTCGCCTGGCTGCGCCAGGAAGGCGACATCGCCGCATTGTCAGCCTTGCAGAAGCGGCTGCTGCAAAAGGCCACCCATCTGCTGAAGCCCGGCGGCACGCTGGTCTACTGCACCTGCTCGCTGGAGCCGGAGGAAGGCGAGCACGCGATTGCCGCGCTGCTGGCGAGCGAATCGGGCCTGCGCCGTGCGCCGGTCGAGAAGGACGAGGTCGCGGGCCTCGACGACGTCATTACCGCCGACGGCGACCTGCGCACCCTGCCGAGCCACCTGCCCAACGCCGACCCGCGGCTGGGCGGGCTGGACGGCTTTTACGCCGCCCGGCTGGTTAAGGCCTGATTTTAAACTTCAGCCCTCTAAGCTCGAAGTGATTCGCGCGGTATCAAGAGGGTGTCTTGTTTATCAAGAAGGTGTCTTGGCCGCGTTTCCGGATTAAATAAGGATTCGTTGAAAATTCCCTCCCCGCAAGGTTAGGCGTGTCGGTCGCTCAAAGCAGACGCATCTCGACGCTGATTGCTGGCCGCTTCGCCCGCAGCATGCTCGCACGCGCCAGCGGCAGCACGGTTGCGCTGTCGCGGCTGTGGCCAGGCCGCACCGACCGGCTGATCATCGCGCCGCACGACCTGCGGACCGCCGACGCCACCCGCGCTGCCGAGATCTATGCCGGGCGATTCGTGTTCGCCGGCAAGATCGTCACCTGCCACGGCCGCTCGATCTTCGATCTCGAGCCGCCGTCGGAGGATTGGGAGGCCGCCCTGCTCGGCTTCGGCTGGCTGCGCCATCTGCGCGCCGCCGACACCGCGCTGACCCGGGCCAATGCCCGCTCGCTGGTCGACGACTGGATCTCCAACCAGGCCCGCAAGCGGCCGCTGGAACGGCGCGCCGACGTGCGCGCGCGGCGGGTGATCTCGCTGCTGTCGCAAGCTCCCTTGGTGCTCGGCGACACCGACGGAAAATTCTATCGCAAATATCTCCGCGGGCTGGCGCGCGAGATCCGCTATCTGCGCCACTCGACGCTCGACAATGACGGCGTGCCGCGCCTGCAAGTGCTGATTGCGCTGTGCTACGCCTCGCTCTGCCTCGCCAACCAGGCGCGCAACATCAAGTCGGCGACGCGCAGGCTGTCGGACGAATTGCAGCGCCAGATCCTGCCCGATGGCGGCCACATCTCGCGCAATCCCGGCGCGCTGGTCGAATTGCTCAGCGACCTCCTGCCGCTGCGGCAGACCTTTGCCGCACGGAATATCGCGCCGCCGCCGGCGCTGCTCAACGCCATCGATCGCATGATGCCGATGCTGCGCTTCTTCCGGCACGGCGACGGCAGCTTCGCGCTGTTCAACGGCATGAGCACCGCGCCGTCCGATCTGGTCGCGACGCTGCTCGCCTATGACGACACCCGCGGCGTGCCGATGGCGAGCATGCCGCATACCGGCTTCCAGCGGCTCGATGCCGGCAACACCGCGCTGATCATCGACACCGGTCCGCCGCCGCCGGCGAGCGTCAGCCAGGATGCGCATGCCGGCTGCCTGTCGTTCGAGCTCTCCTCGGGGCCGAGCCGCATCGTCGTCAATTGCGGCATGCCGTCCACCGGGCGCGACAATTGGCGGCCGTTCGCGCGCTCCACCGCGGCGCATTCGACGCTGACCTATCGCGACACCTCGTCATGCCAGTTCGTCGAGCTGTCGGCGATGAAGCGGCTGCTGCGCGGCGCGCCGATCACCAGTGGTCCCAGCAATGTCGAAAGCTACCGCGAAGCCGTTCCCGGCGGCGACGTGCTCACCGCCTCGCATGACGGCTATCTCTCGCGCTTCGGCGTGATCCACCGCCGCGTGCTGATGGTCTCCCAGGACGGCACGCGGCTCGAGGGCGAGGACTCGCTGTCGCCGGCGCCGGGCGGCCGCATCAAGGGCAGCGAGGCCGATTTCGCGCTGCGTTTCCATTTGCACCCCTCGGTGAAGGCGAGCCGGCTGTCGGACGCCCGTGGCGTGATGCTGGTGCTGCCCAACCGCGACGTCTGGACCTTCGAGGCGATCGACGACAAGGTCGATCTTGAGGACAGCGTGTTCCTGGCCGGCAATGACGGCCCGCGCCGCACCTCGCAGATCGTGATCCGGCAGGACGCCAGGCACGCTGCCACCATCCGCTGGAGCTTCGTCCGCTCCTCGACCTCGGCCACCGCCACCAACGCGCGCCGCAACGCCCGCCGCGAGCCGGAACTACCGCTGTAGCGGCGGCGGAAACGCGCCAGCTGCATCGCGGACTGACCCATCCCCGTCGTCCTGGCGAAAGCCAGGACCCATAACCACCGAATTTGATCGTGTGCGGGATCGTGGCCCCAGCGTCGCGCAACACCAAGCGGCTGGGGTAATGGGTCCTGGCTTTCGCCAGGACGATGCTGAACGTTTGGCGCCGCTTGCCATTCTCTCAGGGTGACGGGGCTAATTTGCGGGGATTCGGCCCCCAGTACCGGTTTCGTACCGCACAAAACCATGCTACCCGGCTGCCTTAACAGCCAAGGATTTTCCGATATGACCGAGCAGCTTCGCCGCGTGACCCGCGCTCTGTTGTCCGTTTCCGACAAGACCGGACTGATCGATTTCGCCAAGGCGCTGGCCGACCAGGGCGTCGAGCTGGTCTCGACCGGCGGCACCGCCAAGGCGATCGCGGCGGCCGGGCTGAAGGTCAAGGACGTCTCAGAGCTCACCGGTTTTCCGGAGATGATGGACGGCCGGGTCAAGACGCTGCATCCGAAGGTGCATGGCGGCCTGCTCGCGATCCGCGACAACAAGGAACATGCCGCGGCGATGGCCTCGCACGGCATCGCGCCGATCGACCTGCTGGTCGTCAACCTCTATCCGTTCGAAGCCACCGTCGACAAAGGCGCCGGGTTCGAGGAGTGCATCGAGAACATCGACATCGGCGGTCCCGCGATGATCCGCGCCGCGGCGAAGAACCATGACGACGTCGCCGTGGTGGTCGAGGCGAACGACTATTCTGCCGTGCTCGACGAGCTCGCCGCGCACAAGGGCGCGACCTCGCTCGGCCTGCGCCGCCGGCTCGCCGCCAAGGCCTATGCGCGCACCGCGGCCTATGACGCCGCGATCTCGAACTGGTTTGCCGTGCAGCTCGACACCAAGGCGCCGGACTTCCGCGCCTTCGGCGGCAAATTGATCCAGTCGCTGCGTTATGGCGAGAACCCGCACCAGACCGCAGCATTCTATGCCACGCCGGAGAAGCGGCCGGGCGTCGCCACCGCGCGCCAGCTGCAGGGCAAGGAGCTGTCCTACAACAACATCAACGACACCGATGCGGCCTATGAATGCGTCGGCGAGTTCGATCCGCAGCGCACCGCGGCCTGCGTCATCGTCAAGCACGCCAATCCCTGCGGCGTCGCCGAAGGTCCGGATCTCGCCACCGCCTACGCCCGCGCGCTGGCCTGCGACTCCACTTCGGCCTATGGCGGCATCATCGCGGTCAACCGCACGCTCGATGCGGATGCGGCGCGCGCCATCATCGGCATCTTCACCGAGGTGATCATCGCGCCCGACGCGACCGAGGAGGCGATCTCGATCATCGCCGGCCGGCGCAATCTGCGCCTCCTGCTCGCGGGCGGCCTGCCGAACGCGCGCGCGACAGGCCTCACCGCCAAGACCGTCGCCGGCGGCCTGTTGGTGCAGAGCCGCGACAACGCCGTGATCGAGGACATGAACCTGAAGGTCGCAACCAAGCGCGCGCCGACCGACGCCGAGCTGCGCGACCTCAAATTCGCCTTCCGGGTTGCAAAACACGTCAAGTCGAACACCATCATCTACGCCAAGGATCTCGCCACCGTCGGCATCGGCGCCGGCCAGATGAGCCGGGTCGATTCTGCGCGTATCGCCGCGCGCAAGGCGCTGGATGCGGCGGCCGAGCTCAAGCTCGCCGAGCCGCTGACCAAGGGTTCGGTAGTCGCCTCAGATGCGTTCTTCCCGTTCGCCGACGGCATGCTGGCCTGCATCGAGGCCGGCGCCACCGCGGTGATCCAGCCCGGCGGCTCGATGCGCGACGACGAGGTGATCAAGGCCGCCGACGAGCACGGCATCGCCATGGTGTTCACCGGCGTGCGGCATTTCCGGCACTAGCCCCCGTCGTCCCTGCGAAAGCAGGGACCCATAACCACCGCTTCGTGTGTGGCGTTCGCTGGGGCCACAGCGTCGCGCAACAAGTTCACCCTATGGTTATGGGTCCCGGCTCGCGCTTCGCTTGGCCGGGACGACGGCGGTGAGTTACTGCCGCACCTTCGCCAGCAGCGCCAGTCCCACCACGAAGAACGCCACCAGCACCGCCATGCCGGCCTTCTGGCTCGCGGTCGCCGCGGTGATCGTACCGATCATGAGCGGGCCGATGAACGACGTCACCTTTCCGGTCAGCGCGAACAAGCCAAAGTACTGCGCGATGCGATCCTTCGGTGCGAGCCGGATCAGGAGCGAGCGCGAGGCTGCCTGCAGCGGCGCGCCGGTGGCGCCGATCAGGCAGCCCAGCACGATGTAGGCGCGCTCGGCGGCGCCTGCGAACAGCGGACCGCCCGGCACCGGCGGCGCGACCGGGATGAACAGGATGGAATCCTTGTTCACGGTGAGGATCACGACGATCGCAAACAGCAGGATGACGAGGCTGCAGGTGATCACGCGCTTCGGCCCGAACCGATCGTCGAGCTTGCCGCCGATCCAGCCGCCGAACGTGCCGGCCACCGCCAGGATGATGCCGAAGGTGCCGATGCGGATCGTGTCCCAGCCGAACGTGCCGGCAGCATAGATGCCGCCGAACGCGAACAGCGAAACCAGCCCGTCGGTGTAGATCATGTTCGCCAGCAGGAACCGCGCCAGCGATGTCTGCTTCGGCAAGCTCAGCAATGACTCCCTGAGTTCGCGCAGGCCTTCGCCGAGCGCCTCGCGCAGCGGCCGCTTCGCCGGATAGTCCGGCGTGAACAGGAACATCGGCGCCACGAAGATGATGAACCACAGCCCGGTCAGCGGCCCGGTGATGCGATCACCCTCATGCATGACGGGATCGAGCCCGAACAGCGGCGTGAAGCCGAACAGCGTCTTGCCGGTTTCGGCATTGGCGGCGAGGAAGCCGAGCACCAGCACGAGACTGAGGATGCCGCCGACATAGCCGGTGGCCCAGCCGGTGCCCGAGAGGCGCCCGATCCGGTCCGGCGGCACCAGCGTCGGCATCATCGCATTGTTGAACACGGTCGCGAACTCGACGCCGACGCTGGCGATCGCATAGGCGAGCAGCAGCATGGGGATGATGCCGGGATTGCCGGGCTTGCCGATCCACATCGCGCTGGACCCGATCACGAGCAGCGCGCCGAAGCCCGCGATCCACGGCTTGCGTCGGCCGCTGGCATCGGCGATTGCGCCCAGCACCGGCGACAGCAGCGCGATCGCAAGTCCCGCAGCCGCGGTGGCAAAGCCCCACAGCGCCTGGCCGCTCGCGGCATCGGGCGCGACGAAGCTCGCGAAGTACGGCGCGAACACGAAGGTCGTGATCAGCGTGAAATAGGGCTGCGCGGCCCAGTCGAAGAAGATCCAGCTGACGACGGCGGCGCGACCCGGATAGACCCTTGTGGAGGCCAGCGCTTCACCGGCGCGCGTCTGCATTGTTGCCTTCATCGTGAACGATATTCCCCAACTCGAGCCAAATGCAGGCTTTTGCCGCTTCGATCCGCTCCCATATAGCATGAGCCGGTCTGCTGATACGGCGATGAACAGGGCAGGACATTTCGATGGCGCTGACGGCAACGATGTCGCGACGGCTGTTTGCCGCTCTCCTTGTGATCGGCATCGCGTCGCCCGCCCTCGGCCAGGTGCAGCGTCGGGCCTACGAGCCGTCCGCCACGGATGCACCTCACAGCGTCAGCGCCGAACACGGCATGGTGGTGGCGCAGGAGAAGCTCGCCGCGCGGGTCGGCGCCGACATCCTGCGGCAGGGCGGCAATGCGGTCGACGCCGCGGTTGCCACCGGCTTTGCGATGGCAGTGACCTATCCGCGCGCCGGCAATATCGGCGGCGGCGGTTTCATGGTGATCCATCTCGCCGGCCGTAACGAGGATGTCGCGATCGATTATCGCGAGACCGCGCCGCAGGCCGCAACCCGCGACATGTTCCTGAATGCTGAGGGCAAGCCCGATCCCGACAAGTCGCGCAACTCCGCGCTCGCGATCGGCGTGCCCGGCACGGTCGCAGGCCTTGCGCTGGCGCTGGAGAAATACGGCTCCGGCAGGTTCACGCTGGCGCAGATCCTCAAGCCCGCGATCGATCTCGCACGAGACGGCTTCATCGTCACCGACGATACATCCGACACGCTGGCTGACATGTATCGCCGCATGTCGCGCTGGCCCAGCTCTGCCAAGACGTTCTCGCACGCCGACGGCACACCGCTGCGTGAGGGCGATCGCCTGATCCAGGGCGATCTCGCCGGCGTATTGACCGCGATTGCCGAACAGGGCCCGCGCGGCTTCTACGAAGGCGCCGTCGCCGAGAAGCTGGTCAGCGGAATCAAGACTGCCGGCGGCATCTTCGCGCTTGAGGATCTGAAATCCTACCAGCCGGTGATCCGTACGCCGGTCCGCGGCACCTATCGCGGCTATGACATCGTCTCGATGCCGCAGCCCTCGTCCGGCGGCGTCGTGCTGCTGGAAATCCTCAACATCCTCGAAGGCTTCCCGATGTCGGACATGAAGCAGGGCTCGGCCGCTTCGCTGCATGTCATGATCGAGGCGATGAAGCGGGCCTATGCCGATCGCGCCCGCTATCTCGGCGATCCCGCTTTCGTCGAGGCGCCGACGCAATTGCTGGTCGACAAGGACTATGCCGCCAGGCAGCGCGCGACCATCGATCTTGCCCGGACCACGCCCTGGACCGACGTGCGCAATGCCAAGCAACCGCACGAGGGCGACAACACCACGCATTACTCGGTCGTCGATGCCAGCGGCAACGCCGTCAGCAACACCTACACGCTGAACTTCCCGTATGGCGTCGGCCTCGTCGCCGACGGCACCGGCGTGCTGCTCAACAACGAGCTCGACGATTTCACCGCCGCGCCCGGCGCCTCCAACGCGTTCGGCTTGGTCGGCTTCGAGGCCAATCTGCCGGGACCCGGCAAGCGACCGCTGTCGTCGATGTCGCCGACCATCGTACTGAAGGACGGCAAGCCGGTGCTGGTGACGGGATCGCCGGGCGGCAGCCGCATCATATCAGCGGTGACGCAGATCATCGTCGACGTCATCGACTACAGGATGGACATCGCGGCTGCGGTCGCCGCGCCCCGCATGCACCATCAATGGCTGCCCGACGAGGTCCGGATCGAGCGCGGCTTTCCCGACGAGGTGCTCGCCGATCTGCGCGCCAAAGGCCACAAGCTGGTCGAGCCGCTCGGCTACTCCTCCGCGAACTCGATCGTGGTCACGACCAATGGTCTGCTCGGCGCGCCCGATCCGCGCACGCGGGGCTCGGAAGCTGCGGGGTACTAAAGGCGGCTTTGCCCTGCCTGCGACATCGCGATAGATTGGCGGTCCGCGCAATTCCGGCCGCGGATCGCAAAGAGCCGGTGAATGATTTCTCCGGGGAACGCGCATGAGCACGGCCGAAGCCAAACCAATTGAAGTTGCAGAGATCGAGGACACCAGTCTCCTCGCCTTCTATCGTGACATGAACCTGCAGGAGCGTCGCACGTTCTGGGCCTGCGCCTCGGGGTGGACGCTCGACGGCATGGATTTCATGATCTATCCGCTCGTGATCGGCACCATCATCACGCTGTGGAAGGTCGATGCCGGCACCGCCGGGCTCGCCGGCACCGTGACGCTGCTGGCCTCCGCGGTCGGCGGCTGGCTCGGCGGCTATCTCTCCGACCGGATCGGACGGGTGAAGACGCTGCAGCTCACCATCATCTGGTTCTCGTTCTTCTCGCTGGTCTGCGCGGTGGTGCAGAATTTCGACCAGCTGCTGATCGCCCGCGCGCTGCTCGGCCTCGGCTTCGGCGGCGAGTGGGCGGCCGGCGCCGTGCTGATCGGCGAGGCGATCCGGCCGCAATATCGCGGCCGCGCGGTCGGCTCGGTGCAATCGGGCTGGGCGATCGGCTGGGGCCTTGCGGTGCTGGCGCAGGCGGTGCTGTTCTCGATTCTGCCTGCGGAGAACGCCTGGCGCTGGATGTTCGTGATCGGCGCGCTGCCGGCGCTGCTGGTGTTCTATCTGCGCCGCTATGTCACCGAGCCGGAAATATCAGCCGCGACGATGGCGCAGCACCAGGCATCCGGCACCGGGCCCGCCGCACTGTGGGAGATCTTCCAGGGTCCGATCCTGAAAACCACCTTGCTGGCCTCGCTGGTCGGCACCGGCATGCAGGGCGGCTACTACGCCATCACATTCTGGGTGCCGCGCTTCCTCACCACCGAACGCAAGCTCTCGGTGGTCGGCTCGACCGGCTATCTCGCGACGCTGATCATCGGTTCTTTCATCGGCTATCTGGTCGGTGCCTGGCTTGCCGACCGGATCGGCCGGCGCAACCTGTTCCTGATCTTCTCGCTCGGCGCCATCGCGGTCGTGCTGCTCTATACCCAATTGCCGCTCTCCAACGAGGTGCTGTGGGTGCTGGGCTTCCCGCTCGGCTTCTTTGCCTCGGGCTATTTCTCCGGCATGGGCGCGTTCCTGACCGAGCTCTACCCGACCCGGCTGCGCGGCTCCGGCCAGGGCTTCTGCTACAATTTCGGCCGCGGCGTCGGCGCGCTGTTTCCGTTCCTGGTCGGCGCGCTGTCGACCACGACGACGCTCGCCAACGCGATCGCGATCTTCGCGGTGGCGGCCTATGCCGTGTTCTTCATCGCCGCCTACGCGCTGCCGGAAACCCGCGGCCGCGTGCTGCAAGCGGGTGGGTAGAAGTGAGCACGACCGCTCAGCTTGCGCCGCTTCGCCTCTCCCTCGTGGGAGGGGCGGATTGCGTCGGCAGATGCAATCCGGGTGAGAGGTCGCGGTCTCTCCATGCGATGCGCCGGGCGGAGAGATACCCCCTCACCCCAACCCTCTCCCACAAGGGGAGAGGGAGCCTGACATGGTGCGTCCCTGACTGGAGGTTACTGCCATGACATCGCTGAAGGGCAAGACGCTGTTCATCTCGGGTGCGAGCCGCGGCATCGGGCTCGCGATCGCGCTCCGCGCCGCACGTGACGGCGCCAATGTCGCGATCGCGGCGAAGACCGCCGAGCCGCATCCCAAGCTGAAGGGCACGATCTACACCGCTGGCGACGAGGTCCGCGCCGCCGGCGGCAAGGCGTTGCCCGTCATCTGCGACATCAGGGACGAGGCGCAGGTGATGGCGGCGATCGAGCAGACCGTCGCCGAATTCGGCGGCATCGACGTCTGCGTCAACAATGCCAGCGCGATCAGCCTGACCAATTCGCAGGCCACCGACATGAAGCGCTACGACCTCATGATGGGGATCAACACCCGCGGCACCTTCATGGTGTCGAAGTACTGCATTCCGCATCTGAAGAAGGCGGAGAATCCGCACATCCTGATGCTGTCGCCGCCGCTCGACATGAAGACGAAATGGTTCGAGCACTCGACCGCCTACACGATGGCGAAATTCGGCATGAGCATGTGCGTGCTCGGGCTGGCGGGCGAGCTGAAATCGGCCGGCGTCGCGGTCAACGCGCTGTGGCCGCGCACCACGATCGCAACCGCCGCGGTCGGCAATCTGCTCGGCGGCGATGCCATGATGCGCGCAAGCCGCACCCCCGCGATCATGGGCGATGCGGCCTACGCGATCATCACCCGGCCGTCACGCGAATTCAGCGGGCATTTCTGCATCGACGACAAGGTGCTCTATGCCAATGGCGTGCGCGACTTCGAACCCTATCGCGTCGATCCATCGGTGCCGCTGATGTCGGATTTCTTCGTGCCTGACGACGATGTGCCGCCGCCCGGCGTCACCGTGCAGGCACTGCCCGCGCGCTGAGCTACACCGCGGACGCATTGAGTTGCGCGCGCCAGTGCGCCACGCGCTCCTTGAGCAGCGTGTCGCGCACATAGGCGAGCTCCTCGTCCTCGATCCGCTCCAGCATTTCGAGCGACAGGTTGTCCGCGCCATGCGCCGCCCAGCTACGCTGCAATTCGGCATTGCGATGGCTGCCCATCCGTAGCGTGAACCAGATGCGGTTCGCGATCTTGTCGAGATCGAGCGCCTGCCCGACCCAGGCCTCACCTGTCGCGCGGCAGCGGATCGCGAACACGCCGGCAACGCTCGCGCGCTTCTTGTAGTCGGCAATGGCCTGCTTGCGGTCCTCGATCTTCATGGCTGCTCCTGTGTGTCAGTCGCAGCATTTATATCCGGGTATTATTGACAAAACAATTACGCCCGGGTAAAACTCACTCCGCAACGCAATGGGACGGCCAACATGGACACCACCTGCTATCTCGAGCCGACCTGGAACGCCGGACGCGACTTTGCCCAGCGCGAGATCACCGGCGAGCTGGTGATGCTCAATTTGCTGCGGTTCCGCGAGATCGCCGATTATTCGCAAGACCCCGAGCTCGCCCCGCCGCGGCCGATATCCGGCGCGGAGGCGTACGACCGCTATGTCGCCCACACGCTGCCGCATCTGCAGAAGAGCGGCGGCGACATCCTGTTCATGGGCGATGGCGGGGCGTTCCTGATCGGGCCCGAAGCCGAGCGCTGGGACCGCGCGATGCTGATCCGGCAGAAGAGCCGCGGCGCGTTCCTCGCCTTCGCGGTAGCGGAGGCCTATCTGGCCGGCATCGGGCATCGCACCGCGGCGCTCGCCGATTCACGGCTGCTGCCGCTGGTCGAGCTGCCGCGATGAGTGCGCTGTCAGCGACCAACCTCGTACGGCCCGCCCTTCTCCAGGGCCCGCGCATAGGCCGGCCGGGCGTGGATGCGCTCGAGGAACGCAACGCATCGGGGGTGGCCGTCCTCGAGCCCGCCGCGCGCCGCGGCCGCCTCCAGCGGAAAGCTCATCTGGATATCGGCACCGGAGAATTCGCCGCCGGCGAACCATTCGCTCTTGCCGAGTTCGCTTTCCCAGTAAGCCATGTGCTGCTTGATCTGGGGAATGACCAGCGTGGACAGCGCCTGGTTCGATACCTTGCGCACCAGCGGCCGCAGCAGCGCCGGCGCGCGCTTCGGCATCAGCGTGAACAAGAGCTTCAGCAGCAGCGGCGTCATCGCCGAGCCTTCGGCGTAGTGCAGCCAATAGGTATAGCGCAGCCGCTCCGGCGTATCGGCCGGCGGGATCAAGCGGCCGTTGCCGTAGGTCGCGATGATGTATTCGAGGATCGCGCCGGACTCCGCGATGGTGTTGCCGTTGTCGGTGACGACGGGCGACTTGCCGAGCGGATGGATTGCGCGCAGCTCCTTCGGCGCCCGCATGTCGGGCTGCCGCTGGTAGCGAACGATCTCGTAGGGCACGCCCAATTCCTCGAGCAGCCACAGCACGCGCTGCGAGCGGGAATTGTTGAGGTGGTGAACCGTCAGCATGGGCATCCTCTCAAATGTCAGCGCAATCGGGCGGCGTTTGGTGCCAGCCCGGCGCAAGAAAGTCGAGGCGCGCGCGGCTGGATTACCCCGAATTACCCGGGCAATATGCCGCGCAACCGAAGAGATCAGCGATGAACCCAGCCTATGTCGCCTTTCAGAACGAGCACCGCATCGCCGCCGGTGACCTCCCGGAGGTCGCCCGCGCCGCCAAGCAGCTGCTCGACCGGCACACGGATGCCGCGGTCCTGGTGTTCAACGGCCGCACCTCGGCGCTGGTCGATATCGACTTCCGCGGCTCGATCGACGACGTGCTGGCGCGGCTTCCCATGCCGGCCCGTCCGCTCGACGAGGAGCCGGCGGAGCCGGCCGCGCCGCGCGGGCCGGGACGGCCAAAGCTAGGCGTCGTCGCGCGCGAGATCACGCTGTTGCCGCGGCATTGGGACTGGCTCGCGCAGCAGAAAGGCGGCGCATCGGTTGCGATCCGCAAGCTGGTCGACGAGGCGCGACGCTCCAGCGGCGACAGGGACCGCACGCGCAGCGCGCAGGATGCCGCCTATCGCTTCATGACAACAATGGCCGGCAACCGGCCGCATTACGAGGAGGCGATCCGCGCGCTGTTCGCGCACGACCGGCGCCGCTTCACGACGCTGATCGCGGACTGGCCGGCCGATATCCGCGACCACGCGGTCAGCCTCGCCTATAGCGATCAAGCGGACTGATCCGTTTTGAATAGTCTGGATGAGTAACCTCAACCGAGATGTCGTCCCTGCGAAAGCAGGGACCCATAACCACTAGTCCAAATTGTTGTGCGATGCCGGGACGACGAGTCTCTTTCGCAACACCCGCCGCGGAGTATGGGTCCCTGCTTTCGCAGGGACGACAGCGGTGTTGTTGCCCGACCTACTCACTAAGCCGCACACGCTATTTCTGGAATCTCAACGTGCCCAAGTCCCCGTCCCTCCGCAAAGCCTTCATGTCGTTCCTGGCGCCGATGCTGCTGAGCAATGTGCTGCAATCACTGTTCGGCACACTCAATGGCGTCTATCTCGGCCAGATGATCGGGGTCGACGCGCTGGCCGCGGCATCGGTGTTCTTCCCGGTGATGTTCTTCTTCATCTCCTTCGTGATCGGCCTCAGCGCGGGCGCCTCCGTCATGATCGGCCAGGCCTGGGGCGCCGGCGAGCTCGACCGGGTGAAGGCCGTTGCCGGCACCACGATGACGGTGACGCTGCTGCTCGCGCTGGCGATCGCAATCCTCGGCGGCCTGTTCGCCCGTCCGCTCTTGATCGCGCTCGCCACGCCATCAGACGTGCTCGACGCCGCGGTGTCCTATGCACGGATCATGATGATCGCGATGCCGGTGACCTTCGCATTCCTGCTGCTCGCGGCGATGATGCGCGGCGTCGGCGACACCGTGACGCCGCTGGTGGCGCTGACGGTCTCGACCGTCACCGGCCTCGTGGTGACGCCCGCGCTGATCCGCGGCTGGCTCGGCCTGCCGATGCTGGGCGTCGCCAGCGCTGCGATCGCCTCCGCCGTCTCCGGCGTCGTCACGCTGCTCTGGCTGCATGTCCATATGCTCAGGCACAAGCATCCGCTCGCGTTCGACGCGACGTTCCTGCGCGCGATGCGGCCGAACGGCGCGCTGCTGCGCATCGTGCTGCGGCTCGGCATTCCGACCGCGATCGGCATGGTGGTGGTCTCGCTCGCCGAACTGGTGCTGCTCGGCCTCGTCAACGGCTTCGGCTCCGACGCCACTGCCGCCTACGGCGCAGTCAATCAGGTGATCGGCTATGTGCAGTTTCCGGCGATCTCGATCGCGATATCGGTGTCGATCTTCGGCGCACAGGCGATCGGCCGCGGCGACTCCAACCGGGTCGGCGCCATCGTCAGGACCGGGATCGAGATGAACCTGTGGCTCACCGGCGGGCTGGTGCTGCTCGGCTATCTCTTTGCGCGGCCGCTGATGGGCTTCTTCATCACGGACAGCGCCGTCCTCGCGCTCGCCGAGCAGCTGCTGTACATCGTGCTGTGGAGCATGGTGCTGTTCGGCATGGCGACGGTGTTTTCGGGCGCGATGCGCGCCGGCGGCACGGTGTGGATGCCGCTGCTGATCTCGACCCTCGCGATCGCGGTGGTCGAGGTGCCGGTCGCGACGCTGCTGAGCCGCGCCATCGGCATCAGCGGCATCTGGATCGCCTATCCCGTCACCTTCGCAACCATGTTCTTCTTGCAGATGGCCTATTACGCCCTGGTATGGCGCAAGCAGACCATCAAACGGCTGATTTGACATCGCGCACTGCTGCTCACATGATGAGTATCATATTCTACCGATGGCGCCCGCGGCAGCAGGCCCATGCTACAATGAGCTCAAGCCAAACAAGCCGAGGGAGAGACCGCCGTGAGCGCAAATCCGCAATTCCTGTTCGATTTCGGCAGCCCCAACGCTTTCCTCAGCCATGAGGCGATCCCGGCGATCGAACAGCGCACCGGCGTCAAATTCGAGTATGTACCGGTCCTGCTCGGCGGCATCTTCAAGGCCACCAACAACAAGTCGCCGGCCGAGACGCTCGCGGGCGTCAAGAACAAGCCCGAGTTCATGAAGATCGAGACCGAGCGCTTTCTCAAGCGCTTCAACGTCAAACCCTACACCTGGAACCCGTTCTTCCCGGTCAACACGCTGAACCTGATGCGCGCGGCGGTCGCCGCCCAGTTCGAGGGCGTGTTCGAGAAATATGTCGAGGCCGCCTTCCACCATATGTGGGTCGAACCGAAGAAGATGGACGACCCGGAAATCGCCGGCAAAGCGCTCGCGTCCTCCGGCCTGGATGCCGCAAAACTGTTCGCCCGCGCGCAGGACGCCGACGTCAAGGGCAAGCTGATCGAATACACCCAGTCGGCCGTCGAGCGCGGCGCGTTCGGCTCGCCGACCTTCTTCGTCGGCAAGGAGATCTTCTTCGGCAAGGAGCAGCTGCGCGAAGTCGAGGAACTGGTGTCGGGAAAGTGAGATGAGCTGACGGCGAATAGCGAGTAGCGAGTAGCCGGTTCAGACCCCTATCTATTCCCCACTGCCCATTCGCTATTCGCCCCTGGCTTCCGGGCAACTACAAAGAAGGAAAAATTCCCATGCGCGTTCTCGTGGTCGGCGCCGGTGCGATCGGCGGGTATTTCGGCGGCCGGATGCTTCAGGCCGGCCGCGACGTCACTTTCCTGGTGCGACCGCGCCGCGCGTCGGAGCTTGCCTCCGCCGGGCTCGTGATCAAGAGCCCGAACGGCGACGTCACGCTGAACAACCCGCCGACGGTGCAGGCCGACAAGCTCGCGGACAAGTTCGACGTCGTGCTGCTGAGCTGCAAGGCGTTCGATCTCGAGGACGCGATCAAGTCGTTCGCGCCAGCGGTCGGCGACAAGACCGCGATCATCCCGCTGCTCAACGGCATGCTGCACCTCGACGCGCTGGAGAAGAAGTTCGGAGCCCGGCATGTGCTCGGCGGTCTCTGTGCGATCGCGGCGACGCTGAACGAGAAGCGCGAGGTGGTGCAGCTGCAGCCGATGCAGTCGCTCGCGTTCGGCGAACGCGCCGGCGGCCTGTCCGACCGGGTGCGCGCGATCGCCGACACCTTCTCCGCCGTCAACGGCGCGGCCGCCAGCGACCACATCATGCAGGACATGTGGGAGAAGTGGGTGTTCCTGGCGTCGCTCGCCGCCTCCACCAGCCTGATGCGGACCTCGGTCGGCAACATCCTGGCCGCGCCCGGCGGCAGGGATTTCCTGCTCGGCATCCTCGACGAATGCAGCGCGATCGCCGCCGATGCCGGCCATGAACCGGGCGGTCCGTTCTTCCAGCGCACCCGCGGGCTACTCACCACGGAAGGCTCGCCGATGACCGCATCGATGTTCCGCGACATCAAGGCGGGGCTGCCGGTCGAAGCCGACCACGTGATCGGCGACCTGATCGTGCGCGCGGATGCGGCCAAGATCCCGGTGCCGAAGCTGCGCACCGCCTACACGCATCTCAAGGCATATGAGAAACAGCGGCAGGCGTAACGCAACCGTCGTCGTCCCGGCGAAAGCCGGGACCCATACGCCGCGGCCTCGCGATTTGAGGCGGTGCGGGTTGATATCCGTTCAAGACAATTGAAGCCGGTGATTATGGGTCCCTACCCCCGTGCGCAATTGCGCACCAGGCAGGGACGACACCGTCTTTGCCGCTACAGATGCGACAGATAATGCGCGAGCGCGGTGATTTCCTCGTCGCTCAAGGGATACGCGACATCGGCCATCGCGGCCTGCGCGCCGCCGGAACGTTGTCCCGACTTGTAGTCGTGCAGCGCCTTGACGAGATATTCCTCGCGCTGGCCGGCGATGCGGGCGACCGCCTTGGTGCCGGCGAAGGTGTCGCCATGGCATGAGGCGCAGCGGCGGCCGGCGGCGGCCTGCTTGCCCTTCTCGGACAAATCAGGATTGTCGTCCTTGCCGCCCTTGAACGGCGGCAGCGACGCGAAATAGGCGCCGAGATTGCGGATGTCGTCATTGTTGAGCTGCTCGACGATCGGCTGCATCTGCTCGTTCTTGCGCGCGCCGGCGCGGAAGAACACCAGCTGCCACTGAATGAACTGGTCGAGCTGGCCGGCCAGCGAGGGAATGTTCTCGGTCTGCGAGATGCCGTTGTCGCCATGGCAACCGGCGCAGATTTCGGCCTTCGCCTTGCCGGCGGCGACGTCGGCGCCCTGGGCGGACGAAACGAGGAGAATTGCCGTTGCCACAACTCCAAGTGACGCTAGTCGCATGTCAGTTTTCTCCGGCTGTCATCGCCGGGCACCTGTCCTCGAGCTGATCGAGGATGACCCGGCGATCCATCGTGCTTGCTGAACGGTTCTTGTTTGGATGGATGCCCGGATCAAGTCCGGGCATGACGAGGTGGTTCCGTTACCCGATCGCAACAGAGGCTGCGGTCGCCTCACGGCCACCGCAGCCTCATGAGCTTCGACCATTACTTCTTGCTGTAGCTGATGCGATAGATCGCACCAGCCCAGTCGTCGGCGACGAGGATGGAGCCATCCTTGTCGAGCAGGATGTCGGCCGGACGGCCGAGATAGCCCTGGTCACCCTCGATCCAGCCGGAGGCGAAGATCTCCTGCTTGGCATTCTTGCCGTCGGGGCTCGCGGTGATCTTCACGATGCGGCCGCCCTGGTACTTGTGCCGGTTCCAGGAGCCGTGCTCGGCGATCAGGATGCTGTTCTTGTAATCGGCCGGGAATTGGCTGCCGGTATAGAACTTCATGCCGAGCGGAGCCACGTGCGCGCCGAGATTATAGACCGGCGGGGTGAACTCCGAGCACTTGTGACCCATCGCGAACTTGGTGTCCGGCAGGTTGCCCTGGTGGCAATAGGGATAGCCGAAATGCTCGCCGATCTTCGAGATCATGTTGAGCTTATCGCTCGGCAGATCGTCGCTGATCCAGTCGCGGGCGTTTTCGGTGAACCAGTACTTGCCGGTGCGCGGATCGACGTCGCCGCCGACCGAGTTGCGCACGCCGAGCGCCCAGATCTCCGCGTTGCCGGTCTTGGGATCGACGCGGCGGATCTGCGACACCGAGG
This sequence comes from Bradyrhizobium sp. UFLA03-84, assembly GCF_002289535.1. NCBI lineage: Bacteria > Pseudomonadati > Pseudomonadota > Alphaproteobacteria > Hyphomicrobiales > Nitrobacteraceae > Bradyrhizobium > Bradyrhizobium sp. UFLA03-84. The sequence goes on along the minus strand of NZ_NSJY01000006.1, from coordinate 161,682 downwards.
TCGGCGGGATGCCGATGTTGAAGGGAGGTCCGAACGGAATGTAGAACCAGCCGTCCTTGTCGACGGCGATGTATTTCCAGCCATGCGCCGCATAGGACGGCATGTCGTCATACACCACCTTGCCGCTGCCGAGATTGTCGAGATTGGCTTCGGCATTGTCGTACTTGATCAGCTTGTCGACCGCGATGACATAGAGCGCGCCGTCCTTGAAGGCGAGGCCGGTCGGCATGTTGAGGCCCTTGAGGATGGTCTTGACCTCTTTCTTGCCGTTGTTGTCCTTGATCGCATAGACGTTGCCGAGGCCGAACGAGCCGACGAACAGCGTGCCCTTGTCGCCCCAGGCCATCTGCCGCGCCGCGAGCACGTTCGAGGCATAGACCTCGATCTTGAAGCCCGGCGGCAGCTTGATCTTCTTCATCATGCTGGCGAGTTCGGCGTCGGAGGCGCCGGTCGGCGGACCCGATGGCGGGGCAAGGCCCTTCTGCGCTTCGGTCTCGTCGCCGAGGAACCAGTCATCCGGCGGATGGGTCCAGAATTCCTTGGTGCCGGATTCGTATTTCTTCAGCGCACGGTTCTTGTCAGTTTGTTGCTGCGCATTGGCGAAGGTGGTCCCCGCCAGCAGCGCAACCGCCGCGAACGCAAGTATCGATCGATTGAAAGCCGATTTCATCGCGTCACTCCCCTATGCAAGCCATTGCAGCTTGCCTGTTATTGATTTTGAACGCCCTGAGAGATGATGGTGGCGGTCTGGAGGTAGGTCAGACGGCAAAATGGTAGCACATCCAACGACGCTGAAAAGCGCATGCGGTAGTGTGCGCTGCGTCAAAACAAGTTGAGACGATATTTGAGACGAAATTTTCCTGCGCGATCTGCCTGATAACAAGGCATTCTGCACTGCGGCGTAATATTCGAGCGAAGCTAACGCCCGGAATCTATCGCGACGAGAGGCGCGCCAGGCCGAGCGCCTGCGCCTTGGCCTTGGACAGCGGCCTGAATAACACGCTGCGCTTCGCCCTACTGGAGATCGCCGCGATCTTGAAACCATCATCGGCGGCGATGATGTCGCCGGTCCGCAACGTCATGTCGTCCTCGATCGCGATCGGCGACAGGCCGGTCGAGGCGCTTGCGCTGCAAGAGCATTGCGGCACGATCTCGCGCTGAAACCGGAATGCATTCGCGAGCGTCTTGTAGGTCTCGCCCTCTTCGGTCCTGGCGCTGTCGATGTCCGAGCCGGAATACAGCTTCACCTCGGCAGCGGGACAGGCCGCCTCGCTGACGCGCGGCAGCGGGAAGAAGCGGCCGTCGCAGGTCCGGACGCAGAAGTTCTGCCGGCCGCCCCAATGCGAGCGTGTCGTGATGTAGACCCGGGTCCGCGGCGGCTGCGTAGGCTCGAAGCCTGGCGCCTGCTCGAACCCCGGCATGGGAAAGAAACTGGGCGCCGGGGCATGGGCGGAGTCATTCGGCAGCAACTGCGCCGAAGCGGGCGAACATGTCGCGACGCCGGCAAGCGCGATCAGCGCCGCAACGCTGGCGCGAGCAACGCGGCGCTCCAAGGCGGGATCTGGCGTCCAGCTGATCGACATCATTCACGTGCGCGCCGCGCCGAAAGGCGAGCGGCAGCCATTTCAACGCCGACACAACCACAAATTTCTATCAGTTTTGAGAACGCACGATCCGACGGTTAACGAGCCGGGAAGCGGCCATCGCGGGCCACGGCACCCTGACCGCCGAGCGCCGCCCCGAACAGCAAAACCGCCTGAACAACAAAAAAGCCCGCAGCGGAGGCGGGCCTTCATCAGACTGTCAGCTCTGTCGGCGAAACATTCGGTCAGCGAGAGATTTTGGAGCGGGCGAAGGGGCTCGAACCCTCGACCCCGACCTTGGCAAGGTCGTGCTCTACCACTGAGCTACACCCGCATCCGAAATGGCGGCGATCGCTCGCCGGCAACGGCAGACCTATGCCAAAAGCTGTCTGTGAATGCAACACAAGAGCGCGGTCTGCACCTCACGAAATCGCACGGTTTCGCTAAAAATTGACCCCGAATCGGCCGAAACCGGCCGCTGCGACGATTTCTTTTTATGTTTCCGCCAGAACCGCCCTCAGAGCCATCTCATCCCGGAGCGATTCGAGCCAGGTCTCGAACCAGCCGGCCAGGGTCTGCGCCAGTTCGACGCGGCGGTCGGCCTCGCAATCGAACACCGCCCACCATTCGATAAAGGCCCGGTCGCCGTCGACCACCGGGGTCACCCGCAGGGTGGCGCTGAAATCCGCCATCGGCAGGGTCGGGGGTCCGGCAAATTCGTAAGTCTGGAAGCGCTCGACGTCGGACTGCGCGAGCAGCCGCTGCCGGATCCGCCGCTCCCGGTACAGCACGTTGCGCACGGCACCGACCGTGTCGCCGGACTTGCCGTCCTCGATCTCGCTGCTCCCCGCGCCACGGACCCAGACCGGGTAATTGTTGAAATCGCGGATGATTTTCCAGACTTCGCCGGCCGGCTGCTCGAACACGGTGCTGTAATAGGCCTTCGCCATGGGTGTTCCCCGTTGCCATCAAGGACCGCCATCATCGGCCGCTCCGGGGACGCAGCCCACCCGATCTCCGATCGAGCGGGATCGGACCGCAGGCGATTGAATTTTGCCGGCTCGCCGCCATGTACTGGGCGTGATCGTCGGAAAACCGGTTCCCACTTTTCCGGGATCATGCTCTAGGCTCACAGAACGGCTGAACGTGCCGTGCGGAGCGTGCTAGAACGCCCCCGGAATTCCGACCTCAGAAGCAGGCGAGGACAACGTGACGATAATGGAGCAGGGCGGCCCCACGCCCCAGGCAGCGCCCGATCTGATCAAGGAAACGACGACCCAGACCTTCGTCAAGGACGTCATCGAGGAATCGCGCCGCCAGCCGGTGATGATCGACTTCTGGGCGCCCTGGTGCGGCCCCTGCCGCCAGCTGACGCCGATCCTGGAAAAGGCGGTCAAGAACGCCAAGGGCCGGGTCAAGCTGGTCAAGATGAACATCGACGAGCATCCGCAGATTCCCGGCCAGATGGGCATTCAGTCGATCCCGGCCGTGATCGCGTTCGTCAACGGCCAGCCCGCCGACGGCTTCATGGGCGCGGTGCCGGAGAGCCAGGTCAACGCCTTCATCGAGAAGATCACCAAGGGTGTGCCCGCCGCCGGCGAGCCCAATCTCACCGAGATCCTGGCCGAGGCCGACGCCGCGCTTGCCGAAGGCGACGCCGAAGGTGCGGCGCAGATCTACGCCGAGGTGCTGGCGCACGACGCCACCAATATCGCGGCGCTGGCCGGCCTCGCCAAATGCTACATGACATCAGGCGCGGTCGAGCAGGCCAAGCAGACGCTCGCAATGGTGCCGGAATCCAAGCGCAACGACGCCGCGGTGAAGGCGGTGCAGGCTGCGATCGATCTCGCCGAACAGGCGCAGTCGGTCGGCCCGATCGCCGAGCTCGAACAGAAAGTCGCCGCAAACCCGCTCGATCATCAAGCCCGCTTCGATCTCGCGACCGCGCTCAACGCGATGAACAAGCGCACCGAGGCGACCGAACAGCTGCTCGCCATCGTCAAGCGTGACCGCAAGTGGAACGACGACGGCGCGCGCAAGCAGCTGGTGCAGTTCTTCGAAGCGTGGGGCGGCACCGATCAGGCAACCGTCGAGGGGCGCAGGCGGTTGTCGACGATCCTGTTCTCGTAAAATTCGCCCGTCACAGCAGCGGGACCGCAGATGCCGATCAATGCCGAATATCGCGGGCCCGGCGAGCTCCCCGAGGTGATCCCGGTGTTCCCGCTGCCCGGCGCGCTGTTGTTGCCGCGCGGCCAGATGCCGCTCAACATCTTCGAGCCGCGTTATCTCGCGATGATCGACGACGCGCTGCGCGACGGTCATCGCCTGATCGGCATGATCCAGCCTGATGTGGCCCATTCGCACAAGGAGTCGAAGCCGGTGCTGTTCCGCATCGGCTGCGTCGGCCGCATCACCCAGCTCGCCGAATCCGGCGACGGCCGCTACATCCTCGAACTGACCGGCGTCGCGCGCTTCAAGGTGGTCGAGGAGCTGACCGTGCAGACGCCGTACCGGCAGTGCAAGGTCGACTTCTTCTCCTTCGTCGGCGACTTCACCGCGCGCAAGGGCGAAGACGCCGTCGATCGCAAGGCGCTGCTCGAGGTGCTCGCCGACTTCCTGGAGGCCAACAATCTGAAGGTCGACTGGGAGGGCATCGAGTCCGCGCCCAACGAGGCGCTGGTCAATGCGCTGGCGATGATGTCGCCCTATGGTCCGGCCGAAAAGCAGGCGATGCTCGAGGCGCCCGACCTGAAGACCCGCGCCGAGATCCTGATCGCCGTCACCGAGATGGACCTCGCCAAGAAACGCACCTCAGGGGACCCGCCGGTGCAATAAGCATGATCCGGAAAACTGCGAGGCGGTTTTCCCTCGCGACAAACGCGGAACGCGTTTGCGCGGAGATCATGCCCAAACCAAAGCCACGCGTTCGTCAGCGATTGCGGAGCCGCTTGCGCCCGGTGAGCATTGCGCGCACCAGGTTCTGACGCTGCAGCAATCCCACCACGATGACGCCGAGCACATGCAGGCCAACCAGGATGATCACCGCATCCGAAGCATAGGCGTGGGTGTCCTCGACCCACCAGACGCCGAAGAAGGTGACGGTGACCTCCATCGCACCTGTGATCGCCGAGACCGCGAGCATGAGCAGCAGGGCCACCAGCATCACGGTCCCCGCGGGATTGAGCCCGATATAGCGACCGGTGACGCCGCGGCGGAGATTCCAGATGTAGCGCGGCGCGGCGCGCAGGCGGACGCCGAGCTTGCCGAAACGCGCATAGCGCGTGCCGGCGAAGCCCCAGATCAGCCGGAACGCCAATAGCCCGATCACGGAATAGCCGGCCAGCCGGTGCAGCCGGTCGTAGGTGTTGGGTGTCACCCATGCGGCCAGGACGAGGACGGCGAGCGCCCAGTGCCACAGCCGCAGCGGCAGGTCCCAGACCTGCACGCTGGTCGCGCCGCGAGCGCCCGGCGCCGCCTCCGTCATCGCGCCCGCTTCACTCGACGATTCACTTGACGATTCACTTGGGGATCGTGTGCTTCAGGCTGAGATCTTCCGGGCTGTAGAACAGCTCGTAGAGCTTGCCTTCCTTGACGCCGTAGACTTCGTAGCAGGAGCCTTCGACCTTCGACCGGCGCACCTCGTAGCCCGCCGCCTTGGCCTTCGCTTCGGCATCGCTTGCCGGCTCCACGACGCCTTGTCGAGCTTGGTGCAAGTCTTGTAGCCGTCGGCGAACGCCGCCGATCCGAAGAGCCCCAGGACTCCAGCTGCAATCACAGCGCTCAAAATCACTCTCACGCGCATCCCCTCCGTTGACGATGCCCACAACGCACATCGCGCCGAGCACATGCGTGAACAATGCCGAGGGAATTGCCAAGTCAAGGAAGCGCGTCAGCGGCAGGCTTTAGAGAAGTTCTAACGGTCGCGAAAACCGCTTTGCGCTCCACGCGCAATCTGGTTTTGACCGCGTGCTGCGGCCTTACGCCTCACGGGCATCCGAATCTGCCGATGCGGTGTTCGATCAGGAGGCGGCACCCGCCACCGCGAAACGAACCGCGGGGCGCTCGGCCGCTGCCGGGGCGCGCCCGCCGATCATCTCTGCGACCTTCTCGCTCTGCACCGGCGGGCTGAAGTGGAAGCCCTGCACTTCCACGCAGGCATCGGCGCGGAGGATCTCGAGCTGCTCCCTGGTCTCGACGCCCTCGGCCGTCGTCGTCTTGCCGAGGCTGACGGCGAAGCGAACGATCGCGCGCGCGATCCGGCGCGACTCGTCCGATGCGCCCGAGAGTTCTGACACGAAGCTGCGGTCGATCTTGACCTTGTCGAACGGAAACTTCTGCAGGAAGCTCAGCGAGGAATAACCCGTGCCGAAATCGTCGAGCGCAATCCGCACCCCGAGATCGTGCAGCTGGCTGAGCGCCGCGAACACCGCTTCGCTGTCCTGGATGATGGCCGTTTCAGTGACTTCGAGCTCGAGCCGGTCAGGAGAGATTCCCGCGCTCGCGAGCGCGTGCACGATTACCGGAACCAGCTCCGGGCTCCTGAACTGCACCGGCGACAGATTGATCGCGATCTTGAGGTCGTCGGGCCATTTGGCGGCTTCCGCGCACGCGGTGCGCAGCACCCATTCTCCGAGCGGCACGATCAGGCCGGTCTCTTCCGCGAGCGGAATGAACTGCGCCGGCGAGATCATGCCGCGCTGCGGATGATGCCATCGCAGCAGCGCCTCGAAGCCGCAGGTCTCCCCGCTCGCGACATGGATGAACGGCTGATAGTGCAGCTCGAACTCGCCATTGGCGAGCGCACTGCGCATGTCGCGCTCGAGGCTGCGCCGGGCCTGCAACAACCGGTCGAGCTCCGGCTCGAAGAAACGGAACGAGCCGCGTCCGCCGCTCTTCGCCGAATAGAGCGCAAGATCGGCGCTGCGCAGGACCTCGTCCGAATCGGTGCCGTCGCGCGGTGCGAGCGCGATGCCGATACTGGTCGTGGTGGTCACCCGATGATGGCCGAGATCGATCGGCTCGCTGAGCGCCTTCCTGATCTTCTCCGCGAGCAGGCCGGCCTCGGCGACCGGATCGCTGACGAAATCGATCACGGCGAACTCGTCGCCGCCGAGCCGTGCCACAAGCGTCGTATCACTGACGCAGCGGCGCAGCCGCGCGGCCACCGACTTCAGCAGCGCATCGCCCGCCGGATGTCCGAGCGTGTCGTTGACGTCCTTGAAGCGATCGAGATCGAGCATCAGCACCGCAAGGCTCGGCCCGCCGCACCTCGCGCCGGAAAGCGCCTGCTCCATCCATTCCTTGAGCAGCACGCGATTCGGCAGGTCGGTCAGCGCGTCGTGCTGCGCCATATGGGTGATCTTGGCCTCCGAGCGCCGCTGCTCGGTGACGTCGCGATGCGTCGCCACCCAGCCGCCGCCTGGCATCGGCTGCCGCGTCACGCAGATCAGCCGACCATCGGCCAGCTCGTCGACCCGGCTGCTGATCTCGCCGGCCGGCAGCGCGTTCAGCGTCGCGAGCACCTGCGTCGCGGCGACGTTGCTCGTCTCGCCCTTGAGGATGCCGTTGGCGATCCGATGCGTGATGATCTCGCGATGGGCCGTGCCGGGCACCAGCAGTTCGGGCGGCAGCCGGTACATCTTGGCATAGCGATCATTGCAGACGACGAGGCGCTTCTCCGCATCGAACATGCAAAGGCCCTCGCCCATGTGGTTGATCGCCGTATCCAGCCGCAGCCGCTGCTCCTCCAGCTCCTTCTGCGACGCCTCGACCTGTTGCCGCGCCAGCGACAACTGACTGATGATCTCCTCGAAGCGACGAGTGCGAAGCGCGAGCCGCCGGTCCGCGAGCACGCCGACCAGGCTCATCCCGAGCACCGAGAGCGCCACGCCCGCGATCACGATGGCGAGGAAGGCGGGAGAGAGCGACATGGCCTCCGGAGCCAGCAGCGGATCCGGAATGATCTCGACCGCGCCCATCGCGGTGAAATGATGCGACACGATCGCAAGCGTCAGCAACAGCGCCGCGACCAGCGACATCCAGCGATCCTGGTGACGGACCGCGATCGCCAGCGCGGCGTAGCCGAACAACATGCCGAGCACGATGGAGGCGGCCACGAGGTCCATCGACCACACCACGTGGCCGGGCACTTCCAGCGCCCACATCCCGAGATAATGCATGCTGGCGATGCCGGCCCCGATCACCGCGCCGCCGACCGGCGCGCGCCAGCGGCTGTTCTCGCTGGCGGCAAGGCCGAGGCCGCCGGATGTCAGCATCATCGCCACCGCAAGCGACAGCGCGGTGAGAACGATGCCGTAGCCGGTCGGCACGCCCGGCTCGTAGGCCAGCATGGCGATGAAATGCGTTGCCCAGATGCCGTAGCCGATCGCAGCTCCCGCGATCGCGATCCAGATCAGCCTCGTTCTCGCCTGCGAGGCGATCGCGCGATGGAAGATGTTGACGGCCACAATGCTGGCAACGAAGCAGACCAGTCCGGCCAGCAGAACCAGCCGCCAGTCATGCTCACCTGAAAGGCACGTCAGAACACGAAACATGCGTCGGTCCATGGTTGTCCGCATGGACAAGCTAGGCCGATTGAATTGTCTTCTCGATAATTTTCTACAACTTTCAGTCGCATGGTTATCCGTGCGTAAGCCGATTCCGCACGGAAATTGATGACCCCATAAATATCGCGCCCCCTGCAATAGCGCGGACTCGTTCTCCCTTAGGCCTAAGCCTTGCGCCTCGGCGTTTGCCTGCCGGACAACCGACTACGCGGCCGACCGCCGCTGCGCGAACGCCTGCTTCAACCAGTCCGCCCATGACCGTGTGCCCCGGACCCCTTGGCTGACGACGAAACCCATACCCCGCGCGGCCTTGTCCGACAGTGGCACGGGCAGGACGACCCGGCGAAGTCCGCGTGCGACTTGAAACTGCCGGGCAATCTCGACCAGGCTAAGGTCGTCGGGTCCGCCGATCTCGGCGCGCACGCCGCGTCGCCCGTCGAAGGCGCATCTGGCGAGATAGTCCGCAACGTCAGACGTATCGACCGGATTGAACGTCGCGCGAGGTATCGGCCACACGGGAAGAGCGGTCATGCCTGACAGCAGGTCCGCAAGGAGATAGTGGAACGGCATTGCACGAATCACCGACCATGAGACGCACGATTGCCGGACCAATTGCTCTCCCGCAAGCTTGACGCGCGCATAGGGCAGTGTCGCGTCGTCGAGCCCGACGATCGAGACGTGAAGCAAATGCTGCACGCCGGCGTCGTGGCTGAAGCCGAGCAACCGCGCGGTTCCCTCGACATCCACTGCCGCCGGCGACTTGAAAAAGTCGATTGGCCTGAAGCCGCCGCGGCGAGCGATCGGCGAATGGGTCGCGGCATTGATCACGGTGTGCACGCCGTTCAACGCAGCTCGCAAGCCTTGCCCGCTGGCGAGATCGCCGATCGCCCACTCGACATCGGTCCGTTCCTGTCGGGATCTGGCGAAGACACGCACCGTGTGCCCCGCCTGCACGAGGTGATCGACGAGATCGCGGCCGAGATGGCCCGTCCCGCCGGTGACGAGGACGAGAGACATGTTCAAGCTCCAGAGTTGACCGATCAGCCGGCGAGCGGAATCAGCAACGTCTCGCCGGTCGCAACCAGCACGGTTTTGCCCTGCTCGATCTCGGCAAACAGTTCGGCGCGGGCAAAAATCTGCCGGCGCCCCACACGCGGCGTGACACCCTTGGCGATGAAACAGCGGCCCACGGCCGGCCTCAGGCAATTCATCGAGAAATGTGATGCCGTGACGGAGCCTACGATCGACGCCGCGGCAAAGCCGCACGCGGTGTCGAGCAAGGCTGCGATCATGCCGGCATGCAGGTGCCCCGCATATTGGGTGAGATCGTCGCGCCACGGCAAGCGCAGCTCGACTTCGCCGGCACCGGCGGAGACGACTTCGAAGCCGACAAGCCGATTGAAGGCCGCCGACGCATTGGTCGCAACGAGACGCTCCAGATCGAATCCCGGGCTGGCGGTCATGCAAGACTCCATTGCGGCGGTCGCCGTTCCAGGTTCGCCCTGACGGCCTCGACGTGATTGGGCGTGCCGAGCAGGTTGCTTTGTTCCTCGGTTTCGGCCGCGAGCGCGGTCGCCGCGTCGCGATCGGCGACAAGATTGAGCAGCCGCTTGGCAGCACGGATCGCGTCCGGGCTGCGATCCGCGATCGCACGCGCCGTCTCAAGCGCAGCCACGCGCGGGTCTTCAACGATCCGGGTGGCGAAACCGTAACCGAGCGCGTCCTCGGCTGAAAAGGTGCGCGCGGAGTAGGTCAGCTCGCGGATTACATCTTCGCGCGCGAGGTGGCGCATCAACTGCGTCCCGGCCATGTCGGGCACCAGCCCCCACTTGGCCTCGATGATCGCGAGGCGCGTGCCGGGCGCGAGATATCTGATGTCGGCGCCGAGCATGAGTTGAAAGCCGCCGCCGAAGGCGATGCCGTGAACGGCGGCAAGCACCGGCACCGGCAGCTCGCGCCAGAGCCACACCAGATGCTGGGCGAAATTGGCGATCCCGTGGGTGCGCTGACCGAGATCGGCAAAGGGCAGGATGGATTCGCCCTCGGTCGTTGCGACCAGCCGCTCGATGTCGAGACCGGCGCAGAAGCCTTGGCCGTTGCCCGACAACACCACGGCGCGAACCCTTGGGTTGTCTGCGACCCGTGCGCCGATGTCGGCAATCGCGGTGAACATGTCAGGATCGAGCGCATTGAGCTTGTCCGGTCGATTGAGCCTGACGTCCGCGACACCGTTGGCGATGCTGAGATTGATGCGATCAGTGTTCATGGCAGTGCTCGCTAGTAGCCGGCGGCGGCAAGCGCCACCACGGCGCTCATCGCCATCCAGCCGATGTGGCGGAAGCGGGTCGCGATTGCATTCGCCAGCGCGGCGAAGCCGAACACGACGGCGAGCGTCGCCACGATCCAGTGCCTTGCGGCATCGGAGGCCATCGCCGGCGTTGCAATCAGCAGCACGCCGCCGCCGATCCACGCGACGGTGCCGGCCTGATAGACCAGGCGAAGCAAGAGGCGCAGCCGCGGCGGCTCGATCGTGGCGCGCGCGAAGATCTTGGTCTCGCCGAGAACGCCATGGATCAGGCTGACCAGGATCGCGATGAGCCCGGCGCCTTGCAGCAGAAGATCACGCATCGCCAAGTCTCCATGCAATCATCCATACAGCACTGTATGGATGGGACACCAGACGCTGGCGCATGTCAATACACTTGTGTATGGTCGTCGCGGACGGGGAACCATGACGGAACAGCTATCGGCAAAAGACTGGCTCGATCAGGGCCTGAAGACGCTGGCGCGGCGCGGCTTCACGGCGCTCAAGGCCGAGCCGCTGGCCAAGGCCATGGGCGTCTCGCGCGGCAGCTTCTACTGGCACTTCGCCGATATCGGCGCCTACCGCGCGGCGATCCTCACCCATTGGCGCGAGGTCGCCGCTGAGCAGGTGATCGCCGAGCTCGAGGCCATTCCGCAAGGCGGCGACGCGCTGGCGCTGCTGCTGCGCCGCGCCTTCTCGGCGCGGCTGGCGTTGGAGCGCGCGGTGCGTAGCTGGGCCACAACTGACGCCGCAGCACGCGCCGCCGTGCTCGAGGTCGACCGGCGCCGGATCGGCTATATCGAAACCCTGCTCCGGCAGGCCGGGTTTCCCGCCGACATCGCGCGCGGCCGGGCGCAGATCTTCTATTGGGCGTTCATCGGCTACGCTCTATCAGAGCAGACGCTGCCGAAGGCGCAACAGCAGGCCGCAATCGACGAGCTGCTGCGGATGGCGAAGCGCTGACAGCAGACATTTGGATGTGCTACATCACGGCAGTTTATTCTGACGCGATTTCTTCACGCGAACCGGTACCCATCCGCATCAAGTGCAGGACAGGCTTCGCTCGAAAACGCTGCAGCCGGAGACCGCAATGAACTCGACGACCGATCACCTCGATAGCACCGCCGACCCAAAGCTGCTCGAAATCCTGGTGTGCCCGATCACCAAGGGACCGCTGGAATTCGACGCCGCGCGGCAGGAGCTGATCTCGCGCTCCGCCAAGCTCGCCTATCCGATCCGCGACGGCATCCCGATCATGCTGCCGGAAGAGGCCCGCAAGATCGATTAGGTCCGCACGATCACAGTTGCGTCGTCCCGGCCTGGTGCGCAATTGCGCACGGGGCCAGCACGACAACCAGTTAGAGCGCCTCGCCCTTCAAGAGCCGCGGCACCTCGCCTGACAATCCCGCCGCCTGGCGGATGAACATGCTCTTCAACGGCGGCGCGCGATCGACCAAGCCCAATCCGATGTCGCGTACGGTGCGCAGCAACGTCGATTCGTTGGAGAACAGGAAGTTGAGCGAGTTGGTGGCAACGCCCATCGCCATGGTGTCGAAGCGGCGCCAGCGCTGATAGCGCTCGAGCACGTCGGCCTGTCCGAGATCCATGCCGAGCCGCGCCGCATCGACGACGACTTCGGCAAGCGCCGCGACATCCTTCAGGCCCATGTTGAGCCCCTGCCCCGCGATCGGATGGATGACATGCGCGGCATCACCGATCAGCGCGAGGCGTTCGGCGATGAACGAGCGCGCGACGAAATAGCCGAGCGGAAATGCGCGCGGCCTGTCGAGCGCCTTGATCTCGCCGAGGTGCAAGCCGAAACGCTGCTCGAGCTCGGCGTGGAATTCTTCCTCGCTCAGCGCCGTGATGCGCGCGGCGTCCTTGCGCGTCTCGGTCCAAACCAGCGAGGAGCGATTGCCGGTCAGCGGCAGGATCGCGAACGGGCCCGCCGGCAGGAAATGCTCCTCGGCACGGCCATGATGCTCGCGCTCATGCCCGACCGTGACCACGATGCCGGACTGGTCATAGTCCCAGCCATGGGTGGCAATCCCGGCGCGCTCGCGCAGCTTCGACCGCGCACCATCGGCGGCGACCAGCAGGCTAGCATCGATCACGGTGCCGTCGGCCAACGTGACGCTGACGCCATCGGGCCGCGACTCGAAGCTCGCCACCGCGGTGGCACGCAGCTCGACGCCCTCGGCCTCGGCGCGCGCCGCCAGCGCATCGATCAGATGGCGGTTCTCGACCATATGGGCGAACGGCTCGCCGGGCTCGACATTGCCGGCGAAGGTCAGGAACACCGGACGCGTGGCGTCCTCCAGCTTGGAATCGGTCACGACCATGTCGGTGATCGGCTGCGCGGTCGGCGCCACCTGGCCCCAGACGCCGAGGGTCTCGAACAGCCGACGGCAGGCCGCGACGATCGCGGTCGCGCGCGGATCGCGGCTCGGGCGCTGGCTCAGCGCCGGATCGGCCACGATCACCGGAATGTCCGGCCCAAGCCCCTGGCGCAACGCCACGGCCAGCGCCAGACCGGCGAATGCACCCCCGCAGATGACAATACTTCGCTGTGCCGGCATGCCTTTTCCCTACGCGCCTCACGCCCTCAGACTGTGCTTGCTACCTGATATTAGCTGGGCGAAACAGGGGGCAGAAACAAGGGCGGCTAACCAGCCCCATCCGTCATTCCGGGGCGCGCGCAGCATGAACCCGGAATCCATCAGGCCGCATCTTCCGTGGATGAATGGATTCCGGGCTCGCGGCTGCGCCGCGCCCAGGAATGACGACATTCAAACCGAACCAATCCAGGACGCATCCATGTCCAAGAGCCTGATCGACCTGTTGTCCATCCTCGATCTCGAGCAGCTCGAGGTGAATTTGTTCCGCGGCAACAGCCCGAAGACGAGCTGGCAGCGCGTGTTCGGCGGCCAGGTGATCGGCCAGGCGATGGTCGCGGCCTGCCGCACCGTCGAGGGCCGCCTGCCGCACTCGATCCATTGCTATTTCATCCTGCCCGGCGATCCGCAGATCCCGATCATCTACCAGGTCGAGCGGTTGCGCGACGGCAAGAGCTACACCACCCGCCGCGTCACCGCGATCCAGCACGGCAACGCGATCTTCTCCATCATGGTGTCGTTCCATTCCGACGAAGAGAGCAACTTCAATCATCAGGAGAAGATGCCCGACGTGCCGCCGCCGGAGAAGCTGACAGCGGAGGAGGTGTCGAAGCAGCCGATGTTCAAGGAGATGCCGGAGTTCATCCGCCGCTATTACGAGAGCGACCGGCCGATCGAGCTGCGTCCGGTCGAGCTCGGTCGCTATTTCGGCCAGCAGATCGACGACGGCCGCATCCATGTCTGGATCCGCACCGCCGCGAAGCTGCCCGACGATCCGGCGCTGCATCTGTGCGCGCTCGCCTATGCATCGGACTTCTCGCTGCTCGATGCCGTGATGGCGCGCTACGGCCGCACGCTGTTCGACCGGCGCATGATGCCGGCGAGCCTCGATCACGCGATGTGGTTTCACCGCCCGTTCCGCGCCGACGAATGGCTGCTCTACGCGCAGGATTCGCCGAGCGCGCAGTCGGGCCGCGGCCTGACCCGCGGCATGATCTTCAAGCCCGACGGCACGCTGGTGGCGTCCGTCGCGCAAGAAGGCTCGGTGCGCGAACGTAAATAGAAAGCGCGGCACGGCACCTCGCGCCGGTGCGCTCAGTCGCGCCCGGTCTCGCGCGGCAGGAGCGCGATCCTGAAGTCGCTGTATTTCTTTTCCAGCGCCATCCGAAGGCAGACAATCGACCAGATCAAGCCGACGGCGGCGCCAGCCAGGCCAGTTGTGGTTTGCAGCAGGGTTCTCGGCGCACCGAGCACACCCAGCACAAGGCCGATGATGAACCCGAGCACCGCGCCGATCAGGACCGATCCAACAAACGACCGCCAGATAAACAGCCAGTAGATCCTCAGCAATCTCCCGAGCGTGATGTCGAGATCCAGAATCTTTCCCGCCGCCAGGGCTTGATGCTGCGGCGCGCCGCCGGTGGCCAATGCCGGGTCTAACCCGGCCTCGCCCTGAGCGAAGGATTGCGCTGGCTGCGCCGCGTTGATCAGTAGACCCGGAACGTCGCCGGCTTTGGCCCAGCCCGTCATTCCTTCGCTCCAGACCAGCGTATCCGCGGTCACCTTTCGCCTGGCAATGAGGTCGCGAAGCTCGGCATCCGAGCACGGCCCCTTTTGCTGGCCGTCGGATCCATAGAACCAGGACCTGTCAAACATGTCGGAGCCTCGAGGCGGACGCTATGGCGGGACATCACCCAACGGAACCGGCGGCGAGAAAGTCAGCATTGAGCGAGCGTTTCCAGCATTGTCGATGCGGCGGCTCCTCTCCCTGCGACGTGAAGGGAGAGGAAGCGCCACGCAAGCTTATGCGTTCGCGGCTGCGCCACGCTCGGTCAACGCGAATTGCGAGATGAACCAGTTGGCGTACCAGCGCAGCACCCACGGAATCGGGATCAGGAAGCCGCAGCCGACCGCGAACACGATGGTTCGCCACAGCACGTCGAGACCGGAGGCATTGAAGGTGACCTCGCGGCGCGTGCCCTCGACGTTGCGGCAGATCCAGCGCAGCCATGCGGTCATCACCCAGGCCCAGCCGATGATGGTGATGGACGCGATCACCATTAGCACGTACCAGCCGACATAGACGGCCGGGCTGCCGTTGAACGAGATCGGCAGGTCCTGGCCGCTCGAGCTGAGACGGCCGAAGATCCAGCGAACGATCATCCAGCCCAGGAAAGCCTGCAGCACCAGCGAGAGCAGCGACACGATCGTGCTGTGGGCCGCTCCGGCATAGGTCAGAAGGCCGAGCACGATGAAGACGTACCAGATGTCGAGCGGCTGCCCGGTGAAGGCGAGATGCGGCCGGCCCGGCACGCGGATATAGGGGATCGCAAAGCGGTACAAGCCGGTTGCGGTCCACGGCGCCGGGATGACGAAGACCTGGCCGATGAACATCAGCACGCTGCGTCCGAACAGGCCCCAGATCGGGAAGTCGGCCGACAGCGCGCCGCCGCTGTAGCCTGCCGCTGCCGCAACCGGCGGCGGTCCGCCGGCCTGCGGAAACGCCGGCGGCGCCCCTGCGCTCGGAACAAGACCCGGAATCTCCCCGGCCTTCTGCCAGCCGGCCATCCCCTCGGTCCACACCAGCGTATCGGCGCCCACCATGCCACGGGTAATCAGGTCGCGGAGCTGAGCTTCAGGCAGGGGGCCTTTTTGCTGGCCTTCGGATGCATAAAACCAGTTTCGGTTCGACATTTCTTGTTTCCTCGGGGCGCGCGCTTGGGGACGCACGGTAGGCGAAACGAGCCAGCGGGACCGCTGGCCGGGGCGGGAAAGCCATATTCTGGCCGAGGGTTGTCGTCTCGTACAGTGACGGAGTTCACCCGCTGCGCACGTTTTCCCCTTCAACCTGCAACTTTTTTGTGCCATTTGCCCAGAAAGCTGCCAGATTTGCCGGACGCGAAATGTGCGGGACGGCAAATTGTCGCTCCGGTGGCGGCAAGCGCCGCTCCGGGGACGGGCGCACAGGGAAAACTTCAAGGGAATAAAGGCCTGAACCATGAAACTCGTCGTCGCGATCATCAAACCGTTCAAGCTTGACGAGGTCCGCCAGGCCCTGACCGCGATCGGCGTCCACGGCATGACGGTGACCGAGGTCAAGGGCTATGGCCGCCAGAAGGGCCACACCGAGATCTATCGCGGCGCCGAGTACGTCGTGAACTTCCTGCCCAAGCTCAGGATCGAGATCGCCGTCGACACCGAGCTCGCCGACAAGGCGGTCAGCGTCATCACCCAGCATGCCCGCACCGGCCAGATCGGCGACGGCAAGATCTTCGTGACGCCGATCGACCACGCCCTGCGCATCCGCACCGGCGAGACCGACAACGACGCGCTCTGAGTTCTATCGAGATCGCGCCGGCAATGACGCCGGCGCGCGTCAAATCCACGCCAAGAAAACCACGACCGCCGGGGAATGATGATGGGGGCACGAGCTCTTCGTGCAGCGATATCAGCTGCGCCGATCACTGCTGCAATCCTGCTCACGTGGGGCGCGCCGGCCTTGGCGCAGGATTCTGCGGCCAATCCCGGCATCAACGCCGCCGACACCGCCTGGATGATCGTCGCCACCGCGCTGGTGCTGATGATGACGATCCCGGGACTCGCGCTGTTCTACTCCGGCATGGTGCGCAAGAAGAACGTGCTGGCGACGATGGCGCAGAGCCTTACCGCCGTCGCGCTGATCTCGATCCTCTGGGTCACCTTTGGCTATTCGTTGACCTTCGTCGGCAACGGTCCATGGCTCGGCTCGCTTGACAGCTGGTTCCTGGCCGGCATCACCATGGACAGCGTCAATCCGGCGGCCAAGACCATCCCGGAAGCGCTGTTCATGCTGTACCAGATGACGTTCGCGATCATCACGGTGGCGCTGGTGGCAGGCTCGGTCGCCGACCGCATGCGGTTCTCCGCCTATGTGCTGTTCTCGATCGGCTGGTTCGTCTTCGTCTATGTGCCGCTGGCGCATTGGGTGTGGGGCGGCGGCTTCCTCTTCACGGCGGGCGTGATGGATTTTGCTGGCGGCCTTGTCGTGCATCTCTCCGCCGGCATCAGCGGCCTCGTCGCCGCCAAGGTGATGGGCAACCGGCACGGCTATGGCCATGACAATCTGTCGCCGTTCGATCTGTCGCTCGCCGTGGTCGGCACCGGCCTGCTCTGGGTCGGCTGGTTCGGCTTCAACGGCGGCTCGGCGCTCGCGGCCAATTCGCGCGCAGTGTTTGCAATCACCGCCACGCACCTTGCGGCCTGCGCCGGAGCGTTGACCTGGGGCGCGATCGAATGGGCGACGCGCCGCAAGCCGTCGGTGCTCGGCATGATCTCGGGTGCGGTCGCGGGGCTCGGCACCATCACCCCGGCCTCCGGATTCGTCGCGCCGTGGCACGGCGTCATCATCGGCATCATTGCCGGTCTGGTCTGCTTCTGGGCCTGTACCTGGCTGAAGCACCGCTTCAAGTATGACGATTCGCTCGACGTGTTCGGCGTGCACGGCATCGGCGGCCTGACCGGTACGCTGCTCGCGGGCATTTTCGCGGCCTCCGCGATCGGCGGCACCTCCGGCCTGCTCGAGGGCAATCCGAAGCAACTGCTGATCCAGCTCTACGGCGTCGCCGTCACATTCGTCTGGTGCGGCGGCATCACCTTCGTGCTGCTCAAGCTGGTCTCCGCCTTCGTGCCGCTGCGCGTCTCGATGCAGCAGGAGATGGAAGGCCTCGACATCTCGCAGCACGGCGAGGCGCTGCAGTAGAGCTCACAGGGCCGGTGGGAGCCCGGCGGCAAATTCGCAAAACAACCCCATGCAAAGCACCCGAGCGCTGCGACGTCACGCGGCTCGGCGTGAGGCCAGTTCCCGCTTGCACGACACATAAGTGTATGCTTATGTGTTGTCATGGTCGAAACCGATATCTTCAAGGCGCTGGCCGATCCGACCCGCCGCAAGGTGTTTGAGAAGCTGGCGGGCGGCAGCCTGAACGCCAGCGCCTTGCGCGACGGCCTGGAGATCAGCCAGCCGGCGATGTCGCAGCATCTGGCGGTGCTGCGCGCGGCCGGGCTGGTGCGCGAGCAGCGGCAGGGCCGTTTCGTGAATTACGAGGTCGACCCGGACGGCATCGCCAGCATCGGCAGCTGGCTCGCCCGCTACCGCGCCTATTGGCCGAAGCGCATCGAAGCGCTCTCCGACCTCCTGAAGGACATGGATCAATGAGCGATGCAGTCGAGCCTAACGCGGACCAAGCCCTGGTGATCGAATACGAGCTCGACGCACCGCCCGAGAAAGTATGGCGCGCCGTAACCATTCCGGCACTGCGCGAACGCTGGCTGCCCGATGCCGATCTCGCCGGCGCCGAGCCTGAATCAACGATAACAGGCGAAGAGGTGCGTTACCGGCTCCGCGAGTCCGAGCCGCCGTTTCGCGAAAGCCGCGTCACCTTCCGGATCGAGCCGAACGAGGCCGGCGGCACAAGGTTTCGCATCATCCAGCAAGCCTGCGACATCAGGGAAAAGCAGCCGCAACCGGCCAACAGCAACCGCCGCACCCTGATGCGCGCGGCCTGATCGCAAACTTCACCGCTAAGACTTCATCACCTGCAGCTATGGAGGTCGCCAATGCGCGACATGATGCAACTCGTCCCCATGGTCGTCGAACAATCGAGCCGCGGCGAGCGCTCTTTCGACATCTATTCCAGGCTGCTCCGCGAACGGATCATCTTCCTGAACGGCGAGGTCAATGACGCGATGTCCGGACTGGTCTGCGCCCAATTGCTATTCCTGGAGGCGGACAATCCGAACAAGCCGATCAACCTCTACATCAACTCCTATGGCGGCGTGATCACCAGCGGGCTCGCGATGTACGACACCATGCAGTTCATCAAGGCGCCGGTGCACACGCTGTGCATGGGCACCGCGCGCTCGATGGGCTCGTTCCTGCTGATGGCCGGCGAACCCGGCCACCGCGCCGCGCTGCCGAATGCGAGCCTCCACGTGCACCAGCCGCTCGGCGGGTTCCAGGGCCAGGCGTCCGACATCCTGATCCATGCCACCGAGATGCAGGAGACCAAGCGGCGCATCACCCGGCTTTACGCGCAGCATTGCGGGCGCACCGAGGCCGACGTGGAGCGGACGCTGGACCGCGATCACTTCATGTCCGCGCAGCAGGCACTCGAATGGGGCCTGATCGACAAGGTGTTCGCGGCGCGCGACGCCGCCTAAGTGCCCGGCACCACCCCATCTAGATACCTACGGCTGCTGCCCTGCTAAGCAGAATTGTGTCCGGACCCTGGCTTGCTCACGAATTGAGCCGGCCTGACTAGATTTTAGGCGCGACGGAATGGCGCAGGGCTACCTGGCTCCCGCAATGCGGGAAAATATCCGGATTCATAATCCATTAGCGAACTCCGGCCGGTTGGCACGGCATTTGATTCTAAGGGTCCCGGCTGTGCCCGCGTAGTGGAAGTCCTCCGCGTGGTGAACCTCAGTCGAAACTCCCGGTGTTCGTTCGCACCGGGCCCAAGCGGGGATAGGACTCATGAAAATTGTTATGGCGATCATTAAGCCATTCAAGCTGGAAGAGGTCCGTGACGCCCTGACCGCCATTGGCGTTCACGGTCTCACGGTGACGGAAGTCAAGGGGTACGGCCGTCAGAAGGGTCATACGGAAATCTATCGCGGCGCCGAATACGCCGTGAGCTTCCTGCCCAAGATCAAGATCGAGGTCGCAGTCGGCTCCGACCAGGTCGACAAGACCATCGACGCCATCACCTCCGCCGCCAAGACCGGACAGATCGGCGACGGCAAGATCTTCGTCATCAGCCTCGAGCACGCCGTGCGCATCCGCACCGGCGAGGCCGATGCCGCGGCCCTCTGATTTCGCGCTCAAACCTTAAGACCTCAGGAGTAATATGACATGACGTTCAAGCGTCCCTATGGCGCGGGACTGGCGGCCCTCGCAGTCGGCCTGTTTGCCGCAACCGCCGCCTACGCCGAGCCAACCGTCAACAAGGGCGACAACGCCTGGATGCTGACTTCGACGGTGCTGGTGCTTTTGATGACCATCCCGGGCCTCGCGCTGTTCTATGGCGGCCTCGTTCGCTCCAAGAACATGCTCTCGGTGCTGGCGCAGGTGTTCTACACGGTCTGCCTCGTCACCGTGCTCTGGGCCCTCTACGGCTACAGCCTCGCCTTCACCGGCGGCTCCGACTTCATCGGCGGCTTCTCCAAGGCCTTCCTGATGGGCGTCACGCCGGACTCGAAGGCGGCGACCTTCTCGGTCGACGCCAACATCTCGGAGCTCGTCTATATGTGCTTCCAGATGACCTTCGCGGCGATCACGCCGGCCCTCATCGTCGGCGCCTTTGCCGAGCGCATGAAGTTCGCGGCGATCGCGCTGTTCATCCCGCTCTGGGTGACGCTGATCTACTTCCCGATCGCGCACATGGTCTGGTACTGGCCGGGCCCGGACGCGATCCAGGATGCCGCCAAGGCGCTCGCCGCCGCGGCTGACGGCGATGCCAAGACGAAGGCGCAGGCCGCCCTCGACGCGATCAACGCCGACGCCGGCTGGATCTTCAAGAAGGGGGCGATCGACTTCGCCGGCGGCACCGTCGTGCACATCAACGCCGGCATCGCCGGCCTGGTGGGCGCGCTCCTGATCGGCAAGCGCACCGGCTACGGCAAGGAGCTGATGGCTCCGCACTCGCTGACCATGACCATGATCGGCGCCTCGCTGCTCTGGGTCGGCTGGTTCGGCTTCAACGCTGGTTCGAACCTCGAAGCCAATGGCGGCGCTGCGCTCGCCATGACCAACTCCTTCGTGGCCACGGCTGCGGCGGCGCTGGCCTGGATGTTCGCGGAATGGATCATCAAGGGCCATCCCTCGCTGCTCGGCGCGCTCTCGGGCGCGGTCGCGGGCCTCGTCGCGGTGACACCGGCGGCCGGCTATGCCGGTCCGATGGGCGCCATCGTGCTCGGCCTCGTGGTCGGCGTGGTCTGCCTGTTCTTCTGCACGGTCGTGAAGAACGCGCTCGGCTATGACGACTCG
Organism: Bradyrhizobium sp. UFLA03-84; assembly: GCF_002289535.1. Taxonomy (NCBI): domain Bacteria; kingdom Pseudomonadati; phylum Pseudomonadota; class Alphaproteobacteria; order Hyphomicrobiales; family Nitrobacteraceae; genus Bradyrhizobium; species Bradyrhizobium sp. UFLA03-84. The sequence goes on along the minus strand of NZ_NSJY01000006.1, from coordinate 140,587 downwards.
CTCGATGTGTTCGGCGTCCACTGCGTCGGCGGCATCATCGGCGCGCTCGGCACCGGCATCCTGGTCAACCCGGCGCTCGGTGGCGCTGGCATCATCGACTACACCGCGATCCCGCCGAAGGTCGCCGACTACGACTTCGCGGCGCAGATGATCTCGCAGTGCTGGGGCGTCGGCACCACGCTGGTGTGGTCGGGCATCGGTTCGGCGATCCTCTACAAGATCGTCGACGTGATCGTCGGCCTGCGCGCCAACGTCGAGACCGAGCGTGAAGGCCTCGACATCACCGAGCACACGGAGCGCGCGTACAACATGTAAGGGTTCTCCCGGGGCGCGACCTCCCCAAGCGGTCGTTCCCAGAACTACGGTCCGGGCACATTCCCGGCAATGTCCGGACCGTTGAGGGGCTCCAGCGCAAGTTGGAGCCCCTTTCTTTTTTGGGCGGCTTGAGAAAATATTGTCGGAATTGCCTGCCATTGTGGAATGACAGGCTACAAACAACGACGACAACAAAAACGGGAGGACGTCATGAAGGTGCAAGGCGGGTGCTATTGCGGCAACGTGCGCTGTGAGGCCGAAGGCGAACCGATGATGGCGGCGCAATGCCTGTGCCGCGAATGCCAGTACATCACGGGCGGCGGGCCGAACCTGTTCATGGCGATGCCGACCACCGGCTTCAGATACACCGCAAGCGAACCCAAGCAATTTACGCGCAAGGACCTCGAGCGCGCCGTGACCCGGGAATTCTGCCCTGAATGCGGCACCCATCTGGTGACCAAGGTGCCGGGCCTGCCCGCCACGATCCTGAAAGTCGGCACCTTCGACGACCCCAGCGTGTTCACCCCGCAGATGACGATCTACACCTGCGACAAGCAGACCTTCCACCATCTGCCCGAGGGCAAGCCGTCATTCGACAAGCTGCCGGCGCGCTAAGCCTTGCGTATCGATTGTGCGTGGCCCGGATTGCGCTTCGCTCCATCCGGGCTACGAACACTCACGCGGCATCCCGCGCGTGCTCGACGCGGTCGCGGCCGTGGCGCTTGGCCGCGTAGAGCGCCTGGTCGGCGGTGCGCATCAGGCCGCCGAGATCGAATCCGGCGTCCTTCACCGTGAAGCCGATGCTGATCGTCACCGGCAACTGGGTTACGCCGTCGAGGATGGTTCTTGCAGCGCAATCGCGGCGGATTTCCTCGGCGCCGCGCGCGGTCTGCTCGTGGCTCCGGCCCGTCAGCACCGCCGCGAACTCCTCACCGCCGTAACGCGCGACCAGCGCGCCGTGCCGGACCGCGAACTCGCGCAGCACGTCGGCGATCTCGACCAGCACCTTGTCGCCGATCTCATGTCCGTAGCGGTCGTTGATCGACTTGAAATGGTCGATGTCGCACATCAGCACCGCGGCCGACGCGCCATCCGTCTCAGCCTTGTCGAGCGCGATGGCCGCCTCGGCATCGAAGCCGCGCCGGTTCAGCAGCCCGGTCAATTGATCAGTCTGCGAGATCTGCGCCAGCTCGCGGCGGGTCTGCGCCAGCTCCAGCATCAACATCCCTGCGCGGTACGACATGGCGCCGCTGAGCGTAACCCCGATGAAGACGCCCGCGGTCAATCCAAACGCCTGCATCTGCCCGACCGTGATCGGCGCGGCCAAGTCGCGGCCGAACACCAGCATGCCGATGCTGAAGGACATCGCCGCGGTCATGCCGGCGGCAATGACCATCACCTTCCCGGTGCGGCGCAGGACATCGCCGCGTGTCTCGATCTTGATGGCCATATCCGTCTGCACGAACTCGCAATATGCGGGATCATTCATTCGCGCTGTGTTGCGAATTGCTGAAGGGATTTCGTGGCGCGTGCGGCGGCCTTAACGGCGGGTAAAGCGGATCGCTCGAATCCGCGGCAACCGCCGGCAAGTAGCATTAGTCGACCAGCACTTCCTCGTCCGGCAGTTCGCCGGGCGCGCCGTCGCGCAAATAGTTTTCAAGGATGGTGGCGAGCGACAGCGGCGTCAGCCGTTCCTGCGCGCGGGACAGATCGGCGATCGGCCACCAGCGGAAGCAATCGAGCACCCTGACCTCGGCCGCATCAGTCATCACGGGGTGAAAGCGATCCGCATGAACGATCCGGTATTCTTCCTTCTGGGAGATTCGCCGGCCGCCCCAATTGAAGGTGTGGTGACGCCGCCAGACGGCGGGGCCATGCGCGAAATCGACCAACCCCAATTACTCGGCGAGCTCCCGCCGCAACGCCGCTTCAGGCGCCTCGTCGCCCTCGATGCCGCCGCCGGGCGCGATCCAGAAGCAGTCTCCGTGCGGCGGTCGAATCCGCAGCAGCAGGACCTCGCGGTCGTCCGTGACGATGAGCGCCCTGACGGCGCGGCGGTGGATCAAGTCCAAGAGCAATCTCGGAGCAATTTCGATGCGGCATTGTTCGGCCAGCGCTGATATCACGCGCCGGCCGATCGCGCCGCGCCGCCGATGGTTAATCGCGTCTTAACCTCGCCCTATCTATGGTGACTTGATCGGTTTACGGTCGGCGCCCCCTCAACCCCGACCGCAGTGAAAGTGCTGGCATTTCAACCATGGCAATGACCGCCTCATCCGGCTTGGCGCAGGGCGCCGGCGATGTCGCATCCGCCGGCCAGGCCGAGCGTTCCCCATTCGTGCGTACCACCGAGTTGCTGGCGCCGTACCAACCGGCTAAGCCATTGATTACACTGTCGGTCGGCGAGCCGCAGCACCCGGTGCCTGATTTCGTCGGGCCGGTGCTGGCAAAGCACACCGCCGAGTTCGGCCGCTATCCGATGGCCAAGGGCATCGAGCCGTTCCGCCGCGCGGCCGCGACCTGGCTGGGAAGCCGGTTCCAGTTGCCGCGCCCGGTCGATCCGGAGAGCGAGGTGATGGTGCTGAACGGCAGCCGCGAGGGGCTGTTCTTCGCCGCGATCACCGCCGCCCGCTACGTCTCGCCGCGCAAGGGCCGGCCGGCGGTCCTGATGCCGAATCCGTTCTATCCGGCCTATGGCGCCGGTGCCCGCGCGGCCGGCTGCGAGCAGATCTATCTGCCGACCACGCTCAGCAACGGCTTCCTGCCCGACCTCGATTCGATCGACGAGGCGACACTGGCGCGCACCGTGGCGTTCTTCCTTGCCTCGCCGGCCAATCCGCAGGGCTCGGTCGCCTCGCGTGCCTACTTCACCCGCCTGAAGCAGCTCGCCGACCGCCATGGCTTCATGATCCTGAGCGACGAGTGCTACTCGGAGATCTACACCCGCGAAGCACCGGGCAGCATGCTGGAATGCGCCGGACCCGACTTCACCAATGTGGTCGCGTTCCAATCGCTGTCGAAGCGCTCGAACCTGCCGGGGATGCGGGTCGGCTTCGCCGCCGGCGATCGAAAGTTCATGGCCGCCTTCCTCGAGCTGCGCAATGTCGCCGCACCTCAGGTGCCGGTTCCGCTGCAGCATGTTGCGGTCGCCGCCTATGGCGACGAGGCGCATGTCGAGGAGAACCGCCGGCTCTATCGCATCAAGTTCGATCTCGCCGACCAGATCCTCGGCAGCCGCTACGGCTACAAGCGGCCCGCCGGCGGCTTCTGCGTCTGGCTCGACGTCTCCGATCGCGGCGGCGACGAGGCGACGACGGTGAGGCTCTATCGCGACGCCGGCGTTCGCGTGATTCCCGGCAGCTATCTGGCGCGCGAGCAGAACGACGGTTCCAATCCGGGTGCGGGCTATATCCGCCTCGCGCTGGTCTCCGACAGTGAATCGACGGCCGAGGCGATGCATCGCCTGGTCGAAACCCTGGGTTAATCGCGAAGCGCGAAGATTGAGTATGCCAGCGATCGAACGTGTCATCCCCCTGGTCGGCCATCTGCCGCTCTCGCTGCGCGAGGCGCTGGCGCGGCGGCTGCGCGAACTGACCGGGCTCGGCCTGATCGCGCTGTCCGGCGCGATCACCGCTGCGCTGATGACCTGGTCGGTGCAGGACCCGTCGCTGAGCCACGCCACCTCGCGCGCGATCCGCAACGTGCTCGGCTATCCCGGCGCGATCGGCGCCGACCTCCTGATGCAGATCCTCGGCCTTGGCGCGATCATGCTGCTGCTGCCGGTCGCGGTGTGGGGCTGGCGGATGCTGACGCATCGTCCGTTCGACCGCGAGGCGCTGCGGCTCGGCTGCTGGATCCTGTGCACGGTGATCGCGGCGGGCTTTGCCAGCTGCTGGCCGCACAACACGTCGTGGCCGCTGCCGACCGGGCTCGGCGGCGTGGTCGGGGATGCCTTGCTGCGCGCGCCGGCCGTGGTGTTCGGCCCGCCCGGCTTCATCTACCGCGTCGTGCTCGGGCTGATCCTGTTCGTCGCGATGGCGGCGTGCTTCCTGTTCGCCTGCGGCTGGGGCGCCAAGGAGCAGGACGAGGAGCTGACGCCGATCTCTGATGATGACGAGCCGTTCGTCGAAGAGGACGAGGACCGCAGCTCGGTCTCGCTGGGCTGGCTGTTCCACGCCCTGATGAGCGCGAAGGCGCGGCTCGGCTGGCTGTTCACGACAGCCTATAAATCGCTGGTGTCGAGCGGAGCGCAGGGCCGCAGCGCTGCGTTCGAGCGCCAGGAGCCCAATATCGGCGGCGGCCGCGCGGCGCCCTCGATCGCGCCGGCGCATGACGATCACGACGAGGACGAAGACGAGGCCGAGGCTTTCGACGACGAGGAAGAAGAGGACGAGGAGGAGGAAGCTCCCGCCGCCCGCGCCCCGCGCAAGAAGGCCGAGCCGAAGCCGAAGAAGAAGAATTCCGACAAGTTCGAGCTGCCGTCGGTCTCGGTGCTCAGCGCGCCGAAGGCGAGCGATCGCCAGCCGCTGAGCAAGGCCGAGCTGGAAAACAATTCGCGCGCGCTGGAAGGCGTGCTGCAGGATTTCGGCGTGCGCGGCGAGATCGTCAAGGCCAATCCCGGCCCGGTGGTCACGCTGTACGAATTGGAGCCCGCGCCCGGCATCAAGTCGTCGCGCGTGATCGGACTGTCCGACGACATCGCGCGCTCGATGAGCGCGCTGTCGGCCCGCGTTGCCGTGGTCGCCGGCCGCAACGCGATCGGCATCGAGCTGCCGAACGCGCATCGCGAGAAGGTTTATCTGCGCGAGCTCCTGGTCGCCAAGGAAAGCGTCGATTCGGTCGCCAAGCTGCCGCTGTGCCTCGGCAAGACGATCGGCGGCGATCCCGTCATCATCGATCTGGCGCGCACGCCGCACATGCTGATCGCCGGCACCACCGGCTCCGGCAAGTCGGTCGCGATCAACACCATGATCCTGAGCCTGGTCTACCGGCTGCGCCCGGATCAGTGCCGCCTGATCATGGTCGATCCGAAGATGCTCGAACTCTCGGTCTATGACGGCATCCCGCATCTGCTGACGCCGGTCGTCACCGACCCGAAGAAGGCGGTGGTCGCGCTGAAATGGGCCGTGCGCGAGATGGAGGAGCGCTACAAGCGGATGGCCAAGCTCGGCGTCCGCAACATCGACGGCTACAATGCGCGTCTCGTCGAAGCCAAGGGCAAGGGCGAAGAGCTGACCCGCACCGTGCACACCGGCTTCGACAAGGAGACCGGCAAGGCGATCTACGAGGAAGAGAAGCTCGACCTCGAGCCGCTGCCCTACATCGTCATCATCGTCGACGAGATGGCCGACCTGATGATGGTCGCCGGCAAGGACATCGAAGGCGCGGTGCAGCGCCTCGCGCAGATGGCGCGCGCCGCCGGCCTGCACGTGATCCTCGCCACGCAGCGTCCGTCGGTCGACGTCATCACCGGCACGATCAAGGCGAACTTCCCGACCCGCATCGCGTTCCAGGTGACGTCGAAGATCGACAGCCGCACCATCCTCGGCGAGATGGGCGCCGAGCAGCTGCTCGGCCAGGGCGACATGCTCTACATGGCGGGCGGCGGCCGCATCAGCCGCGTGCACGGCCCGTTCGCCTCCGACGAGGAAGTCGAGAAGGTGGTTCGCCACCTCAAGACGCAGGGCGCTCCGGAATATCTCGAAGCGGTCACTGCGGAAGAACCGACCGACGAGGACGGCGCCGTGTTCGATGCCACCGGCATGGGCGGCGACGGCGGCGGCGACCTGTTCACGCAGGCGGTTGCGATCGTCAAGCGCGACCGCAAGGCGTCGACCTCCTACATCCAGCGCCGGCTGCAGATCGGCTATAACCGCGCCGCCTCGCTGATGGAGCGGATGGAACTTGAGGGCATCGTCGGCCCTGCGAATCACGCCGGAAAGCGCGAAATCCTGGTCGGGGAGGAAGAAGGCCAGTTCTGATCGGGGGCGATCATCACGGAAAAACCATATCTCCCTCGGAAGAGGCGGGATAAAATCCGGCGAAGCGGGACGAGCGTCGAACAGAGACCTGACATATCTGATGGCAAAACACCTCATTGACCGCGGCGCGCGCACTGCGCTTGCTCTTCTCGTCACCGCCGCGATCGCCGGCGGCGCGACTGCGCAGAATGCGCCGACGACGCCAAAACCCGCACCGAAGGCTGCGCCCAAAGCCAAGGACGCCGGCGCGCAGAGCAATGCGGACAAGGGACCGACGACGACAGGCGCCACCCAGGCACCGCCGGACCCGGTGATTCCCGATCCGCGCCGCAACGTGCCCGCCAACATCTTCCAGACCTTCGACGCCAACCAGAAGGCGCAGGCCGCCAAGGTCTCGGCCTATCTGTCGTCGTTGCAGACGCTGGTCGGAAATTTCGTGCAGGTCGGCCCTGACGGCACCAAGACCAAGGGCGACTTCTACATCCAGAAGCCCGGCAAGCTGCGTTTCGAGTACGACAATCCGAGCACCATCGAGGTGATCGCCGACGGCTCGTCGGTCGCGGTGCGCGACCGCAGGCTCGCCACCCAGGACATCTATCCGCTGTCGCAGACCCCGCTGCGCTATCTGCTGTCGGACCGCATCGACCTGATGAAGGACACCAACGTCGTCAGCGTCACCGCCGACGACGTGTTCGTCAGCATCACGATCGAGGAGAAGCAGGCGCTGGTCGGCACCAGCCGCTTCCTGCTGATGATCGGCGCCAAGGACGGCAAGCTCAAGCAATGGACCGTCACCGACCCGCAGGGCTACGACACCACGGTTGCGGTCTACAATCTCGACGCCACGCAGAAGCCCGATCCGGGCCTGTTCAAGATCGACTTCACGACCTATCCGGGCTCCTCGCCGGGCTAGCCGTCACGCGTAGCTGCGCAGGATGGGTTTCGCTTCGCTCTCCCCATCCTACGCCTACGACGCTGTGGACAAAGCGCCGACCCGCGCTGAGAACCATGCTAAGACCCAGCTCTCATGCGGTTCTCCGTCACCACCTGGAACATCAATTCGGTGCGCCTGCGCATCGACATCGTCGCCAAATTCCTGAAGAGCGCCCGGCCCGATGTGCTGTGCCTGCAGGAGACCAAGTGCATCGACGATGCGTTTCCGTTGAAGCGCTTCAAGCGGCTCGGCTATGAGCACGTCGCGCTGAACGGGCAGAAGGGCTATCACGGCGTCGCCATCGTCTCGCGGCTGCCGTTCGAGTCGACCGACATCCGGACGTTCTGCGACAAGATCGACTCGCGGCACATCTCGGTTTCGTTCGGCGAGAAGGCGCAGCTTTCAAAGCCGCTGGTGCTGCATAATTTCTACGTGCCGGCCGGCGGCGACATTCCCGATCCCGCGCTCAATCCGAAGTTCGAGCACAAGCTGCAATTCCTCGACGAGATGAAGAGCTGCGAGCCGCTGCATCCGCGCGGCGACGATCGCCACATCCTGGTCGGCGACCTCAACGTCGCACCGCACGAGAACGACGTGTGGTCGCACAAGCAGCTGTTGAAGGTGGTCTCGCACACCCCGGTCGAGACCGAGAAGCTGCTCGCGGCGCAGGCGCATGGCGAATGGTTCGACATCGCGCGCGAGCGGATCCCGATGTCGGAAAAGGTCTACACCTGGTGGAGCTATCGCGCCGCGGACTGGACCGTCGGCGACCGCGGCCGCCGGCTCGACCACATCTGGGTCTCGCGCGCGCTGAAGGATCAGGTCAGCGACTTCAAGATCACCCGCGACGCCCGCAGCTGGGAGCGGCCGTCGGACCATGTGCCGGTGACGGCGGTGATGGAGGTTTAAAATCCAAGACGGTGTCGTCCCGGCGAAGGCCGGGACCCATACACCGTGGCCAGCGTAATGGGCACGCGGCCGGACGATCTTCCGACAACGAGCATTCGTGGTTATGGGTCCCGGCCTTCGCCGGGACGACGGCAGCTACGTACTCAACTTCCCACCCGCCATCAGAATATCGCTGGCGAGCTGGCTGGTGCGCAGCGCGAGTTCGTCGCGCAGGCGGCGGGCTGCGGCGGGGTCGCTTTCCAGCACGCGCTGGAACAGGCTGCGGGCGACGCGGATCACCGAGCCGCGCTCCAGTGCGGTCGCGGTCGACGGCCGCTTCATCGCGACGATCAATGCAAGCTCGCCGATCAGCGCGCCGGGACCTGCGATGATCTCGGCGCCGCCTTCCTCGACGCGAAAGGTACCGCGCTGCACGACATAGCCGGCGTCCGCAGTGTCGCCGGTCTTGAACAGCACCTCGCCTGCGTTGAAGTCGCGTTGCTCGGAGCCGATCGCCAGCATGCGCAAGGAGCTGTCGCCCAACAGACGCATCGTCGGGACCCGCTCGAGCAGGGCTACGTCATCATCGATCGACATTCAGGGCCGGTAACCGCGGTGCGCCTCGATTTCACGAATCGTTGAGCGCGAAGCGTATCACGGCACCAGCTTGTAGCCACCGGCTTCCGTGACCAGGATTTCCGGGTTGGCGGCGTCCTTCTCGATCTTCTGGCGGAGGCGGTAGATGTGGGTTTCCAGCGTGTGGGTGGTGACACCGGAATTGTAGCCCCAGACTTCCTGGAGCAGGGTCTCGCGCGACACCGGCATCTGGCCGGCGCGGTAGAGGAAGCGCAGGATCGCGGTTTCCTTCTCGGTCAGCCGCACCTTCCTGGCATTGGCGCCGGTGAGCATCTTCGAGCCGGGCCGGAACGAGTAGGGGCCGACCGAGAACACCGCGTCCTCGCTGGCCTCGTGCTGGCGCAGTTGCGCCCGGATCCGGGCCAGCAGCACCGCGAAGCGGAACGGCTTGGCCACATAGTCGTTGGCGCCGCTTTCGAGCCCCAGGATGGTGTCGGAATCGGTGTCGTGGCCGGTCAGCATGATAATCGGGGCCTTGAAGCCGCCCTTGCGCAGGCTACGGACCACTTCGCGGCCGTCGGTGTCGGGCAGGCCGACATCCATCAGGACCAGGTCGGGGGAATTGGCTTTGGCGGCAGTGGCGCCCTTGGCGCCGGTATCGACTGCGGAGGCTTCGAATTCCTCGTGCAGGGACAGCTGCTCGACCAGCGTATCGCGCAGATCGGTATCGTCATCCACGATCAAGATCTTGCGGGCATTGGCCATAGGTACAATCCTTCGGGGCGGGCGGTCAGAAGCGGAGGGCGCTTAAGGCCGTAACATCGGCTAGATATCTGCTCAGGTAGGCGATTGTTACCGATTCACAAGGCAACGCAGTCTACCTCAAATCCGGCGGGGCAGGACGTGAATGTCCTGTAATACCGGGTGATAGAATGATCCGAACATCCGAGGCAAGTTCAGTTTGGAACGATTCTTAGGGGAAGGTCAGCTATTTCAATCACTTATATGACAGTCAAACGTGATCGCCCGCTCTCTGTCATCGAGGTCCGCGCCGCCGCCGGCAATCCGCGCCGGGGCTGGCTGACGGCCGACGGCTGGACCGTTCCGGTGGCGCTCGGACGCGGCGGAATCCTCGCCAACAAGCGCGAGGGCGACGGCGGCACGCCGCGCGGCATGTTCCATCCGCGGCAACTCTGGTGGCGCGCCGACCGGCACCGGCGGCCGGTGACCTTGCTGCCGACCCGGCCGATCCGCCGCGAGGACGCCTGGTGCGAGGATCCCGCCGACCGCCATTACAACCAACCGATCCGGCTCGACCGCGACGAGGGCGGCGACCGGCTGACCCGCGAGGATCACCTCTACGACTTCATCGTTGAGATCGACCACAACGCCGCGCCGCGTATCGCCGGCCGCGGCAGCGCCGTGTTCCTGCATCTGGCGCGGCCGAATTTCGGACCGACCGCGGGCTGCGTCTCGATGACGAAAGCGTCGATGCTGCGGCTGTTGCGGCGGATGAGTCCAAAGACAAAGATCATCATCGAGTAGATAGCTGGGCATCGGTTTTCCCACGCGACAGACGCGACGCGTTTGTGCTGAGATTGCGCGCGACCCAAAAACATTCCCCAAAACAATTCTCGCGGGAGCGAAACCATGCTCGACAGCAACCAGATCGCGGCCGCCGCACGAGTCCTGAGCGATCACTGGCACGCCGGCACCAAGCTTGGCGCACTCGATGGCGCGATGCGGCCGCGCGATCGCGCCGAGGGTTACGCGGTGCAGGCCGAGCTGGAAAAGACCTCGCGCGAAAAACTGTTCGGCTGGAAGATCGCGGCGACTAGCGAAGCCGGCCAGAAGCACATCAACGTCGCCGGGCCGCTGGCGGGGCGCATCCTCGCCGAGACGGTGATCGCAGATGGCGGCACCGCGTCGATGAAGGGCATCGAGATGCGCGTCGGCGAGCCGGAATTCGCCTTCCGCATGGCGCGTGACCTCGTGCCGCGCGCAACGCCGTACAGCGTGCAGGAGGTGCTGGATGCCGTCGGCACGCTGCATCCCGCGATCGAGATTCCGGATTCGCGCTTCTCCGATTTCGTCTCCGCCGGCGAGGCGCAGTTGATCGCCGACAATGCCTGCGCGCATCTGTTCGTGCTCGGACCCGCGACATCGGCTGACTGGCGCGCGATCGATCTGGTCGAGGAACGCCCGACCATCACCCTGCGCGGCGAGCGCTACATCGGCCACGGCAAGAACGTGCTCGGCGATCCCCGCGCGGCGCTCGCCTGGTGCGCCAATGAATTGCGCGCGCTCGGGCTGACGTTGCGGGCAGGGGAGGTCGTCACGACAGGCACCTGCCACCCGCCGCTGCCGATCGCGGCCGGAGATGTGTTCGCGGCCGATTTCGGCGCGATCGGAAAGGTGTCGGTGAAGTTTGCTTAGGCGCAGCGCCACCGCAAACACCAATGGCGTCCTGGCGAAAGCCAGGACCCATAACCACAGGGCTTGGTTGTTGAGCACCGACTAGCCGCGTGCCCTTTGCGATGGCCGCGGCGTATGGGTCCCTGCTTTCGCAGGGACGACGCTGGTTATGCGGCTTCAGTTGTGCGGCACCGTCCGCGTGCCGAAAATCGCCGAACCCACCCGCACATGCGTCGCACCCATCGCGATTGCCACGGCGAAATCCGCGCTCATGCCCATCGAGAGATTTTTGAGCCCGCTGCGCGCGGCGATCTTGGCGCAGAGCGCGAAATGCGGCGCCGGGGCCTGGTCGACCGGCGGGATGCACATCAGTCCTGAAATCTGCAGACCGTATTTGTCGCGGCATGCCGCGATGAAGGTATCCGCATCCTGCGGCGCTACGCCGGCCTTCTGTGGTTCCTCGCCGGTATTGATCTGGACGAACAGTTCCGGGTGCTTGCCCTGATTTTTGATTTCCTTGGCTAACGCTTCGCAAATGCTGGTGCGATCGACCGAATGGATCGCATCGAACAGCGCGACCGCCTCCTTGGCCTTGTTCGACTGCAACGGCCCGATCAGGTGCAGCTTCAATCCGGGATGAGCCTGGAGCAGCTCCGGCCACTTGCCCTTGGCCTCCTGCACGCGGTTTTCGCCAAATACGCGCTGTCCGGCGCCGATAATCGGCAAAATTGCGTCGGCCGCGAAGGTCTTCGACACCGCGATCAGCGTCACCGACGCGCGGTCGCGTCGCGCCTCCTTGCAGGCATGCGCGATCTCCTGCTCCACGGCGGCGAGGCCGTGTGGTGAATCAGCCGATAACGGCGTGGTCGGGCTTTGCGTCATGCTTGTGCCGTTCTCTGACAGATGCGGGGTTTGGCTCGAATTTTACCAAATTCGGGAAAGGCTTTTTGAAGCCCTGCATTCTACCTTGCGCGCGGGCAAGGGAACAGAATGTCGGGCGTCACTTTCAACCGCAACCGGGTCAGGCTCAAGAAGGTTCTGGGTATCCGTGCCCGGCTCGCCTTGCTTGCGCTGATGCTGGTCGCGCCCCTGATGCTCGATCGCGTCCGCACGCTGGAAGATTTCCGCAGCAAGCAGATCGCGCAGGCCGCCGCGGGCTACGCCAGCCTCACCGCGCATGCCGCCGAGACCCAGCGCGAAGTGGTCTCCTCGGTCGAGACCATGCTGAAGTCGGCCGCCTATATCCGCGCCTCCGGCGGTATCGGGCAGAGCTGCGAGGTGCTGCGCGCCAGCCTGCCGACGGTGCTGCCCTGGATCCGCAGCATCATGTTCGTCTCCCGGGATGGCGTGGTGCAGTGCTCCACGCTCAACATGCAGGTCGGCCTCGACCTTGGCGACCGCGAATATTTCAAGAAGGCGCAGGATAATCGCGGCTTCGTATTCAGCGATTATCTGCGCGGCAAGACCAATGGCCGGCCGATGATGATGGCCGCCTATCCGGTGGCGGCGATCAATCCGGAGCAGGACGCCGTCGTGGTCGCTGGGATCAACATCGACTGGCTGTCGCAGATCATGGCCAATCTCGGCGGTCAGCCCGGCATGTCGGCCGTCCTGGTCGACTCGACCGGGGTCGTGATCGCGGCTCCCGCGGATCACGCCAGCCTGATCGGCCACTCGCTCGATACTATCCCCTTGATGTCGGCGATTGCCGAGAAGGCGCTGAGCTACGACGAGCCGTCGGGCTCGGTGTCGTTCACGGCCTCTGACGGCGCACAGCGCACGCTGAGCTTCGCCCGCATCGCCGGAACGCAGTCCCGGCTGATCGTCAGCATGGACGAGGCCAAGGTGACGGCGGCGATCAACCGCGAGATCCGCACCGCCTATCTGCAACTCGGCTTCGTCTGCTTGTTCGTGCTGCTCGGCGCCCTGGTCGGCGCGGAGCGGCTCGTCATCCATCCGATCGAGCTGATGACCGGCATGGCGCGGCGATTCGGTGAAGGCGACTGGTCGGCGCGCGTCGCCAAGCACAAACTGCCGTCGGAATTCGTGCCGCTGGCGCGCGCCTTCAACGCGATGGCGGCACAGCTCAGCCAGCGCGAACGCGAGCTCGTTGAGTCCAACGACCGTCTCACCGTGATGGCCTCGATCGACGCGCTGTCCGGCCTTGCCAACCGCCGCGGCTTCCAGAGCCGGCTCGACTTCGAATGGATGCGGGCGCAGCAGTATGAATGCGAGCTGTCGCTGATGATGATCGATGTCGATCATTTCAAGCTCTACAACGACACCTACGGCCATCCCGAAGGCGACGTCTGCCTGACGCGGATCGGCGAAACCCTGGCGGGGATCGCCGCCGACACGATGGGCTTTGCCGGCCGCTATGGCGGCGAGGAATTCTGCCTCTTGCTGCCGAACACCGATGCCGCGCATGCGCTCGCGATCGGCGAAACGGTGCGCACGGCAGTGCTCGGCCTCGCCGTGCCGCACGCGCCCTCCAGCCATTGCGTCGTCACCGTCAGCATCGGCGTCGCGACCACCAAGCCGAACGACACCCAACGCCCCGGCGACCTGATCGAAGCCGCCGACGCCGCCCTCTACGCCGCCAAGCGCCGCGGCCGGAACGCCGTCATCGAGCACGGCTTCCTGCAGACCCTGGACGAAGCGGGGATGGCGCTGGCGAGCTAGCTGCATCGCCCAGTCCAGGTGGGCAGCCTCGAGAGATCATCCCAGACATTGCTGGCGCTCCCATCGACACGTAGCGGGATCGTACCCAATTGGTAGTCCGGATGCCGCCGTGACCCGTTTCGGATAGCCGCTGCTATTAGGTCAATGCTGCTGCCCGATAGCCCCTCGTTCCGAAGTTGCCGGGCATATCTCTACTCACCATCGTGCGGCCATGCTTTGGTCAAAACTGCGTTGAGTGCTTGGCGGGAACATCGACGTCACGACAATGCGATTCGCCGCTTTTGGTGACACTGGATCAGGGGACAGGTCGCCAACGCATTCTTGAGATGCCCTCGGCAAAGGCTTGCGATGGAAAGGGCAACGTTCGATCAGGCCAGGGTGCTCGCTTTTGGCGACGCTCGGAGCATTGCGACCTACGCGGTCGAAATCCTGATAATCGCCGCGATTTGTGGCGGCCTTGCCGAAGCCGCGCGACTGGTTCCCGCGATCAATCCAACCGCGACACCGCTATGGCCACCGACCGGGCTTGCGCTCGCGCTGGTCCTGCTTCGCGGCTACCGGATCTGGCCGGCGATCCTGGTGGGGGCCGTCTCTCCTTACTTCATGGCCGACCGATCGCTCCTGGAGTTTGGCACCGCCGGGATCGGCAGCCTGCTTGCTGCATGTGCCGGAACATGGCTGATCGACCGTTGGTCGAACGGTCGCCAGACGTTTGCCACGCCTGTCGGTGTCGCAAAGTTTGCAATCATTTGCTTTGCGCCGACGACGATCATCAGTTCAGCCATCGCCTCGACCGGCTTTGCCCTCGCCAATGAATCGAGCCTTTCCGATTCCGTCGTCGCCGGGGTCACCTGGTGGCTTGCGGACGCTGCCGGAGCGCTGGTGATTACTCCGCTCATCGTGCTCTGGGCGACGATGCCCTTCCGCATTCCTTCCAAATTGAAGCTGCTGGAATCGATCGCTGTCCCCGCTCTCGCGGGCATCGTCGGGATCGTTGCTTACAGCCCGCTCATCGGTAGCGATCTCATCAGCACTGACCTCGACGCGTTGCTGCCGCATCGGGGCCTTCTGGGCTTTCTGGTTCTGCTGCCCTTGATCTGGGCCGGCCTGCGCGGCGATCGATGCACCGTGTCGACGGCCGCGTTCCTTTTTGTCGGAATGGCCGTGTGGGGGTTCTCGGTGGGGAATGAGCCATTTCCGAAAATGGATCCGAATGGCGCACTGTTATCCTTGCTCGTGCTCTCGATCTGCGTATCGGCACCTCCTCTTGCGCTGGCAGCGGCCATTGCGACGCGCCAGACCACGGAAGACCATCTCGCTTCTGTTCGGGACCAACTGAACGATCAACTCGAACGGAAAGCCCTGGCGCTCGACAACATCAGGCGGCATTTCCAGACCCTTATCGAAGGCGTCGTCGACTATGCGATTTTTGCGCTCGATCGCGAGGGACACGTCACGAGCTGGAATAGCACCGCTCAAAAGATCACCGGCTACAGCTCGGAAGAAATCATCGGCAAGCATTTCGGAATTTTCTATCGGCCGGATGAACGCCGCGCGGGTTCGCCCGCACACGCGCTGGAGACGGCAGTCGAAAGAGGCAAGTACGACGTGGAGGGTTGGCGCATCAGAAAGAATGGTACGCCGTTCTTCATCACGGGCTCCGTGTCATCGAGCCGTGATGACGCTGGAAATCTGATCGGCTTCATCAGTATTCTGCGCGACGCGACCGAGCGGCGCGACGCGGAGGAGAAGCTGGTCCAGGCCCGCGAACAGCTCGCGATGTCGCAGAAAATGGAGGCGATCGGCAAACTGACCGGCGGGATCGCGCACGACTTCAACAATCTATTGATGATCATCGGCGGCAGCGCCCAGATCTTCACGCGCCTGCTTGATCCGAAACTGCCCAAAGCAATCGAAGCCATCCAGACCGCGGCCAAACGCGGCGAGAGCCTGACGCGCCAATTGCTGACCTTCTCCCGTCATCAGCATCTCAGCCCGACGGTCGTCGATCTGAATGCGTCGATCAAGAACATGCGGACGATGATCGAGAGCTCGCTTCGCGGAAACATCGTCTACAACGAGAACGTCGGTGAGGGCGCCGCGTCGGTCAAGGTGGATCTCGCCGAGCTGGAGCTTGCGATCGTCAATATCGCCGTCAATGCGCGCGATGCAATGCCGAGCGGCGGCACGTTCACCTTGTCCGTCCATGCGGTGACCGCGAACCAGGAAGCCGGCGGCGACCGTGCAAAGGCTTTCTTTGCGATCGCGCTTGGCGACACGGGTACCGGCATTCCGCCGCATCTTCTGTCCAAGATGTTCGATCCGTTCTTCACGACCAAGGAGGTCGGCAAGGGGACCGGGCTCGGCTTGTCCCAGGTCTATGGTTTCGCCCACCAGGCCGGTGGAACGGTCACGGCAGACAGCAGGGTTGGTCAGGGAACAACAATTACAATCTATTTGCCGTCCTGTGCAGACGAGCAAACCGCCAGCAAAGACCTCGCCGCTGCCAGAGCAAGACCGAGGCAGCCGCAGCGGCAGACGGTTCTTGTTGTCGACGACAGCCCCGAAGTAGCGGATGTGACATCCTCGCTGTTCGAGCATCTGGGCTATGAAACGATCTACCGGGATTCGGCCGAAGCGGCGTTGAAACTGCTCGATGCCGGCACAAGGATCGATCTCGTCTTCAGCGATATCGTCATGCCGGGAACCATCGATGGCGTCGGGCTCGCGAGAGAAGTGCGGTCACGCTACCCGGGTTTGCCGATCGCCCTGACAACCGGTTACAGCGACGCTGCAAATGCGGCACCGCCAAGCCTGAAGATACTCCGCAAGCCGTTCGACACCGAGGCACTCAGAGATTTCATCCAGGATCTTGCGCCCCCGAGATCGACGCGATCATCCGTCGTGCCTTTGACATCAAACACGACCGACGCTTTGCGCAGACATTGAGGCCCCTCGGCCCCCCAGAACCCATGGGTGCGATCGGCGCCCGACTTTCCCTGCGTCCTCTGATCGAGGAGAGGCGGATCGCGTCGCGAGAATGCGGAACGATGACCACCGGCGAAGCCGTACATTTGGTGTTGTCCTGGCGAAGGCCAGGACCCATTACCCCCCGCTGCTCATGATTGCGCGAAGCTGGGGCCGCGACCCCTTTCCCAACAAACGCCTGTGGTTATGGGTCCTGGCTTTCGCCAGGACGACGGGGGAGGTCGGCGGCCCTTCACAATGACCATTTGGCAGACCCCAAGCCGTTGACCCCATGGGCGTTTTTGTGGCCTAGTCCGCCGTCCCCGGATGGGACCCGAAAATCACCGAAAACCCTGCGATTTCATGACCGCCGAACGCTACAACGCCCGTGAATCCGAACCCCGCTGGCAAGCCACCTGGGACCAGAAGGCGATCTTCGCCTCCAAGAACGACGATCCGCGGCCGAAATATTACGTGCTCGAGATGTTCCCCTATCCGTCGGGGCGCATCCATATCGGCCATGTCCGCAATTACACGCTCGGCGACGTGCTGGCCCGCTTCATGCGCGCCAGGGGTTTCAACGTGCTGCACCCGATGGGCTGGGATGCGTTCGGCCTGCCGGCGGAAAACGCCGCGATCGAGCGCAAGGTGGCGCCGAAGGCCTGGACCTACGACAACATCGCCGCGATGAAGAAGCAGCTGCGGTCGATCGGGCTGTCGCTGGACTGGAGCCGGGAGTTCGCGACCTGCGACCCGAGCTACTACAAGCATCAGCAGAAGATGTTCCTGGACATGCTGGGCGCCGGCCTCGCCGAGCGCGAGAAGCGCAAGCTGAACTGGGACCCGGTCGACATGACCGTGCTTGCCAACGAGCAGGTGATCGACGGCCGCGGCTGGCGCTCGGGCGCCGTCGTCGAACAGCGCGAGATGAGCCAGTGGGTCTTCAAGATCACGAAGTACTCGCAGGAGCTGCTGGAAGCGCTGGATGGCCTGGACCGCTGGCCCGACAAGGTGCGGCTGATGCAGCGCAACTGGATCGGCCGCTCGGAAGGCCTGTTGATCCGCTTCGCGCTGGATGCGGCGACCACGCCGGCCGGCGAGACCGAGCTGAAGATCTTCACCACGCGGCCGGACACGCTGTTCGGCGCCAAGTTCATGGCGATCTCGGCGGATCATCCGCTGGCGCAGGCGGCTGCCGCGAAGAACCCCAAGCTCGCGGAGTTCATCGCCGACATCAAGAAGATCGGCACCGCGCAGTCGATCATCGACACCGCCGAGAAGCAGGGCTTCGACACCGGCATCAAGGCCGTGCATCCGTTCGATCCGAGCTGGAAGCTGCCGGTCTATGTCGCGAACTTCGTGCTGATGGAATACGGCACCGGCGCCATCTTCGGTTGCCCGGCGCACGACCAGCGCGACCTCGACTTCGTCAACAAGTACAATCTCGGCAACGTGCCGGTGGTCTGCCCCGAGGGCCAGGACCCGAAGACCTTCGTGATCACCGACGTCGCCTATGACGGCGACGGCCGCATGATCAACTCGCGCTTCCTCGACGGCATGACGATCGACGCGGCGAAGGAAGAGGTCGCCAAGCGCCTGGAAAGCGAGCTGCGCGGCAATGCGCCGGTCGGCGAGCGTCAGGTGAACTTCCGGCTGCGCGACTGGGGCATCTCGCGCCAGCGCTATTGGGGCTGCCCGATCCCGGTGATCCATTGTCCGAAGTGCGACGTGGTGCCGGTGCCGGACGACCAGTTGCCGGTGACGCTGCCGGAGGACGTCTCTTTCGACAAGCCCGGCAACGCGCTCGACCACCATCCGACCTGGAAGCACGTCAGCTGTCCGAAGTGCGGCGGCAAGGCCGTGCGCGAGACCGACACGATGGACACCTTCGTGGACTCGTCCTGGTACTTCGCGCGCTTCACCGATCCGTGGAACGAGACCGCGCCGACCACGCCCGCGGTCGCCAACCGGATGATGCCGGTCGATCAATATATCGGCGGCGTCGAGCACGCGATCCTGCATCTGCTGTACAGCCGCTTCTTCACCCGCGCGATGAAGGCGACCGGCCACATCGACATGAGCGAGCCGTTCGCCGGCATGTTCACCCAGGGCATGGTGGTGCACGAGACCTACCAGAAGGCCGACGGTAGCTGGGTCACGCCGGCCGAGGTGAAGATCGAGGTCGGAGGCAACGGCCGCCGCGCGGTGCTGCTGGCGACCGGCGAGGACGTCGAGATCGGCCCGATCGAAAAGATGTCGAAGTCGAAGAAGAACACCGTCGACCCCGACGACATCATCGCGAGCTATGGTGCCGACGTGGCGCGCTGGTTCATGCTGTCGGACTCACCGCCGGACCGCGACGTGATCTGGAGCGACGAGCGGGTGCAGGGTGCCGCACGCTTCGTGCAGCGGCTGTGGCGGCTGGTGAACGAATCGGCCGAAATCGGCAAGGCGGCGCCGGCGGCCCGGCCGGCAACGTTCGGACCCGAGGCGCAGGCGCTGCGCAAGGCGGCCCATGGCGCGCTCGACAAGGTGTCGTCCGGGATCGAGCGGCTGCATTTCAACGTCTGCCTCGCCCATATCCGCGAATTCGCCAATGCGCTGGCCGAGGTGCTGGCCAAGGGTGACAAGCCGGCGCCGGATGTCGCCTGGGCCGTCAAGGAGGCCGCGACCATCCTGGTCCAGCTGTTCTCGCCGATGATGCCGCATCTGGCCGAAGAGTGCTGGGTGGTTCTGGGCCAGCGAGGGCTGGTTTCCGAGGCTGATTGGCCGCAAATCGAGCGCGATTTGCTGGTTGAAGACAGCGTGACCCTGGTGGTCCAGGTCAACGGTAAAAAACGAGGTGATGTTACCGTGCCACGCACCGCCCAAAATGCGGAGATAGAGGCTGCCGTTTTGGCGCTCGATGCGGTAAAAGCCGCCTTGGATGGCAAACCCGTCCGCAAGGTGATCGTGGTGCCCATGAGGATCGTCAATGTTGTCGGCTAGGATCAGGATCGCCGCCCGGTTTGTGGCCGTGGCTGCCTTGGCCGCGCTGACGGCCGGATGTTTCCAGCCGATGTATGCCGAGCGCACCCTCGACGGTCAGTCGTCCGCCTTGCGCGACAAGCTGATGGGCGTCGAGGTTCCGCCGGTCGACAAGCCCAACGCCTCGCGCGAGGCCCGGGTCGGCGTCGAGGTCCGCAACGCGCTGGCCTTCAAGCTCTACGGCACCGCCACCGGCGCACCGCCGACGCACCGGCTGGTGCTGCGCTTCTATACGAGCCGCTCGTCGCTGATGATCGATCCGACCACCGCGCTACCGACCAGCGAGAATTACGGCATCGACGCCCAGTTCAACCTTGTCGAGATCGCCTCGAACAAGTCGGTCATGACCGGCACCACGTTCTCGCGCGTGTCCTATGACATGCCGGGCTCCTACCAGCGCTTCTCCCGCCAGCGCGCCCTGCGCGATGCCGAGGACCGCGCCGCGCAGGAGATCGCCGACAATATCCAGACCCGGCTCGCCTCGTTCTTCTCCAGCGGGACCTGATCGCCGCATTGGTCGCACTTCGCGGAAAAGAGATAGACAACTTCCTCGCCCGGCCTGACGCCGGCCGCCCGATCATCCTGCTTTACGGCCCGGACCTCGGCCTCGTGCGCGAGCGCGCCGACGCGCTGATGGCCTCCGCGGTCGACGATCCCAACGATCCGTTCTCGCTGGTGCGGCTCGATGGCGACGAGCTCGCCGCCGAGCCGTCGCGGCTGGTCGATGAAGCGATGACGGTGCCGCTGTTCGGCGGCCGCCGCGCCATCCGCGTCCGCGCCGGCTCGCGCAATTTTTCGAGCGGCGTCGAGACGCTGACCGAGACGCCGGCGCTCAGGGATTGCCGGATCGTGATCGAGGCCGGCGAGCTCAGGCCGGAATCGCCGCTGCGCAAGATCTGCGAGCGCGCCAAGAATGCGGTCGCGATCGGCTGCTATCCCGACACCGAGCGCGACCTGACCAAGCTGATCGAGGACGAGCTGCGGATCTCCAATCTGCGGCTCGCGCAGGACGCGCGCGCGGTGCTGATGTCGCTGCTCGGCGGCGACCGCATGGCCTCGCGCAACGAGCTGCGCAAGCTCGCGCTGTTCGCGCATGGCAAGGGCGAGATCACGCTCGACGACGTGATGACCGTGGTCTCGGACGCCTCCGAGCTGAAGCTCGATCCGATCGTCGACGGCGCCTTCGCCGGCAACGCCGCGCTGGTCGAGAGCGAGTTCACGAAAGCAATGGTCGCCGGCACCTATCCCGGCGTGATCATCTCGGCCGCGCAGCGCCAGGCCGCGTGGCTGCATAAATCGGCGCTGGCGATCGCGGACGGCACGCCGGCGTCAGCCGTGCTCGAAGGCGGATTTCCGCGGCTGCATTTCTCGCGCAAACCCGCGGTCGAGATCGCGCTGCGCAATTTCACGCCGCAGCGTCTGGTGAACATCATCGACCAGCTCGCGACCGCGGCGCTCGACATGCGCAAGCAGGCCGCGCTCGCCGCCGTGATCGCGCAGCGCGCCCTGCTCTCGATCGCGGCGAACGCGAAGCGGCGGGGATGAGACGCTTTATTGGAGAGACGTCATCGCGAGGAGCTCGCGACAAAATTGCGAAAGCAATTTTGCGTTGAAGCGACGAAGCAATCCATCGCTCCGCAGATGCAGAGAAATGGATTGCTTTGCTTACGCTCGCAATGACGCGGAGAGATCTCGGAAGATCTAGCCGCCCTCAAGCCGCCGCACCACCTCGTCGAGCTGCTCGAGGTTGCGGTAGTTGATCTGGACGGTGCCGCCGGGATCGCGATGGCTGACGGTGACCGCAAGGCCGAGCGCATCGCTGACGCGCTTCTCGAGCGCCAGCGTATCGGCATCCTTGTCGACCTTGGCGGCACTGCCGGCGCGCGCCTTCTGCGGCTTGCGCTCCGGCACGCCCTCCTCGTGCGCCAGCGCCTCGGCCTGGCGGACGTTGAGCCCCTCGGCAACGATGCGCTTGGCGGCCGCGATCGGATCCGGCACGCCGATCAGCGCGCGGGCATGGCCGGCGGACAGATCGCCCTTCGAGATCAGCGCCTGCACTTCGGCCGGCAGCTTGGTCAGCCGCATCATGTTGGCGACATGGCTGCGGCTCTTGCCGACGATCTTGGCGATGTCTTCCTGGCTGCGTTTGAACTCGTCGGCGAGTGCGTGATAGCCCAGCGCCTCTTCCATCGCGTTGAGGTCTTCGCGCTGGACGTTCTCGATGATCATGATCTCGAGCGCGTCGGAATCGGAGACCTCGACCGGCACGATCGGCACCTCGTGCAGACCGGCGAGCTGCGAGGCGCGCCAGCGCCGTTCGCCGGCGATGATCTCGAAACGGTCCTGCGCGCCCTTGATCGCGCGCACCACGATCGGCTGGATCACGCCGCGTGCCTTGATCGAATCGGCAAGCTCGCCGAGCTCGGCATCGGCGAAGGTCCGCCGCGGGTTGCGCGGGTTGGCCTTGAGGAATTCGATCGGCACCTTGCGCTGGTTGCGCGGCCGCTCGACATGCGCGGCTGCCTCGCCGCCGACGTCTCCGATCAGGCTTGCCAGCCCGCGCCCCAGTCGCGAACGCGCTTCATCGGCCATTGTTGCGAGCTCCCTTGGATTCACGCGCAGTACTCCAGACTTGAATTTCAGAATCGCAGGATGGACCGCGCGCGGCGAAACCCATCGCTCTCGTTGCATGCCGTGATGGGGTTCGCTTCACCGCGCCCATCCCGTGCATCGTCAGTGCGCGCGCAGCTCGCGCTCGCGCTGGATCACCTCGGTGGCGAGCTTGAGATACGCATCGCTGCCGGCGCATTTGAGATCGTAGACCAGCACCGGCTTGCCGTAGGACGGCGCTTCCGAGATGCGCACGTTGCGCGGGATCATGGTGTCGTACACCTTGTCGCCCATGAACTGGCGCACATCGGCAACCACCTGGTTGGAGAGGTTGTTGCGCGAGTCGAACATGGTCAGCACGATGCCGTGGATCGACAGCGTCGGATTGAGCGTCGAGCGCACCTGCTCCACCGTCTGCAGCAATTGCGACAGACCTTCGAGCGCGAAGAACTCGCATTGCAGCGGCACCAGGATCGCGTCCGACGCGGCCATCGCGTTGACGGTGAGCAGATTGAGCGAGGGCGGGCAGTCGATCAGCACATAGGTGTAATCGGAGTCCGGCGAGACGTTGTTGTTCAATCCTGCGATCGCATCACGCAGCCGGAAGGCGCGGCCCGGCGTGGTGCCGAGCTCGAGCTCGAGGCCGGAGAGGTCCATGGTGGAGGCCGCGATGTGCAGCCGCGGTACCGCGGTCGCGACCACCGCATCGCGCAGCGGCGCTTCGCCGATCAGCACGTCGTAGGTCGAGCAGCTGCGGTTGCGGCGATCGATGCCGAGCCCGGTCGAGGCGTTGCCCTGCGGATCGAGATCGACGATCAGCACACGCTCGCCAATCGCAGCGAGTGCGGTACCAAGGTTGATCGCTGTGGTGGTCTTGCCGACCCCGCCCTTCTGGTTGGCGAGCGACAGGATGCGTGGATGGCCCGGCGCTTGGAGCGCCTTATCCCCTTGATAAACCTCGTCCATCACAGTCATACCAAAATACCATTTGCTCTTGCGGAGTCCCCTAGCGCCGCTCGATTGACCCGAGTTCGACGATCCAGCCCTGTCCGCCGGTCCGGCTGGCGTGTAGCTTTGGCTCAATAATCCAATATTTAGTGGCCTCGGTCAATTCGGCCTCTACATCTTGACCCTTCAAAAACAGCGCCTTGGCGCCCTTTTTGACCCACGGCTCCGCAAAGCCGATCAGTTGATGTAACGGAGCCAGCGCCCGCGCGGTGACGCAATCGATCGGCCCCGCGATTCTATCCACAGTATCCCCGATATCAGCCAGATGCACCGTCCCCGGCGACGCTGTCACCCGAATCGCCTCCCGCAAGAATGCGGCCTTCTTGGCGATTCGCTCCACCAGATGGATCTGGGTGCCCGGCGTCTCGGCCAATGCACAGGCGAGCACGATGCCAGGAAAGCCGCCGCCGCTGCCGAGATCGACCCAGGACTTCGCCGTCGGCGCGAGACTCAGCAGCTGCAGCGAATCGGAGATATGGCGTGTCCAGAGATTCGGCAGCGTGGACGGCGCGACGAGATTGGTCTTGGCCTGCCACTCCAGCAGGAGAGCGACGTAGCGATCGAGCCGGGCTTCCGTTTCACGTGAAACAGGAGTGAGGGCGAGCGCCGCTGCTTTGTCGGCTGCGGAGATTTCGAGGTCTGCAGAACAGGAGGCTGAAGCCATTCTCTTGAATGCCAGGTTGGTGTCCGTCATTGCGAGCGGAGCGAAGCAATCCACCTCACAGCTTGCGGCGACATGGATTGCTTCGTCGCTTCGCTCCTCGCAATGACGGCGTAAGGCCGCATTGTTTCACGTGAAACGTCAGGCGCTGGCCTTGGCCGATTTCCGTCGCGCCTCGCGTCGCAGGTAGGCCGCCAGGATACCCAGGGCCGCCGGTGTCATGCCGTCGATCCGGCCCGCCTGCCCGACCGTCCGCGGCTGCGCCTTCTGCAGCTTGGCGCGCGCTTCGTTCGAGAGACCGGGCACATCAGCATAATCGACATCGGTCAGGACCAAGCCTTCGTCGCGCCGGAAGGCATCAACGTCGGCGGTCTGGCGCTTCAGATAGACATCGTATTTGGCATCGATCTCGAGGTGCACCGCGATCGCAGGGTCAATGGCCGACAACTCCGGCCAGATGGCCTGGACTGCCGGCCATTCGATCTCCGGATAGGCCAGCAACTCAAAGGCGGAGCGGCGATTGCCGTCGCGATTGAGGGCGAGACCATGCTTGGCGGCTTCATTCGGCGTGATCGCAAGCGACTTCGCCAGGGATTTCGCTGCGTCCAGCGCCGACATCTTGGTTCGGTGGCGTTCGGCGCGGGCGGCACCGACACATCCGAGGGCGATGCCCTTGTCGGTCAGCCGCTGGTCGGCATTATCGGCCCGCAGCGTCAGCCGGTACTCGGCGCGCGAGGTGAACATGCGATACGGCTCGGTGATCCCCCGGGTCACGAGGTCGTCGATCATCACGCCGAGATAGCCGTCAGCGCGGTCGAACACGATCGGATCGGTCCCACTGGCGGCCAGTGCGGCGTTGAGGCCGGCAACGATGCCCTGCCCCGCCGCCTCCTCGTATCCCGTGGTGCCGTTGATCTGGCCGGCCAGGAAAAGCCCACGCAGGCGCTTGGTCTGAAGGGTCGGATCGAGCTCCCGCGGATCGACATGATCGTATTCGATTGCGTAACCCGGCCGGACCATCTTCACCCGCTCGAGGCCGGGAATGCTGGCCAGGATCGCGAGCTGAACCTCCTCCGGCAGCGACGTCGAGATGCCGTTGGGATAGACCGTGTCGTCGTCGAGCCCTTCCGGCTCCAGGAAGATCTGATGGCCGTCGCGATCGCCAAAGCGAACGATCTTGTCCTCAATCGAGGGGCAATAGCGCGGTCCGGAGCTCTTGATCTGGCCGGAATACATCGGTGAACGGTGCACATTGGCCCGGATCACGTCATGGGTCGCCGGCGTGGTCCGGGTGATGCCGCACTGGATCTGTGGGGTCGTGATCCGGTCCGTCATGACCGAAAACGTCTCCGGCGGATCGTCTCCGGGCTGCATTTCGACCGCCGACCAGTCTATCGTAGTGCCGTCGAGCCGCGGCGGCGTCCCAGTCTTGAGCCGGCCGAGCACAAAACCCGCCCGTTCGAACGAAGCGGATAGACCCATGGCAGGCGCCTCGCCGACACGGCCGGCCGGCCAGTTCTTCTCACCGAGATGGATCAGGCCGCGCAGGAAGGTTCCGGTCGTGATGACGACCGCACCGGCGGACAATTGACGGCCATCGCCCAGGCGAATGCCGGTGACGCGCCCATCAACGACGACCAACTCATCCGCCTCGCCTTCGATGACGCTGAGGTTCGCGGTCTCGGTGATCGCGGCCTGCATCGCGGCCGCATAAAGCTTGCGGTCGGCCTGGGCCCGCGGACCGCGGACCGCCGGACCCTTGCGGCGATTGAGCATGCGAAACTGGATGCCGCCGGCATCGGCGACCTTACCCATCAGACCATCGAGTGCGTCGACTTCGCGGACCAGATGACCCTTGCCGAGCCCGCCGATGGCAGGATTGCAGGACATCGCGCCGATGGTCGCGAAACGATGCGTCACCAGGGCCGTCTTCGCGCCCATCCGCGCAGCCGCGCTCGCGGCCTCGCAGCCGGCATGGCCGCCGCCGATGACGATAACGTCGAATGAGTCTGCCCTGGAAGTCATGGCCGGACTTCTATCGTGGAGTGATGAAAGCCGGAAGAACGAAGTTGAGATCGCCGGCCGGGGCCGGTCCATCTGACCGAAATATGGATCGATCCTGCCCGCCCGCAACAACATTGGAGCTGTTTCACGTGAAACAGACGGTCACGCCAAGTCAGATGTTTCACGTGAAACGAGAGGGGGTTCATTAACCAGTCCGAAACCATGTTTCACGTGAAACAGTTCCCAGCGCGGCTACTTCCCGACGCAGAACTCGCGGAAAATGACGTCCAGGATGTCCTCGACGTCGACCCGACCGAGCAGACGGCCGAGTGCAGTGGCCGCCCTGCGAAGTTCCTCCGCCGCAAGCTCCTCACCCTGCCCGACCACATCAATGCTGCGCTGGAGAGCGTCAACAGTCTCCTGGAGCAACCCGCGCTGTCGGGCCCGGCTGATCAAGCCGCCTTCGCTGGTTCCGAAATAGTCGTGGGCGAAACCGACCAGTGCGGCGATGAGCTCAGACAGGCCGTCGCCGCGGGCTGCCGAGATCCTAAACTCGGGGGTGCTACCGCCCTCGCCCGACTGAGCCCTGACCAGGTCGATCTTGTTTCGCACCAGCCAGGTCGGCGCCGTACCGCCGTGCCCAGCCTTCGCGACCCCGCTGTCAGCCAGCCAAAGCACAAGGTCAGCTTCCGCGGCACGGGCCCGGGCGCGGCGAACCCCCTCCTGCTCCACCGGGTCGTCGGTCTCGCGAATCCCGGCGGTGTCGATGACTGTGACGGGATAGCCGTCGAGGTCGAGCTGCACCTCGATCACGTCGCGGGTCGTGCCGGCCTGCGGCGAAACGATCGCGACCTCGCGCTTCGCCAGCTGGTTGATCAGGGTCGATTTGCCGACATTCGGTGGGCCCGCGATCGCAACCACCAGGCCGTCGCGCAGCCGTTCACTTTGGCCCTGCCCCGCAAGCACTTCCTTGATCTCGTCGTGCAGCGCGCGGATCCGCTCAAGCGCCGGCGCGACCAGCTCCGCCGGGACATCGCCTTCGTCCGAGAAATCAATGCCGGCCTCGATCAGCGCCGACGCCGCGATGATCCGCTCGCGCCAGTCGCGGGCGCGATCGCCGAGCAGCCCTTTCAACTGCCGCAGCGCCTGGCGCCGCTGGCGATCGGTGTCGGCGTGGATCAGGTCGTCGAGGCCTTCGGCCTCGGTCAGGTCGAGCTTGCCGTTCTCGAACGCCCGCCGGGTGAACTCGCCGGGTTCGGCCGGTCGCACATTGTCGAATGATCCGACGGCATCGAACAACGCCGACAGCACCGCGCGTCCACCATGGACATGGAATTCGGCGACATCCTCGCCGGTCGCACTCGCCGGGCCGGGGAACCACAACACCACCGCGTCGTCGATCGGCAGATGGTTCGAATTGTGGAGTAGCGCGCGGGTTGCCATTCGCGGCGCAGGCGTCTTGCCCACCAGTCCTTCAATGACCGACGCGGCCATTGGGCCAGACAGCCTGACGATGGCGATCGCACTTGGCGGCCGTCCGGAGGATAAAGCGAAGATCGTCTGGTCGCGCGGATGCATCGCTTATTTCTTCCCAAGCTAGTCGGCAAAGGCAATGCCGCTCTCATTTCGCATGCGGTGTTGCAGAATGCTGCGACGCAATATGATCGAGATTCATTGCGGCAGCCATGCAGCAATTTTGCTGCGGTTCAGCCGGTCTGCCCAGAAGCATGTATAATAAACATAAACAATATCAGTATGTTATATGAATATTCGGCGTACCGTCGAAGTTCGATTTATGCTGCACTCCGCCGCAGCAAACCCGCAGCATGAAAAAGGCGCCCCGTTTTGCGGAGCGCCCTATTCTCTTCGGCCGCACTATTCTCTTCGGCCTCAAGTGTTCATGGAATCGAAGAATTCCGAATTGCTCTTCGTGTTCCGGAGCTTGTCGAGCAGGAAGTCGATCGCGTCCATGGTGCCCATCGGATTGAGGATGCGGCGCAGGACGTACATCTTCTTCAGCACCTGCGGATCGGTAATCAGCTCCTCCTTGCGGGTGCCGGAGCGGGCGATGTCGATCGCCGGGAAGGTCCGCTTGTCAGAGACCTTGCGGTCGAGGATCAGTTCGGAGTTACCGGTGCCCTTGAACTCTTCGAAAATGACTTCGTCCATGCGGCTGCCGGTGTCGACCAGCGCGGTCGCGATGATGGTCAGCGAACCGCCCTCCTCGATGTTGCGCGCGGCGCCGAAGAAGCGCTTCGGGCGCTGCAACGCATTGGCGTCGACACCGCCGGTCAGCACCTTGCCGGATGACGGCACAACGGTGTTGTAGGCGCGGCCGAGGCGGGTGATCGAATCGAGCAGGATCACGACGTCGCGGCCGTGCTCGACGAGGCGCTTGGCCTTCTCGATCACCATTTCGGCGACCTGGACGTGGCGCACGGCGGGCTCGTCGAAGGTCGACGACACCACCTCGCCCTTCACCGAACGCTGCATGTCCGTGACTTCTTCCGGACGCTCGTCGATCAGCAGCACGATCAGATAGCAGTCCGGATGATTGGCGGTGATCGAGTGCGCGATGTTCTGCATCAGCACCGTCTTGCCGGTGCGCGGCGGCGCCACGATCAACGCGCGCTGGCCCTTGCCGATCGGCGCGACGATGTCGATGACGCGCGCGGAAAGGTCCTTCTTGGTGGAATCCTCGAGCTCCATGCGGAAACGCTGATTGGGAAACAGCGGCGTGAGGTTGTCGAAATTGACCTTGTGCTTCGACTTTTCCGGGTCTTCGAAATTGAGCGTGTTGACCTTCAGCAGCGCGAAATAGCGTTCGCCTTCCTTCGGGCTGCGAATATGGCCTTCGATCGTATCGCCGGTGCGCAGGCCGAAACGGCGGATCTGCGACGGCGAAACATAGATGTCGTCGGGGCCGGGCAAATAGTTCGCGTCGGGCGAACGAAGGAAGCCGAAGCCGTCGGACAGCACCTCGACAACGCCTTCACCGATAATGTCGGTCTCGGCGATCGCGAGCTGCTTGAGAATTGCGAACATCAGCTCCTGCTTCCGCATGGTGCTGGCATTCTCGACCCCATTCTCTTCCGCAAACGAGACGAGCTCGGCCGGCGTTTTCGATTTGAGGTCCTGGAGTTTGATTTCCCGCATCGGGGTCGTCCTGTGAGGAAGTAAGTAGGGAAGGGGTGCGAGGTGGCTCTGGAAAAAGCGGACGCCAAAGGAAGGTCCGCAGGTCTCAGCCAGGAAAGTGCCGTTTGGGCTTTCAAACCTGATGCGGCGCCGGCCCGAAAAGAACCGGAACGCGACCACATCCGCCTGCGTGGGGTGGGATAAAACCTATATAGAAAATCGATCCGTCCTTCGCAAGAAGGACTGAAGCATGCGTCCTGGGCATCGCAATGTCTAGAACGGCTTCACGACCACCATGATGACGATCAGGATCATCAGCAGCGTCGGCACCTCGTTGATAATGCGGTAGAATTTCTGGGTTCGCTGATTCCGGTCGGCGGCGAAATCCTTCACGCAGCGGGACAAAAAGCCGTGGATACCCGACATGACGAGCACCAGCGTAAATTTGACGTGAAACCAGCCGGAAAGGTACCAGTGTCCGGCCCAGGCCAGGTAAAGCCCGGCGAGCCAGGTCACGATCATCGCGGGATTGATGATCGCCTTCAAAAGCCGGCGTTCCATGACCTTGAAGGTCTCCGACTGCTTCGAGCCGGGCTCGGCCTCGCAATGATAGACGAAAAGTCGCGGCAGATAGAGCATGCCCGCCATCCAGGAAATCACCGCAACGACGTGCAGGGCCTTGATCCAGTCATACAACATCGCGGCGATGCCTTTCGGGGAACAGCTCGGCAGGAAACAACTCAGGTGGGCTCAGCCTTGCGAGCAAAGCTTCACAAGCGAGGGACGGATACATATCCGCACACACGGCTCTCCTAAACCTAATTAATTTTAGAATGTAAGGTTTGAGTCTTAATGGCAGTGAATTTGACTCATGCAATGCGATCCAGCCGTTCTTGCGGGCTTGTTCACATCCCTCAACATCCCGCCCCGCGGCAGCCGATATCCGGAATCTGCCGCTCTGCTCAAATGGTTGCGCAGCTCCATGGCCAGCTTATGAAGAGACAAATCCACACCGGTTCACTATCATCGCCGCCATGACGCCGACTTATCCTTTTGCGGGGTGCTGTGAAGAAAGGGATGAGATATTCACGGGCGGGGCGGCGGACCCGGATTCTTCTCCTCGACCTCCACAGGGATTCACAGGATAGACAGGGGCTCTGGTGCCGACGACTTCCAATTATTTCCACCTGCATCTGGTGTCGGACTCGACCGGCGAGACGCTGATCACCGTGGCCCGCGCGGTCGCCGCGCAATACGCCAACGTGACCGCGGTCGAGCATGTCTATCCGCTGGTGCGCAGCCAGAAGCAGCTCGATCGCGTGCTCGACGAGATTGAGGAATCGCCCGGCATCGTGCTGTTCACGCTGCTGGAGAAGGATCTGGTCGGCCGGCTCGAAGGCAAGTGCAAGGAAATCAACGTTCCGAGCCTGTCGATCATCGGGCCGGTAATGCAATTGTTCGAGGCGTATCTGGGTGCCGCGACGACCGGCCGTGTCGGCGCGCAGCACGTGCTGAACGCGGAATATTTCAGCCGCATCGACGCGCTGAACTACACGATGATCCATGACGACGGTCAGCATGTCGAAGGCCTCGAGGAGGCCGACGTCGTGCTGGTCGGTGTGTCCCGCACCTCGAAGACCCCGACCTCGATTTATCTCGCCAACCGCGGCATAAGAACTGCAAACGTGCCTCTGGTGCCGGGCATTCCGCTGCCGCACCAGCTCGAGACTCTGAAGAAGCCGTTGGTGGTTAGCCTGCATGCGACGCCGGAGCGCCTGATCCAGGTCCGGCAGAACCGCTTGCTCACGATGGGCGACCGTGACAACGACACCTACATCGACAAGCAGGCGGTGGCCGACGAAGTCGCATTCGCGCGTCGTCTGAGCGCGAAGT
Source organism: Bradyrhizobium sp. UFLA03-84 (assembly GCF_002289535.1). Taxonomy (NCBI): domain Bacteria; kingdom Pseudomonadati; phylum Pseudomonadota; class Alphaproteobacteria; order Hyphomicrobiales; family Nitrobacteraceae; genus Bradyrhizobium; species Bradyrhizobium sp. UFLA03-84. The sequence goes on along the minus strand of NZ_NSJY01000006.1, from coordinate 109,491 downwards.
TCAACTGGGCATTGCTCGACGTGACGCGGCGTTCGATCGAGGAGACAGCGGCTGCGATCATGAAGCTGTACAACGACCGCCAGCGCGCGCGGCCGTCGGAATGATCGCCAAATCATGAGCATCTGGCGCGGCTCCCAAAAGCTGATCCTTGCGTCGCAAAGCCGCGCGCGAAGGATGCTGCTTGAAAACGCTGGTCTCGATTTCGAGGCGTTGCCGGCCGATATCGACGAACGCGCGGTGCAGAAGAATTCCGGCCTTTCGGCGCCGGGCGAGATCGCATCGCTGCTGGCGCGCGAGAAGGCGCTATTCGTCTCGCGGCAGAAACCCGGACAATATGTCGTCGGCGCCGATCAGACGCTGGCACTGGGCGAGCGGATGTTCAGCAAGCCTGCCGGCCGCGTGCAGGCAGCCGAGCAGCTCGGTGTGCTCGCCGGACAGACCCACGCGCTGCACTCGGCGGTTTCGGTGGCGCGCGATGGCAAAGTCCTGTTCGACGATGTCAGCGTCGCCCGGATGACGATGCGGCCGCTCGGTGCCGGCGAGATCGCGGCCTATCTCGACCAGGCCGGGGAGGCGGTGACGACCAGCGTCGGCGCCTATCAGCTCGAAGGTCTCGGCGTGCATCTGTTCGAACGGATCGAAGGCGACCATTTCACCATCCTCGGCCTGCCGCTATTGTCGCTGCTCGCCTTCCTGCGCCACGAAAAACTGCTCGCGGTGTGAAGATGCCGAGGCGCGGCGACGGAGAGATGCTGAACCGATGTTGATTTTGGGACTGACCGGCTCGATCGGGATGGGGAAATCCACCACGGCCAAACTGTTTATAGAGGCGGGCGTGCCGGTCTACGACGCCGATGCGGCCGTGCATCAGCTCTATGAAGGCGAAGCCGCGCCGGCGATCGAGGCCGCCTTTCCCGGCACCACCGCCGGCGGCAAGGTCGACCGTGCAAAACTTTCGGCACGCGTGGTGCAAGACCCCGTGGCGATCAAGCAGCTCGAGCAGATCGTGCATCCGATGCTCGGCGCATCGCGTCAGAAATTCTTCGCCGACGCAGAGGCCGCGGGCGCACCCATCGTCGTCCTCGACATCCCGCTGCTGTTCGAGACCGGCGGCGAGAAACGCGTCGATGCCGTCGTCGTCGTCACCACCTCACCGGAACTGCAGCGCGAGCGCGTGCTGGCGCGCGGCACCATGGATGCCGCCAAGCTGGATGCCATCATCGCCAAGCAGATGCCGGACGCCGAGAAGCGCAAGCGCGCTGATTTCATCGTGGATACCTCGCACGGGCTTGATCCGGTGCGGGCGCGCATCCGCGACATCCTGGCCGAGGTTGCTAAGATGCCGCAGCGGCGGGCCTGATTCGCCCGCGTTCCGGATTACCTTACGTCATGCGCGAAATCGTTCTCGATACCGAAACCACTGGCCTCGATCCGCTGCGCGGCGACCGTCTGGTCGAGATCGGCTGCGTCGAGATCTTCAACCGCATGCCGACGGGGCAGACCTACCACGTCTACATCAATCCCGAACGCGACATGCCGGTGGAAGCGTTCAACGTGCACGGGCTGTCGACCGAGTTCCTGGCTTCCAAGCCGCTGTTCACCGAAGTGGTCGACGAGTTCCTGGCCTTCATCGGCGATACGCCGCTGGTGATCCACAATGCGTCGTTCGACATCAGCTTCATCAATGCCGAGCTCGACCGCATCAAGCGGAAGGCGATCCCGAAGGACCGCCTGGTCGATACGCTGCTGCTGGCGCGGCGCAAGCATCCCGGCGTGTCGAACCGGCTCGACGATCTCTGCTCGCGCTATCAGATCGACAATTCCCGCCGCACCAAGCACGGCGCCTTGCTCGACGCCGAGCTGCTGGCCGAGGTCTATATCGACCTGATCGGGGCGCGGCAGTCGCAGCTCATCCTGGCGTCGGAAGCATCTGACGCGCGCATGGGCGGCCACAGTGATGCGCCGCGGCGGCAGCGCGAGATCCCGCTGGTGGCGCGGGTCAGCGAGGTGGACCGGGAAGCCCACCGGGCCTTTGTCGCCACCCTGGGCGACAAGCCGATCTGGAACGATTACCTGCCGCCGCCAGCGCCTGCTGCAGCCCCGGCGGCTTGAAATCCTTGATTATATTGGGGGCTGTAACTCTTCGTCATTGCGAGGAGCGCAGCGACGAACCAATCCATCTCCCCCTTCGGGGATGGATTGCTTCGCTGCGCTCGCAATGACGGGGGTAGACTAGCCGATCAGCTCGGCTTGGCGCCGGAAGCGGCCTGGGCGGCAGCCTGCCGTTCCATGTTCTGGCGGTAGAGACCGACGAAGTCGACGGGATCGAGCAGCAAGGGCGGGAAGCCGCCGTCGCGCACCGAAGTCGCGACGATCTCGCGGGCGAACGGGAACAGCAGCCGCGGGCACTCGATCATCACCAGCGGGTGGAGGTTCTCCTTCGGCACATTCACGATCCGGAAGACGCCGGCATAGGCGAGGTCGAAGCTGAACATCACTTTGCCGCCGGTCTCGGCCTTGCCCTCGATCGAGAGGATCACCTCGTACTCGTTCTCGGAGAGGTTGTTGGCGCCGACGTTGATCTGGATGTTGATCGCCGGCTGCTGTTGCTGCTGGCCGAGCGAGGCTGGCGCGTTCGGGTTCTCGAACGACAGGTCCTTGGTGTACTGCGCCAGCACGTTGAGCTGGGGAGCGGCCTGTTCGACGGGGGCGCCGTTGCCATTGGTCATGAAATGTCTCCTGGAGCAGCGCTCGATGGACAGGATGTCCGACGGCACGCGTTAGGGTTTGGAAATGCCGATGCCGGGCGAGTGGCTATCATAGGCCCGGCTCGCTCCACAAGGACGACGAAGTGCGTGCCAGCGGGCCTTGCCGCCAAATCGCCGGCGAAGGATGCGCAAGCCGAACCTCCGCCCAATCTCTTAACGGCTTCCTAAATTATTGAAGATGCGCGATTTCCGGGCAGGAACGGGTTTCCCCCCGGGGTCAAAACGCGCTACACTTGCCCGTGCCAAAAAGCGCCATTGGCCGGGCATAGTTTCGTGCCTACATGCTGCGGACTTAATCGGTGATGTAATCTCTGCCGTTCCCGACCGGGAACGCTTTGATGCCCGGCCCGTTGCCGGCAGAGACCAGAAAGCGAACTCGACGTGGATATCTACACCATCATCTTCCTGGCGCTGGCCGTGTTTATCTTCCTGCGCCTGCGCAGCGTTCTCGGACAGCGCACGGGAAGCGAGCGGCCGCCGTATGATCGTGCAGCACCCAACGTCCTGCAGCGCGGCCAGGATAACAACGTCGTGCCGATCCCGGGATCGGTGATTGATCAGCCGGCTCCGGCCGCGCCCGCCGAACCGGTCGAGCCGACCGAACGCTGGAAGGGCATCGCCGAGCCCGGCACGCCGCTGGCGCAGGGTCTCGACACGGTCGCCGCCCAGGATTCCTCGTTCGATCCGCGGCATTTCCTCTCGGGCGCCCGCTCGGCCTATGAAATGATCGTGCTCGCCTTCGCCAATGGCGATCGCCGCGCGCTGCGCGACCTGCTGTCGACCGAGGTCTATGAGAGCTTCGAAGCCGCGATCAAGGATCGCGAGAAGGCCGAGCAGAAGACCGAGACGCGGTTCGTCTCGATCGACAAGGCCGAGATCGTCAGCGCGGAGACGCGCGACCGCTCGACCCAGCTGACTGTCCGTTTCGTGTCGCAGATGATCTCGGTCACCCGCGACAAGGCGGGAGCCATCGTCGACGGCAGCCCGGACAAGGTCGCCGACATCACCGACATCTGGACATTCGCCCGCGACTCGACTTCCCGCGATCCGAATTGGAAGCTGGTTGGCACTGGAAGCGCTCACTAGACATCTCAGCTACGGGCGCCTCGCGATCGCGTGCTGCGCGCTCGCCGTTGTGTGCTCCACCGCGGCGATTGCCGCACGCTACAGGTCGAGCCGGCACCCGCCGCCCCGGCACGAGCATACCCACCCAATCCCCTATCCCAATCTGGAATTGCCGCTGCAGGTCAATGGCAGCCAGTATGAGCCGCTGACCTGGGCCAACGTCGCCGGTTGGGGCGATGACGATCATCTCGCCGCCTACAAGGCGTTCCGTACCAGCTGCAAGCCGATCGCGGCCCAACAGGGCGCGCCGGCGGAGTCGAAAGCGCTTGGCAGCTCGCTGCGCGATCCCTGCCGGATCGCCAAGGGGCTCGAGCTCAGCGACGGCGTCAAGGCAAAGGAATTCTTCGAGCAGAATTTCGTGCCGCTGCGCATCTCGCGGCTCGGCGAGGACGCCGGCTTCGTCACCGGCTATTACGAGCCGGTGCTGGACGGCTCAAAGACGCAGACCGACGTCTACAACGTTCCGGTCTACCGCCGCCCGTCCAACCTGTTCGTGCGCGGCAAGACGCAAGCGTCGGTCGGCCTGCCCAACAGCGGTCCGGTGTACCGCAAGATCGGCCGGCGCAAGCTCGTGCCGTATTACGACCGCGCCCAGATCGAGGACGGCGCGATCGCCGGCCGCGGGCTCGAGATCTGCTGGCTGAAGAGCCAGACCGATCTGTTGTTCGCGCAGATCCAGGGCTCGGCGCGGATCAAGTTCGAGGACGGCACCACGCTGCGCATCAACTACGATGCACATAATGGCTATCCCTACACGCCGGTCGGGCGCGTCCTGATCGACCGCGGCATCATCCCGAGGGAGCAGATGTCGATGCAGAAGATCCGGGAGTGGATGGAGCAGAATCCCGACGGCGCCAACGAGGTGCGGCGGCAGAACCGCGCCTACGTGTTCTTCCGCGAGGTGCCGCTGTCCGACAAGGACGAAGCGGTCGGTGCGCAGGGCGTGCCGCTGACGCCCGGCCGCTCGATCGCGGTCGACAAGGCGTTGCATGTCTACGGCACGCCGTTCTTCATCGCGGGCGAGCTGCCGATCGAATCGGAGCAGTCGAAGACCCCGTTCCACCGGCTGATGATCGCGCAGGACACCGGATCGGCGATCGTCGGCCCCGCGCGCGCCGATCTCTATTTCGGCGCCGGCGCCGACGCCGGAAAGGTCTCGGGCCGGCTGCGGCACAATATGCAGTTCGTGATGCTGGTCCCGAAGGGGCTCGATCCAGTCGCGCGCGGCCACAAGCTGCCGATCCCTGACGAGCGTCCCTCGGCCAAGATCGCAAAACTGTTTCCGCAGACCGATCCGCAGAAGGACAAGCCGGCGGCGAAGCCCGCTGATGTGTCGACGGCGACGGTTGCCAAGGCCGGTAGCAAGGACGCGGCCAAAAGCCCGGCCGCGAAGGATGCCGCGCCCGCCGCTTCTCCGGCAACAACCCCTGTCGCGCAGGCCGCACCTGTGGCAGAACCGGTGCCGTTGCCGGTAGCCCGGCCCGACATTCCGCAGCAACCGGAGAAGCGGCGCTACAGGCGCTATCGCCATCACCGCGAGCAATGAAACGACCCGCGCCGATCCCCGATCTGTCCGCTCCGTCGCGGCGCAAACGCGCGCTGAGCGAGGAGGAGCGTGCGCTATGGGAGAGCGTTGCGAAGCAGGTCAAGCCGCTGCGCAAGAGACCCGCCGTGCCGAAGGCCCATGCTGTCGCCGCTGATCCGGCCACCCATCATGCTGCAGCGAAGCCGATCCCGGTCAAGCCGGTGACGTCGGTCAAGGCCGCACCGGCGCCGCGTCCGCAGGTGCCGCCGCTGGCGCCGATCGGCCGCCGCGATCGTACAAAGCTGTCGCGCGGCCGGCAGGAGATTGACGCGCGACTCGATCTGCACGGCATGACCCAGATGCGCGCGCACCGCGTGCTGTTCGCCTTCCTGCAGCGCGCGCACTCTGACGGGCTGACCTTCGTGCTCGTGATCACCGGCAAGGGCAAGGTCGGCGGACTGGAGTCCGAGCGCGGCGTGCTGCGCCGCCAGGTGCCGGAATGGCTTAGCCTGCCGGAATTCCGCTCGCTGGTGGTCGGCTTCGAGGAGGCGCATATCGGCCATGGCGGCGAGGGCGCGCTCTATGTGCGGGTCCGGCGGGCGCGCTGAACCTAAAAGGGTCTGACGATCCCGACGCGTGGGATCAGCGTGACGATCCAGCCGAGGACCGTTGTTTTGCGGTCGTCCGCGGGGATCACAGGCACATCCTTCGACGCCGGCAGCATTTTTACCGCGTGCAGCATCAGGAACATGCAGACCGCCCAGTTCGAGATCCAGCGCGAATAGTCGAACACGGTCACGAACATCACGCCATAGCCGGCGCTGATCATGACGAGCGCGGCGAGCACGATGCGGCGATGCAGTTCGCTGGCGAGCGCTTCGATCAATCGCGCGAAATAGTGCCACAGCGGCGTGTGCAGCCAGATCAGCAGCGCGAACACCGGCACGCCCAGGATGTTCGAGGGCATCCGCGCCCAGGTGTCGGCGAACTCCTTCGACAGCGGCTGGTACCAGATGTAGCCGAACTGAAGCAGATCGGTGCGGGAGGGATCGGCCATCCGGCTTTGCAGGTGACGGATGAATTCGTCATAGGGCACGTCGACGGTGCCTTCGAACTGCGCGACCAGGAACAGGATGCCGACCGCGGCGAGCGCCGCAAGCCCGACAGCGATGTTTCGCGGTGTCGCGCCCTGCATCAGATAGAAGCGCAGCACCACGATCGCGGCGATCGCCGGCACATACATCAGGACGAAGATGTGATGAACCAGGATCAGCGCGATCGAGAACGTTGCTGCAATCAGCACGTACATGACCGAGCGCGCCGGGATCAGCAGCAGCACGATCGTCAACGCACAGCCATAGATGTCGAAATGGCCGAGCGTGTGCATGAAATTCTTCAGGAAGAACGGCGATCCCGCGATGAAGACGAACAACGGCCAATGCGCATCTTCTAAGCCGAACGTTCGCTGAAACAGTCTGACGAACAGCCCGAGCGTCAGCAGCCAAATCGCGCCGGCCAGCGCGAACACCAGCCACACCGGCACCTTGTCGGTGAACAGCGACACGATCGCGCCGACCAGCGCGCGCTTGGTGAAGCCGTAGTGATAGTCGACCAGGAGATGGATGTAGGGAACGAAGGGCGGCAGCGCGATCTTGTGCAGGAACACCCCGGCCAGCACGGCCGCGTTGACGGCCAGCATCAGGCGCCAGGGGTTTTGCCACGTTCGCAGAATCATTGATTGCCCACTGTCGTCGTCTCGGGCAAGCGAAGCGCGACCCGGGACCCATAACCACCGAACGTAGTTCTAGAAGGAATGTGGGCCCGAGTCTTCGTCACCGCGGGCTGTGGGGGTTATGGGTCCCGGCTTTCGCCGGGACGACTGCGGGGCGGGCGCCTACAAAATAAACCGGCTGAGATCGGCGTTCTTCGCGAGATCGCCGACATGCTTGGTGACGTAGTCGGCGTCGACCTGGATGGTCTCGCCGTGACGATCGGGCGCGGTGAAGGAGATGTCGTCGAGCACCCGCTCCATCACGGTCTGCAGCCGGCGCGCGCCGATATTCTCGACCGTGGAGTTCACGGCGACCGCGACATCGGCGAGCGCGTCGATCGCACCGTCGGTGATGTCGAGGGTGACGCCCTCGGTCTTCATCAGCGCGACGTATTGCTTGATCAGCGACGCCTCCGGCTCGGTCAGGATCCGGCGCATGTCGTCGCGGGTCAGTGCCTGCAATTCGACGCGGATCGGCAGGCGGCCCTGCAACTCCGGCAGCAGGTCCGACGGCTTGGCGATATGGAAGGCGCCCGACGCGATGAACAGGATGTGGTCGGTCTTGACCGCGCCGTGCTTGGTCGAGACCGTGGTGCCCTCGATCAGCGGCAGCAGGTCGCGCTGCACGCCCTCGCGCGAAACATCGCCGCCGGCGCGGTTCTCGCGCACGCAGATCTTGTCGATCTCGTCGAGGAACACGATGCCGTTGTTCTCGACCGCGTTGATCGCCTCCAGCACCAGCTGGTCGGTGTCGAGCAGCTTGTCGGATTCCTCGTTGACGAGGATTTCGTGCGAGCCCTCCACGGTCAGGCGGCGGGTCTTGCTGCGTCCGCCCATCTTGCCGAAGATGTCGCCGAGCGAGATCGCGCCCATCTGGGCGCCGGGCATGCCGGGGATCTCGAACATCGGCATGCCGCTGCCCGACGACTGGGTCTCGATCTCGATTTCCTTGTCGTTGAGCTCGCCGGCGCGCAGCTTCTTGCGGAACGATTCACGCGTCGCCGGGCTCGATCCCGGGCCGACCAGCGCATCCAGCACGCGCTCCTCGGCGGCGAGCTGGGCACGGGCCTGGACGTCTTTTCGCTTGCGCTCACGGGTCTGCGCGATCGCAACCTCGACGAGGTCGCGGACGATCTGTTCGACGTCGCGGCCGACATAGCCGACCTCGGTGAACTTGGTGGCCTCGACCTTGAGGAACGGCGCACCTGCGAGCTTGGCCAGCCGCCGCGCGATCTCGGTCTTGCCGACGCCGGTCGGCCCGATCATCAGGATGTTCTTGGGCAGAACCTCCTCGCGCAGGGAACCGGCCAGCTGCAGCCGCCGCCAGCGGTTGCGCAAGGCGATCGAGACGGCACGCTTGGCGTCGGCCTGGCCGACGATGAAACGGTCAAGTTCAGAAACGATTTCGCGGGGGGAGAAGTCAGTCATGGGCTCTAGCTAGGTTGAAATCGCGCTCTCGGCAAGCGGCCGCCTAAAGGATGGGTGGCCCGGCCTGCCACTGCCTGATCGCCTCGAACGGGTGGATCAGCATGATGATGTTCAGGGTCAGATTGTCGCGAATGTGGAGCAGCATCACGATTTCGAACACGACGCCGAGCGCGACGGTTGCGGCGATCGGCAGCCTGCGCGCCAACAGGAAGCCGAGAACCATTGCGAGCGTGTCCGACACCGAATTGACGATGGTGTCGCCGTAATAGTCGAGCGAGATCGTGCCGGCGCGGTAGCGCTCGATGATCCAGTTGGAGTTCTCGACGAGCTCCCAGCTGCCCTCGATCAGCATCGCGACGATCAGTCGCCCCGGCCAGGCGAGCCGCGGCAGCAGTAGGAACGTCAGGCCATAGAACAGCAGGCCATGCACAACGTGCGACAGCGTGTACCAGTCGGCGATGTGCTGCGAGTTCTCCGAGCTCTGAACCGTGCCGTGCCAGAGCTTGACATAGCCGCAGGCGCAGATCGGCAAGCGGCCCATCGCATAGAGCAGTGCCGCCTGCAATGCGAGCAGTGCAGCGGCGATCGCAAGCCATTGCCACGCTGAAACGCCGGCCTCGGGTTTTGGCGCGACCGTCATGCGTCGCGGACCATCAGCAGCGCCGGGCCATCAGGCGTATCGATCATGCGGACCTTCTGAAAGCCGGCCTTCTCATAGGCACGGATCGCGCGGGGATTGTCCGGATTGGGATCAATGACGATGCGCGGCACGCCTTGCGCGACGAGCTCCTCGACGAAGGCGCGGATCAGCGCCGAACCGTGACCGCCTGTCATCATGCTGGGCTCGCCGATGAAGAGATCGATGCCGCGGGTGCCGGCCGGATGTGCGCCGAAACCGGCATTCCACGCCGTCAGTGCGTAGCACTGGATATAGCCGATATCGCCCTCGTCGGTCGCGGCGATGAACTGGTCCATCGCCGGCTCGTCGAGGTCGCCGCTGACCAGCGCGTACTGCTCCGCCGGATCGCCCCACCATTCCCGGACATGCGGCAGCGACAGCCACTGCTTGATCTGCGGCAGGTCGGCTGGCGTCATCGGGCGGAAATGGTAGCGGCCGGCCATGCTCAGCCGCCGATCGTCTCGATCGTCACGTTACGGTTGGTGTAGACGCAGATATCGGCGGCGATATCCAGCGCGCGGCGGACGATGGTCTCGGCGTCCTTGTCGGTATCGACCAGTGCGCGGGCTGCGGCGAGGGCGTAATTGCCGCCGGAACCGATCGCCATCACCCCGGATTCGGGCTCGAGCACGTCGCCGGTGCCGGTCAGCACCAGGGAGACGTCCTTGTCGGCCACGATCATCATGGCCTCCAGCCGGCGCAGATAGCGGTCGGTCCGCCAGTCCTTGGCGAGCTCGACGGCCGCCCGGGTCAGCTGCCCCGGATACTGCTCCAGCTTGCTTTCCAGCCGCTCGAACAGGGTGAAGGCGTCGGCCGTGGCGCCGGCAAAGCCACCGATCACGTCGCCCTTGCCGATCCGGCGGACCTTCTTGGCGTTGGCCTTGATCACGGTCTGGCCAATCGAGACCTGCCCGTCGCCGCCGATCACCACCTTGCCGCCCTTGCGGACGGTGCAGATCGTGGTGCCATGCCAGACCGGCAGCTCATTTTGGGATGCTTGCATAGGTTACCTCTCTTCCGGGCAGATTTAGGCGGTCGGGCAGGGGGTTACAATCGGGGCCGATTTAGCAAGGATTTCCGGTCACCATGGCCTGAAGTTGGGTCATTTCGAGGTCATCCCGCAGTAGCGAAGGTGACATCAGCCTGTTAAAAGACCGGCGTTTTCGGCACGGGAAAGCTTAATCTTCATGCGCACCGCAACCATCAAGCGCAAGACCAAGGAGACCGACATCGAGGTGACGGTCAACCTCGACGGGGCAGGCGTATCCACGGTTTCGACCGGGATCGGCTTCTTCGACCATATGCTCGATCTCCTCGCCCGGCATTCGCGCATCGACATCACGGTGAAGGCGGATGGCGATCTCCATGTCGATTACCACCACACCACCGAAGACGTCGGGATCGCGCTCGGCCAGGCCGTCAAGCAGGCGCTCGGCAACATGGCCGGCATCACCCGCTACGCCTCGATCCACATGCCGATGGACGAGACGCTGTCGCGCGTCGTGATCGATATTTCCGGCCGTCCGGTGCTCGTCTTCAAGGTCGAGTTCCCGCGCGACAAGATCGGCGAGTTCGACACCGAGCTGGTGCGCGAATGGTTCAACGCCTTCGCGATGAACGCCGGCGTGACTCTCCACGTCGAGACCCTATATGGCGAGAACAGCCATCATATCTCCGAATCCTGTTTCAAGGGTTTGGCGAGGGCGCTCCGGACCGCGGTTGCGATCGATCCGCGGGCCCAGGGCGAGGTGCCCTCGACAAAGGGTCAGCTCGGCGGTTGATCCCCGGGAGCATGATCCGGGCACGGTGGCACCGGTTTTCCCGGAGATCATGCGGTAAGTAAGAGTCCATCCTCGGCGGAGCGTTCGATGCCGGTCTACACAGTGCATGCCCCCGTGGCCAACGGCGCCGATCTCGCGGCGACCGACAAGTTCGTCTTCGTGCGCGACGGCTTCCATGTCTGGGCCGCGGTCGCGGGTGCGATCTGGCTAGCCTGGAACAGGCTCTGGCTAGCGCTGATCGGCTGGCTCGTCCTCACCTTCGCGATCGATTTTGCGCTGGCCAAGCTCGGTATCGGCCGCGGCGCGATCCTGCTCGTCGACCTGGTGTTGATGGTGCTGATCGGGCTGGAGGCCGCAACCTTGCAACGCTGGACGTTGTCGCGGCGCAAATGGCGCCAGCTCGACGTCGTGGTCGCCGACAATGTGGATGCCGCCGAGCGCCGCTTCTTCGAGCGCTGGACCGCGCGGCATCGCGGCGTCCTCAACGACCAGCGCTCGGTCGATCGCGGTGGCCCGCCGCCGACCCGGGACGTGCCGGGCCAGTCATTCTCAAAACCCCCGCCGATGCCGCAAGGCGGCATCATCGGATTGTTTCCAGAGCCAGGAGGATCGCGATGACCGTTGCAATCATCGATTACGGCTCCGGCAATCTGCATTCGGCGGCGAAGGCCTTCGAGCGCGCCGCGCGCAGCATGGAGGATCCGCAAGCCATCAAGGTGACGCGCGATCCCGATGCGGTGTATCGCGCCGACCGCATTGTGCTGCCCGGTGTCGGTGCATTCGCCGATTGCCGCCGCGGCGTCGATGCGGTCGACGGCATGCTGGAAGCGCTGACCGAGGCGGTGCGGGTCAAGGCGCGGCCGTTCTTCGGCATCTGCGTCGGCATGCAGCTGATGGCGACGCGCGGCAAGGAGCACGTGATTACCGAGGGCTTCAACTGGATCGGCGGCGATGTCGTCAAGATCGAGCCGCGCGACGAGAACCTGAAGGTCCCGCACATGGGCTGGAATACGCTCGACATGGTGCGCGAGCACCCGGTGCTGGAGCGGCTGCCGCTCGGACCGAAGGGGCGTCACGCCTATTTCGTGCACTCCTACCACCTCAACGCCGCCAACGAGGCGGATGTGCTGGCGCGCGCCGACTATGGCGGGCCGGTCACCGCGATCGTGGCCAAGGACACCGCGATCGGTACCCAGTTTCACCCCGAGAAGAGCCAGCGCTTCGGCCTCGCTTTGATCTCCAATTTCTTGAAGTGGAAGCCGTGATCCTCTTTCCAGCGGTTGATCTGAAGAACGGCCAGTGCGTGCGCCTGGAGCAGGGCGACATGGCGCGCGCCACCGTGTTCAATCTCGATCCGGCGGCGCAGGCCAAGAGCTTCGCCGCGCAGGGCTTCGAATATCTCCACGTCGTCGATCTCGACGGCGCGTTCGCCGGCAAGCCGATGAACGCCCATGCGGTGGAGGCGATGCTGAAGGCCGTCAAGATGCCGGTGCAGCTCGGCGGCGGCATTCGCGACCTCAAGACCATCGAGGCCTGGCTCGACAAGGGCATCACGCGCGTGATCATCGGCACCGCCGCGGTGCGCGATCCCGAGCTCGTGAAGGGCGCGGCGAGAAAATTCCCCGGCCGCGTCGCGGTGGGCCTCGATGCGCGCGACGGCAAGGTCGCGGTCGAGGGCTGGGCCGAGACCTCGCATGTGACCGCGCTCGAAATCGCGCAGCGATTCGAGGATGCCGGCGTCGCCGCGATCATCTTCACCGACATCGCGCGTGACGGCCTGCTCAAGGGCCTCAACCTCGATGCGACCATCGCGCTCGCCGACCGGATCTCTATTCCGGTGATCGCCTCCGGCGGCTTCGCTTCGATCGACGACGTCAAGGCGCTGCTTGAGCCTCGTGCGAAGAAGCTTGCCGGCGCCATCGTCGGCCGGGCTCTGTACGACGGACGGCTCGATCCGGCGGCTGCCCTCAAGCTGATCCGCAACGCGGCCTAGGAGGAGACCATGTTCAAGGTTCGCGTGATCCCCTGTCTGGACGTCAAGGACGGGCGCGTGGTCAAGGGCGTCAACTTCGTCGATCTGCGCGATGCCGGTGATCCGGTCGAGGCCGCGATCGCCTATGACGCCGCCGGCGCCGACGAGCTCACCTTCCTCGACATCACCGCCACCCATGAAAACCGCGGCATCATGCTGGATGTGGTGCGGCGAACGGCGGAGGCCTGCTTCATGCCGCTGACGGTCGGCGGCGGTGTCCGCACCGTCGACGACATCAAGATCCTGCTGCGCTCCGGCGCCGACAAGGTCTCGATCAACTCGGCGGCGGTCAGCCGGCGTGAGTTCGTCAAGGAAGCCGCCGAGAAGTATGGCGAGCAATGCATCGTGGTTGCGATCGATGCCAAGCGGGTCAAGCGCGCCGGCGGCTCGGACCGCTGGGAGATCTTCACCCATGGTGGGCGTAATGCCACCGGGATCGATGCCATCGAATATGCCCAGGAAGTCGTCGCGCTCGGCGCCGGCGAGATCCTGCTGACCTCGATGGACCGGGACGGCACGCGGCAGGGCTTTGACCTGCCACTGACCCGGGCGATCGCGGACAGTGTCCCCGTACCGGTCGTCGCGTCCGGCGGCGTCGGCAATCTCGATCACCTGGTCGATGGCGTCCGCGAGGGTCACGCTACCGGTGTGCTGGCCGCGTCGATCTTCCACTTCGGGGAATTCACCATCCGCCAGGCCAAGGATCACATGGTGCGCGCCGGCCTGCCGATGCGGCTCGATCCCTAGCGCGTGGTCCGGAAACAGAGTGATCTGGGACTCCTTGTCACAAAAATGCTAAGTCCCCAGTTAGGGATGGCACCCTGGCGGTGCCGGTGCGCATGCTTGAGTTGAGTTGATGTCGCGTTTCACGGTTCACGATCTGGCCGCCACCATCGACGCCCGCGCTGCAACGGGTGGCGAGGCGTCCTATACCCGCAAGCTGCTCGACAAGGGCGCGGAGCACTGCGCCAAGAAATTGGGCGAGGAAGCGGTCGAGACCGTGATCGCCGCAGTCGAGAATGACCGCGATCATCTCATCGCGGAAAGTGCCGATCTCGTGTTTCACCTGCTGGTTCTGTTGAAGTCACGCGGCGTGAAGCTGGAGGATGTCGAGGCCGCGCTGGAGAAGCGCACCACGATGTCGGGACTGCAAGAGAAGGCGTCGCGCAAGCGCGACTAGCGCAAATAATCGAGCGCATTGAGAGGGGCGGCCTCATGGACATCCGGGCACCAGATCAGCAGTACAACCCCTACCGCATCTTCACGCGCCAGCAATGGTCGCATCTGCGCGACGATACGCCGATGACGCTGGAGCCCGGCGAATTCGACCGCCTGCGCTCGATGCACGACCGCCTCGATCTGCAGGAGGTCGAGGACATCTACCTGCCGCTGTCGCGATTGCTCTCGATCTATGTCGATGCGACCCAGCGTCTGTACTATTCGCAGCGCCAGTTCCTCAACATCCGCGACCGCAAGATGCCTTATATCGTCGGCGTCGCCGGCTCGGTCGCGGTCGGCAAGTCGACCACCGCCCGCGTGCTGCAGGCGCTGCTGGCGCGCTGGTCGCCGCGGCCGAAGGTCGATTTGATCACGACCGACGGTTTCCTGTTTCCCAATGCCGTGCTCGAGCGGCAGGGCATCATGCAGAAGAAGGGCTTTCCCGAGAGCTACGACCTGCCGACGCTGCTGTCGTTCCTCAGCGACATCAAGGCGGGACGGCGCCGGGTGCGGGCGCCGGTCTATTCGCATCTGACCTACGACATCGTGCCGAACAAATGGGTCGAAATCGACCAGCCCGACATCCTGATCGTCGAGGGCGTCAACGTGCTGCAGACCGGCCGGCTGCCGCGCGACGGCAAGGCGGTGCCGTTCGTGTCCGACTTCTTCGACTTCTCGGTTTATATCGACGCCGACGAAGCCGTGCTGCGGGAGTGGTACATCAAGCGCTTCCTGGCGCTGCGCGACACCGCGTTCACCGATCCCCGTTCCTACTTCCACCGCTATGCGCTGCTGTCGGACGATGAGGCGACCGCAACCGCGATCGCGATCTGGGAACGCACCAACCTCGCCAATCTCGAGGACAACATCCTGCCCACCCGCCCGCGCGCGACCCTGATCCTGAAGAAGGGCGCGGATCATGTGGTGCAGTCGGTCGCGCTGCGGCGGCTGTAATTATCAGCGCATTCTGGCGAACCACATCACAGCTGTCGTCCCTGCCTAGTGCGCAATTGCGCACGGGAGCAGGGACCCATAACCACCGATGCCGGTATTGCGACGCGCTGTGGCCACAGCCTGCGAACCGCAAACGGCTGTGGTTATGGGTCCCCGCGTTCGCGGGGACGACACCGAGTTTGTGTCTACCTACGCCGCGATATGCCGCCCGGCGGCGAGGCCCGCGAGCGCTTCTTCCAGCTTCTCGCGGTCGAGCGGCTTGATCAGGAAGCCGTCCATGCCGGCTTCGAAGCAGGCGTGGCGGTCCTCCACCAGCGTATTCGCGGTCAGCGCCAGGATCGGGGTCCGGCGTCCGGACTGGCCTGCTTCATGGCTGCGGATCTGCTTGGTGGTCTCGATGCCGTTGAGGCGCGGCATCTGGATGTCCATCAGTACGAGATCATAGGGCGTGCCGGCCGATGTCGCCGACAGCCAGGATTCCATCGCCTGCTCGCCATTGGTGGTGATGACCACGTTGTGGCCGAGCCGGGTGAGCAGCGAGCGCATCAGGAGCGCGTTGATTTCATTGTCTTCCGCAACCAGGATCGAGAGCCCCTTGCCTGGCGGCGCGGCCGCCGGCGCGGTAGTGGTGGGCTCGGCAATTGCCTCTATCACGAGGCTTGGCGCGGCGATCTCGGGTGATGCGGTCAGGCGCGCGGCGAGCGACGACGCGCGCAGCGGCTTGACCAGGTAGCCAGTGAACATCGCCGTCTCGGAGGCCGCGAGGTCCTGTCGGGTCGACGGCGTGACCATCACGATGCGATGGGTGGCGTGGATGCGGGCAGCTTCGGCGAACGCCTCCATAGCCTCTGTGCCGAGCGTGTGGTCGATCAAGACGCTGTGCCAGCTTCGCTCCGGCAGCAATGCCGTGGCGACATCGGCATCCGACACGATGCAGGTCTGCGCGCCCCAGCGCTGCAGCCGCCGCGAGATCAGCGAAGCCTCGATGCTGTGCGGCGCGACCAGCATGATCGACTGGCCGGCGAGGTCGGGCGCGGTGAAGCCGTTGGCCTCGCCGGTGTCGGCGGCCATGAGCGGGATCGACACCTCGAAGGTCGAGCCCGAACCGGGCGTGCTTGCGAGCGTGATGCGGCCGCCCATACGCCTGACGATGCGGTCGCTGATCGAAAGGCCGAGGCCGGTGCCGCCATAGCTGCGTGCGATGCGATCGTCGGCCTGCTCGAACTCCCGGAAGATGCGCTGCTGCGCCTCCGGTGCGATGCCGATCCCGGTATCGCGAACCAGGAAGCTGATCTCGTTCGGCCAGATGCCGGGCTCGACGATCAGCGCCACGCCGCCGGTCGCGGTAAACTTGATGGCGTTGCCGGCGAGATTGAGCAGCACCTGGCGCAGCCGCGCGGCGTCGCCGCTCACCTGCATCGGCAGCCGCTCGTCGACATAGGCCGCGATCTCGATGCCCTTGGTCTGCGCGCGCGGCGCCAGCAACTCGGTGATGTCCTCGATCAGGCCGGACAGCGCAAAAGGGCGGTGTTCGAGATCGATCTTGCCGGCTTCGATCTTGGAATAGTCGAGCAGCTCCTCGATCAGCGCCATCAGCGCGTCGCCGGATGTCTTGACCGCCTTGACGTAGGTCATCTGCTCCGGCGTCAGCTGGGTGTCCATCAACAGGCCGCTCATGCCGATGATGCCGTTCAGCGGCGTCCGGATCTCGTGGCTTGCCATCGCGAGGAAGCGCGACTTGGCGCGGTTGGCGGCGTCGGCCTGATCGCGCGCCTCGGTCAGCGCGCGCTCGCTCTCGGTGCGGTCGGTGACGTCGCGGCCGACGCTCTGCATCTCCGCCGGCGCACCGGCATCGTTGCGCACGAGGCCCTCGCGCCAGGCGATCCAGCGCGGCCCGTGCGGTCCCTCGATCTTCTGGTCGTAGACCCGCGTGCCGTTGGATTCGAGCGCGGTATCGCCTTGCTCGAGCACCTTGAGCGTGGCGGTGCCGCCGATCAGTTCGCTGCGGGAAATCTGCGCCAGCTCGCAATAGGCGTCGTTGGCGTAGGTGATCAGGCCGTCGAGGTCGCGCAGCACGATCAGATCGTCCTGTGCCTCGAACAGGGTGGAGGCGCGCTGCTCGGCTTCCTGCAGTTCCCAGTTGCGGTCGGCCATTGCCTCGTTGTGCATGGCGATGGTGCGCAGCCGTCTGCGCATCAGCCGCAGCCGGATGCCGAGCGTCACGATCCAGAGACAGGCCAGCGCGAACAGGAAGCTGACCCCGATCGCGAATGCGTTGGGATCGTAGCCGCTGTGCGGCGAGAGGGCGCCGGAGATGAACCCGAAGGCGCTGCCGAACGCGACCGAGAAGATCGTGAAGGAGCGGACGATCGTCGCGAGCCAGGAGTGGCGCCGCAGGAAGCGGCGAAGGCGTAACTTGATCCGAAAGAAACGCCCCATCAATGGTGGTCCTGAGAGTGCCCGATCTGGTGATGAGGATGCGTCGGCGACCTTGCAAACTGCTTGAAGTTGGTGGCTGTTTCGCGCTGCCCTCGGAACAGGGTTAGCGCGAGGTTAACTCCGCCATGATCCGGCGCGAAATGTGCCGCTCAGGCGCGAGCGATGCCGCCTCAAGGTGGCGGGGGCCGCGGGCGCTGACGATCAGGGCCGCGGCATCGCGCGCGGAGAACGTCTTCGACTGCACGTAGACGCGGTAATCGAACGGGCCGTCGTGGGAAAGATAGATCACCGGACCGGTTGCGGTCGGCTCGCTGGAAATCGCGACGAGCTGCGGCACCGCATTGCTTTCGCACGCGCCGGCCTCGGCATCGTCGATGTCGTCGATCACGGTGAAGTCGGCGGCATCGGCGCTGTCGGCGATCCGGACCCGGACGGTCGCAAGGCTGGGGTCGTCGGTGAAGCTGACGCGAAGCTGGGCCTGCCAGGGTAGTGGTGCGATCTGCATCGTGGCACCGCCCACCTCGATGCAGGGCCGGGGCCCCGGCAGCAGCTCAGCGCGGGCAAATACCGCGGCAGCGGCAAGGGGGACCACCGAGGCCAGAATCTTCATACGCAACATGACACAACCCACTCGACCCAAGCGTGCCGCGGACCGCGGTGCTTATGGTTTGCGGAGCGTAAATGAGAGTGGTTACCGTCGTGTTGACGCGCGCGATTCCGCCACGAATTGAAACAGGCTCAGGTTGGCGTCAGGCGGCGCGGCGCAGATCGTCGGCCAATGCACGATAGGACAGCGCTTCGGCGAGGTGCAGCCGGCCGATCGTCTCAGCGCCGTCGAGATCGGCGAGCGTGCGCGCCACCCGCAGCACGCGGTGATAGCCGCGCGCGGTGAGGTGCATGGTGTCGGCCGCCTCGCGCAGCAGCTTCTGGCCGTGCGCATCGGGCTGCGCGATGGTCTCGAGCAGCGAGCTCGGCGCTTCCGCATTGGTGCGGACCTGCGGCATGCCGGCCGCGGCATAACGCGCGAGCTGGATGTCGCGTGCAGCCGCGACGCGCGCGGCGACTTCGGCCGAGCCCTCCGCCGGCGGCGGCAGGATCAGGTCCGCCGCAGTCACGGCAGGCACTTCGATCCGCAGATCGATGCGATCCATCAGCGGGCCGGAGATCCGCATCTGGTAGTCGGCGGTGCAGCGGTCGAGCCGGCCGCGCTTGCAGGAATAGCCGGGCTCGTAGGCGTGGCCGCAGCGGCACGGGTTCATCGCCGCGACCAGCATGAAGCGCGCCGGATAGGTGACGCGATGGTTGGCCCGGCTCACCGAGACCTCGCCGTTCTCCAGCGGCTGGCGCAGCGAATCCAGCACGCGCGGATCGAACTCCGGCAGTTCGTCGAGGAACAGCACGCCCTGATGCGCGAGCGAGATCTCGCCCGGCTTGGCGCGCATGCCGCCGCCGGTCAGCGCGGCCATGCTGGCGGAATGGTGCGGGCTGCGGAACGGGCGCCGCGCGGTCAACGCGCCGTCGCGGATCTCGCCGGCCACCGAGGCGATCATCGAAACCTCGAGCAATTCGGACGGCGACAGCGGCGGCAGGATCGAAGGGAGCCGCGCCGCTAGCATCGACTTGCCGGCGCCGGGCGAACCGATCATCAGTAGATGATGCCCGCCGGCGGCCGCGATCTCGAGCGCGCGCTTGGCGCTCTCCTGGCCCTTGATGTCGCGCAAATCGAGCAGCGCTTCCTCGCGCTCATGCACCTTCGGCTGCGGCCGTGACAGCAGCTGCGTGCCCTTAAAGTGATTGGCGATCTGGATCAGCGAGTGCGCCGCGATGATCTGGATGTCCGGGCTCGCCCAGGCGGCTTCCGAGCCGCAGGCGGCCGGACAGATCAGCCCCTCGTCGCGCGAATTGGCGCCGATCGCAGCCGGCAGCACGCCCGCCACCGGAGCGATCGAGCCGTCGAGGCCCAACTCGCCGAGCACGGTGAAGCCGCTCAACGCATCCGGCGGGATTGCGCCGATCGCCGCCATCAGGCCGAGCGCAATCGGCAGGTCGTAATGGCTGCCCTCCTTGGGCAGGTCGGCCGGCGCGAGGTTGACGGTGATGCGGCGGGCGGGCAGCGCCAGCCCTGAGGCGATCAGCGCCGAACGGACCCGTTCGCGCGCCTCAGACACCGCTTTGTCGGGCAGGCCGACGATCGCAAACGCCGGCAATCCCGGCGCGACCTGCACCTGCACGTCGACCGCGCGGGCCTCAATCCCCTCGAACGCGACGGTGGAAACCCGCTGGACCATGCTGCCCCTATCTTCCGCCACCCAAGGTAGCGGAGCGGGCTCTCCAGCGCAAGAACATTAAGAGAACATCCGGGGGCGACGCGCGCCGTCCCCGGATGGGAAACCGTCACAGCGTCATCTGCATCGGCTCGGGATAATAGTGGAAGCCCTCGCCGGCCTTGGCGACGTGGCCGTAGCCCGGCCAGGCGAAGTGATAGGACATCACAGGCGTCTTGTTGGCGGCCAGCATCTCCAAGAGCTTGACCCGCGAGGCCGCCGCCTGCTTCGGGTCGGTGTCGTAGGAGAATTCCATCCGCGGCCGCTCCAGGAGCAGCACCGCGTGATGCGAGAGGTCGCCGAGGAAGGCGAACGACTTGCCGCCCGAGCTCACCATGAAGATGGTGTGGCCCACGGTGTGGCCGGGCGCTGCGATCGCCGTCACGCCGGGCAGGAATTCCTGGCCGTCCTTGAAGAACACGATGCGGTCGCGCACCGGCAGCAGGTTCTTGCGGGCGTGCACGACAAAGTCCTTGAGCGGACTGCCCATCTTGCCTTCGTCGGTCCAGAAATCGAGATCGCTCTGCGCGATGTAGTATTGCGCATTCGGGAACAGCGGCTTGTCGTCGGCGCCGACGATACCGCCGATATGATCGATATGCGCGTGCGACAGCACGACGGCGTCGATGTCCTCCGGCTTGATGCCGGCTTCCTGCATGCTCTTCTGCTGCCGGCCGGTGGTCGGACCGAACGCCTTCGAGGTGCCCATGCCGGTGTCGAACAGGATCAGCTTGTCGCCGGTGTTGACGATCGGCGAATTCTGCTCGAGCACGACATTGTCGGGCGAGAGGAAATTGTCGGAGAGCATCTTCTTCACTTCTTCCTTCGGCACGCCGGTGAATGTGCCGGAGGGATCGCCGAGCGGAAGCGGACCGTCGGAGACGACGGTGACTTCGGCATCGCCGAGCACGAAGCGGTGCCAATAGGGAGTCTGCGTGCCGAGCTTCGGCGCGCGCGCCTGTGCAGTGCCGCCGAGGAGTGTGCTGGCGCCGAGACCGGCACCGAGCGCGAGCAAGGATCGTCGTGAGACATTGAGCGTCATAACGTCTTCCTCCACAATTTTTTGAGATTTTCGCGTTGTTGCCCGCGTTGGCCCGCCGCTTGACCTGACACAGGCAAGAGGATGCTGCCCGCGCCTGCGCAAGCTGGCAAGAAGAATAAGGAGAACGCAGGCGCGACAAAGCGCTGGCTAAAATTCAGCCAGCATGTGCAACGCACAAGGGAGGAGGATTATTTCGCGGCGCGCTTCTTCTCGATGGTATCCCAGATCATCGCTGCGACATCGGGGCCATTGAGCCGCTGGATGGCGCGGATTCCGGTCGGCGAGGTGACGTTGATCTCGGTCAGGTTGCCGTCGATCACGTCGATGCCGACGAACAGCAGGCCGCGCTCGCGCAGCGCGGGTCCGAGCGTGGCGCAGATTTCGCGCTCGCGATCCGACAGCTCGGTTGCCTTGGCCGCGCCGCCGCGCACCATGTTGGAGCGCAGATCGTCCGCCGCCGGCACGCGATTGACGGCACCGGCGAATTCACCGTCGACCAGGATGATGCGCTTGTCGCCATGCTTCACCTCGGGGAGGAAGCGCTGGATCACCCAGGGCTCCCTGAAGGTGACCGAGAACATGTCGAACAGCGAGCCGAAGTTCATGTCCTGCGGCATCACGCGGAACACCGCGGCGCCGCCATGGCCGTGCAACGGCTTCATGACGACGGCGCCATGCTGGTCGCGGAACGCGTTGATCTCGTCGAGGTCGCGCGAGATCAGGGTCGGCGGCATCAGCTGCGGGAAATTCATCACGAACAGCTTTTCCGGCGCATTGCGCACGCTGGCCGGGTTGTTCACGACCAAGGTGTTCGGATGGATGCGCTCGAGGAAATGCGTCGAGGTGATGTAGGCGAGGTCGAACGGCGGATCCTGCCGCAGCAGCACGACGTCGAAGCCGTTGAGCGCCTCGCGCTTCGGCTCGCCCAGCGTGAAGTGATCGCCGACCTCGTCGCGCACGGTGAGTGGCTGCACCGGCGCCACCAGCTCCTCGCCGCGCAGCGACAACTTGTCGGGCGTGTAGTAGGAAATGCCGTGGCCGCGTTTCTGTGCCTCGAGCAGCAGCGCAAAGGTCGAATCGCCGCGGATGTTGATGCGCGCGATGGGATCCATCTGGACGGCGATCTTCAATTTCATAGGCGTATCCCGAGTGGTCTGAGGGTAACTTTAAGGGCTTGCGTCGAATGCCGCTAACAGATGGCGCGGCAGGCTCCTCGGCGCAATCAGCACGGCGTCGAATCTGAGGTCAAATTCGGCATGCTCGGGATGCGCCATCAGCCAGGCTTGGGCGGCATTGACGATGCGCTGCTGCTGGCGCGGCGTTACCGCATAGGCGGCGTCGTCGAGGCTGGCCCGGGCCTTGACCTCGACGAAGGCGACGAGGTTACGCCGCCGCGCCACCAGATCGATCTCGCCATAGGGGGTGCGGAAGCGTTTCGCCAGGATGCGATAACCCTTGGCGATCAGGAGGGCCGCGGCGCGGCTTTCGGCCGACAGGCCGGTTCGGAATGCGGCGACGCGTTCGGGTGAGGCGCTGTCAGTCTTCGCCATCGCCGTCCCCGATGGTCTTGGCCAGCTCGAGCGCGCGGGCGTAGACCTCGCGGCGCGGCCGGCCCGACAGCTCGACCGCATGCGCTACCGCATCCTTGACGCTGCCGCGGGCAAGCTGCGCGCGCAGCAGGTCGTCGAGCGCGTTCTCATCCATCACCCCGGCATCGTCGGCTGGCGGGGCGATGACGAGCACGAACTCGCCGCGCGTCTCCAGCGCGTCCGCATTTACCGCAAGCTCGGCGACCGGCGCGCGCTTGACCTCCTCGTGCAGCTTGGTCAGCTCGCGGCAGATCGCGGCATCGCGATCACCCATGATCGCGGCGAGATCGCGCAGCGTGTCCTGTACGCGATTGCCGGATTCGAACATCACGAGCGTCGCATCGATCCGGGCGAGTTCGGTGAGCCGGGCGCGCCGCGCATGCTCCTTCGCCGGCAAAAATCCCTCGAAGAAGAAGCGGTCGGTCGGCAGCGCCGCAACCGACAGCGCCGTCAGCACCGATGACGGCCCGGGCACCGCGATGACGGCGTGCCCGGCGGCGCAGACCTCGCGCACCAGCTTGAAGCCGGGGTCCGATATCAGCGGGGTCCCCGCATCGGACACCAGCGCGATCGAGGCGCCCTGCGCCAACCGCTCCAGGATCTTGGGCCGGGCCTGCGCGGCATTGTGCTCGTGGTAAAGCGCGAGCTCGGCGCTGATCGCGTAACGCTCAGTCAGCCGGCGCGTAATTCTTGTGTCCTCGCAGGCGATGACGTCGACCCCCGCCAGCGTCTCCAGCGCGCGCAGGGTGATGTCGGCGAGGTTTCCGATCGGGGTCGCAACCAGGTGAAGCCCCGGCTTGGCCTTTGGCGCGGCCAGCTGCTGGCCGCCGATCGAAAAGCTTCTGGCGGCAGCGCCGGTCGCGGCATCCGAATGGTGGAGGGAACTGGCTTTTGCGCGCATAATGGCAATCTAGAGCGTTTTCGAGCGAAGTGGATACCGGTTCGCATGAAGAAAACGCGTCAAACAAGAATCTGGAGCCCCGTTCCGATTCAATCGGAACGGAATAGGCTCTAGATGGAGCGAAGCGCCAGCGCCACATCCGCAATGCTGTGGGTGGGACGGCTGCCAGTCGAGGAAATGGACGCCGCAGCACCGGCGCCACGAGGCTATAATCCTTTTGTTTTAGTTAACTATTCGCCGACAATATGCCCAAATCCACCCGCCTCATCAGAGGTCGATGGAGTCCTGGCCGATCCTGGTCGGCCAAGAGAAGAGAGACGATGGAAGGCCCGCATCACCGCAACTCCCAGCCGTCGGGCGCGACCCGGCGGACGGCGCTCGGCCTGCTCGTGGGCGCGCCGTTGCTCGCGGCCTGTTCCGGCATCCAGCAGAGCCTGAGCCAATTCTCCAGCGGTAACCCGGAAGCCGGTCCCGCCGGCCCACAGCAACAACCGCAGGCGGTCGGCACCGGGCAGGTCAAGATCGGATTGATCCTGCCGCTGTCGGCGTCCGGCAATGCCGGGCTTGCGGCGCAGTCGATGCGCAACGCCGCAGAAATGGCGCTGGCGGAATTCCAGAACCCGAACATCCAGCTCCTGATCAAGGACGACGGCGGCAGCCCGCAAGGCGCATCGCAGGGTGCCCAGCAGGCATTGTCGGAAGGCGCCGAGATCATCCTGGGACCGCTGTTCGCCGGCTCGGTGCCATCAGTCGCGCAACTGACGCGGCCGCGCGGAACCTCGGTGATCGCATTCTCCACCGATTCGAGCGTCGCGGGGCACGGCGTCTATCTGCTGAGCTTCCTCCCCGAATCCGACATCAACCGGATCGTCGATTATTCTTCCGGGATCGGAAAGCGCTCGTTTGCCGCGATGGTACCGGACAACGCCTATGGCAACGTGGTCGAGGCCGCGTTCAAGCAGGCGGTCGGCCGCAAGAACGGCCGCGTCGTCGCCTTCGAGAAATATGGCGCCGATCGCGCGACGCCGGCGCGGACCGTGGCGCAGGCACTCGGCCAGGCCGATGCGCTGCTGATCGCCGACGACGGCGATTCGGTGGTCGCGACCGCCGATGCGCTGACCGCGGCGGGCGCCAATCTGCGCAACATCCAGCTGCTCGGCACCGGGCTGTGGGACAATCCGCGGGTGTTCGCGAGCCCCGTGTTGCAGGGCGGCCTCTACGCCGCGCCCGATCCGTCCGGCTTCCGCAGCTTCGCCGGCCGCTATCGCACCAAATTCGGCGGCGAGCCGGTGCGCACCGCAACGCTTGCCTATGATGCCGTGGCATTGATGGCGGCGCTGGCACGCACCCAAGGGGCACAGCGCTTCGCGCCGGAGACGCTGACCAATCCGTCCGGCTTTGCCGGCATCGACGGCCTGTTCCGTTTCCGCTCCGACGGCACCAACGAGCGCGGCCTTGCGGTCATGAAGGTGGCATCCGGCGGCAGCACGCCGGTTGCGGGTTCGCCAAAGAGCTTTGGGGCCTAGTTTTCGTCAGGCGGTCGAGCTGACTTATCGAGCGCCGGCACCCGCCGGCTGCTTTGCATGGGGTTGTTTTCGATATTTAGGCAGCCAGATCCGCGACGACGGCGTCGAGCACCGGGAATCCCGACTTGGTCACGCGCAGCCGTCCGTCAGCATCGACGGCGATCGCGCCTTCCTCGCGCAGCATCGCGATCCGGTGCGGGTCGAGCTGGCGACCGGAGAGCTGCGCATAACGCTTGGGATCGATGCCCTCGGCGAGCCGCAGCCCCATCAGCAGGAATTCGTCGGCGCGCTCTTCGCTGTTGAGGCTGTCATCGGTGACCACGCCATGGCCGCGTTCCTCGACATTGAGCAGCCAGGCCTCGGGGCGCCGCTCGGTCGCGGTCGCGTGCCTGACGCCATCGATGTCGAGCCTTCCATGCGCGCCGGGGCCGATACCGGCATATTCCTCGCCGCGCCAATACACGAGGTTGTGCTTGCACTCGGCGCCGGCGCGGGCGTGGTTGGAGATCTCGTAGGCCGGCAATCCCTCGCGGGCGCAGACCTCCTGCGTCACGTCATACAGTGCGCGCGCGGTCGCTTCATCCGGGGTCTGCAATTTGCCCGCGGCATGCAGCCCGAAGAACGGCGTGCCTTCCTCGATCGTGAGCTGATAGAGCGACAGATGCTCGGCGGCTTCCGAGATCGCCTGCTTCAATTCATCGGCCCACATCCGCGGCGTCTGGTCGGGCCGCGCATAGATCAGGTCGAACGAGTAGCGGTCGAATGCCGAGCGCGCGATCGCAACTGCATCGAGCGCCTCGCGCGCGGTGTGCAGGCGGCCCAATGCCTTCAGCGACGCATCATCCAGCGCCTGCACCCCGAGCGAGACGCGGTTGACGCCGGCGGCACGATAGCCGCGAAAGCGCGTCGCCTCGACGCTGGTCGGATTGGCCTCGAGCGTGACCTCGACATCGCGTGCGACCTGCCAGTGCTTGCCGATCGCATCGAGCACCGCGCCGACGGTCTGCGGCTGCATCAGCGACGGCGTGCCGCCGCCGAGGAAGATCGAAGTGACCTCGCGGCCCGGCACCCGTGCGGCCGTGGTCTCGATCTCGCGGGCGAACGCGCGGACGAAGCGCGACTCGTCGACCGGCGCATGCCGCACGTGGCTGTTGAAGTCGCAATACGGGCACTTCGACAGGCAGAACGGCCAGTGCACGTAGACGCCGAATGCTTCTCGGTCAGCATGGCTCAAGGCAGATCTCCGCGAGCTTCACGAAGGCGCGGGCGCGATGCGACAGGCCGAGCCCGAGCGGCGGCAGGCCGTGCTTCTCGATGCTGCTCATCTCGCCAAAGGTCCGCGTGTAACCATCGGGCAGGAAAGCTGGATCATAGCCGAAGCCGGCAGTGCCGCGCGGCGGCCAGACCAGGGTTCCATCGACCCGGGCCTCGACCTCTTCGAGGTGATCGTCGGGCCAGGCCACGCACAGCGCGGAGACGAAATGAGCCTTGCGCTTCTCTGGTGTCGTGGCGCCGCGCTCCTGCAGCAGCCGCGCAATCCGCGTCATCGCCGCCATGAAGTCCTTGCCTTCGCCGGCCCAGCGTGCCGAGTAGATCCCCGGCGCGCCGTCGAGCGCGTCGACCACGAGGCCGGAATCGTCGGCGAAGGCCGGCAATCCGGTCGCCTTTGCTGCGGCGATGGCCTTGATCGCCGCATTGGCGCGAAAGCTGTCGCCGGTCTCATCGGGCTCAGCCAGGTCGAGCTCGCCGGCCGACACTGCCTCGACGCCATGCGGCGCCAGCAGTTCCCGCATCTCGGCAAGCTTGCCGGGATTGTGGGTGGCGATGACGAGCCTTCCGGTGATTCGGCGATGCATGACCAATCTGACTACGCCACCGCGATCTTTTGCAAGTCGACCAGACGCGCGACACCTTTGCGTGCCAGCGCCATCAGCGCCAAAAATTCATCCTGCGAGAACGGCGTTTTCTCGGCGGTGCCCTGCACCTCGATGATGCGGCCATCGCCGGTCATGACGAAATTGGCATCGGTATCGGCCTCGGAATCCTCGGCATAATCGAGGTCGAGCACCGGGGTGCCCTGGTAGATGCCGCAGGAGATCGCCGCCACATTGTCGCGCAACACGTTGGTCTTCAGCATGTTGCGGGTCTTCATCCAGTTGATGCAGTCGGCCAGCGCCACCCAGGCACCGGTGATCGAGGCGGTGCGGGTGCCGCCATCGGCCTGGATGACATCGCAATCGACCGTGATCTGGCGCTCGCCGAGCGCCTCGAGATCGACCGCGGCGCGCAGCGAGCGGCCGATCAGCCGTTGAATCTCGACCGTACGGCCGCCCTGCTTGCCGGCGGAGGCCTCGCGGCGGGTGCGTTCCAGGGTGGCGCGCGGCAGCATGCCGTATTCGGCGGTGACCCAGCCGCGGCCCTGGCCCTTCAGCCACGGCGGCAGGCGCTCTTCCAGCGTCGCGGTCACCAGCACATGGGTGTCGCCGAACCTCACCATGCAGGAACCCTCGGCGTATTTGACGACGCCGCGTTCCAGCGACACGGGGCGCAGTTCATCGGGCGCACGGCGGCTTGGCCGCATGAAATCCTCCAAAAATCCGACAGATATGGCTGGGCGTGCTTGTAGGAGCGGCAGGGGGCAGCGGCAAGGGCCTTGGCAGGGGTTTTGGCAAGGGTTTTGGCAAGGGTTTTAGAGAGGGTTTTCGGCCCCGGATTGGTCCGGTACCAGAGGGCCGAATGCATGCTTGTCACCGGCCTCCCGGATCGACAAATTAGGCAGCAATTGTGAGGGACTGGAGTGTGACTCACCACGATCCGATCGGCCTGATCGCCCCGCATGCCGGGCTTGCCCAGCTCAACGAGCGCTCGCGCGACATTTTTCGTCAAATCGTCGAAAGCTATCTCGCGACCGGCGAGCCGGTTGGCTCGCGCAACATCTCGCGCCTGATCGCATTGCCGCTGTCGCCGGCCTCGGTCCGCAATGTGATGTCGGACCTCGAGCAGCTCGGCCTGATCTACGCGCCGCACACCTCGGCCGGCCGGCTGCCGACCGAGCTCGGCCTGCGCTTCTTCGTCGACGCCCTGATGCAGGTTGGCGATCTCACCGAGGCCGAGCGCCAATCGATCCAGACCCAGCTGGCCACCGTCGGCCGCGCGCAATCCGTCGAGGCGGCGCTTGGCGAGGCGTTGACGCGGCTGTCGGGACTGACCCGTGCCGCAGCTGTCGTGCTGACGCAGAAATCGAATGCGCGGCTGAAGCACATCGAATTCGTGCGGCTGGAGCCGGAAAAGGCGCTGGTCGTGCTGGTCGGTGAAGACGGCCAGGTCGAAAACCGGGTGCTGGCGCTGCCGCCGGGCGTTCCGTCCTCGGCCCTGACCGAAGCGACCAATTTCCTCAATGCGCGGATCCGCGGCCGGACGCTGGCCGAAGCGCGGCTCGAGCTCGAGACGGCATTGACGCAGAACCGCGCCGAGCTCGATCAGCTCACCCAGAAGGTGGTCGCGGCCGGCATCGCAAGCTGGTCCGGCGGCGAGAGCGAGGACCGCCAGCTGATCGTGCGCGGTCACGCCAATCTGCTCGAGGATCTGCATGCGCTCGACGATCTCGAGCGGATCAAGTCGCTGTTCGACGATCTCGAGACCAAGCGCGGCGTGATCGACCTGCTCGGCCGCGCCGAGCGCGGCGAGGGCGTGCGGATCTTCATCGGCTCGGAGAACAAGCTGTTCTCGCTGTCGGGTTCCTCGACCATCATCGCACCCTATGGCGACGCCCAGGGCCGGATCGTCGGCGTGCTCGGCGTGATCGGACCGACGCGGCTGAATTATGCGCGGGTGATCCCGACCGTCGATTATGCCGCGCGCATCGTCAGCAAGATGCTGGGCGGCTGAAGCGCCCGGATTTCGCTTTCATTTGACGGGTTTTCTTCGCCCGAACCGGAGGTCCCTGTTCCCGAAGCCGGCATGTTGCGCTTGATTTTCGCCGCCTAAAGCACGATATCCCGGGCAGCAATCCCCAAGATTTGAACCGACGCGAGTTTTCGAGAAGGCACGCCATGACCGATCCGAACCGGGCCAATGACAACACCGAGAATTCGGCGCCGACGGGTGAGCCCGTGGTCTCGAAGCCCTACATCATGCCTGACGATCCCGAGGTGGGATCGGCCGAGGCGCTGAGCAAGGAACTCGCGGAGGCGAAGGACCGCACGCTGCGCACGCTGGCCGAGATGGAGAATCTCCGTCAGCGTACCCGCCGCGAGGTCTCCGACGCCAAGACCTACGGCATCACCGGCTTCGCGCGCGATGTGCTCGATATCGCCGACAATCTGCAGCGCGCGCTCGACGCGGTGCCGGCCGAGACCAAGGAAGCCGCCGATCCCGGCCTGAAGGCGCTGCTCGAAGGCGTTGAGCTGACCGAGCGTTCGCTGCTCAACGCGCTGGAGAAGAACGGCGTCAAGAAGTTCGATCCGATCGGCGAGAAGTTCGATCCGAATTTCCAGCAGGCGATGTTCGAGGTGCCCGATCCGTCGGTGCCGTCGGGCACCGTGGTGCAGGTGGTGCAGGCCGGCTACATGATCGGCGAGCGCATCCTGCGTCCGGCGCTGGTCGGCGTCTCCAAGGGCGGCGCGAAGGCTGCTCCGAGCGCCGACATCACGGTCTGATCCAAGGACTTCCGCGCCTTACGCGATATCTGACGACTGGATGCGCTTGACGCCGGCCTTGTCCATGTCGGACCAGGCCTTGGCGAGCGAGCCCTGGGTGTCGATGCCGCGGCAGGCGTCCTCCACCACATAGGTTTCGAAGCCGGCCTTGCGGGCATCGAGCGCGGTCCATGCCACGCAGAAATCGGTGGCGAGCCCGGCCACGAAAACCCGCCCGACGTTGCGCGCCTTCAGATAGGCGGCAAGCCCGGTGGTGGTCTTGCCGTCGGCTTCGGTGAAGGCGGAGTAGCTGTCGACGTCCTTGTGAAAGCCCTTGCGGATGATCAGCTCGGCCTGCGGGATCGCAAGATCCTTCGACAGCCCTGCGCCGTCGGTGCCTTGCACGCAGTGATCGGGCCACAGCACTTGCTTGCCATAGGCGAGGTCGACGGTCTCGAACGGCTTCTTGCCCGCATGGACCGAGGCAAAGGAGACGTGGCCGGGCGTGTGCCAGTCCTGCGTCATCACCACGTTGGCGAAGCTCTTGGCGATCTTGTTGATGACCGGCACGACCTGCTCGCCGTCCTTCACCGCGAGGCTGCCGCCGGGCAGGAAGCAGTTCTGGACGTCGATCACGAGCAGCGCGGAGCCGTCGTCGGGCTTGATCGCGGCGGCCCAGAGATGTTTGGGAACCAGGGTCGCCAGCACCAACGTGCCGAGCCCAGCAACCACCTGTCGTCGATCCAACATCGCGCCCCTCCTCGCTTTGCGTGATACCGCGCGAGGAGGCTAGTTCCGTTCGGCGAACGACGAAAGCGGGATTTTTCCGACTTGCCTTGCGAAGGGCCGGTCAGCCGCGCGGCTGGATGCCGTCGCGCACCGCGCGGAAGCGCGGGAAGGCGGTTTCCCAATCGGTGCGCGGCGAGCTGCCGATGACCCGCACCGACGTCTGCGCGCCGAACCGCAGCCACTGCACGATGGTCACCGGGGTGTTGTCCTTGCCGCTGACGGCGTCGATCCGGGTCTCGAAGCCGGGCTGGCCGTCGATCCGGATCGGCTCGGACATGGTGATCCGCCCGTCGCGCACGCCGGGGATCGTGGTTGCGATCTGCTGGGCGAAGCGGCCGCGGTCGTCGGGCGTGGCGGGGGCCGACCCGATGACGCCGAGCAGCATGAACGGCTTGGTCTCCAGGCTCTTGTCGTCGCCGTCGGCCATCAGCAGCGCGGCGCCCGGTGCCAGCATGCGGATGTTCTTGAAGCCGCTGAGCTCGGTGACCTTGAACGGCATCATGCCGAGCTGCTCGTCGACCGGCACCTCCTTGCGGATTTCGGCGGAGGCGAACATCTGCCGCACGGCGTCGTCGGTGTAGATCTTGCTGGCGTTCTCCGGCACCTGCACCGCGACATAGCCGGAGAAGGTCGGTCCCGGCAGGATCATGGAATAGCGCCGCACATTGCTGGCGCCGTCGCGCGCGCTTTCCACGGTGTAGTAGGCGAGGCCGGCCGGCGTCTCGAGGCTCTCGGGCTTGATGTTTCCGGTGCCGGCGGGATTGGCTTTGAAGGCGGTCACGACCTCGTTGTAGGCGTCCGCCGGCAGGTCGGCGATCAGGACCTTCACGCCCTGATCCTCGGTCTCGAAGCCGATGAACGACTTGGCCCGGACAAGACCTACCAGCGGCTTCATCCCGACATGCGCGCCCGGCGGAAACACCACGTCGGCGGCAAAGCCACGACAGGTGGCAGCAATCAGCAAGGCAACCGCAACGAGAACTCGAAAAGGCGTCATGGGGGATCTACCGGTTTTGCTTGGTGGCCGCGCAACGGGGCCGGTGCAGGGCTGGATGGCCTCTTTCAGTCGGACCGCTTTTAGCGGTTTTGATGACCCTGCAACAGGCCGCCAACTCTCCGCCCCGGGCCCGCAGGCTCGATTTCGTGGGCTTTTCGCCCTGATTGGCAGGCACTTTCCAGTTTCCCGACATTTCCAAGAATGGTGGCCAGCGGCCAAACAGCGCGCCCTCGACCCGTGCGCGCTCTCGCATACGACGTTTGTGAGTGTTCACTCAACAGCGCTGACGTCGCGCCGCGAACGTTCGCGGCCTACCGCCGGCCGCATCATTGCCGATTTGTTAACTTGGCAGGGGTGCTGGTCGCTGCTTGAACCGGCGCCGCAGTCGGACTGA
Organism: Bradyrhizobium sp. UFLA03-84; assembly: GCF_002289535.1. Classification (NCBI taxonomy): domain Bacteria; kingdom Pseudomonadati; phylum Pseudomonadota; class Alphaproteobacteria; order Hyphomicrobiales; family Nitrobacteraceae; genus Bradyrhizobium; species Bradyrhizobium sp. UFLA03-84. The sequence goes on along the minus strand of NZ_NSJY01000006.1, from coordinate 77,572 downwards.
CACAATCTTTCAAACGTCAGTCTTTTCAGGCCTCAACGTTGCGTCCAGTCCTTGCGGGCAGGACCCTCTCTCCTATATCAGGCTCACCGTCGCAATATCGCGAGTATGTGAACGTCTGGGGGTTCGGTACGGAGCGCCGTCAGGGCCCAACCAACCTGCCGTAGCAAAGAGGATATCAAAACCATGGGTAAGGTCATTGGGATCGACCTCGGCACCACGAATTCGTGCGTCGCCGTAATGGATGGCAAGAACGCCAAGGTGATCGAGAATGCCGAGGGCATGCGAACGACGCCGTCGATCGTTGCTTTCACTGACGATGGCGAGCGCCTCGTCGGCCAGCCGGCGAAGCGCCAGGCGGTGACCAATCCCGAGCGTACGTTCTTTGCGGTGAAGCGCCTCATCGGCCGCCGCTATGACGACCCGATGGTCGAGAAGGACAAGAAGCTCGTCCCCTACAAGATCGTCAAGGCATCGAACGGCGACGCCTGGGTCGAAGCCGATGGCAAGACCTATTCGCCCTCGCAGGTCTCGGCCTTCATCCTGCAGAAGATGAAGGAGACCGCTGAGGCGCATCTCGGCCAGAAGGTCGATCAGGCCGTCATCACCGTTCCCGCCTATTTCAACGACGCGCAGCGTCAGGCCACCAAGGACGCCGGCAAGATCGCCGGCCTCGAAGTGCTGCGCATCATCAACGAGCCGACCGCTGCCGCGCTCGCCTATGGTCTCGACAAGACCAAGTCCGGCACGATCGCCGTGTACGACCTCGGCGGCGGCACCTTCGACGTCTCGATCCTTGAGATCGGCGACGGCGTGTTCGAGGTGAAGTCGACCAACGGCGACACCTTCCTCGGTGGTGAAGACTTCGACATGCGCCTGGTCGGCTATCTCGCCGACGAGTTCCAGAAGGAGCAGGGCATCAACCTGCGCAACGACAAGCTCGCTTTGCAGCGCCTGAAGGAAGCTGCGGAGAAGGCCAAGATCGAGCTGTCGTCGACCACGCAGACCGAAATCAACCTGCCGTTCATCACGGCTGACCAGACCGGTCCGAAGCATCTGACGATGAAGCTGACCCGCGCCAAGTTCGAGGCGCTGGTGGCCGATCTCGTCGAGAAGACCATCGAGCCGTGCCGCAAGGCGCTGAAGGATGCCGGCCTGACTGCCGGCGAGATCGGCGAAGTGGTGCTGGTCGGCGGCATGACCCGCATGCCGAAGATCCAGGAAGTGGTGAAGCAGTTCTTCGGCAAGGAGCCGCACAAGGGCGTCAATCCCGACGAAGTCGTCGCGATTGGTGCTGCGATCCAGGCCGGCGTGCTGCAGGGCGACGTCAAGGACGTGCTGCTGCTCGACGTGACCCCGCTGTCGCTGGGCATCGAGACGCTGGGCGGCGTGTTCACCCGCATCATCGACCGCAACACCACGATCCCGACCAAGAAGAGCCAGGTGTTCTCGACCGCCGAAGACAATCAGGGCGCCGTGACCATCCGCGTCTTCCAGGGCGAGCGTGAAATGGCGGCCGACAACAAGATGCTCGGCCAGTTCGACCTGATGGGCATTCCGCCGGCTCCGCGCGGCATGCCGCAGATCGAGGTGACCTTCGACATCGACGCCAACGGCATCGTCAACGTTTCGGCCAAGGACAAGGCGACCGGCAAGGAACAGCAGATCCGGATTCAGGCATCCGGCGGTCTGTCCGAGGCCGATATCGACAAGATGGTCAAGGACGCCGAGGTCAACGCGGCCGAGGACAAGAAGCGCCGCGAGGCCGTCGACGCCAAGAACCATGCCGATGGCCTGGTTCATTCGACCGAGAAGGCCCTGGCCGAACACGGTTCGAAGATCGCCGACACCGAGCGCCGCGCGATCGAAGACGCCGTCAGCGACCTCAAGGAAGCGCTGAAGGGCGACGACGCCGAGGCGATCAAGGCCAAGACCAACACGCTGGCGCAGGCTTCGATGAAGCTCGGCGAGGCCATGTACAAGCAGCAGGCCGAGGCCGATGCGGCCAAGGACGCTGCCAAGGATGACGTTGTCGACGCGGAGTTCACCGAGGTCGACGACGACAAGAACAACAAGAAGTCTGCCTAAGCGGGCTTGCGATCATGACCCTCACGCCAAAGAGCACGCGCCGCGTCTCGGAGGAGTGGGGGTCATTTTTCTTTAAGGCGATCGCTGCATCTTCCAGACAGGCGCAATCCTTGACGCGATCCTATTGATGATCGCGATGAACTTCGGACGGAATTGAAGGATGTCCACCAAGCGCTGCTATTATGAGACCCTCGAGGTTGAGCGGAACGCGGACGAGACCAAGCTGAAATCAGCTTTCCGCAAGCTCGCGATGAAATGGCATCCGGACAAGAATCCGGGCGACGCCACCAGCGAAGTCCGGTTCAAGGAAATCAACGAAGCCTATGAGGTCTTGAAGGACGGCGACAAGCGCGCCGCCTATGACCGCTTCGGCCATGCCGCCTTCGAGCAGGGCATGGGCGGTGGCGGCCCCGGCTTCGGCGCCGGCTTCGCCTCGTCCTTCTCCGACATCTTCGAGGATCTGTTCGGCATGGCCGGGCAGCGCCGCAGCGGCGGCCGCGAGCGCGGCGCCGACCTGCGCTACAACATGGAGATCACGCTCGAGGAGGCCTTCCAGGGCAAGACTGCGCAGATCGAGATTCCGGTCTCGGTCACCTGCGAATCCTGCTCCGGCACCGGTGCCAAGGCCGGCACCAAGCCGAAGACCTGCTCGCATTGCGGCGGCGCCGGCCGTATCCGGCAGGCCCAGGGCTTCTTCACGCTGGAGCGGACCTGCCCCAGCTGCCAGGGCCGCGGTCAGATGATCGAGGACGCCTGCACCTCCTGCGCGGGTTCCGGCCGCGTGACGCGCGAGCGCACGCTGTCGGTCAACATTCCTCCGGGGGTCGAGGACGGCACCCGCATCCGGCTCGCCGGCGAAGGTGAGGCCGGTGTCCGCGGCGGACCGCCCGGCGACCTCTACATCTTCCTGTCGTTGACCACGCACCAGTTCTTCCAGCGCGACGGCGCCGACCTGCACTGCCGCGTGCCGATCTCGATGGTGACCGCAGCGCTCGGCGGCGAGTTCGAGGTGCCGACCATCGACAAGGGCAAGACCAAGGTGAAGGTGCCGGCCGGCACCCAGTCCAGCCGGCGATTCCGCATCGCATCAAAGGGCATGCCGGTGCTGCGCTCGCGCCAGACCGGCGACATGTATGTCCAGGTCGTGGTCGAAACCCCGCAGAATCTGACCAAGAAGCAGCAAGAATTGCTGATGGAGTTCGAAAAACTCTCGTCCGGCGCGACCCAGCCCGAGGCAGCGGGTTTCTTCTCTAAGGTCAAGGACTTCTTCGGAAGCCGCTCCGCCTAGTCGCAGTCGTTATGCTTGACCGTAACGAGTTCGATCTATACGTGTTTATGACTGTTTTCTGACAACCGCTCGATTGTGCGCGGTCCCGCCTGGTAGCGACATGCCTCTGCAATCGTCCGTGCGTGCGTCGAAGAAGCCCCTCCGTCTCGACGACGAGGTTCGTTTTCTCCGTTCATGGATCGAGAAGCCGCTGCACATGGGCGCGGTGATGCCGTCCGGGCGGCTGCTCGCGCGCACCATGGCGCAATATGTCGATCCTGACGCCGAAGGGCCGGTCGTCGAACTTGGGCCCGGCACCGGGGCGATCACCAACGCGCTGATCGAGCACGGCGTCGATCAGAAGCGACTCGTCCTGGTTGAGTACAATCCCGGCTTCTGCGCGTTGCTGCGCGAACGCTATCCGCAGGCCAAGGTGGTCCAGGGCGACGCCTACAGGCTGCGCGATACGCTGTGGGACGTCATGAAATCTCCGGCCTCGGCCGTTGTCTCCGGTCTGCCGCTGGTCACCAAGCCGATGCTGACCCGCCTGAAGCTGGTCCGCGACGCCTTCCTGGCGCTCGCCCCCGGTGCGCCCTTCGTGCAGTTCACCTATTCCGTGGTGCCTCCGATCCCGAAGTCGCTGCCGGGCGTGTCCACAGAGGCCTCGGAGCGGATCTGGATGAACCTTCCGCCCGCGCGGGTCTGGGTGTATCGCAAGGGCTGATCGCCCCGCGCCGGGGCGCACGCCCTGGACCTGCGATTTCAAAATGTCTGCGCTGAAAATCCTCGTGATCCCGGGATCGCTTCGATCCGGCTCGCTCAACGCGAAGCTGGCCGCCGTGCTGGCGCACGAGCTCGCGCAGTCGGGCGCCGACGTGACCCGCATCTCGCTCGGCGATTTTCCGCTGCCGATCTATGACGGCGATCTGCAGGCCAAATCGGGCGTGCCGCAGCACGCCGTCAATCTGAAGCGGATGATCGGCGCCCATCATGGCGTGCTGGTCGTGACGCCCGAATACAATTCCTCGGTGCCGGCGCTGGTGAAGAACACGATCGACTGGGTGAGCCGCGTGCAGGATCCGCACGAGGCGCGCGGCCAGGTGTTCCGCGAGCGCGTGTTCGCGATCGCCGCGGCATCCGGCAACCGGCTCGGCGGCACCCGCGCGCTGGCGGCGCTGCGCCTGATCCTGTCGGCGTGCCACGCCACCGTGATCCCGAACCAGCTCGCGCTGTCATTCGCCGAGCAGGCCTATGACGACATGGATCATCTGAAGCATCAGGCCGACATCGACACGATGCGCGCGCTGGTGCGGCAGCTGATCGACCATTCCCAACGCATGATGTGAGGTGACATGCAGCCAGCCAGGATCGCTCCAAGGATCGCCCCAAGAGACCGGTTGATCGTGGCGCTCGACTTGCCGTCGGTCGCGAGCGCCGAGGCGATGATCGACAGGCTCGGCGACAGCGTCACCTTCTACAAGATCGGCTACCAGCTCGGTTACGCCGGCGGCCTCGGGCTGGCGCAGCAGCTCGCCGCCAGCGGCAAGAAGGTGTTTCTTGATCTGAAGATGCACGACATCGGCAACACGGTTGCGCGCGGGGTCGAGAGCGTCGCCGCCCTCGGCGCGACCTTCCTCACCGTGCACGCCTATCCGCAAACCATGAAGGCGGCCGTCGAGGCCCGCGCCGGCACCAGTCTCAAGATCCTCGCGGTCACGGTGCTGACCTCCTACGACGATGCCGACCTGCACGCCGCAGGCTATCGCCTCAACGTCTCCGATCTCGTCGAGGCGCGCGCCAGGCAGGCGCAGGCGCTCGGTGTCGACGGCCTCGTCAGCTCGCCCGAGGAGGCGGCCGCCTTGCGCAAGATCGTCGGCGATCAGATGAACCTGGTGACGCCGGGCATCCGCCCCGCGGGCTCGGCGACCGGCGACCAGAAGCGCATCATGACGCCGGCCCGTGCCATTGCCGCCGGCGCCGACTATCTGGTGGTCGGCCGCCCGGTGATGGAAGCCGCCGATCCGAAGGCCGCAGCCGAAGCCATTCACACCGAGATCGCCCAGGCGCTCGCCTGAACCAACAACAATGGAGAAGACAGATGGCGAAGGGATACTGGATCGGACGCGTCGACGTTCACAATGACGAGGGCTACAAGCCCTACGCGGTCGCCAACCTTGCGATCTTCAAGAAGTTCGGCGGCCGCTATGTGGTGCGCGGCGGCCAGCTCAACTGCGTCGAGGGCCAGAGCCGCTCGCGCAACGTCGTGATCGAATTTCCCGACTATGCGACCGCGATGGCCTGCTACAACTCGCCGGAATACCAGGCCAACATCAAGGTGCGGCAACCGCATTCGATCGCCGATCTCATCATCATCGAGGGCTATGACGGCCCGCAGCCCTGATCGGCGGCCCCCCCGGTTCGGTTGCCGGAACAGCCATGGCTCGCTATACGGCTTGCAGAGGTGAGCCATGGCTGACATGCGTTTGATCGTTGCGGGAGCCGGCGGCCGGATGGGCCGCACGCTGGTGCGGGTGATTTCCGAGACCCCGGGGGCGGTGCTGGTCGGCGCGCTGGAGGCGCCGGGCTCGGAACTGCTCGGCAAGGACGCCGGCGTGCTCGCCGGGCTTCCCGCCAACGACGTCAAGCTGTCGGCCGATCTGTGGTCGATGTCGGCGGGCGCCGACGGCATCCTCGATTTCACGGTGCCGGCGGCGACCATCGCCAATGTCGCGATCGCGGCCGAACGCGGCCTGGTTCACGTCATCGGCACCACCGGCCTGTCGCAGTCCGACGACGCGGTGATCCGCAGCGTCACCGACCGCGCCATCGTGGTGAAGTCGGGCAATATGAGCCTCGGCGTCAATCTGCTGGCGGCGCTGGTCAAGCGCGTCGCGCAGTCGCTCGACCAGAGCTTCGACATCGAAATTCTCGAAATGCACCACAAGTCCAAGATCGACGCGCCGTCGGGCACCGCCTTGATGCTCGGCGAAGCCGCCGCTGCCGGCCGCAAGATCGCGCTCGACCAGCATTCGGCGCGCGGCCGCGATGGCCTGACCGGCGCACGGCGCGCCGGCGACATCGGCTTTGCCTCATTGCGCGGCGGCACCGCGGCCGGCGATCACAGCGTGATCTTTGCCGGTCCTTCCGAGCGCATCACGCTGTCGCACCATGCCGAGGATCGCGCGCTGTTCGCGCAAGGCGCGCTGAAAGCGGCGCTTTGGGCGCATGGCAAGAAGCCCGGCATGTATTCGATGACCGACGTTCTCGGGTTGAGCGACTGAGGTCGCTTGTCGAGATGAAATCCAGCTCAAGCGAAAACGGAATCTGAAATGAGTGATCGCCTTCTTGTGCTCGTTCGTCACGGTCAGAGCGAATGGAATCTGAAGAACCTGTTCACCGGATGGAAGGATCCTGATCTCACCGAGCAGGGCATCCGTGAGGCCAAGGAGGCCGGCCGCAAGCTGAAGGCGCAGGGCCTGTCGTTCGATGTCGCCTTCACCTCCGACCTGACGCGCGCGCAGCACACGCTGAAGCTGATGCTGGAAGAGATCGGGCAGACCGGGCTGCCGACCATCAAGGATCTCGCGCTCAACGAACGCGACTACGGCGATCTCTCCGGCCTCAACAAGGACGACGCCCGCAAGAAGTGGGGCGAGGATCAGGTGCTGATCTGGCGCCGTTCCTACGACGTGCCGCCGCCCGGCGGCGAGAGCCTGAAGGATACGCTGGCGCGGACGTTGCCCTATTACGTGCAGGAGATCCTGCCCGGCGTGCTGCGCGGCCAGCGCACGCTGATCGCGGCCCACGGCAATTCGCTGCGCGCGCTGATCATGGTGCTGGAGAAGCTTTCGCCCGAGCAGATCCTCAAGCGCGAACTCGCCACCGGCGCGCCGGTAGTCTACCGGCTCAATGCGGATTCGACCGTGGCGTCGAAGGTCGATCTGGCCGGCTGAGCTAGAGCGATGGACCCGTCATCCTGAGGAGCGCGAAGCGCGTCTCGAAGGATGCACGGCCACCAGCCGGGCCGTCGACCCTTCGAGGCTCGCTCGCGCGAGCACCTCAGGGTGACGGTGAGGGACTGGAAGTCTGTCTATTGGCAATCAGGCCGTAGGATGGGTTTCGCTGCGCTCTACCCATCCTACAATCGGATTAGTGCAACCCGACCTGCCCGGCTTCCCAGCCCAGCATCGCCTGCTTGCGGGTGATGCCCCAGTGGTAGCCGGTCAGCGCGCCGCTCTTGCCGAGGGCGCGATGGCAGGGCACCACGAACGACACCGGATTGCGGCCGACCGCGGCGCCGACGGCGCGCGAGGCCTTCGGGCTGTTGATGTTGCAGGCGATGTCGGAATAGCTCACCGCGCGGCCCATCGGGATCTTGAGCAGCGTTTCCCACACCCGCACCTCGAAGTCGCTGCCGATCAGGACGACGCGCAGCGGCTGGTCCGCCCGCCACAACCTCGTGTCGAACACGCGCTGCGCCAATGCGGTGGTGCCGTCGGTGTCCTCGACATAGGTCGCGTTCGGCCAGCGCCGCTTCATGTCGGCGAAGGCGGTCTGCTCGTCGCCGGGATCGGCGAAGGCAAGCCCCGCGAGCCCGCGGTCCGTCGCGATCACGATCGCGGTGCCGAACGGTGAGGGGTGGAAGCCGTAGCGCAGCGTCATGCCGCCGCCGCCGGTCTTCCATTCGCCTGGAGACATCGCCTCGTGGGTGACGAACAGATCGTGCAGCCGTCCCGGTCCCGAAAGGCCGGAGTCGAGCGCCGCGTCGAGCACGCTTGCGGAGTCGCGCAACAGGTTCTTGGCGTGGTCCAGCGTCAGCGCCTGCATGAAGGCCTTCGGCGTCAGCCCGGCCCAGCGGCGGAACAGATGGTGCAGTTCATCTGGCGTGACGGCGGCGGCATCGGCCATCGCTTCGATGGTCGGCTGCGTGCGCCAATGCTCCGAGATGAACGCGATGGCGCGTCGCACCGAGTCATAGTCGCGCAGCGCGGCGTTCTGGAGGCCCGGCTTGGCCAGACGCTGGTCATGTATGGCGAGTGTCATCATGGTGTCTGATTTAGGAGCCATGGCGCATCCAAACCACCCGATTTCCGACAAGCATGATCCGGAAAAGTGGGGACCGGTTTTCCGGCAAGATCATGCTCAAATGAAGCTCGATTAGACGATGGGGTTGTAGGTGGGGCCGCGCTTCGCGGTGTTCAACGCCGCGGTCAAGGCCTTGGAGAAGCTGGCCTTTTCGTCCGGGCTCAGGAAGCTGCCGACGCTCACCCGGCGGCCCCGGGAGACCAGATAAAGCCGCTCGATGCCGAACTCCTCGTGCGAGATCTGCTCGAACCGCACCCACAGCGGATTGAGCACCCATTCGGCCACGTGGCCGCGGTGGCTGATCCTGCGCACCCGCAGTTCCGACGGCGTGACGGTGATCTCCTCGCTCGCCTTGGCGGTGCGGAAATTGACCTTGAAGGCCCAGTAGATCACCAGCACGTCGAGGCCGAAGAAGCCGAAGATCGGCCACGCGCCGAGCCACCAGAACACCGCGCCGGCGATGAAGCTGATCACGGTGACGAACGACATCAGCACGATGAAGCCGGTGCGATTCAGCGAGCGATGCGGCGTTAGCAGCGCCGAGAACAGTTTCGGCTCGGCCTCGGTCGCCTCGGCGTCGTTCGCGGGATCAAAGTCGTTGCCTGCGGTCATGACGTATCAGTATATCCCGTTCATGGCCAAAATCATCCGCTCTCAACGCGCCAGTACCTCAAGCGTTCGGTCGGCGCCGAAGAAGAAAGCCGCGAAATCGGCAAAGCCGCTGCCCAAAGGCGCGGCAAAGAAGCCGGCGACCAAGGTCGCGAAGAAAACCGCAAAGCAGGTCGCAAAGCCGAAGCCGTGGACGGCGGAGGAGGTCTACGAGGCCTTCGATCGGTTCCGCAAGGCCAATCCCGAGCCGAAGGGCGAGCTCGAGCACCTCAACCCCTACACGCTGCTGGTTGCGGTGGTGTTGTCGGCGCAGGCGACCGACGCCGGCGTCAACAAGGCGACGCGGCCGCTGTTCGAGGTGGCCGATACGCCGGAGAAAATGCTTGAGCTCGGCGAAGAAAAAGTACGCGACTACATCAAGACCATCGGGCTCTATCGCAACAAGGCCAAGAACGTCATTGCGCTGTCGGAGAAGCTGATCGCCGAATTCGGCGGCGAGGTGCCGCGCACCCGCGCTGAAATTGAATCGCTGCCCGGCGCCGGGCGCAAGACCGCGAATGTCGTGCTCAACATGGCGTTCGGTGAACACACGATGGCGGTCGACACCCATGTGTTTCGCGTCGGCAACCGCACCGGGCTCGCGCCCGGCAAGACGCCCCTCGAGGTCGAGCTCGGACTGGAGAAGGTGATCCCGACCGAGTTCATGCTGCACGCCCATCACTGGCTGATCCTGCATGGCCGCTATACCTGCCTCGCCCGCGGCCCGCGTTGCGAAGTATGCCTGATCAACGATCTCTGCCGGTGGCCGGAGAAGACCGTCTGAGCCATGATCGTCGTGGTGTGGTAATAGGCCCGTCCGGCGTTCCGGTGCGTGACTGAGGGGTTTAGCGTGACTGAGCAGGTTCAAGAGGGTTCATCGCGAGTTACCCAACCGGCTCTTGCTCCGGCGACAGCGCCAGACGCACCGAAATCGGCGACCAAGGGCTTCTGGCGCCGCTTTGCGATTCCGCTGTTTGCGGTGCTCGTCGCGCTCGCCTTCGTCGTCGTGGCGACCTCGCGCTGGAATGCGTGGGTCGGCAGCGCGACGATCCAGACCACCGATGATGCCTATGTGCGGGCCGAGCTGACCCAGCTCTCCAGCCGCGTCTCGGGCGAGGTGCTCACGGTCGCCGTCTCCGATTTCCAGCGCGTCAAGGCCGGTGATCTCCTGGTGCAGATCGATCCTGCCGACTACCAGGCGCAGGTCGCACAGGCGGAGGCAGGCGTGGTCGGCGCGCAGGCCGCGCTCGACAACCTCAACAACCAGGTCGAGCTGCAATACGCGACGATCGCGCAGGCCGAGGCCTCGCGGTTGTCCGCCGAGGCGCAGCAGACCCTGGCAAAGCAGGAGGAGGAGCGTCAGCAGTCGCTGTCGCAAACCGATGCCGGCACGCGGCAGCGGCTCGAGCAGGCGACGGCTTCCTACGCCAAGGCCGAGGCTGACGTGAAGGCCAGCCGCGCGGTGATCGCCGCGCAGCGCCACCAGCTCGAGGTCCTGCAGGGCACCAAGAAGCAGCGCGCCGCCGACCTCGACGCCGCCAAGGCGCTGCTGGCGTCGGCCAGGCTCAAGCTCGGCTACACCAGGATCGTTGCGCCGTTCGACGGCGTCACCGGCGAGCGCCAGGTGCAGCCGGGCGATTACGTCAACATCGGCACCAATCTGGTCAATGTCGTGCCGCTGCCGAATGTCTATGTGATCGCCAACTACAAGGAAACCCAGCTGACCAACGTCAGACCGGGCCAGCCGGTCGCGGTCACCGTGGATACATTCTCCGGCCAGACGCTGCGCGGCGTCGTCGAACGCATCGCGCCGGCGAGCGGATCGCAATTCGCGCTGCTGCCGCCCGACAACGCCACCGGCAATTTCACTAAGGTGGTGCAGCGCATCCCGGTGCGCATCCAGTTCGACAAGGGCCAGCCATTGCTCGAACGCCTGCTGCCGGGCATGTCGGTCGTCACCCGCATCAACACCGGCGAGGCGGTCGCCAATGGCGGAAAGTGACGACCGCGATCGCGGCCCGGTCTCGCGCGGCGACGTCGCGCGCTATCCGGTGTTCGCGGTCGTCGCCGTGCTGCTCGGCGCATTCCTGGCGAATTTCGACAGCCGCCTGACCACGGTCGGGCTGCCCGATCTGCGCGGCGCGTTCTCACTCACCTTCGACGAGGGCGCGTGGCTCTCGACCGCCGCGATCGGCTCGCAGATCTTCATCGCACCTGCGGTCGCCTGGCTCGCCACCGCGTTCGGCCTGCGTCGCGTGCTCGGAATTCCGAGCCTGGTCTATGCCGTGGTGTCGCTGACCATCCCGTTCGTGCGCGACTACACGACGCTGATCGCGCTCAGCATCGCTCACGGCATGCTGCTCGGCACCTTCGTGCCGGCGACGCTGATGATCATCCTGCGCAACCTGCCGATCCGCTGGTGGGTGCCGGGGATCGCGTTGTATTCGATCCGCGTCGGCTTCGCGCTGGACTCGTCGAGCTCGCTGGTCGGCTTCTATGTCGAGCATCTCGGCTGGCAGTGGCTGTATTGGCAGGGCGTGGTGATCGCGCCGCTGATGGGGTTGATGGTGTATCTCGGCACGCCGAGGGAGCCGGTCAATCGCGACCTGCTGCATCATGCCGATTGGGGCGGCATGCTGCTGCTCGGCGCCGGCGTCGCGATGGTCTATGCCGGGCTCGATCAGGGCAACCGGCTGGACTGGCTCTCATCGGGCACCGTGATGGCGCTGCTGATCGGAGGCGGGCTGCTGATCATCGGCTTCATGATCAACGAGATGGTCGCGCCCCGGCCATGGGCGCATTTCAACGTGCTGTTCTCGCGCAATATCGGGCTCTCGCTGATCGTCATCCTGCTGTACACGCTGACCAGCCTGTCGAACTCGTCCCTGGTGCCGAACTTCCTCGGCACCGTCGCCGCGCTGCGGCCGGAGCAGTCGGGCGTGCTGCTGTTCACCTACGGCGCGCTGCCGATGTTCGCGCTGGTGCCGATCTCGATCCTGCTGCTCCGCCATCTCGATCCGCGTGTCGTCGTGGTGCTCGGCTTCTCGGCCTTCGCGGCCGCCAATCTCTGGGGCACGCAGCTGAGCCACATCTGGGCGCGGGAGGATTTCGTCGGCATCGTCCTGCTCACGTCGCTCGGGCAGGCGTTCACGCTGCTGCCGATCATCATCATGGCGCTGTCCAATTCCGATCCGTCGCGGGCGACGGCGTTCGCGGCCTATATCCAGATCATGCGGCTCGGCGGCGCCGAGATCGGCGTGGCGCTGATGGGGACCTGGCTGCGCGTTCGCGAGCAAATTCATTCGAACTATCTCGGACAGCACGTCCAGAACGGCGACGTCGACGTCGTGAATCTGCTGAAGCGGCTGGCGGGCGAGTTTTCCGGCCACGGCGTGGGGACGGCGATGGGGCGGGCCGTCGGCACGTTGGCGGCCCTGGTGCAGCGCGAGGCCAACACGCTCGCCTACATCGACGGCTTCTGGCTGTGCTTCTGGCTGGCGATCGCGGCGCTGTTCGTCGTAGCCCTGATCGCCCGCGCGCCGCAGGGCCCGCTGTCGCCTGTGCCGCTCGGCTTCATCAGGAATCTGCTGCGCAAGTCGGGCGCCGCCGCGTCCTGATTGGCGAAGAGCGCGACGCGGCTGTCGCCGCCAGGGTCAACTTATAGTGACTGCCGCGCTCCCTCTATCTCGCCGGCGTCTGAAATATTTTGCGCACCGCGTGGTTCCACAACCGGGGGAACTGGAGCCACGATGATCGAGACCACGCAGACGGCCGCACTTGTTTCCATGGCGACGGCGGTTCCACCGCATCTATTCCATCAGGGGCAGATCCTGCAGGCCGCACGCAGCCTTCTTGCCGACCGCTATCCCGAATTCGAGACGCTCTCCAGCCTGTTTGCCAACACCGGCATCCAGCATCGCCATGGCGTGAAGCCGATCGAATGGTATCTCGAACGACGCGGTTGGCCGGAGCGAACGCAGGCATTCCTGGAAGGCGCCGAGGCGCTGTTCGTCGATGCCGCCGGCAAGGCGATCGCGGCCGCCGGCTTGGCCGGCAGCGAGATCGATACCGTGGTCACGGTGTGCTCGACCGGCATCGCCACGCCGACGCTGGAGGCGCGTGTCGCCGGCAAGCTCGGTCTGCGGCCGGATGTGTCGCGTGTGCCGGTGTTTGGTCTCGGCTGCGCGGGCGGCGTGTCTGGCCTCTCGATCGCGGCGCGGCTGGCGCAGGCGCGGCCCGGCGCGAACGTGCTGCTGGTTGCGCTCGAGCTCTGCACGCTCGCGGTTCGCCACGACGAGCTGACCAAGGCGAACATCGTTGCGGCCAGCCTGTTCGGCGATGGCGCCGCGGCGATCGTGCTGCGCGCCGGCGACGGCGGTGCGACGCGAATCGAGGCGGCCGGCGAAAAGCTGTGGCCGGATACGCTCGACGTGATGGGCTGGACGGTCGATCCGGAAGGATTCGGCGTCGTCTTCCAGCGTACCATTCCGGATTTCGTCCGCGACCACGTTGGATCCGCGGTTGCCGAAATTCTGGAACGGATGGAGCTTGCGGCCGATGACATCGATCGCTTCGTCTGCCATCCCGGCGGCTCCAAGGTGATCACGGCGCTGGAGCGGGCGCTCGCGCTAGACCAGGGCACGCTCGATCACGAACGCGATGTCATCGCGGCGTGCGGCAACATGTCGGCCCCGACGGTTCTGTTTGTTCTCGAACGCGCCCGCGCCAAGGGATTGCCGCCGCGCGCGCTGCTCACCGCGCTCGGGCCGGGCTTCACGCTGAGCTGCGTAGCGCTGAGGCACGCGGCGTGAGCTTCGCCTCGGTCATCCTTGCACTGGTCACGCTGCAGCGCCTCGGCGAGCTCGCGCTGTCCCGTCGCAACACGGCGCGGCTGCTGGCGCAAGGCGCGATCGAGGTCGGCGCCGGTCACTACCCGCTGATCGTGCTGCTTCACGCCGGCTGGCTGACCGCGCTGTGGGTCTGGGGCCGTAACCAGGACGTCAACCTGGCTGCGCTGGCGGCCTTCGTGGCGCTGCAGGGCCTGCGGCTGTGGATCCTCGCCGCGCTCGGGCCGCGATGGACCACGCGGATCATCGTGCTGCCGGGTGCGCCGCTGGTCGTATCCGGGCCGTACCGGTACTTCCCGCATCCGAACTATGCCGTCGTCGTCGCTGAAATCGCGCTGCTGCCGCTCGCGCTGCACCTGCCGGTGTTGGCGCTGATCTTCACCGTGCTCAATCTCACGGTGCTTGCAGTACGAATTCGTGCCGAAAGCCGCGCTCTCTCGGTTTTCGACTGGCCTCGCGTCAGCACGTCATGAGCAAGCAGCCAGATCACCCAGCCGACAGCCCATCGGCTGCGACCTGGGCAGGCTTCCTGCTGATGTGCCTCGGCATGTTCATGGCAATCCTCGACATCCAGGTCGTCGCGACCTCGCTGCCGACGATCCAGCGCGCGCTTGCGATCTCGCCTTCGGCGATGAGCTGGATCCAGACCGCCTATCTGATCGCCGAGGTGATCGCAATCCCGCTGACCGGACTGCTCACCCATGCGCTGTCGCTGCGATGGCTGTTCGTCATTGCCGTCAGCCTGTTCACCCTCGCGTCGGTCGGCTGCGCTTTCAGCGGCGGCTTCGCCGTGCTGCTGGCGTTTCGCTTGCTGCAGGGATTTTCCGGCGGCGTCCTGATCCCCGCGGTGTTCTCCGCGGTGTTTACGCTGTTTCCGCCGCGCCTTCATGCGGTGGCCACCACGATCGGCGGCGCCGTCGCCGTGCTCGCGCCGACCGTTGGACCTGTCGTCGGCGGCTGGATCACGCAGACCTGGTCGTGGCCATGGCTGTTCCTGATCAATCTGGTTCCGGGGACGATCGCGGCCCTGGTCACGCCGTTGCTGCTTCCGAAAGCAGGGATGCATCTTCGCGCGTTCTCCATGCTGGACAAATCGTCGCTGGTCCTGCTCGCGGCAGCCCTCGCAAGCCTGATGATCGGGCTCAAGGAAGCGCCGCAGCGCGGCTGGGCCTCGATGCTCTGCCTGAGCCTGCTGATCGGAAGCATTGCCGGGACGGCGCTGCTGATCCGGCGCACGCTCCGCGCGGCGGATCCGATCGCACGATTGCTCCTGTTCCGGCGGCGCTCGTTCGCGATCGGTTGTGCGCTGAGCTTTTGCCTCGGCATCGGCCTGTATGGATCGACCTATCTGATGCCGGTATTCCTCGGCTTCGTCCGCCGCCATGACGCCTTCGAGATCGGCACCATCATGCTGGTCACGGGCGTTGCGCAGCTCGGCGCTGCGCCGCTTGCCACATTCCTCGAGAGTCGCGTCGGCGCGCTGGCGTTAACCGCTACGGGTTTTGCCCTGTTCGCGCTCGGCCTCGGCCTCAGCGCCTTCCAGCCCCGTACGGCCGATTTCGGCGAGATGCTCTGGCCGCAGGTCGTGCGCGGCGTCGCCATCATGTTCTGCCTGCTGCCGCCGACGCGCTTTGCGCTCGGCAGCCTGCCGGAGACCGAGATTGCCGACGCCAGCGGATTGTTCAACCTGATGCGAAATCTGGGTGGCGCGATCGGGATCGCCCTGATCGACACCATCCTCTACGGTCGAAGCCCGATCTATGGCGAGGATTTTCGGGCGCGCCTGCTGGCAGGCGATGTCAACGCGGCACAGGCGATCGGCCTCGATCCGATGTTGCTGATCAACCGTCCTCCGGGTCCGCCTGATGATGCGACGGTGGCGTTTGTCCGCCCGCTGGTCGAGCGGGCGTCGCTCGCACTCACCGTCAACGAGGCATGGGCAATGCTCGCCTGCGTGGCGATCGCAGGACTACTCCTGGTGCCGTTCGCACGCGACCAGGTGCCGGCCTCGTTCGAGGTGCCGCGGGAATGCGAGCTAGATTGAGGAGGCGTTGCTTCGCCTCGCCGGCTCGATCAGTTCGCGGCGCGGGCCCGACAGCCGCTTGTACATGTGGACCATGAAGGCCATGCCGAACAGCGGCGTCGCCAGATTGACGATCGGGATCGAGACGAAGGCCGCGATGAACAGGCCGGCGGTGAACACGGTCGCCGCATTCTCCTTGCGCATCGCCTTGGCGTCGTCGGGCGAGCGGAACCGCATCGCCGCGAGCTCGAAATATTCGCGGCCGAGCAGCCAGGCGGTCGCGATGAAGAAGATGATGAAGCCCGCGCCCGCGAACAGCACGAACGGCAGCGCGACCAGATAGACCAGCACCGTCAGCAGCGCCGTCTTGACGCCCTCGATGGTCGCGAGCGTGACCGGTAGCGCCACGCCGGGATGGTCGGCCGGATAGTGCTCGCGCTCGACATGGTCCGCGACATCATCGACGAACAGGCTCGCCACCAGCGAGGTGATCGCGGGCATCAGGAAGATGCCACCGAGTACGACGCCAAGGCCGGCTGAGATCGAGATGACCCAGGACAGCACGTGCAGCGTGGAATGGAAGTTGGGGCCGAGCATGCCTTCGGCCCAGACCTCGCCGGTGTCGGCAAACCAGCTCAGCAGCCGCTGCAATCCGATCGCCAGCACGGTGATCAGCACCAGCGCAAGCCCGATCGAGCGCCACAGGATCGTGCGCATCGGCGGCGACAGGATTTGCGAAAGCGCCTTGACGGCGGCGTCCAACATGACCGGGTTACCTCTAGCAAATAACGAGCGAGAGGTAGCCACCCAATGTGGCTTCGGCAAGTGCCGTCTGTGCCGCAGTAACAGCGTTTTCGAGCTAGGCGTCGAGTGGCTTGCCGCGGACGTTGGGTCCCCAGACGCCAATGGCAATGATCACGATCACCATCGCCGCGGTGATCAGGCCGAACACCCCGATGACGCCGGCCTCCTTCAACATGAACGCCACGATGAAGCCGGAGAAGGTCGCGCTGAGCCGGCTCATCGAATAGACGAGCCCCGCCGCACGCGCCCGGATCGCGGTCGGGAACACCTCGGTCTGGTAGGCGTGATAGGCGTAGGACAGCGTCATGTTGGCGCCGGTCACCAGCACGCCGCTCGCGATCAGCAGCATAGGCGCGGTGAGCTGCGCGAAGGCGAGGCCGAATATGGAGATCGCGGCGGCGGCGCCGCAGATGATCCATTTGCGCTCGAAGCGGTCGGCGAAGGTTGCGGCGAGCAGCGGCGCGAGCGGATAGGCAAACGCGATGATGAAGGAATATTGCAGGCTCTTGGTGACGTTGATGCCCTTCTCGACCAATAACGCCGGAACCCAGTTGGAGAAGCCGTAGACGCCGAACGCCTGGCAGAGGTTGAAGATCATGAACAGCACGACGAGCGAGGCGTAGGGCGGCCTGAACAGGTCGGCATAGCCGGTCTCCGCCGCCGTACGTGTCGGCGCTGTCGTGGCCGCGGGGACAGCGCGCGGCGCGGCCGCCGGCGATGAGGCTTCGAGCGTCCGCATGATCTTCTCGGCCTCGGCGAGGCGTCCATGGCGGGCCAGCCAGAGCGGGCTTTCCGGCACGTAGAGCCGCAGCACCCAGATGATCATGCTGGCGGCCGCACCGATCAGCACGACCCAGCGCCAGCCGTCGATGCCGTAAGGCGTGAGCGGCACCAGCCACCACGACAATGCGGCGACGATCGGCACCGCCGACAGCATCACCGCCTGGTTGATCGCAAAGGCCCGGCCGCGCATCCAGCTTGGCACCAGCTCGGTGATGTAGGCGTCGATGGTGATGACCTCGATGCCGATCCCGATTCCGGCGACGAAGCGCCACAGCAGCACGCCGCCGGCGCTGGTCTGGCACGCCATGATGACCGATGCCGCGCTGTAGAACAGCAGCGAATAAGTGAAGACGGCCTTGCGCCCGTAACGGTCGGCGAGAAAGCCGAGGCAGAAGGTGCCGATGAACAGGCCGGCGAAGGTCGCTGCGACGAAGGCGCCGATCCCTGAGAAGCCGAAGAAGGCCTGCGTCGTCGTGGTCATCAGCCCGCTGCGGGCGAGGCCCGGCGCGATGTAGCCGGTAAAGAACAGATCGTAGATTTCGAAGCAGCCGCCGAGCGAGAGCAGGATCACGAGCCGCCAGACATAGCCGGACGCCGGCAGTACCTCGAGCCGTCGTGAAATCTGGTCCGGTCCGCTTGTCGTGTTGACGCGATCGGCAACCGAGCCGAGTTCGACGGCGCTCATGATGGTCCTCCCCGTGTGGTCCAGCGGCCGCCTTTCTTGCGAAGGCGTGCCGGTTGCGCATGTTTGGCACCTGGGAGCCAGAAATCCAGACGAACATATCGAAGCAATCGTTCGATATTTTCGATCGTACTATCCAGGACGCGCTTTCTTGACGCGAACCGGCGTCCACTTCGCTTGAAAGCGCTTTAGATCAGGAGGGTCGCCTCCCAGGCGCCGCGGCCGACCTGGTCTGCGATCAGGGCGCGGATCAGGCGGCACATTTCCTCCATGACGTAAGTCATCGGACGGTTGCGCAAGCGGCAGAGATAGAGCGTGCGGGTCAGTTTCGGCTCGACGACTTCGCGTGCGACCAGCAGCCGTGCCTTCAACGGCTCGCTGACGAAATGGGTGGTCGCAATCGTGCAGCCGAGGCCCGCGGTCAGTGCGCCGATCATGCCGCTGGTCGAGTTGAGATGCATGATCGCATTGGCCTCGAGCCGCTTCAGCGGAACGGGATCATCGAGCAGCGCGCGCGCCGAGAGCCCGTGTCGCAGCAGGATCAGCGGCAGCCGCGCCAGTTCCTCGAAGGTGATCGGCGCCTTCCTCCCGATCAGCTTCTCGGTGCCGACGCAGAACATCTGCTCCTCAAGCACCGGCTCGGCGACCAGGTCTTTTTCCGACGGCGGATTGTAGACCAGCGCGAGGTCGACATCGGAGCTCAGCAGGTGCAGCAGCGTCGCGCCGGAGAGGCTCTCGGTCAGCGACAGCTTCAGGTTCGGATATTTCGTCAGCACGGTCCGCATCAGCGGCACGCCGATCGCCTTCATTCCGGAATTGGCCATGCCGATCGAGATGTCGCCGGCGATCTCGCTGCCACCTTCCTTGATCTCGCGTTCGGCCGCCGCCATCGCGCGCAGGATGATGCGGGCATGCTCGTAGAGCCGCTCGCCCGCCGCGGTCGGCTCCATGCCGCGCGGCTTGCGCTCGAACAGCGGCGTGGCGAATTCGGCTTCCAGATTGGCGATGTGGTGGCTGAGCGCGGACTGCGCGACATTGGCCTGATCCGCCGCCCGCGACAGGTTGCGCTGCTCGTAAACCGCGATGAAATAGCGAAGCTGGCGCGAATCCATGGGTTCAGCGTTCTAGAACGGCGAATACACTATTCGACAGATTATATTTTTCAGATAGCGTGCGGAAGCCTAACCTGCGCCAACTACTCAAAACGAGCGCAAGAGCACGGAGATACCGATGACCGGGAGCGGACTGCCGCTGGAGGGGGTGAGGGTCGTCGAGATGACCCACATGGTGATGGGCCCGACCTGCGGGATGATCCTGGCGCAACTCGGCGCCGAGGTGATCAAGGTCGAACCTCCGGCTGGCGACAAGACCCGCTCGCTCGGCGGCATGGGTGTCTCGTTCTTCCCGCTGTTCAATCGCGGCAAGCGCAGCATCGTGCTCGATTTCGCCAAGTCCGAGGACCGCGACACCATGCACCGGCTGCTCGCCGGCGCCGACGTGTTCCTGGAGAATTTCCGCGACGGCCAGCTCGACAAGCAGGGTCTCGGGCCGGAGGAGCTGCGCGCGAAATATCCGCACCTGATCATCGCCGGCCACAAGGGCTTTCTTTCGGGTCCGTACGATCATCGCCCGGCACTCGACGAGGTCGTACAGATGATGTCGGGGCTAGCCGCGATGACCGGCACAAGCAAGAAGCCGCAGCGGGTCGGCTCATCCGCCAACGACATCATGGGCGGCATGTTCGGGGTGATCTCGATCCTTGCCGCGCTCTACCAGAAGCGTGGCGGCAAGGTGGATGGCGCCGACATCCGCATCGGCCTGTTCGAGAACTGCCTGTTCCTGGTCGCCCAGCACATGGTCGAATACGAGATGACCGGGCGCAAGCCGCGCTCGATGCCGGAGCGCGAGCACGCTTGGCCGATCTACGACATCTTCGATGCCGCTGGTGGCGAGCGCATCTTCATTGGCGTCGTGACCGAAGGTCACTGGCAAAGCTTCTGCCGCGAGTTTGGTCTGACGGAATTCGCCGACGATCCGACATTGCGCAGCACCACGGACCGCATCATGGCTCGGGACCGGATCATTCCGCGTGTCGCCGAGGTGATCAGAGGCTGGAACGTGGCCGATCTCTCGGCGAGGCTCGACGCGCTCAACATCTGCTTCTCGCCGATCAACCGGCCGGAAGATCTGTTGCGCGACCCGCATGTATTGCGCCCGGGTGGCCTGGTTCACAATTTCAACGCCGACGGCAAGCCGTTCCGCGTCCCCGCACTGCCGGTCGAATGGAACGGCCACAATATCGGCGAAGGACTGAAGGTGCCGGTGCTTGGCGCCGATACCGACGCGGTCCGCGCCGAGCTCGATCAACAGACAATTTCATCAACCGGAAACGCTGCGTGAGGCTGACATGACCCGCGTCCACGATATCTATCCCAACGACAGAGTGAGCCTGCGCGAGGTCGGTCTGCGCGACGGCCTGCAACTGGTGAAGACATTCCCCTCGACCGCGGCGAAGCAGCGCTGGGTGCGCGACGAATATGCCGCCGGCGTCCGCCATTTCGAGGTCGGCTCGTTCCTGCCGGCCAAGACTTTCCCGCAATTCGTCGATGTCCGCGACGTCATTGCCACCGTCGCGGCGTTGCCCGGCGCGCATGGCGTCGCGTTGGCGCTGAATGAGCGCGGCGTCAACGAGGCGCTGGCCTCTGGTGTCGCCGAGATCGCCTCGGTGGTGTCGGCGACCGAGGAGCACAGCCAGGCCAATGCCAACCGCTCGCGCGAATCCGCGATCGAGAACATCAAGCGGCTTTGCGAGCTGCGCGACGCCAGCGCCCATAAGCCGCTGGTCAATGCCGCGATCTCGATGGGGCTCGGCTGCTCGATCGTCGGCGCGGTCGATCCCAAGGAGGTGCTGCGCCTCACCGAGAAGCTCTACGAGGTCGGGGTCGACATGGTCGCGATCGCCGATACCGTCGGCTATGCCGGACCGAAGGCGGTCGGCGAGCTGACGCGTGGCGCGGTGAAGATCGCGGGCTCCAAGCCGGTCTGCGTGCATCTGCACGACACCCGCGGCATGGGCATCGCCAATGCCTCCGCCGCGCTTGATGAAGGCGCCCGCGTGCTCGACGGCTCGCTCGGCGGCCTCGGCGGCTGTCCGTTCGCTCCGGGCGCGACCGGCAATGTCGTGTTCGAGGACCTCGTCTTCCTCTGCGAGACCAAGGGATTTCCGACCGGCATCGATCTCGACCGGCTGATCGAGGTGCGCTCGATCCTGAAATCCGAGATGCCGGGCGAAGCGCTCTATGGCGGCCTCGCCCGTGCCGGCCTGCCGCATGGCACGAGAGCGAAGGCCGCGTAGCGTGACCAGCCGCGCCCATCGGCAACGTTCTGATCAGTCGTAGGCGCGGCGGTTCGAGCTGAAGTCCTCGACATCGGGGTGTACGGCGGGCGTCTCGCGGTAGGGCGGCACGATCAGCATCACGACCCGCCGTGTCCGGCCGGGTTTGCCCAGCAGCGTCGCCTGGGCGTCAAACTCGGAGCGGAAGACATCCGTCGCGCGCAACGTCGTGCGTGCCCGGCGTGGGCTCCGTGCTTATCACTTCTGCAGCCGGAAGCGTCGCCTCTTCGTCAATCGCTTCAGGAACAAGCGGCGGCGACTTGCGCTCTGGAAACACACTGAATTCGCCGGCTACCTCCTGGAGCGGCTTCTGCTTGTCGGCCCAGTGCAGGGCCGTGTAGTCGAAACCGTGCACGATGGTGGGTTTGACGATTTCGAAATAGGGCGAGATGTCGAAGTCGCGCGGCATGTAGAGCGAGGAATCGCGGATATGCAGGATCTCGCGGCGCGCCTTGCGGCTGGCGGCGCGGGTGATCTTGGGCAGGATCGGATAGCGCACGGCGTCGAACGCCTGCGCGATCAGCGCCGAGCAGATGATCTTGGTCGGATCGCCGGAGCCGAATGCGATCATGCGCCGCCGCCAGCGCTGCGGGATCGGCAGCGGAAACAGGTAGCGCGCGAGATCGACGATGTTCTTGGTGTCGTAGCCGAAGCCGATGCGGTTGATCGCGTAGCGGCACACCGTGGTGCGGTCCTCGTAGGACAGCCCGACCGGCCGGCAGAGCCTGGTGTGATAGGTGAAATATTTCGACAGCGGCGCGGAGGTGACGCCCTCGCCGACATTGGCTTCGATCAGCACGTGCTGTTCGCCGTCAGGCTCGAATGCACCATCGATCGGCCCGACAAACAGCGCGGCATGCGACCAGGTCGATTGCGTCAGGTATTTGATGATGCCGGAGATGCGGTTGTTGCCTTCGACCAGCAGGACATCGCCCTCCTGGATGATGCCACGCAGATGGTCGGGGTCGCTCGGCGTGAACGGCTCGTAGCCGGGCACTTCCTTCGACAGGTACCCCGCAATCCATTTACCAACGGTATCGAGCATTACGCCCATGGATTCCCCCCAGCGGTTCTATGACCGCTTCTGTTCACCTAATCATGGTCGCAAGCCGTTGCAATTTAGTTCATGCGCTCAACCGATCAATCATGATTGATTTACCATGAGTGTTGCTGCGGTCGGTGAGATGCGGCACAGTTCGCGAAGCGTTCCCATTCCCTGCAAGTCCCCGGAAACCATGCCAGAAGCTATGTCATGCCAGTGACCCGCCGCGATTTCCTGTCGGCATCCGCAGGTCTGGCGCTGGCGCCTGTGCTGGGCGGCCGCGGCGTTGCTGCGCCGGCACCGCGCGAAGCCGACATCGTCGTGATCGGCGCGGGTGCCGCAGGCATCGCCGCAGCGCGACGGATCGCCGCCGCGAACCGCAAGGTGATCGTGGTGGAGGCGTCCGGCCAGGTCGGCGGCCGCTGCCAGACCGATGCATCGAGCTTCGACGTGCCGTTCGACCGCGGCGCGCGCTGGATGCACAATCCCGAAACCAATCCGATGATCCGCCTGGCGCGCTCCGCGGGCCTCGACATCGTCACGGCGCCGGTGGGCCAAAAGATTCGCGTCGGCCGGCGCTACGCCCGCCCCGGCGAGACCGAGGAATTCCTGGCGGCGCTGGTGCGCGCCAATCGCGCCATCGACGACGCCTCGCGCAAGGCCGATATCGCCTGCGCCGCGGCAATGCCGAAGGACCTCGGCGATTGGGCCGGTACCGCGGAATTCCTGCTTGGCGCCAGTTTCAGTGGCAAGGATCTGAAGGATCTCTCCGCCGTCGACAAGGTGCGCGCGCAAGACCGCAACACCGCGATCGCCTGCCGGCAGGGGCTCGGCGCATTGATCGCAAAGCTCGGCGAGAGGCTGCCGCTTGTGCTGTCGACGCCGGCGCAGCGCATCCTGTGGAGCAATCGCGACGTGGTGGTCGAGACGCCTTCCGGCAAGATCACCGCGCGCGCCGCCATCGTCACGGTGTCGAGCAACGTGCTCGCGAGCGGCAACATCAAGTTCGCGCCCGAGCTTCCGAAGCGCGCGCTCGATGCCGCCGCCAAGCTGACCCTCGGCAGCTACGATCGCATCGCATTGCAGATCCCCGGCAATCCGCTTGGGCTGTCGCGCGACGACGTCATCATCGAGCAGAGCAATTCGACCAAAACCGCATTGCTCTACGGCAATATCGCCGGCTCCTCGCTGTGCACGATCGACGTCGCCGGCTCGTTCGGCCGCGACCTGTCCGCGCAGGGCGAGAAGGCGATGGCGGCGTTTGCAGTGGAATGGCTGACCAGGCTGTATGGCAGCGAGGTGGGTGCGTCCATCAAGAAGACCAGCGCGACGCGCTGGAATGCACAGCCCTTCATTCAAGGGGCGATGTCGGCCGCAGCCCCCGGCGCGCAATTCTCGCGCCGGATCCTGACCGAGCCGATCGGCGCGATGTATCTTGCGGGCGAGGCCACCCATGAGACGCTGTGGGGCACCGTCGACGGCGCCTGGGAGAGCGGCGAGCGCGCCGCCGACGCCGCGCTGCGCAGGATCGGCGGTGCCAAGGATGCGACGCCGGAGCCCGCCGCGCCCGCCGCAAAACACAAGCGCCGTGCGCCGCGCTCCGCCGGGCCGATGAATTGATGGTTGGATGAGATGACGGCTGCGCGTGGCTGGCTTGATCATCGCGAGTGCGGTGATTTGGCAGCTGGGTGCAGCTGCACAACAGGTGTCGTCCCTGCAAAAGCAGGGACCCATACGCCGCAGCAGATGTTGTGACCGGGGCTCGTCGCTCCAACGTCGCTCGCCAATAACCATTCGTGGTTATGGGTCCCTGCTTTCGCAGGGACGACATCGAGTGTGTTGCGCGGTCAGCGAGACATACATCCGCTTTCCCGCGACATGATTTGTCCGAGTTTTGCCGCGCCTCAGCCTCACACCGGCAGCTTCAGCTCCATCAGATCCTTCGCCACCACGATCCGGCCCTTGAAGTTCGTCTTCACATCGCGGGTCCAGTCGTCGTCGGTGACATCGGGATCGTCGCCGGGGACGAAGTGGCTCAGTACCAGCGTCTTGACGCCGGCGGCGGCGGCGATGCGGCCGACGTCTTCGGTCGAGGTGTGGCTGTCGAGCAGATGCTTCTTCAGCGTCGCGCCGTTCTTGGTCTTTGCGACGAGGCGATCGACCGCGGGAATGTAGAGGCATTCGTGCACCAGCACGTCGGCGCCCTTGGCGAACTCGGCGAGCTTCGGATTGTAGGCGGTGTCGCTGGAGAACACGATCACGCCATCTGGCGTCTCGAACTTGTAGGCGAAATTGTCCGTGATCGGCGGGTGCGGCGTGCGGAATGCCGTGACGGTGACGTCCGATGTCTTCAGCACCACGCCGTCATCGGTGATGTCCTTTGCGATCAGCAGTTTGCGCGGGTCGGGGCGGCCTTCGTCCGCGATCCGGGTCTCGACGTCGAACTTGTTCAGCTCCCAGTATTCTTTTGTCATCGCCTCGATGCCCTTGGGACCGAACGAATGGATCGGCGTGGAGAGGCCCGCGGCCCAGGCGTTGTAGAACAGATTGCCGTATTCGAGATTGTGATCGGAATGATGATGGCTGATGAAGATGTATTTCACCGACGGGATCGGCACGCCGGCGTTGACCAGCTGCCGGCTGACGCCCATGCCGCAATCAATGACAAAGGGCGTGTCGTTGACGACGACGAGATTGGCGGGATTGGAAGCGCCGATGCCGACGCGCGGGCCGCCCTTGGTGCCGAGAAACACGATCCGGGTGCGTGGCTTGGCATTTTGCGCGCGCACGACAGGCGACGCGAGCATCGCGGCGCTGCCGAGCGCCAGTTTCAATGTGGTGCGGCGATCGATCATGGTGTTCCTCCCGCAATCTTCTTCTGAGCCTTGCCGACCCTACCCGCCGCGCAAAATGCCATCAAGCGCCGGCAGGCCGACAATGACGGCGGCGGCGATCAGCGCGTAGCAGATCGCGCGAAACACCTGCTCGCTGGCCTTGCCGAACAGCGAGGCGCCGAACCAGACGCCGATGCCGTAGACGGGACCTACGATCAGCGAGAACTTGGCCGATTCGATCGTGATCAGTCCGGTGAACCAGTAGCTGACCAGCGAGAAGAAATCCGAGGCGCCGAAGAACAGCACGATGTTGGCGCGCGAGATCACCGAAGAGATCGGGCGTCCGAGCCAATAGGCGACGATCGGCGGGCCGCCGGTCTGCGCGAGCCCGCTGCAGAAGCCGGACAGGCCGCCAACGCCGACGGAGAGCGCGGCGTGATCCTTGCCATGGTAGCGCCAGCCCGACAGCAGCAGCACCAGCAGCGCTGCGACGAAGCCGGAGATGATCCAACGGGTCGTCACCGGCTCGAGCACCGTGAGGAAATAGGTGCCGATGGGAACGCCGACCAGCGCACCGGCCACCATCACGGCGGTGGCCTTGCGGTCAGCATGGGTCCAGGCGTTCGGCAGCAGCGGCGCGGCCGCGATGAAGTCGATGATGAGAAGCAGCGCCGCCACCAGCCGCGGCGCAGCGACGCTGCTTGCGAGCGGCATGAAGATCAGCGCCGAGCCGAACCCGGAGAAGCCGCGCGCAGTGCCCGACACGAAGGCGATCGCGCAGATTGCAAGCGCAATGCTGGTCGAGATGTCGGACGGGATCAGGGAGAGGGAGGTCATGGGAAGGCAGTGGGGTTCGATCTGCTTAGGCGCTCGTATCGAGATTCAAAAACCCCTGCAAGTCTGCAAGACCCGTCATCCTGTGGTGCGCGCCCAGCGGCGCGCTTGCGACGCTGGGCGAGCCTCGAAGGATGAATCGGCCACAGTTCCGCCGTCGACCCTTCGAGACGGCCGCTATGCGGCCTCCTCAGGGTGACGGTGACAGGTTCTCCTCGCAAGTGGGCGAGGGAGCATTCCACCGCCCGCGTCAACGTCGGCGTCACGCCCGCAGCGTGCCGCCGGTCTTCTTCGTCACCTCGGCGACGACCTTGGCCGCAACCGCGTCGATCTCCTGGTCGGTCATCGTCTTCTCGCGCGGCTGGATCGTCACTGCGATCGCGATCGATTTCTTGTCGGGATCGATGCCCTTGCCTTCGTAGACGTCGAACACGCTCACGTCTGATATCAGCTTCTTGTCGACACCCTGCGCCGCGCGGACGATGTCGCCTGCCTTGACGCCGCGATCGACGATGAAGGCGAAGTCGCGCGACACCGGTTGGAACGCGGAGAGATCCAGCACCGGCTTGGCGCGCGTCGCCCGCTGCTTGCCTTGCGGGATGCGCTCGAGGAGCACCTCGAACACGATCATCGGGCCGTCGACGCCGAGCGCCTCCGCCGCACGCGGGTGCAGCTCGCCGAAGTATCCCAGCACGTTCTGCGGGCCGATCTGGATGGTGCCTGAGCGTCCCGGATGCAGCCATGCCTGGCCGCCCGGGACGATCTGCAGCGCCTGCATCGGCGCGCCGGCCGCGGCCAGCACCGCGAAGGCGTCGGCCTTGGCGTCCATCGCGTCTGCCGCAGCCGTGCCGGTCCAATGCCGTCCGATCCCCTTCGACGAGGCGTAGCCGTGGCGCACACCGGAAGCGGCAACGAGCTGGTCCTCGGGCTTGTCGCCGCGGAACACCTGGCCTACCTCGAACAGCGCGACATCGGGCGTGCCGCGGTTGATATTGGCCTGAACGGCGGCGACGAGGCCGGGCAGCAGGCTCGGCCGCATGTCGGAGAGGTCGGCCGCGATCGGATTGGCGAGCACGAGCTCGCTCTGGCCGCCGCCGAACAGGTTTGCCGCGTCATTGGTGATGAACGACCAGGTCACGGCTTCCACCATGCCGCGGACGCCGAGCGCACGCTTGGCGCGGCGGGTGCGCAGCTGCATCGGCGTCAGCACCGGCTTGCGCGGCTCCTCGCCGCGGTCGAACGGCGTCATCGGCACCTTGTCGACGCCGACGATCCGCACGATCTCCTCGACGATATCGGCCTTGCCCTGCACATCGGTGCGCCAGGACGGGATCGCGATCTTCACGACGGGGCCGGTGCCGGCCAGCATGAAGCCGAGCCGGGTCAGGATCAGCTTCACCTCGACCAGCGGCACCTCGATGCCGGCAAGGCGCTTGACCTCGGTGAGCGGGAAATCGATGACGCGATCCTCGCCGAACTGCTTGCCGACCACGACATTCTCGGACGGCGTGCCACCGCACAGCTCTAGCACCAGCCTGGTCGCGAGCTCAAGCCCGGGCACCATGAACGCCGGATCGACACCACGCTCGAAGCGATAGCGCGCGTCCGAATTGATGCCGAGCTTGCGGCCGGTCTGCGCGATGTTGATCTCGTTCCACAGCGCGGACTCAATCAGCACATCTGTCGTGTTGTCGTCGCAGCCCGAGGCCTCGCCGCCCATGATGCCGGCGAGCGATTCGACGCCGTGCTCGTCCGCGATCACGCAGACATTGCTGTCGAGCGTATAGGTGCGGCCGTCGAGCGCGAGCAGCGTCTCGCCTTCCTTGGCGCGGCGTACCGTGAGGTTGCCCTGCACCTTCTTGGCGTCGAACACGTGCAGCGGGCGGGCGCGGTCGTAGGTCATGAAGTTGGTGATGTCGACCAGCGCATTGATCGGGCGCAGGCCGATCGAGGTCAGCCGCTTCTGCAGCCATTCCGGCGACGGACCGTTCTTGACGCCGCGCACCAGCCGCAGCGCGAAGCCCGGGCACAGCGAGGCGTCTTCCACCTTGACCTGGACCGGGCAGGGGAATTCGCCCTTGATCGGCTTGATCCCGGGATCCTTGAATTTGCCCATGTCGGCGGCGGCGAGGTCGCGCGCGATGCCGTGCACGCCGGTGCAGTCCTGCCGGTTCGGCGTCAGGTTGATCTCGATGGTGGGATCGCCGAGCCCGGCCCAGTCGGCATAGCCCTTGCCGAGCGGCGCATCGGCCGGCAGCTCCATGATGCCGTCGTGGTCTTCCGAGATCTGCAGTTCGGCCGCCGAGCACAGCATGCCGCGGCTCTCGACGCCGCGGATGGTGCCGATGCCGAGCGTGATGTCCTTGCCGGGGATGTAGGTGCCGGGCGGCGAGAACACGCTGACCAGTCCCGCACGCGCATTGGGCGCACCGCACACCACCTGCACCGGCGCGCCGCCGTCGCCGGTGTCGACCATGCAGACACGCAGCCGGTCGGCATTCGGATGCTGTTCGGCCGAGATCACGCGCGCGATGGTGAACGGCGCAAGCTGCTTCGCCTTGTCCTCAATGTTCTCGACCTCGAGCCCGATCATGGTGAGCTTGTCGGCGAGCTTCTCGAGCGGTTCGTCGGTCTCGAGATGTTCCTTCAGCCAGGAGAGGGTGAACTTCACGGCTGCTTGCCTCGGTTCTTGTTGGTGTTGATCAGGTTAGCTTGGTCGCTCTGTTCGTCATGTCGCGCGCAAGCGCAGACATCACGAACTCAGCCCGCCCGCGATGGTCGGGATGTCGAGCGGCTTGAAGCCGTAGTGGTTGAGCCAGCGGATGTCGTTCTCGAACAGCTGGCGGAGATCGGCGATGCCGTATTTCAGCATCGTGATGCGGTCGAGGCCCATGCCCCAGGCAAAGCCCTGGTAGACGTCGGGATCGATGCCGCAGGCGCGCAGTACGTTCGGGTGCACCATGCCGCAGCCGAGGATCTCCATCCAGTCCTCGCCTTCGCCGAAGCGGATCTCGCCCTTGTCGCGGCGGCACTGGATGTCGACCTCGAGCGACGGCTCGGTGAACGGGAAGAACGACGGCCGGAAGCGCATGTTGATGTGGTCGACCTCGAAGAACGCCTTGCAGAACTCGTGCAGGATCCATTTGAGGTGGCCGAGATGCGAACCCTTGTCGATCACGAGGCCTTCGATCTGGTGGAATTGCGGCGTATGCGTCGCATCGGAGTCGATGCGATAGGTGCGGCCCGGGCAGATGATGCGGATCGGCGGCTTCTGGGTCAGCATCGTGCGCACCTGCACCGGCGAGGTGTGGGTGCGCAACAGCATGCGCGAGCCGTCCTGCTTCGGATTGAAGAAGAAGGTGTCGTGCATCTCCCGCGCCGGGTGGCCTTCGGGGAAGTTCAGCTTGGTGAAGTTGTAATCGTCGGTCTCGATGTCGGGGCCTTCGGCGATTGCAAACCCCATGTCGGCGAAGATGGTGTTGACCTCGTCGAACACCTGGCTCAGCGGATGGATGCGGCCGGTTTCCGCCGGCGCATCGCGCAGCGGCAGCGTGACGTCGATGGTCTCGGCGGCGAGCCGGGCATCGAGCGCGGCCGCCTTCAGCACGTCGCGCCTGGCCGCGAGCGCCTGCGTCACCGCATCCTTGGCGAGGTTGATCTTCGCGCCTTCGGTCTTGCGCTCGTCCGGCGACATCTTGCCGAGGGTGGCGAGCAAGGCCGAGATCGAGCCCTTCTTGCCGAGGGCCGAGACGCGCACCGCCTCGAGGGCGGCTTCATCAGCGGCCGAGGTGATCTGGTCGAGGATGGATTTTTCGAGCGTTGCGAGGTCGGACACGGTCAATTCCTGCGCTGAGCATGATCCGGCGGGAAGAGCCGGCTTCCGAACCATGCGCCAAAATTCGGCTGGGTTGTCGCCGCCCGAAGGCCGTAACGTCAAGCAAAAAGCCGGTCATTTCGGGCCAATGGCCGGTCATTTCGGGCCAATGGCCGGCTGCATTGAACCCAGTGCGGAGGCCGGGCTACCCAAGGGGAGTTGAAGGAGACCCACGCGATGTTGCTGCGATCTTGCCTGGCCGTGCCGGCGGTCCTGTTGATGCTCGGAACGGCGCATGCCGCGACCGAGGGATGTCCCGCCAAATCGACCCAGATGGACGACATCATCGCGGAGCTTCAGAAGGCGCCGAGCTGCGACCGCGCGATGAAGGTCTTCGAGGCGTGCGAATACGGCGCCAGCGGCGACGTCCAGTTCGGCGAAGTGGTCGAGAAAAAATGCGAGGCGGACTTCCTGTCCGGCCTCGGAGCGTCGCAGAAGAAGGCCTATGCCAGCCAGCTCAAGCGCTGCGACCACAAATACGACAACGAAAGCGGCACCATGTACCGCTCGTTCACAGCGTTCTGCCGGGCAATCGTCGCCCAGCGCTTTTCGCAGAAGGGGCTGAAAGCGGGCCAGAAGGCCCGCTAGAAGCACCCGCCAGGATCAAGCAGCGAGGGCAGCCTTGGCCTTCTCGGCGATCGCCTGGAACGCCACCGGCTCGTGGATCGCGAGATCCGACAGCACCTTGCGGTCGACGACGACGCCCGACTTGGACAGGCCGTTGATGAACACGCTGTAGGTCATGCCGAACGGACGGACCGCGGCGTTGATGCGCTGAATCCAGAGCGCGCGGAAGGTGCGCTTCTTGCGCTTGCGGTCGCGAAAGGCGTACTGGCCGGCCTTTTCGACGGCCTGCTTGGCGACGCGGATGGTGTTCTTGCGGCGGCCGTAATAGCCCTTGGCGGCCTTGTAGACTTTCTTGTGCTTGGCGTGAGCGGTCACACCGCGTTTGACGCGAGACATGACGGAAATCCTTGAGATCTAGAAGAGACGGGGCGCCGCGCTAGGAGCGGCAGGGTTCAAGCGAGTGAGCGCGATCAGGCGTTCGGCAAGAAGTACTTCTTGACGTTGTCGCCGTCGGTCTTGAACAGCACGCGGGTGCCGCGGAGCTGACGGATCTGCTTCTTCGTCCGCTTGATCATGCCGTGGCGCTTCCCGCGCTGGGCGTGCATGACCTTGCCAGTGGCGGTCACCTTGAAGCGCTTTTTAGCGCCCGACTTGGTCTTCAACTTGGGCATTTAGCTCTCCTATCGCACAGCACGAAAATCGCCCCGAGAGGCGTCCGGCCGGCTAAAATGCTCGTTAGAGCGTTGAAAGTGCTAAGGTTTTTTCCGAATTGAAAGAACCTGCACTAGACGTCGCCACGGCAGCCCTTGATCAGCCGGGCGGCGAAGGCCCGGCTTATGACAGAGGATCGGCGGTTTTGCAACGTTTGAAGCGGGAAATCGGGCCGGAACCGCCCTCTCCTTCCCCCTGGAAGAGGGGCGTCGGTACCACGGGCTACGGACGACTCCGCTCGGCTACGAAACGAAACAGCCCGCCAGATCGCCTGACAGGCCGTTCCATTTCAACAAAGCGACTAATTCGAATTAGCGCGGCGCCAGCACCATCACGACCTGGCGGCCTTCGAACTTCGCGTCCTGCTCGACCTTGGCGAACTCGGCGACGTCGGCCTTCACCTTGTCGAGGAGCTTGGTGCCGATCTCCTGGTGCGCCATCTCACGACCGCGGTAGCGCAAGGTGATCTTGACCTTGTCGCCTTCCTCGAAGAAGCGCTGCATCGCGCGCATCTTCACGTCGTAGTCGTGATCGTCGATCATCGGGCGGAGCTTGATCTCCTTGATCTCGACGACCTTCTGCTTCTTACGGGCTTCGGCGGCCTTCTTCTGCGCGGAGTATTTGTATTTGCCGTAGTCCATGATCTTGCAGACCGGAGGACTGACGTTCGGCGAAATCTCGACGAGGTCCATGCCGGCTTCCATGGCCATCTTGATGGCAACCATGGTCTCGACGGTGCCCTTGTTGACACCATCGGCATCGATCAGCTGGATCTGTGCGTTGCGAATCTCGTCATTGGTGCGCGGCCCGTCTTTGGCGACTGTGGGCGGGGCTCTATTGGGACGGCGAATGGGTAACTCTCCAAAGTTGTGAAAGGGAGGCGGATATTTTGAAGCAAGACGCTGCGGCGGGCAAGCGAAGTCGCTTCTTTAGGCGGCAAAACCGTCAAATGCGAGGCATTTTAGCCACGCCCGGCACATATGGCCGGCACATCTGCTCCGCAAGGCGGGCCAGCTGCCGTTGACCGCTGCCGCGTGACGATTGAAAAGCAGGTCTCTGACACGCGAGTGACCGAACCATGAGCCAAACCGCCGCATCCGGACAGGAACCCGCCTTTATCGAGGTCGGCGAGGGCCGTGAGGCGCGCCGGATCGCGGTGCGCGCCCGCGCCGGCGGCGGGCCGGGCCTGGTCTGGCTCGGCGGCTTCAAGTCGGACATGACCGGCACCAAGGCGCTCGCGCTCGATGCATGGGCCGCCGAGCACGGCCGCTCCTGCGTCAGGTTCGACTATTCCGGCCACGGCGAATCCAGCGGCGAGTTCGCCGACGGCACGATCGGCCGCTGGCTCGAGGAGAGCGTCGCTGTGTTCTCGCAATTCTGCAGCGGGCCGCAGGTCGTGATCGGCTCCTCGATGGGCGGCTGGATGGCGCTGCTGCTCGCGCGCGAGATCGCGCGGCGAGGTGGCGGGAATGGCAAGCTCGCCGGCCTCGTGCTGATCGCACCGGCGCCCGACTTCACCGAAGAATTGATGTGGAAGGGCTTCTCGCCGGAGATCCGCGCCGAGATCGAGACCAAGGGCGTCTGGCTCAGGCCATCCGAATATGGCGACGGCTCGCCCTATCCGATCACCCGCAATCTGATCGAGGAGGGCCGCAACCATCTGCTGCTCGGAGCCAAGATCGACGTCGGCTGCCCGGTGCGGATCCTGCAGGGCGCGCAGGATCCCGACGTGCCGTGGAAGCATGCGTTCGCATTGGTGCACCGGCTGCCGGCCGAGGACGTGGTGCTGACCATGATCCAGGACGGCGACCACCGCCTGTCGCGGCCGCAGGACATCGCGCGGATCATCGCCGCGGTGGCGGAGATCGGCTAAGCTCCCTGCACAGGGAGAAGCCAATGGACACGACAACGATGCTGCGCGCGTTCTGCGACGCGGTCGAGCAGCGCAACGGCAAGGCCTTCGCGGATCTCTTCACCGAGGACGGCGTCTATCACGACGTGTTCTACGGCGCATTCGCGGGCCGCGCCAAGATCGCCGAGATGATCGACGACTGGTTCTACCGAACTGCGACGGATTTCCGCTGGGTCATGCACGATCCCGTCAGCGACGGCAAAACGCTCTACGCGCGCTACACGTTCAGCTACCGCTCGACCCTGCCGGAGGCCAAGGGGGCGCGTGCGATGTTCGAGGGCGTCGCGATCATGCGGCTGCGCGACGGCAGGATCACGGAGTACCACGAGGTCGCCAACACCGCACCCGCCTTCGTCGATTTGAACTTTGCACCGGAGCGGATCGCGAAGATCGTCGGCAAGCAGGGCACGGCGCTGCGGGCGCGGCCGGAGATGCAGCAGCATCTGGCGTGAGCTGCGACGGGATCTATCCCTGTCATTCCGGGCTCGCGCCAAGAGGCGCGCCCCGGAATGACGACGATGGGAAATTACGGCGGCGGCGGGTTGCTCATCGGCTTGCGCTGCGCGAGCGCCGCAACGGTCGACGTGCCGATCGGGCCGTTTTCGTCATAGAGCCAGCATTCGCCGATCGCGATGCCGTCGGTGGCGTGATGGTTGACGACCTCGAAGCCGATCCAGTTGGTCACCGGCAGACGGTGCAGATAGATCGTGACGTCGCTGTTGATGTAGCCGAGGCCCCGGTCGCCGGCGTTCGCAAAGGGGCTGGCGAAATCGGCGCCGGTCGCGACATGGACGAACGGCGTCATCTTCACGCCCGCGACGAGTTCGCGGACCTCGCTCATCCAGAGCCTGCGCTCGCCGAGCGAACCCATGTGGCCGACGATCGGCCGCGTCTCCCATTTGCCATTCATGCCGAGCCTCGGATCGGTCGGCTTCGGAATGTCGGCGGGGGCCGGCACCTGCCAGTTTGGCGGCGACCACACATTGCCCGGCGCATTTTCCGTCCTGCGCAACAACTGGCAGGAGGCGCGCGCCATGCTGGTGCCGCCGGAGATGAACTCGGCCTCGATCACCTTAATGCGGAGTCCGTCGCGCACGAGCTTGGTCGTCACCTCGACCGGCGTCGTGATGTTGGGCAGCCGGAACATGTCGACGGTCAGCCGCGCGGGGACGAAATCGTCGGAGCCGTGGCGCTCCTCGATGACGAAGCCGAGCAGGCCGATCACGACGCGGCCGTGCATCGATTCCGGGCTCCAGGGGCCGTTGGCGACGGATGTCGGCATGAAGCCGTCGCCGTGCCGGGTGAAGAAAGGCTGGTTTGTCATGGCGGGCGACCATGACGGGAATGGCGCGATGAAATCAAGAGGCGGTAGCCGCGCGCCACTCCTGCTGCACCGTGATGTCGGGCTCGCCGCCGGCCCGTGTCGCCAACGCTGCGAATTCATCGCGCGCGATCAGTTGCGACAGCGCCCACACCGCCGCGCCGCGCACCAGCGGGCTCGCATCGTCGAGCAGGCGCCGCGCTTCGCCGGCGAGCTTTGCGTCGCCGGAATTGCCGATCGCAATCAGCACATTGCGGATGAAGCGGTCGCGGCCGATGCGCTTGACCGGCGACTTGGTGAACAGCGCGCGGAAGGCGGCATCGTCGAGCCGCGCGAGATCGGCGAGACGAGGCGCGCGCAATGCATCGCGCGCGGCGAGCTTCTGCTCGCGCCCCTCTCGTGCGAATTTGTTCCACGGGCACACCGCGAGGCAATCGTCGCAGCCATAGATGCGGTTGCCGATGCCTTTGCGGAATTCGTGCGGGATCGGGCCCTTGTTCTCGATCGTCAGATACGAGATGCAGCGCCGCGCATCGAGTTTGTAGGGTGCGGGAAACGCGGCGGTCGGACAGATGTCCTGACAGGCATTGCAACTGCCGCAATGATCCGTGTCGCTCGCATCGCGCGGCAGCTCGGTCGCCGAATAGATCGCGCCGAGAAACAGCCAGGAGCCGAACGCGCGCGAGACGAGATTGGTGTGCTTGCCCTGCCAGCCGATGCCCGCGGCCTGCGCCAGCGGCTTCTCCATCACGGCGGCGGTGTCGACGAACACCTTCACCTCGTCGCCGGTCGCAGCAGCGAGCCAGCGCGCCAGTACCTTCAGCCGCTTCTTGATGACGTCGTGATAGTCGTCGCCCTGCGCATAGACCGAGATCGCGCCCTGCGAGCGGCGCGCAAGCAGCTTCAGCGGATCATCGTCCGGCCCGTAATTGACGCCGAGCATGATGATCGAGCGCACGCCACTCCACAGCACGCGCGGATCGGCGCGGCGCTCCGGATTGGCGGCGAGCCAGTCCATGTCGCCATGGCCGCCGGAGCCGAGAAACTCGAGGAAATATCTTCCGGCAACGCCGGTCGCATCAGGACCGGTGATGCCGATCGCATCGAAGCCGAGCGCCCGCGCCTCGTGCTGCAGCGCTGCCTTGAGATCGGAAGGAGAGAGTCTGATCGCCGGGTTCAGAAGTCGAGGTCCACATAGGTGCGCGACGCCGGCACCCCCGCCAGCCACTCGCTGAGCAGCGGGCGGAACGAGGGGCGGGATTTCACCCGCGCGTACCACGCCTTTGCCGCGTCGTCCTCGCTCCATGGCACATCGCCCAGATAGTCGATCGCCGAGAGATGCGCCGCGGCGGCGAGGTCCGCGTAAGTGAGGCGGTCGCCGGCGAGGTAGTTCCGCGTCTTCGCCAGCCAGCCGATGTAGCTCAGATGATAGCGCACATTGACCTTGGCGGCGCGCATGATGTCAGGCGCCGGCGGACCGCCGCCATTGTCCTCGCTCATGAAGCGCTTGTAGATCCGCTCGGTCACCAGCGGGTTGGAGGCCTCTTCGAAGAATTTTTCGTTGAACCACGCCATCAGACGGCGCACCTCGACGCGCTCGGCCGACGACGTCGGCAGCAGCCGCCGCTCGCCGGCATCGAGGCCGTGCGTCTCGTCGACATATTCGGCGATGATGGGTGCGCCCGGAATCGGCGGGAAGCCCTCGGCGATCAGCACCGGCGTGGTCGCTGCCGGATTGAGCGCGAGATATGCCTCGCGCCGCTCCCACACCCGTTCCTCGACCAGGCGCAGGTCGAGGCCATACTCGCCGAGCACGAGGCGAATGAAGCGCGAATGCGGACAGAACGGATGGTGATACAGCGTATACATGAAGCCCTTGGTAGTTTCGCGGCGCTTAAGAAACCATCAACCTGTGCGGCTGGGCCGTGCGATTTGGCCAAGCCAGTTCCGCTCGTCTCTATGTCGCGTCAGCACGCAAACCGGTAGCCACCCCGCAGATGGCGCGGGTCACAAAAACGCTATAGCCCAGCAAATCGGCCGGGTAACCCATTGTTTGACGATTTTTTGCGATTGCGGCCAATGTGCGAATAAGCGAGAAGAATCCCGTTTTCCACACAGGGCAGGCCACAACATGATGACGGATATGCTGCGGGCGGTGATTCTCGGCATCGTCGAGGGCGTCACCGAGTTCCTGCCGGTCTCTTCGACGGGCCACCTGCTGCTCGCGGAGCGCTTCTTCAATCTCGGCGAAGGCAACTTCTGGAAGAGCTTCGCGATCCTGATTCAGCTCGGCGCGATCCTCGCGATCCTCGCGCTCTACTTCGTCAAATTGTGGCGCGTGGCGCTCGGCATGTTCTCCAATCCCGACGACCGCCGTTTCGTGATCGGCGTGCTGGTGGCGTTCCTGCCGGCTGTCGTGATCGGCCTGATCGCCGGCAAGTACATCAAGGAATTCCTGTTCAATCCGTGGGTGGTCTGCTTCACGCTGATCGTCGGCGGCGCCGTCCTGCTCTGGGTCGATCAGCTCGATCTCAAGGTGTACGAGGACGACGCGACCCGGTTCCCGCTGCTGATGTATTTCTGGATCGGCGTCGCGCAGTGCCTGGCGATGATCCCCGGCGTGTCGCGCTCCGGCGCCAGCATCGTGGCTGCGATGCTGCTCGGCGCCGACAAGCGGTCGGCGGCGGAGTTCTCGTTCTTCCTCGCGATCCCGACCATGGTCGGCGCATTCGCCTATGATTTCTACAAGAACCGCGCCGACTTCACCTCCGACAATCTCAGCGTGATCGCGGTCGGCTTCGTGGTGTCGTTCATCGTCGCGATGGTCGTGGTGAAGACGTTCCTCAACTACGTCACCCGCCACGGCTTCACCTTCTTTGCCTGGTGGCGCGTGATCGTCGGCACGCTCGGCCTGATCGCGCTGGCGCTGGGAAGGTAATCACAACTCCCTCCGTCGTCCCTGCGAACGCAGGGACCCATAACCACAGTTCTTTCAATGGCGCAGGGCTGCGGCCCCAGCGTTCTACATCTCGGGAGCTGTGGTTATGGGTCCCGGCTCGAGGCCGGGACGACAGGTGGAGAGAGTTCGGCTTACGCGCTCTTCTTCTGGAACTGCCCCGTCGCGCGGAAGCGCCAGAGATATTGCGGGGCGATCGCTTCCATCGAGTCCGGCGTGATGCCGAGGCCGGCGAAGGTCAGGCCGGCGGCCTTGGCGGCGTCGGACACTACATTGTCGACGCGCAGCATCGCGACCTGGTCCGGCGTCAGGGTGAACGGGCCGGGCGCGAATTGGAGGATGTAGGATTCCAGCTTGGCGAGGCCGAACGGCAGCGGCGCCAGCATGCGGTCGCGCTGGGTGATCTGGAGGATGATCTGCATCACCTCGCGCATGGTCAGCACTTCCGGCCCGCCGAGTTCGTAGGTGGCCCCCGCCTTGGCCTTGCCGTCGACGGCATCGGCCACCGCGTCCGCGACGTCGGCGACATAGGCCGGTTGCACCGTGTTGACGCCGCCGCCGACCAGCGGCAGCACCGGCGAGATCCGCGCCAGCGCAGCGAAGCGGTTGGTGAACTGATCCTCGGGCCCGAACAGCAGCGACGGCCGCATGATGGTGGCCGATGGCAGCGCGGCCTGCACCGCCTTCTCGCCTTCCGCCTTGGCGCGGAAATAACCGGACAGGGAATTTTCGTCGGCCCCGATCGCCGAGACATGGACCATCCGCCCGCCATTCGCGGCCGCCGCCTTGGCGATGGTCTCGGCGCCCTTCACCTGCACGGCGTCAAAGCTCTGGCCGCCGCCTTCGGCCAGGATGCCGACCAGGTTGATGGCGACCTGCGAATCACGCATCGCCGCCTCGACCGAGGCCGGGTAGCGCACGTTGGCTTGGACGGCATGAATCTGCCCGACCCGGCCGAGCGGCTGGAGATGGCCGGCCAGCTCAGGCCGCCGCACCGCGACGCGGACCCGGTAATCGCGCTTGCAGAGCGCGCGGACCACGTTCCGCCCCAGAAACCCCGATCCGCCGAAGACTGTGACTGTGGTGTCCAGGTTCGATGCCATGGGGTGGTTCCTGTCGGATTCGGGAGTTATTGACGTGGGTTAGCCATCTGGCGATACGCCATCGACCCCACCATGTACAGGGTATTCGATTTTTCGTTTCCTGAATTTGACAAGCGCGTAACCGAACCTTACTAACGCGCCCACGCCCAGGTGGTGGAATTGGTAGACGCGCTGGCTTCAGGTGCCAGTGGCTTAACGGCCGTGAAGGTTCGAGTCCTTTCCTGGGCACCATCGCTCTTCTAAGAGCGTGAAATCCAAAGCAAATTAGCAAATTCAACGGCTTACCCGCTCCTCAGTGGTACAGAAGGGTGGTACAATGCCGTTAGCTATGTCGCGTCCGTGGAAGCATCCCAAAACTGGAATCTACCAGCTCCGGAAAGCCGTTCCGGACGATTTGCGCAAGATCGTCGGCAAGCGCGAGGAGAAGGTAAGCCTTCAAACCCGCGATCCGGGCGAGGCCAAACAGCGCTTCGCGAAGGCGCTTGCCGAGCTCGAGGTTCGCTGGGCAAACCTGCGTGCCGGACCGAAGCCCCTGACGGAGCGAGAGGCGCACCAATTGGCAATCGCCGAGCATGACCGATGGATCGAGCAGTACGGCGATAATCCGAGCCAACAGACGAGATGGGACGTCAGATTAGGCGATTGGCTGTTTGGAACCCGGGGAAGTGCACCTTTGGTCGAGCCGGGATCGCTCCGATTGGACTCCAGTCAAGAACTGCTCAAGATCCGCCTTATGGAGCAGGACTGTTTAGAAGCAGCAAACGGCTATCTTACCGGCCACGGAATCTTCGCCGATTGGCAAAATCAACAAACCATGGCTTGGGCAATCGGCGCGGCCATACAGCGCGCCTGCCTGACGCTGGCTAAGCTGGCGAGAGGTGAAGGCGATTACTCGCCCCATTCTCAGGCAATTCCGTTCCCGCAAAGGAACGCTGCGGCAGGACGAGGAAGGGCAGCCTTAGAGCCTAGCGCCTCGAACGGGTCGCTATCGGCGTTGGTCGAGGATTGGTGGAAGGAGGCGAAGGCCGCCGGTCGCAAGCAGAGTACCTATGAGAGCTATCAGAAGACGATGATGAAGCTCGTCGCCTTCCTGAAGCATGACGAGGCGGGCCGCGTAACGCCGGAGGACATCGTCCGCTTCAAGGATCACCGGCTGCAGGGCGGGGCAAGTGCGAAGACCGTGAAGGACAGTGACTTAGCCGGCCTAAAGACGGTGTTTGGCTGGGCGGTCATGAACCGCCGCATGCACTCCAATCCTGCCAAAGGACTTACCATCAAGGTCGGCAAGTCGCGCAAACTTAGATCAAAGGGATTTTACGACCGAGAAGCATCTGCCATTCTCAAGCATGCCCGGAATGCTGCTGCAGGGAGGGCTGCTCCCAAGCTGGCGTTGGCGAAACGGTGGGTGCCGTGGTTGTGTGCCTTCACGGGAGCGCGGGTAGGCGAGATGCTTCAGCTTCGCAAAGAGGACGTTCGCCGTGAAGGCGAAGCTTGGGTCGTGCACGTGACGCCCGAGGCGGGCCCCGTGAAGACTGACGAAGCCCGAGATGTGGTGCTGCATCGGCAAATCATCGACGAAGGTTTCCCGGCGTTCTACGAGAGGTCACCAGGGGGGTATCTATTCATTGACCCCAAGCCCGGTGAGCTAGGCGTTCGTAGGGCGGTGAAGACGGTGCGGAATAAGGTCAACGCCTTCGTGCGTGAAGTTGTGAACGACCCGAACGTTGATCCGAGCCATGGCTGGCGCCATCGTTTTAAGACCATCGGCATCGAGCAAGAGGTGGCCATGCGCGTGCTGGACGCCATACAGGGGCACGCGCCGCGCAATGCTTCTGAGGATTACGGGGACGTAACCATTACTGCGAAGGCGAGGGCCGTCGACCGGTTCCCAGATATAGATGTCGACTAAGGGCTTGTTGCCGAGCTTTGTGCCGGTACGCTTTGGCTTGGGAAGGAGTGTCCCAGCAAGGCGCGCTTGGCGATTGCCGGGTCTGTTGACGAGAGCTCGCGTCTCAGGGAGACCGCTTGTTCGGTCCGGTGTCCGCCGTGGGAAATACGGAGAGCACGATCCGTCGCCGTGCTGTCGGACCCGGGCGGGTGAAGCGGGTAAGCCGGTCGGACTCGAAATACAAAGTTCAAACTACGCGACGCTGTTGATCATATCGCTGCATCTACAGTTGCCGACTGTCCGCAACACAATGCGAGCTGCTGGACTTTAGACGAAACAGAGGCTTAAGTGGGAGCGGAGCCAAGCGCCCGCGCATCTGCGCGGGCGCTTGGCTGTGGATGCCTTGGACGATACTCTCTACCGGGCTCGAATCGGCGTGGGAGCTAAATGGGGACGAGCGTGCGGAAGAGCCGTCGGCAGCCTGTTTTTATCGATGCCTTTGCAGGTTGCGGCGGCCTCAGCCTGGGCCTGCTTCGGTCTGGGTGGCGGGGCATGTTTGCGATCGAGAAGGATACGTTCGCGTTCGACACGCTGAAATTCAACTTAATCGAACCCGGCGCGCGGCTTCGCTACGACTGGCCCAATTGGCTTGAACAGCAGCCGTGGACGATCGAGTCCCTAATGAGCTCGCATGGCCGCAGGCTCTTGGCGCTTCGTGGCCAAGTCGATCTCCTTGCGGGAGGGCCGCCTTGCCAAGGCTTCTCCAGCGCAGGCCGCCGGCGCCAGGGAGATCCCCGGAACAGTCTGGTGGAACGCTATTTGGAGTTCGTTGAGCTCGTACGCCCCAAGATGGTGCTGATCGAGAATGTGCGTGGGATTACGTATGACTTTGCTGGTGATGACGACCGCATTCCACCCCGAAACTTTGCGACAGAACTGATTGCGCGGCTCGGTCGGCGCTATCATGTGTACAACGACACCGTTCGTTGCTCCGAATATGGGGTACCGCAGCAACGGCCTCGGTTCTTCCTTATCGGCATGCTGAAATCTGAGATGAGAGAGCTGTCAAGTCGAGATGCCCCATTCGCTCGGCTGCGGTCTGCAAGATCTCGCTTCCTCGCTGAGCGAGGACTTAGCTCAAGGGTGAGTTGTAAGCAGGCGATCTCCGATTTCGAGCGCCCTCATGCGGGTATAGGTCCTTGTCTGGATTCCAAGGGGTACGATGCCCTGCTTACGGCTCGTCCGCGGACTGCCTACCAGCGTTTGATGCGCGATGAATTTGCGGGTGCCGTTCCCGATACCCGGCTCGCCAAGCACCGCCCCGATATTGTCGAGCGCTTCGCGAACATCATCGCAGAATGCAAGGCAGCGGGCCGGCTTAGCGTGCAACTGAATCGCGAGATGCGGGACCGCTACGGGATAAAAAAAATGGCGACTCGTGTGCTCGACCCAGACAAGGCTGCCCCGACTATAACCAGCATGCCTGACGACCTGCTGCATTATTCAGAGCCCAGAACCTTAACGGTCCGCGAGAACGCGCGGCTGCAGACGTTTCCGGACTGGTTTGCGTTCCAGGGGAAATACACGACCGGAGGCGAGCGCCGATCTCGTGAGGTGCCCAGATTTACACAGGTGGCTAACGCAGTGCCGCCACTGATCGCGGAGATGTGGGGGGAAGTGCTTCTGAAGTATCTAGCCGCCGCAAGCTCTGACAGGGTGGCGGCATAGAATGGCTGGCATTAGACGGCATGGCTGATCAATTTGGATAAGTCCGTGAAGCAGGAGGGCCGGATGCTCTATCCAGCAGGCTTGCTCGACTGGGCAGGGCACCGCGGGGGTGGCGTGCGACGGCTGTTCGACCCAAGCAGCGGCCGTCCAGGCGAGGCCGTTTTCGAGACAAATCTTCTCAGCCGGCTTCGAGATTGGGCGAGACGCATCGCGGCGGCGGACCACGGGACGCCCCGCGTAGTGCTACTGGTCGGCGGACCGGGCAACGGGAAGACCGAGGCCGTAGAGGCAACTATAGGAGAACTCGACGAGGCGCTTAATTGCCGCGGGGCGCTCGTCGAGGAATTGGCCAAATCCTATCATCCTCCCCAGGGCAAGGCTGTTCCGCGGCTTGTAGCAGTGGATGCCGGCGCTGCGAGCCAGCCCAAGCGAAATCTCCGGATTGAGGTGGTCCAAGATGCATCAGTCGGAGGACAAGGCAATCACACTCCCGCGATGTTGCTGGTGCAGGAACTGGAGGCCGCGCTGCGGTCACCTGCTGGGGCGTACATCTGCTGTGTGAACCGCGGGGTGCTCGACGACGCATTGATTCACTCGATAGACTTCGGGCTCAGGAGTTCGCAGGACCTGCTTGAGGCGGTCGTGCGGGCGGTGAGCCTCGCACCCGATGCACCGTCGTGCTGGCCGCTAGAAGAATATCCAGTAATCGCTGCATGGCCCATGGACGCCGAGTCACTGGTCGAGCCGACCGACAGCCGCGAAGATGCGCCCGCGGCGGCAGTGCTGGGACGGGCGCTCGATCCGGCGCGCTGGCTAGAAGGCGGGGTTTGTCAGGCTGGCAGCGCCTGTCCTTTCTGTGGCAGTCGAAAGGTGCTGGCCGGCCGAAGGGAGAGTGAGTCTTTTCTCCGCATGCTGCGTTGGTTCGAACTTGGGACCAGCAAGCGCTGGGCTTTTCGGGATCTCTTTTCCCTGACCTCCTACTTATTGGCCGGCAACGGAACTGGACATCGCGGTGCTTCCGTCGATCCGTGTGAATGGGCCTCGAGTCTGGTGGAAAGCGATAAGCAGGCGCAATTGCAAGGACGGCCCAAGAGAGACACGTCGGCAGCGTTGTTTTGGCTCGTGTCCGCGCAATACCAGCACGCACTTTTCCATCGTTGGGATCGCGGCCTCGCATCCTCCTTGCTCCAGGACATCCGCGAACTCGGATTGCAGGAGAACAACACTGCGATGGGGCTGCACTACTTCTTACAGTCACGGATCGCAGGCTACGTCCCGGCGACTATCGCTGCATCGCTGGACGCCTTCGTGGAGCTACTGGATCCCGCGATGTCTTCGCCGGACGCCGAAGTGATACTTTGGCGCGGAGCGGTTCGACTGGGAGAGTTCGACGCCCGCTTCAGCCGGTCTGTTCGCGAAGGCTTGGATTTTGCGGTGGGCTGCCGGGCTTTGTCGCATAACGAGCGAATGTTGCTTGAGCGCCTTGCGGCGCTGGATGAGCTCCTCGCTGTTCCTCGACTGCGGCTCAAGCGACCGGCCGCTGCCAACCGCATCCAGCGCGCCGTGAGGGAATTTGCCTGCAGGATAACGCGCCGTAGCGTCGGCGCGAGAAATGCGGCCGTGCCGGATGCGGCGACATTGGACGCCTTCAAGCGCGTGGTCGCAGACGCCGACGGAGAGGGCCATGACCTGCGGGAGATTGCGAATCAGGTCGAGGATCTCCTCAACGACGACCACAACTTCAATGTCTCGCTGACAACGACGTTCGGCCAGCCACTGCCACCATCCCGTCGTCGAGCGACGCTGGTCGTATCGCGTCGGCGAGTTTTCCCACGCGACGTGGCTCACAATGGACGCCCGCGCCAGTCGATCTGCTTCCTGGATGTAGAAGTTGGATCAACGCCGCAACCGATTGCCCTGACCTACGACCTCTTCAAGGCCGTGACCGACCTTGATCACGGGCTGTCCCCGGCGTCGCTCCCCCGTAGCGTACTTGCCCTTCTGGACACGACGAGGGCCCGGATGGCTGGATCTATGGTCCGGGATCGCGATGTGCGCGAGCGGCCGACAATCATCCTGGGGGAAACAGTCGCTGTCGAACGATACAGGGGCCGGTTCGAGGCAGGCAAGCGCGGGGGTCGTCGATGAGCCTTGCGGAATTCAAGGCATCGCCATGGGCGAAGTCCCACCCGCAGTACAGGGCGGCGGCGCTTTCAGTGACGCCGGCGCCGGAATACGCCAATTCTGAAGTCCTCGTTGCGGGCCTTTATCGAACCATCGGACTGGAAGGGCTCAGCGAGGGAATGGTCCCTA
This sequence comes from Bradyrhizobium sp. UFLA03-84, assembly GCF_002289535.1. Classification (NCBI taxonomy): domain Bacteria; kingdom Pseudomonadati; phylum Pseudomonadota; class Alphaproteobacteria; order Hyphomicrobiales; family Nitrobacteraceae; genus Bradyrhizobium; species Bradyrhizobium sp. UFLA03-84. Next base: position 32,871 of record NZ_NSJY01000006.1, on the reverse strand, counting down.
TCAAGGGAAGGGACCTCGATCGCAACATCGGCATCCGGCGCGACAAGCGGACCAAACCCGACGGCGCATCGCTGGAAGGTGACTCGCTCCATGCGCTCTTGCACGATGTGCTCGAGAGCCCGAAGCTTCCCAACCAGTCGGCGAAGCGCTTTGTGCAAGTGACGCCTCTTGTCGGGGAGACGGCGTCTTTCTCCGGGTCTGCGCGCCTAGCCGGCAACCCGTGGCCGGCTGGCGCTCTCGTCCGTAGGATGGTCTGGCTTGGATCCACTAACGAAGATGCCGCCAAGGCACGCTGGGCGAGCCTGTTCGACGCATTAATGGTGCACGACGATGACGACGTTTTTGCCCGTTTTCTCAGGGATGAGATATCCGCATGGACTGGGATAAGGTGGGGCCCGGCATGCATCTTACCTGACGAGAACGACGTGCAGTGCCTTCCGCCCGGCGAACTCGAAGGATACGCGTTTCCAGCGCGGCAGTTTGTTCAAGACCTCGATGCTGTCGTTGGCGCAAAGCCTTTGATGACGCGCCGGCAGTGGACAAGCCTCTTAGAAGCCCTGGTGCGGGTCGCGGCCGTGGCACATGTAGCGTGGCTCTGCGAAGTGCAGAAGATGATCTGGGACAGAGTGCGACTTGCGATTGACGGCCAGACGTCACCTGATGATCCTCAGACGCTGTTTTACCCTCGCGTGCTGGGCTACCTCAGCTATGGCACCGGTGCCGTTTCGGAGCTCAAGGACCGGACGTCGAAGTACCTACGTTCACGACTCGGAATGAATGCCGTGCTCTGGAGCCTCGAGGAGGCTGGCGCAGCCTATACGGGGAAACTTTCCTCTGCGGCCGATCTAGGGGCCTTTTGCCGTCACGTCGGTGCACATCGTTCGAAACTGCTGGAAGTCATGAGCCTTGTTGACGACCTTGCCGACAGAGAGGCTCGGGCGCTTCTCTGCCGTAAGGGAGTAGGAGCCAATCTCATGGAGTTCGCGCGGCACGTCCTCTACCAGCGTCAGGCCGCGAACCCGATCCTACGCGGTTATGACCAAGGCTACATCTTGCGCAAACGGGGAGCGGCAAAGTCGAGTCCGTGGGTGTGCGCTCCAGGTCCAGTGGCTGTGCTAGCTTTGGTACACTGTTCGCTAGCGGGCCTTGCTGGCCCCCGATCGGTGCACCGTCTCGCGCAGCATTTGGCCGCCTACGGGATTGCCGTGGACCACCGCGACATTGCTCAAAATGACCTGGGGCATCAGTTACGCATGCTGGGTCTTGTGCTGGACAGTCCCGACGCCGAGAGCGGAATGCTCCTGGTCCCGCCATTCACCGTCGTTCGACAGGGCCACGCGGGCGGGGCGCAATGAGCAAACTTGCCGACTGGCTAGCTGGAGCGATCCGATCGCGTGTCGCCGAAACCTCCGCCGGAGGTGCTAACGGCGGTGAGGCGAGGCTAATCTTTCATGGACCTCCGCTCGAAATCCTCGGCAGAGTTTACGAGCTTCTTGCGGCGGAGACCGGTAGTTTGGGCTTGCCGATCCTTCTCCAAGTCGCCGAGCACGAGTCGGGTAGTGCCAATCCACCGATTGGCGCGTCCGGGCGATGCGACGAAACCCATTTGCTGGACTTGCGGAATTCGCCGACGGCTTCGAGCTACCTTGCCTTGGTACCACCGAGGCAACACGCGATCCGATCGGTGTCGTCGACAACTGACGAATTCGGTGTATCTGGAGCGCGTAATGGCGCCAACGTGCCATTCGACGAATGGTGGGCCGACACCTTCGTTCAACGCGTGGTTACTGCTTCCCTCGCGGCCACACGGGTCTCAGCCGAGCATCGGGATAGCGCTGTCGAGCTTGTGCAGCGCGCGATGCGCGCAGTGGACGACGTTGACCCGTACAAGGATAGCCGCCAAGCGGCGTGGCGGCTCGTGTCGCGTATCTTCGCTGTCGGCGACTCCTCACTCACTGCTACGCGGGGCATCAGCTTGGCGTGCGGCGTGCCGCCAATGGCTGGCGACAAGCTTTCCTCAAGCGAGCAGCATGCTGTTCTTGACGGCATTGCTGCGGCGCTATCCGATGGCTTCAGGTCTGGGCTCGCCACGGCTGTCGACGCCGCAGCGACAGACCAAAAGCCCTTGCTGGAAGCCTTCCTCCAGCACATTCGATCGACATGCGATGTTCCCACTGCCCTGGAGCGTGCCCCGGAAGCATACTACGCCCCCTCGGGAGGCCCGGTCCTCATCGATCCACCGGCCTGGTGGGTGGGCCTAACGACCGAGCTATGGGCCGAACTGCTTAGCGACGAGCCGGAGATTACGGGTGACATCCGGCTGGAGTGCCTCAATCCATTGTTACCGGTGGCAAAGGGAGTTCCCTTGCTGGTCGAGGGCGAAGTGCAGTTTGCAATTCGAGCGGGAGCAGAGGGCGAAGAAACTCTAGTTGTGACAGTCGAGCGCTCGCCCGGCAAGAACGCCGGGGGTTTCCCAGTCGCCATTGACGTCCAAGGGGGAGCCGAATTTACCGACGCGAATCCCCCGACGCACCGTTCACCTATCCAATACAAGGCCATCGCCGAGAACCACAGGCCGGGATCTGTAAAGGCGATATCGCTGGCAACTTGGCTTCCTGGCATCTTCGTGGCCTGCCGGCTCGCCAGAAAAATCGCCGCGCCGAAGGCGCCCGCCAGACGAACGAGGGGAGCGAACTGGGAGACCAGTATCTCGCTTCCAGGTCCCGGACGTTACGAGCTTTTGATATTTATGTCGCCCGGCATGATCCTTGCCGACCGGGCAACAGGGACAGCGGGAGGAGATGGTAACGACGAGGGCGACTCCGAGGAGCTCGCGCTCAAGGAGATGCGTCCCGGCCTGCATCAGCTTGAGATTGAGGCGGACGGTTCGTACCAGGTCGACATTGCGTTCGAGCGGAGCTTACCAAACGGGAAGCTCATCGCTGAGACATGTCGCGTATTTCTTTCGTGCGAAGACGTCGTCGAGGATGGCTGCAGGAGCGAGTTCGAACGGCTGATCAAGCTGAACCGGAGGCAGGTCGATCTGCTTGGATCGAAGCCTGTTGTGCAGCTTAACAGGAGTGCACGGACGAGCAGCTTGCAGGGGTGGATGCTCCAGGATGAAGATGTCTCGCTATCCTATCTGCCTCTCGTCCTCGCCGAGGACTACGGCGAACAGTGGGTGCAACCGAAGTGGTCGGAAGACACCGGACGTATCTTGTCTGCTGGGCGGTTCCTACAGGATCCGCGCCCACCTGCGAGCCACTTTGATCCACCGGCCGCCTTCGTGGAAGCACGGCGAGCGATTGCCGCGCTGATCCGAGGGCCAGACGATCAGTCGGGCCTCATTGAAGCCGCCCCACTGGGGGAATGGCTTCGCCAACACGAGTCCTTTCCCGGGCTCATTGAGCAATACCTCGATGCCTACGCGGTGTGGTTGAAGGCGAGCCCCGAGGTGGCGACGTGGTCCGATGTCGTCGCGATAGCTTCGCTAGAGCCGGGCGGTCGCACATTGTCTCGCGTGCCTAACGCAATCCTTCTTTCGCCTCTGCATCCCCTGCGTTTGGCGTGGCACGCCGTGGCTCAGGGTGTGCTGGAATCATCCGCCGCAAGTAGTCGCCCCTGCCCAGCAGCTGGCGTGCTCGATCCTGGCATGGTGCCAGACGTCCTCCGGCTGCCGGTTGTCTCCCCCGAGGGGGTTGAGCATGTGCCGTTCCTGTCCGTCGAGTCAAACTCTGACTATTGGTCGGTGCTCTGGAACGGGACGCGCCTGCGCGCCTTGCCCGAAAGATCCAGGCACGCGCCTTTCGGACCGGCGCTTGGCCTTTCGGTTGGTGGAATCTCCTCAGGCTTTAGTGCGAGTCAGGTTGAGCGCGCGCTGGACGACGTCTCGAATGTGCTCTGCGCCAAGCCAGTCGTAAGCGTTGTTGTTACTAGCGCAGGAGGCGCGACTGATTCCTGCAACGAAGGCCTCGTCGCCTGGTCTGGTGCGCGCTACGCGGAGGGAGGAAAGCAGGCCAGACGTCACGCATCTGGTCCCCGGCGTCTTGACATATTCGACACTAGAACGGAGGCGGCGAGGCCGGACGAGGCCACAATCGCCAACCTCTCTGAGGACACCCGGAATTATGTCAGGTGGTTCTCGAGACACCCCGTAGGGGTAGGCCTCGACCTGGGCATTATCGCGCAGCTCGACTCATCAGAACCAGAAGCGTCGGAAACGCCGTCACTGTCCGCCCTCGGGGCTGGGGGACTTCTTCGTCATAGGGTGCGCCGTCAGCTTCCAGGTTTTTTCCTGAGCGAGTCTCGGCAGGGGCGACCCACAGGCACCTCGGGCGATCCGCTGGCGGACAAGGTTGCGGCCTGCATTGGGGCACTGGAGAACACGGGTGAGCAGCCGATAGGGCTTCGCTTCGCGCCGAATGTCCATTCGATCGGCGACATGCTCGAGGAGAAGAAGACCGATTTCGTAGCGGTTTCATCATCTGCGGTGGACCCGGCCTGCTTTCTCGGAGGCTGGCTCCCGCAATCGTACCTGTGGGACTACGACCTCCCCTCGTACTCGCATCGCGCCGGGGACACCAACGGCTATTACTTGCTCTCTCGGGTAAAGACCTCGGACCGCGACGGCCTCAGGAAGGTGCTGTCTCGTCTGCCCGGTTGTGATGGCCTTGACGATGCACGGGTGGAAGACATCCTGCTTGAAGTTGCGCGCCGTGGAATCCCGACGATCCGTGGGCTCGCGGGCGACGATACCGGAGCAACAGGTGACCTTGGTCTTTTCATTGCCGCCCGCCTGCTGCAGGACCGGTTCCGGCTAGGATCAAGTGCTAATAGCCTTATGCCCGTAATCAGCGGAAGTAGCGACCAACCAACGGTCTCATTGGTGATCCCGGTCGATCCGTTCCGGGAATACCTTGATGACCTCTCGCGAGCGTTAAGCAAGGATCGGCCCGACGCGACTTTGGCGCGACCGGACCTACTGGTCATTGGCGTTACCTTAGGCTCGGCGAAGATCCGTATCCACCTGACTCCGATCGAGGTAAAGTGCCGGCTTGGCTCGATGTTCCCGGCGGCCGACGTTAAGGATGCTCTGGGACAGGCGAGGTCCCTGGCGGACCTCCTTTGCGCACTCGCGCAGGACGAGGACGCCCTGTCGGCTTGGCGTCTCGCTTACCAGCATCTTCTGTTGTCCTTCATCGGTTTCGGGATGAGGGTCTACAGTGCGCATCAGGATCTGGCCGGTGCCTCCGCGGAGTGGGCTGGATTCCATGAGAGAATCGCTGGCGCTGTCCTGGGGGCGAACGGGGACGTTACCATCGACCGTCGCTGTCGCCTTATCGTTGTTGACGACAGCCCCATCAGCGATGCGACGGATCGCGATGGTGATGGCTTTGAAGAGACAATAGTCATTGGGGCACGCGACGCCGGACGGATTGTCGCGGGTGATGCACAGGAATTCTACGAGAGCGTCCGAGCCAAGGTTGGCGACTGGTCGATGGGAGCACCGCGCGCAGACTACGCCGACGAGTCTGGTGACATAGCCATCGTCGATCCTTTAGACCTTGCCGCCGAACTGATCGCCCTTGCCGATCGCGAACCCACCGAGGTGACCGATGATGTTGCTTCTCCTGGCGCGACAGCTGAGCCGATGGCCGAGGAGGCACTTCCCCAACCGGAAGCTATTGCCGGCGGGACCGGCGTGGAGCTTGCGGTCGGGATGACGGTCGACGGCTTTGAGCGACGCGACGTCTCGCTTCTGCTATCCGATACGAGGCTCAATCAGCTCAATATGGGCGTGGTGGGAGATCTCGGCACGGGGAAGACTCAGCTCTTGAAGTCTTTGGTCTTCCAGATCGCTTCTTCTGCGCCGAGCAACAGGGGGTTAAAACCGCGCATCCTGATCTTCGACTACAAGCGCGACTATGGCAGCGACGACTTCGTTAGGCCCGTGGGGGCGAGGGTGGTGAAGCCTTATCGTCTTCCGCTCAATCTTTTCGATACGGCTGGAATTGAAGGCTCGCTGGTACCTTGGCTCGACCGATTCCGGTTCTTTGCCGACGTGCTAGACAAGATCTATTCCGGAATCGGCCCAGTTCAGCGGGATAAGCTGAAACGCGCCGTGAGGACCGCCTACGAAAAATGTGCGGGGCGGGCGCCGACCATTTATGATGTTCACTCTGCGTATGCCGACCTGTTGGATGGCAAATCAGATTCCCCAATGTCGATCATCGACGACTTAGTCGACATGGAGATCTTCGAACCCGATCCGGCAAAGACAAAGCCATTCGCCGACTTCCTTGATGGCGCTGTGGTGGTTTCGCTTGATGCCCTGGGCCAGGACGATAGAAGTAAGAACATGCTGGTCGCCGTCATGCTGAACATGTTTTACGAGAACATGCTTCGCACACCGAAGCGACCGTTCGTTGGAACGAGCCCTCAGCTTCGCGCCATTGACTCTTATTTGTTGGTTGATGAAGCCGACAACATCATGCGCTATGAATTTGATGTCCTTCGCAAGTTGCTGCTGCAAGGGCGAGAATTCGGCTGCGGCGTAATCCTCGCCTCACAATACCTCCGGCACTTCAAGGTAAACGCAACCGACTATAGGGAGCCGCTGCTGACTTGGTTCGTGCACAAGGTCCCCAACGTCACGGCCGCAGAACTCAGTGCGCTGGGCCTGGCAAGTTCCGCAGGCGAGATCGCCGAACGGATCAAGGTCTTGCCAAACCATCACTGTCTCTACAAATCGTTCGATGTGCCCGGTCAGGTTATCAAGGGCCTGCCTTTCTACGAACTGATGGCGAACAAGGCCGAGGGCTAGGACGTGGCCGACTTCCTCTCGCCCGCGGAGCGCTCCGCTAGAATGGCGCGAATCCGATCCAACGATACCTTGCCGGAGGTCACTCTCCGGAGGGCGCTTCACCGTCTGGGCCTTCGCTACGTGCTTCACAAGAGGGGCCTTCCTGGGAAGCCCGACTTGGTTTTTCCAAAGCATCGTACAGTCGTATTTGTTCACGGTTGCTTCTGGCATCGACACAAGGGCTGCAAGGTTGCCTCTTCGCCGAAGAGCAACTCGCAGTTCTGGACGGACAAGTTTGACCGAAACGTCGCGCGTGATGGACGGGTCCAAGATGAGTTGCAAGCCCAAGGATGGCGCGTTTTCGTGGTATGGGAATGCGAACTTCAGTCGAAAGCGCGGACCAACTTAAGAGCGGAAACCTTAGCAGCCGATATCCGGCGCGTGCGCCGGACATAGAACAAGTCAGGTCGAAAGACTTTCGGTTTCGATAGTCGTAGGTGGGCCGCCGTCCAGAAGCAAAAAGGCCGCGCGCCATGCGCGGCGCATTCCGGCTTCAGCCTCGGCCAATATTGAATAGGACTGCTAAGGCGATGCCCACGGCGGAGTAGGGTCCTAGATGTACGTCAACTTCTCGTTTCGAAGTTGAAGGCTCAGGTGGGTTAGAATTTCGGCCTTGTTGCGATCCGCTCGGGGGTCTGAGCAGCGTGCCACCAACAGGGAAATGTTGTCTCGCGCCTTCGCTCAAAGCCTTAGCAGCAAGCCTACGTGTGACCCGAAGAGCGTCGTTGGCCGTTCTCAAGGTGCTGCCGATGACCTCGGTGAGGCCATTGCTGCACAGGAGCAGGGTCTCTCCGGCAGGAAGCGGCGGGTAGACCACGTTGTTCTCTGTTGTGGCAAACCTCTTGACAGCCAGCCCAAACCGTGAAAACTAAGCGCAGAACAACGGAGAACAACATGATTGCTTCCCCCCGCGCTTCCAAGACCCGTTCCAACCGACCTGGCTGGAGCGTCACTTTTCGGCACCCCATGCGAACCGACAGCCGCGGCCAGCGTGGACTGAAGATTCGCCGTGGCCTCGGCACCGCGGACGATGGCGAAGCTGATCGCCTTGTCGCGCAACTCAACGAGTTGCTTGAGGACGAAAGCTGGTGGAGCGGCGATCGGCGGGCCGAAGCGGAACGGAAGTTCAGCCCGGTCGTCGTCTCGACGTTCTTCGACGGCATTGAAGCGGGCTCTGTGGACTCGCAGGGGCGCCGCACCCAGGTCATTCCATTACCGAGTCGGGAGGATGGCTATAGCCACATCCTGTTTCTTGGTACGACCGGAGCAGGAAAAACCACGCTTCTTCGGCATGTGATCGGATCGGATCCGATTGAAGATCGATTCCCGTCCACATCGACAGCCAAGACCACAACGGCTGACATTGAGATCATCACGGCACCTGGGTCGTTTCGGGCTGCAGTAACTTTCATGCCCGAACACGAGGTGAGGGCGCATATCGAGGAGTGCCTTGAAGAAGCCTGCCTCGAAGCCGTGCAAACCCATTCAGACGCGAAAATCATGGGTGCGTTCTTGCAGCATCGCGAACAGCGCTTCCGGCTGTCTTACGTATTGGGTTCGTGGACCGAGCGCTCGGAGACGGACGAATCGGAATTCGCGTTCGAAGATGAGGGGGAGTTGGAGGCCGAGATCGACGTTGGTGAGATGGTGGGGCCGGAGGAGCGATCCCGGAATTCCGCTCGGCTTCGGGAGTACCTTGGAAGGATCAAAGCACTCGCCGCGGACGTAGAGAAGGGAGTGACAGAGGTTGTGGATCCACTCCAAGATCAAAAGACAGCGGACGACCGCGCTGCTTGGCTCGAGCTTTTCGGGAATGAGGCCTTCACTCGGAAGGAGTTCTCGGAAATTGCTCTCGATGTCATGGACGAGATCTCAGATCGATTTTCTACACTCAGTGCTGGTGCACTTGATCGGGCGGCAAGCGGCTGGCCGATCCTTTGGTCTTACGAAAACCAAGAGCGGGGCGACTTTCTTTCCCATGTTCGTTGGTTCTCCAGCAATCATCATAAGCAATTCGGACGCCTGCTCACTCCCCTTGTCGATGGAATACGTGTCCAGGGACCTCTATATCCGAGCGCCGCGGAACTGAACAAAGCTGACAAATTGGTGCTGCTCGACGGCCAGGGGCTTGGCCATACAGCAACTACTGCTTCATCCGTCTCGACCAGAATCAGTCAGAGATTTGATTCGGTCGACATGATCTTGTTGGTCGACAATGCTCAGCAACCGATGCAGGCCGCGCCTCTGGCACTCCTGAGGGCAGTCGGCAGTGCGGGTTTTGCCGACAAGCTGGCAATTGCCTTCACCCACTTCGACCAAGTGAAAGGAGCCAACCTCGGGTCGTTCGAGCAGAAACGTGAGCACGTCGCGGCTTCGGTCGCAAACGCGATTGCAAGTCTGCGAGACATCGTGGGGGCTGGCGTGGCTGGAGCGCTGGACAGGCAGATCGAACATCAATCGGTCTTTCTCGGCGGACTTGACCGGCCGACCGTGAAGATTCCAGTCGGATACCAGCGAGAGCTAGGCCGCTTGATCGAAGTCATGCAACGAGCGGCCGCACCAGCGGAGCCCGTTGAGATCGCCCCTCAATACGAGTTCAAGGGACTGGAGATCGCCATGCATGATGCCATTGATGCATTCCGAGATCCCTGGAAGGCCCGGCTTGGACTTGCCTACCACGATGCCGTTGCGAAGGAGCATTGGACGCGTGTCAAGGCGCTCAGTAGACGGCTGGCCAATGGCTGGGCAGATGAATATGACAACCTTACCCCTGTGGCTGATCTTCTCGCACGTCTGCAGGAGGAGGCATCGAAGTGGCTTGATCGGCCGGCGGGTTGGACTCGGCTCCCGAAGGACGAAGATGAACGTGAAGCGGCTTTGGATGTCATCCGACGTGCTGTCTTCGCCCGATTGTATGAACTCACGAGGCGTCGTCTTAGAGACGATCAAGTTGCGACGTGGAGAGTAGCCTATGATCATAGCGGGACCGGCTCGGCTACGCGTCGTGCAAAAACAATTGACGACATTCACGGAGCGGCGGCGCCCAATATTAGTGCTGCGATGAGCCAGGATGCGCGTGAATTTCTAACTAGGCTCTATGTGATACTTCGTGAGGCAATCGAGGAAGCAGGCGGCATCGTTCTTCCCGTTGCTGCCTAAGCGAGTAGTGCTCGAGGGCGTTCCGCTAGTGCGAACGGCGGGACGCCTTGCGTCGATTGAATCAAGCCGTGACCAGCGCCAGCAATTTGCTTCGTCCCCTTATGTCGCGATAATGATCGGCGGCTAGCAGCTATTGAGCTGAGCGGACAAAGTCGAGCAGCCTGCGGAACTGCCGGTCACGCCTGCTAGGTAGTAGGAGCGCTCCATCCATTCGCTCAAGGGCGGGAAGAGCTTTAGTAACCGAGGGCTCGTGCGGTCAAGACGGCTCCGCAGCCGTATCGCCGCTAAGTCAACATGAGCAAGGGGCGGGGTGTCGGGTTCTTCGAGGCGGGAAATTTTCATCCCGACTTCATCCTTTGGCTGATCTCGGGTGGACGGCAATTCGTCGCCTTTGTTGATCCGAAGGGCATTAGGAATATCGGCTTCAACGATCCAAAGATTCAATTCTTCCAGACAATCAAGGATATCGAGCGGCGACTCGGCGATCCGTCGGTTACACTGAGCAGCTTCATTGTTTCAAATACGCCGTCGCACGTGATGCGCCTGCTATGGGCAGTCGACAAACCGGCCATGGAGGCGCGAAACCTGCTAGTTGGCAAGATGATGCAGCGGATAACTTCGACGGCTTAGGCGTAAAACCACTAAGTTGCCTGTTTTGCGCCAGTTGGCGACTCTTCGTGCTTCGGGCCATCGCAAGCGGATCTGACAGACAAGTCGAACGCGAGTGCCTTCGCAGCAGCCATGGGCAGGGGAATTCGCTCGGCAGCCTTCTCTGTGAAAGATTCATCGGTTCGGTAGTCGGCCCCCATCAATACTTGGAACCAGCGCTCCCGATCCATGACGACGCGAAATTGCTTTTCGTCCTGCGTGCCACCGACGTAGGGAAGAAAGACCTCAATAGGCTTGGCGACAGTCTCGGCAATGGCGCCAATCCGATCGACCCGGCCGGTTCGTTGCTCAAGCGTGCTAGGGTTCCAACTCAAATCATGATGGATCACATGGCGGCAGCTCAGGTGGAGATCGACACCCTCGGCGAGAACACTTGAGGCGACGAGGACTTCTGGAAAGAACGGGGTGTTGAAAGCGAGCATCAGCCGTTGACGTGTTTCCTGCTTTACAAGTCCGTTCGCGAGCCGAATGTTCGGCATCACGTTGATGGACTTCATCTGGCTGAGATCGTCGTCTATATCGCGTTGGGTCTCTCCCCGGATTCCCGGCTGCATCCGAACTAGGGCGTCGAGATAGTCGTGACGCTCCCGGGGCGAGCAACGTCGAGCAATAAATTTCAAAAAGCCGTCGATCTTTTCCCCGAGCGCGACACCCGATAGGTCGCGTGTGTCGAAGGCCACCTGCAACGTCTCTTTGCCGGAGCGGGCGCGAATATCGAAGTAGCGGGCGACGAATAGAGGCGTTCGAACGAAGCGGCGGACGACGTCATGAACCTGCTCACGTTCCTCGTCGTTCAATTCAGCATAAAGCGCAAGCCGTCGGGTTAGTTCATCATCCAAAGGCTGGCGCATACCGCCGTCCGTGTCGAAGCGGGCGCCAAAATCGATGACAGCCTTCCGAACATCCGCATATTTGAGCTCAAACTTCTGCGCGGCATCGCTCCAAAGCTGCTTTTCCATTGCCGCGGAGAGATGCCTGACGATAGCGCGACCGGTCTCGCGGTAATGGCAAAAGACTACCACCTTCTCACGGTGCCGCCAGAGATCGAGAACGCGCGTAACCAGTGGAGCAATCTTCGGATGTTGCGCGTAAGCCGCTTCATCAGGAAGCGCAGCGGCGAGCTTCTCGACGTAGCGGCTCACAAACTTGTCGGAGGCAAACGTCTTTGCTGCCTCCTCCTCGTCCTCGTGGACCGGTTCGCCGCGACGCGTCTCCAGAAAAGCTTCGTAGCTTGACGCGAGGCCTTCGGCGAACGTGGCTCGCCCAGCTCGCAAGCCCTCGCGGACGACGATGGCCTGTGCACGCGCGGCCAGAAGGAACGGCAGCAGGGCCTCGTCGCCGACGGGCAGTCCTCCGGAGCCGTCGGGCGACAGAGAGATGGCGCGGCCAACCTGCCGGGAACGTCGTGGCACGCTGGTGTTCGGGAGCACCGGGTCGCGGACATGCCTGATCACCCACTTGCGCAAAGGTGCTTCGGCCTCCTTCATGGCGTTTCGGGCCTGCTCGAAGGCCCTCATGACGATCTGAATGCGTTCCGGTCGGGTTGAGGGATTAGACGCTGTGTCCCGCCACCAATCCTCCACTGATGGCTCGCCGTCGTTCGGGCCGGCGACGTCCTCTGGACGGAGAGAGGACCATCGCTTGTCGAGTTCGGCGGCGCGGTGCTGCGCCCGGTCAAGGGTAGTGCCAAGGGACGCTAGTTCGGTTTCAAACTCCTGCTTCGTGCCTTGGGACAGCGTCTTCCAGGCAACGCCTCGAAAGCGGCCAATGACGTTAAGTAATTCATGGTGCCCAAGTTGAAATGGCGTGGCCGTTAAGAACATCATCCGCTCGAACGAACCCTCCAGAGCCCCGGTGATCGTGCCGGCGTCCTCCCGCGCGTCATCGGTCACAAAGAGGGACGCCAGGCGGGTCGCCGGATTTTTCAGATGATGGGCTTCGTCCAAAATGAGGAGTGGTGAGCGAAACCGCACCTTCGCAAGCGTCGACGGCCACATCGTCCGGAGAGCATCATTGATCGCATGGCGCGCGCGTTCCAGGCGCTCGTCAATGGATACCGACTCCCGCGCTGGAAGATCACGCAGGCAATCACGTAAACCAGCGACGTCGATGTCGCTCGAGTCGAGCACCTTCTGAATGGCTTCGGGAACGGGGGTTTCGGTGAGCTGACGGTCCTTGTAGTGGTCGTTGATGACGTGCCGCCAGTCCCGGTTCGGAATGCGCAGGAGCTTGGCGAAAAGTTCGGGGTCGTTGTAGGAAGATTTGGTTCGCAACAACCCGGCAGCAAATCGAGGCAGAGCACTGCGCTTTTCGCCAAGGTGCATGCCGCTGATCGCGCGCTTGATCAGCGCGAGGCGAACCCACTGGTCGATGTTCTGCACATGGAACGCCCCGTGCTTGAGAAAGATAATCCGAGGGCGGCTTTTCGCCTCGCTATCGATGAGCCGGAAAAAATCTAGAGCCGATGCAACAGGTTCTGCGCGAAGTGACGTGTCCCCGGCACGTTTGATCACGCGCTCCTTGAACACGGCAAAATCACGCGGCCATTTTTCATGAAGGGATGATGGGACCATGATAACGACCGGCCGTTTCCCGCGGTCGGCAAGGGCCGCGATCATGGCGACGCCGAGCGCAACGAACGTCTTGCCCATCCCCACTTCGTCGGCGAGTACGATGCCAGGCTGATGACCGAGCCGCCGCAGTATCTCTACAATAGTTCGATGCTGGCGAAGCGCGTCCGAATCACTGACCCGATCGTTCCTCAGATCGAGGCGCGCTCCGAGATCGGCGGTATCGACGGGCCAGGTCACGAGAGAAGCTCCTCAAAAGAGGACGTGACGTAGTTCCGAAGCCCGGGGGCCGCCGGAGCTTGGCAAGCGAGCTCGTGCAGCGACTGCATGATCGTTGCGACCTCGGAGCGGATTGCGGCGGGCCGGAGCGCCCCTAGCGGTCGCCATGCGACGCTCCGCAAGGTCGCGGCAACTTCAGCAATCATGAATGCAGCGCCTTCGGGGTCTTCGTCGGAGAGGCGCTTCGCCAAGGCGACAGGGCCGATCGGTCCGCGCAAGCGCCAGCGGAGCGCTTCGAGCGAACTGACGGGTTGCTGCAGGCGTTCACGCATGCCCTCAAGCGCCTGCGCAACGCGCCGCATACGGCGCAGGAGAAACTGGCTCGTATCGACTTTCTTATGCGGATCGATTTCGATCGTCGCGCCCGACGGCTTTTGGGTGTCCCGGCGCTGAAGGAGGCGAGGTACGACTTCATGCAGCGGCCGAGCGGACGTCAGGATCTCGATCAGCTCCGCGAGCGAAAGGCTGCCAAGCTCATCGGGAGGCGGCAAAGCCGACATATCGGCAACATTTACGACCCATGGCGCGCTGCAGTCACGCCCTTCGGCATCCTGCCAGCGAACATCCAGCGAAGCGGGCAGTCGTTTCGAGTCCCATGAGATAGTGACCGTGCTGGGACTGCCGCTGCTGATCCAGCTTTGGCTGTCCAGCAGCCCTCCTTGCTCTTTGGACTCGACCGCAAAGATAGGCGGTGCATCGGCGCTAATCTCCAATTCCAGCCGTCCCCCGTGGTCGTCTAGGCAAAAGAGGGCGAGACCGAACGCGACCGGTAGTGGCGGGGTGTCCGAGCTGTCCGCCGAGTCGGGTAATCCGCCGAGAAACTGGATGTCGTCGATGTCGTCGAGTTCATTCTGTTCCGGCCAAGACTGCGCGCAGAGCTTGCCGAAGCGCGATCCGCGATCACGGATGATGTAGGCGAGGTTAAGTTCGATGTTATGGCGCGGATGCAGCCCGAGCCCTGCCGCGGTGAAGTTGCTCGATCCGAGCATGTACAGCGCGCGCTCGTCGCGTTCCAACCAGACGGACTTCGCGTGAAGCGGTCGATCCTGCTCTTTGCCGTCTATCTCGGGGCGCTGCTCGACATACGAGAACGCGTGGTGAAGCGATGAATGCGATGGCGCCGTCAGCGCAGCCGGGGCGTCGATCTGCACGGTTCCGTCCGGCAGAGTTCTTCCCGGCGCGGCAAAATGTAGCCAGCGTTCGCCGCGCGTCGTCAGAAGCGTCGCGAATTCTGCCGCTGTCGCTCCGGCACGTAGGTCCTCGTCAAAGAACGGACTAAGGACCCAGGCCCTATCCGGCCGTGGTCCGATCCATCGAGCGTTGAGTTGCTCAACGACCGTATCGCCTCCCGGAACGAGACCAATGAGGACACATTCGGCTTCATCGCGATCGGCCGGCGGAAGAGCGCGCGCGCGTCGTTGGACCTCTGTCAGAAATCCGGCCAATGCGGCCTGCGGACCGACGTCGGACCGGTCAAAGCCGGGAGCAAAGCTGCGCACGCGATTGAGGAACGCGACACATTCGGTCAGCAGCTCCGGTCCTGGGTTGCCGTCGGGCCCGAATTCGAGGGGGGCCATGATCTCTTGATTGCGACGATAGGCTGGTTCGGTGAGATTGGCGGAGCCGACCAAAATCCGGATGAAGTGCTCCCAAACTAGCAGCGTCACTTTTGCGTGCAACACGCCGCCCCCCGGCAGGGTGACGGGCAACATGTGCCAACGTAGGCTTCGGTCGGGAGCAGCGTGTGCGCTATCGACCAGCACGCAGGCGAAAGATTGCGACAGCTTTTCCTCGCGTTCGATAAGATAGGCTTTCGCCGTTTCGTTGGGATTGCTCTGAATCGACAGGAACCGCGCAAGGCACTGCTCCTCGAAGAGTTCGGCGTCGAACGTAAAACTGGTTGTCACGCAACCAATGGGACGGCCAAAGGCCTCCTCGCCGCCCCACCAATCGAGCAGGCGCGCGCGCGTTTGTTCGGAAGCCGATAGCCGCCGCGCGTTCATCGCAGTGCACCGAGGTCGGAGAGAAATCGTGAGAAGGTGGGAACGCGATATTCGTGCACATAGCCGGCTTTGCCGGTGGGTGGTTCACGCAATGTGTAGCCAGAGCGAAGGACGACCCGTCCGCGCGGGCCGCGTTCGAACCAGGCGCGCTTTCCGTTCGGCGGTTTCTCGCGCTGAACCTGCTCATGATGATGGAGGAGCGCCTCGAAGAGATCGTTCGCTGTTTGCACGTCCTCGAACCGATCGACGGCTTGCGCAATGCCCTTTTCGTCGCGCTCCCATTCGAGGAGTGCCGAGTGCGCGCGGACGCGGCCAAGGCCTGTCTTGAGGAGCGCTAGCGACGACCCAACGGTCTTCGAAGCTGAGAAGGTCTGGGCATCCACTGGTGCGCCGCCATGACTTGACGCGCAATAGCGCAGAGCATCGAACGCATCGGTGATTGCGCGCCCGAACGTCTCATACGCATCAATCGCCGTGAGCAATTGCTCAAGATCGGCGGGCGCTTTGCGAGTTAGTTTGCGAAGAAAGGGTGCCTCCTGATCGCGCCCGCTGACGCCGCCTTGCCCGATCAGCGCGTCTTTCAATCGCGCGACCATTTCGACGTCACCAGCGCGGGACAAAATGCGTTCGATCAGGACCGCTTTTTCGCGTCGACCCGGCGTTCGCGGATCAAGTCGGGTGGCGAGATCGCGCCAAAAATCTCCTGGCTGGTAGGTGGTATGACCCTTTTCCATGCCTTGAGCGACTGCGCGTCGGAGCCGATCGCGAAACGCAGGGCCATTGCCAACCGCCGCATCAAGGAAGCCATCGAGTCCCTGGTCCTTAGCCCACGCGGAAACCAATTCGTAGCCGTCGTCATCGAGCGCGCCATCGTCGGTGATGATGCCGATTCCGTGGGCAAGCCGCCGAAACACGCCGGAGAAGCCGAACGCGGTGGGCGTCTTGAGATAGGCGGTAGCGCATACAGGCCGTTGATGTCGAAGGGCGCGTCGCACTTTTTGGATTCCGGGCATGCCGAGGGTTTCGGAGGGCGAATTCTCGGTTCGGACAAAGGCTTCGACGACAAACCATTCCCATACAAGCCAAGGAGGCGTAACCCCGTCAGTGGCAATGGCGTCCCGGTCCCATTCGTCGCAAACGCGAGCGCCAATCGCCATTGCCGTAACAAAACGCGGATTACCCATTCGCACGGTGACCGCGGGCAATAGCCGATCCGCCAGGCGCTCGTAGCCCGGGTTCAATCCGAGCGGATCAATGCTGCCTTCAGCTTCCTCGGAGGGATCGAATTCGGAACTGAAAGGTGCTCTCAACATGTTGCTCTACTCGACGAATGAGCTCAGCGCGATGGACTCGGCATGGGCGAACAGATTTAGGCGGCGAAGGTCGTCGATTTTTGTCCACGCGCCTTCAAGAAGCTCGGCGCCGTGAACCACGAGGGCTAGACATTGCGCGCGGCTCACAGCCACGTTAAAGCGATTCGGGTTGAACAAGAATTCGGTGCCACGCGGCGCTTCGACGCCCTTCGATGTGGTCATCGAGACGATGACGACCGCGGCCTCCTGCCCCTGAAACTTGTCGACGGTGCCGACTTGCGCGTCCGGCGGCAGGAGCTGCTTCAAGAGATTCACTTGCAGGTTATAGGGTGCCACGATCAGGATATCCGCAAGCGTCAAAGGCGATGCCTTGCCGTCCCGGACGATTTCGTGAGTCTGCAAGTCGCTAACCAATGCGGCGACCGCTTCCGCCTCGGGCCGGCTGGATTGCGTGCAGCCGTCATGCGCGACGGGAACGAAGGAGAGGCCGGCCGAGCGAAGTGCGCTATGCGCGCCGGACCGCAGTCGAAGATAGCGGGTCTTGGTCGAGGGGTGTGCCCCAAGCCGTCCGTCGTAGATCGCGTCGGAAATAAACTCGCAAAGCGCCGGATGCAGGCGGCGGCTCTCATTCAACAAGATGCCGCGGTCGTCCGCTACGGTCGCCCGACCCTCCAAAAGGTACTCAAGACTTGACAGGCCGGTCTCGCCGGGATGCACGCCCTGGACGGGCTGCGGAAGCTGCATCTGATCGCCGACCAGCACGATGTTGGCGGCTGCGGCTCCCATGGCGACGAGATTGCCCAGGGACACCTGTCCTGCCTCATCGATGAACAAATAATCGTAGGTTCCACGCTGATCGTCACGGCAGAAGTGAAACACCGTCCCACCGACGAGACGGTGCTGCGGGGTGACATCCTCCGAGTTAAAGACCGTGACAATATTGGCGCTGGTGTGTTCGGTCTCGGGCTTGTCGTCGTTGCCTTTCTTGGCGCCACGGAAACGAAATCCCGTCTCGGCGGCGCGCTTGTCCACCTCGGCAAGCAGCTTGTTGATCGCCTTGTGCGAGTTCGACGACACGCCGATGCGCTTGCCGGCGCGGAGCAGCGCGACGATCGCTTGCGCCGCCGTATAGGTCTTACCTGTTCCGGGTGGTCCTTGAATAAACAGATAGCTATGGTCGAGGTCGGTGACAGCGCGGATCACAGCCTCGGTCAAAGGCTCGTCCGCGGCGCGGACCGGCGATGCAGCTGTACGACCTCTCAGGCGTGGCGGACGGCGCGTCAAAATGTCGAGCAGTGCTTGATCGTTCTGGATCACACCGCGGGCGAAGCGATCGGTAAACGCCAACACCGCGTCCGGGACGCCTTGCAAATCAATCGGCGCAGGAACCAGACTGAAGCGGTTCGGCATGGCTGGCGCTTTCGCGCCTCGCCGAAGCACGACGCGTCCTTCTTCGGCAGAGATCTCAACAATCGTCCCAGCGTTGCCAATCGTTTCGGCGATCTTTGGTTTGTCCCCAACCTTGAGCTTTGTGTCCTGTGGCGAAAAGAAATACGTCGTGTCGAACGAGCGCTTGACCGGCACCGGCGCCGTGGAGACGTCAAGCTGAAGACCACCGAGGCTTTCGGCATCGTCGACCAGTTCGTCTTCTGACCAAGTTTGCCGCTCGAACAGCGCCCACCATCCGGGTTTCTGCGATCGCTGGTGAAACCACAACAGTTCGGCGACAAGGTCGCGCACGCGCTCATCGCCGTGCGGAGATGCTCGCACCGCCGCCGCAAGAGCCTGCTTGCGGGCTTCGCGCTGGGCGCGCTCGGCCGACTGCTCGCGCTTCCCGGCGGCCGTATCGTCGACAATCTCAAGATTTACGCCAGCCGGACGCAGTTTCTCAAGCCACGCGTGCAGATGCGCGGTCGAAACGCAGTCATCCTTGTTGTAGGAGGCAATCGAATCGAGAATGGCGTTGTCCTTGGTGAGACACCACCGCTCGTATTCGACAATGCTGTCGGACGCCGTCTGCACCTCGCCGCTGCGCTCGCGCCAGTAAAGTGCCTCCAGGTCCTTGATCGAGTAGCTTTCGGTCGACGCGCGTAACGCCTGCACCACGACCCGGTAAAGATCAACGAAACGGCGTTCGCGCAAAAGCTGGTCCAGCTCCGCTTCCATCGTGGCGTATCGCATGGCGAGGCGCTTGAGGGCGGTCGTCTCGTAAGCGGCGTAGTGATAGATGTGCGCGTTGGGATGGCGCCCGACCTGTTCAGTGAGGAGGCGCATCAGAGTTTCAAACGCCAGCTTTTCCTCGGCGGGATTGTGCGCCCAGATCGGGCTGAAGGTCAGATCGCGTTCGCCGCACAAGCGGCCATACACGCCGAAGAGATATTCGAGCCCTTCGCCCGCGAGAGGATCGCCTTCCATGTCAAAGTAGAGATCGCCGTCATCGGGCGCCGGAAGCATCGCAAAGCCGCGCCCGCGCGCGTAGGGCAATAGCTCGAAGCCATGTTGGCCGCTCGCTCGGGCGGCACCCTGAAGGCGCGCCTGCGCCGACAGTTTCGCCAGCGTCTCCGCGCCCATGCCGTCGACCTTGGCGCTCGCCGGGAGCGCCGCCAACTGCGCGAGCGTCGCCACGCCCGACGCTGCGAGCTTGGTGACTTGCGCGCCGCTTACGCCGGCCACGAAGAACGGGCTGTCGGCCTCGCGCCATTCGGACTCGCAGCGCGCCTTGTGGTCGCATTGCGCGCAAGCGGCACAGGGATGCGGCTTGGTGACGTGCTTTTCTTCGGCAACGAACCGCTCAAAGCTGCGCATGAGCCGCCGGAGAATAAATCGCGTGCGCCGCAGATCGAAGGGCACTGGTTCGCCGGCGGCGACGTGGATCACGCCACCCCGCACGGGAATCCCGAACATGTGCTCCAGCAACTCGGCATAGATCCCGAGTTGCAGCAGATATTCGCCTTTAGCTGACCGGGAGAGCTTGGCGTCCTCGGGCTCGAACGTGCCCGGGTCTCCGTTCTGCAAGAGAAAGTCAGGATACCCGACCCAGGCTTCCTTCGTCAGCGCGCCTTGGTAGATGAGCTTCGCACCGCGCGCTATTGCTTCTCGCGTCAGCCGGGTCCGGTCGGTGAGACCGCCACCCGAAGGAATACGTTCGGCGGCACCGAAGCGCTCTTCGAGCCGCGCCAGCACCACGGCCTCATGTTCGAACCCCTTATCACGGATGAGTTGCAGGGTCGCATCCGCGTCTTCGGCGGGCTTGACGCCGGCAAGCCAGAGCGCGGCCTGGTGAGGGCAGCCGAGGTAATCAATGAGGCGTGAGGCGGAAAGCGGATGCATGGTGCGGGAGAATAGAAATGGGGTGCGACAAAAATGGACGTAGGGCTCCGGCTAGGACGCCTTTTTCGAATCGAGGACGTAAGTGAAACGCAAAGGTTCTTCGTGATGCGCCAGGGCGGCGCGCATTTCGGTGGTGATCTGCTGGCGCAAGGAGACCGGCTCGACGATCTCGATCTTGTTGCCCCAGGTAAAGAGGTGCCATGCCAGCTCCAGCATGCCGCTTGCGCGGAAGCGCACGATGATACCGCCTTCGGAATGCTCTTCGACGGTCTGGCTTGAATGAAACCGGTGGTTCTTGAAATCGTCCATGCCGCTCGGCAGCACATGCAAGACCACGTTCTCCTGCTCACCCTCATAATAAGCGAAGGAAGTATTGGCGAAGGCCGCGAGGTCGAAGTCCTCCGGAGGCGCGGCCGCCTCGTCGAGGCATTCAAGCTCTTCGATCCGGTCGAGCCGGTAGTGCTTCGGCTTGGTCGTGCCCGCGTCCGCACCGATCAGATAGTTCATGCGGCCAAAGATAATGCCGAAAGGCACCACATTCCGCGAAGTGCCCGGCTTTGAACCGCCGTGATAGATGAAGCGTAAAAGCTTCATCTCAAGCAGTGCGCGGCGAAGCAGCATCAGGACCGCCGGGTCTTCCGCCGGCCGCGGTCCCGCCTGTACCGCAATCCGCTCGGCACGCAGCAAAGCTTCAACGTCGGTCTCGGTAGCCCTCCGGCGCCCATGCCGCATGGCGGCGCGGATTTTCTTTTCGAGGCTGGCAAGCGACTCCGCGCGCGCGGTCGCTCCAGACTCGCGCAGCTCGGCGACGACGACGCCGAGATCGCTGAGTTCTTCGGTCGTCGGGTCCTGAAAAAACCCATCGAGCCCCTTGGGAATATGGAAGCGCTTCTTCGGGTGATCGGCGATTTCTTCCATCTGCGGAAACACCGTGCGGATGGTGTCCCGCATGCGCTCAACAGTGCGGCGCTCGCATCCTGTCACTTGGCACATCTCGTCCAACGTCAGGCCCTCGGCGCTGCTCGCCAGCGCGCGCGCCAATTCCAGGATGTTCCGTGTCTTGTCGTAGCGCATTGCGTGTACGTCCAAATCTGACGCAGCACGGTAGCAAAGTACAGGCTCGCGGTCACTTCGATCGAAAAGCAACGTTAAAACAGCTAGTTACGGAGAATAAAATGAGCCAAGAGAACCATCCCCATCCGCACGGAGAAGGCGAAGAGCCGAATCGCCACCACCGGGAGGGAGGCAATGGCGATCGTCACGGCGGCCACAAGCATCATCAACCCGATCACGAGGTATGGAAACTGAATGTCCAAGGCGTCATCATCGAGTCGCGGAAGCCTGAGATTGTCGTCCGGGAGGCGATCCAGCAAGCGGGATTCAATCCCGATACGCCTTGGATCATCGTGCTCAAGGTGGCGGGCGAGCCAAAGCGGGAGGTGGATCTCGCCTTTGTTATCGACTTGCGCCACAAGGGCATTGAAAAACTCCGACTGACCCCACGGCAGATCAACAACGGAGAGATGTGCGCGCAACGTCGCATTGATTTCGCGATGCTGCCGCAGGACGAGGCGCTCCTCGACCGGCTCGGCTTCGACTGGGAGACGCTGGTCGATGCCGGCCGCCGCTGGCTGATCATCAGGAACTATCTGCTGCCACGAGGGTATCAGGCCGCGGCGGCGACGATCGGCATCGAGGTGCCGGTCAGCTACCCCGGCGCTCAGCTCGACATGTTCTACTGCCATCCGCCGCTCGCGCTTCCCTCGGGCGCGGCGATCCCGCAGACGCAGCAGATCGAGACGGTCATCGGCTTGCCGTTTCAGAGGTGGTCGCGCCACCGCCAATGGGACCCCGCCCGCGACACGGTCGCGACGCATCTCGCTCTCGTGGACGAGTCGCTGCACCGCGAGGTCGGCCAATGAAGCGGCGTCACACCTTGGTGCTGCCTCAGAAGCTGGCAGACGAACTTCGGGCGCATCTTTTTCCGGGCGACGGGCTCGAAGCCGCCGCGCTGTTGCTTTGCACGGTGACCGGCAAGCGCCGCTCGAAATGGCTGGGACGCGAAGTCATTTGCGTCCCTCATGCAGAGTGTACGCGCTGGTGCGATTTTATCACCTGGCCAGGCGACTATGTGGAGGCGGCGATCGACCGCGCGTCAGCGCGCGGTGACGCCGTGATCGCCGTCCACTCGCATCCGGACGGGCTCTTTGCCTTCTCGAGCGCCGACGACGAAAGCGATCGTGTCTTGATGGACGCGATCCGTCACGGCACCGGCCGCTGTCCTGGTTCGGCGATCATGATCGCGAGCGGGGCGATACGGGCGCGCATCTATGAAGACGATCGCGCGACGCCCGTCGACCTCGTGATGAAAGCCGGAGCCGACATCGAAACATGGTGGAATGACGGGGCGACTGGCTCAGGCCCGTTGAAGCCGGCAATGGCCTTCACGGGCGAAATGCGCGCGTCGCTCAGTCGTCTCAGCGTCTGCGTGATCGGCGTGTCGGGGACCGGCTCGATTGTTGCCGAGCAGCTCGCCCGCCTCGGCGTCGGCGAGATCATTCTCATCGATTTTGACGAGATCGAGGAGCGCAACCTCAACCGCATCTTGAACGCAACGCTCGCCGACATCGGCGCACTAAAGGTCGAGATGTTTGCCGACGCCATCCGCCGCTACCGCTCCGATGGCGAAGTGATCAGCGTGTCGGGTTCCGTCGCTACGCGCGAAGCCGTATTGGCGGCGAGCGAGGCCGATATACTCTTTTCCAGCGTCGACTCCGCAGAGGGCCGCCATATCGCCGACCGGCTCAGCGCCTACTTCGCGATGCCTCTGTTCGATGTCGGCGTTGCGATTCCGACCGAGCCGCTGCCAGGCGGCGGACGCCGCATTGCCGAAGTCTACGGGAGGGTGGATTACGTCTATCCGGGCGGCTCAAGCCTGATGGATCGCGGCGTCTACGACGCGGCGCTTCTCGAAGCGGAGTATCTCGCGCGGATGGCGCCCCACGCGCTCGCAAGGAAGGTAGCGGAAGGGTATTTGCGGGGGATGGCGGAGGAGGCGCCGGGGGTTATCACACTTAACATGCGCGCGGCCTCGGCCTGTGTAATCGAATTGATCGCGCGGCTTTTTCCTTTCCGCGAGTTCGCGAACGAGACGCGGGCTCGTACCATCTTCATGCTCGCCGAAGGCGATGAGGACGTTTTTGCGGAAAGCGAGTTCAGAAATCGGCCTTGCTTTCCGATGTCGGATGGCACGGCCGAGCCTCTCCTCGGGCTGCCGTCGCTGGCGGTGCAACGGAGGGTCGCATGACAACGAAGCCGCTTTGGTGGCGTCGGCTCGTCGCCGCCCTTACGCCACGCCGGAGGCTTAAGATCGTTGATGGCGACATGCTGCCGGAAAAGCTGCCTTTTTTGGCTCTTGTCATGGCTCGCGACGATGGCGACGACTGGTCGGTCGGCATGCGGTGCCCATGCGGCTGCGGCAAGCGTTTGGAAATGATGTTGCTAAGGGGCGTGAAGCCGCGGTGGGACGTTTCCGTCGATTCTCGTGGCCATGTATCGTTGCATCCATCCGTCTGGTTGCGCGAAGGATGTAAGTCGCATTTTTGGGTGCGATCAGGCAAGATCACTTGGTGCGACTGACAGTATCTAGCGCCGAACTGGGTGGCAGGATAAGCGGCTGAGGACCGATGTGGAAAGCGCTTCGGCCGGATTGGCATCTACTTCGTTCGCTTATCTGCCAGCGGCCATTAGCGTTCAGCGACGGTTCGAGAGTTTGGATGTGATGTAAAAATATGGATGACTTGGAAGAATCAGCGGAAGAGTTGGCGGGGCAGCTGGTGGCCTTTCCCGCGTCGTCAACCACGGCCGACACGATAGACGCCTTGACGGGCTCGCTACTGGAGCATGCGCTCGACGCGCACCGTCGTAAGCTCAAGACGTACGAGAGTTTGAAGAACCTTAACGACGTGATCGGCACCCAGTATGGTGACCGTGTTCTCTTCGAGCTTCTACAGAATGCGCACGACGCGCACCGCTTCGACGAGGAGGGCGAGATTGCGATCCGTCTTGTCATCGATGGTCCCGACCGCGGCGAGCTTCTCGTCGCGAACAAGGGTCGTCCATTCACAGCCTCGAATCTGGAGGCGATTCGCAACATTGGAACGAGCGACAAAGAGATTGGTGAGGGTATTGGCAACAAGGGACTAGGCTTCCGCAGCGTTGAGGCGTTGACAGATGATGTCCACATTTTCTCGGCCGGTCCGCGCGCGAGGGTAGATGGGTTCGACGGCTATTGCTTCCGCTTTGCCACGGCCAATGAAATTGAGGATCGACTGACTCACCTTGGTGCATCTACAGAAATAGCGGCTGAAGTTGCTTCAAATGTATCGCGTTATCTCATCCCCGTTACTGCTCGAGAGCAGTCCAAAGAGGTGCGCCAGCTTGCTAAGGAAGGGTACGCCACGGTGGTTGTCCTTCCGCTCGCCACGACTCAGGCGGTCGAGTTGGCCCGCAAGCAGGTGGCCGCCGTCCTCGACTCTCCGGCGCCCGTCTTGCTTTTCCTCGACCGGTTGTCGTCCCTGGAAGCTTCCGTCCTGTTAACCGGGCAGCCGCGCATACGCAGACGACTGACGCGCAAGGTCGCACCGATCGAGGCCACGCTTCCTCAAGGCTTCCAAATGGAGTGCGTGACACTCGACCGGACAAACTCTTTCCTCGTTGTCCGGCAAGTTCTACCCAAGCCAGCGGTCCACGACGCGGTTCGCGCCAGCATCGCTGCCGCTCCCCCGCTGAAGCGTTGGCTTTCCTGGAAGGGGGACGCCGTGGTGTCGGTCGCCGTCCCGCTCGACTCCCCCATACTGACCTCGCCACGGCTGTTCAATTTCCTGCCAATGGACGATCGCGCCGTGTCGCCGATGGCGGGGCATATCGACGCCCCCTTCTTCGCGGACATCGACCGACGTTCGATAAAGCCGGATCTGCCGCTCAATAATTATCTGTTGGAGGCGGCGGCGAAGACTGCCGCGCAAGCTGCGCTATCGATCGTCGATGGTGATCTAAGATTACCGCAGAACGCCGTGATCGATCTTGCTACGTGGTCAGCCCCCCATACGTCGAAGATCATAGAGGCTTTTGCTGCTCTCGAGCGCCCCTTGGCAGATGCCGGAATCTGGCCGGTGGTACCGGGTGGCCCAGCGCGCTGGGTCAGCTTCAATGAACTCTATGCATGGCCTGACGTCCGCACGCATCAGCTAACGCCGGCCAAACTCGCCAGTGTCGCTAGTGCGACGATTCTGTCTCCCACAATCGGCGAGGGGCGGACCATGCGCGTCCGTGCTCTCGCCGCCGCTGTGTCGGTGCCACTTGCACCGAATGCGGACATACTCGCGCAGTGGAGTGAAGCAGTCGCTGCGCATCTAGCCTCGAAAGCTCGGCATTCTCCGCGCAGATGGCGCGACTTTTATGACGACGTCGTCGCGATCTACACGGCCGCCTCACTTCAGCTCTCGGCTCTTGAGGGCAAGAAGCTATTTCCGGACAATAACGACAAGTTGCTCCGCGCCACCGCGGGGGGCCTCGATGGAGTGCCACCGGTGTTCCATCGCATTGGCAAAGAGCGCGGGAGACGCAGCGAGGGACCGCCCAACCCGCCTTCCTCACTTTTCCGGAAGTTCCGCTTCTTAAAGCAATCGATCGAGATTTCCGAGGCTAGTTTGCGTGCCTTCGAAAAGGCGGGTTTGCTAAGGCGTTACGATCCGCTGGAGGTGCTCAGCGGCCTTGAGGGGACCCTTAGTCGCTCGCCGACCGAAAACCAACGGCGCGAAATTTTGATCTGGGCGTATCGGGTCTGGCGAAATGCAGGCGGTAAGGCGGTCGAGGACAGTCTTCGCACCGCAGGCTTGTTCGTTCCTTGTCTCGGGGGGTGGTTCGCCGCGCCCGATACGATCTTATCGGCATCGTGGAGCACGCTTGGCCGAATCCTCGAACAATATCTGCACGAAGCGGCGCCACAGTCTCCGGACGCTAACGATCAAAAGAGCAAGCTAGTCATCAGTTTTGCTGATTGGCCGCGCACCGGATCTGACGACCGGCGGGAGGACTGGTTGCGCTTTCTTGGTTTGCTAGGTGTCCGTGATGGGCTGCAGCCTATCGCCAGCGAGATTCAGCGAGCCGGAACGCCTTCAAATTTTTGGAACGGTCTCTTATTTTGGGGCCTGCCGAAGCTGGGCCTCGATGCTCGTTGGACTGCGCATGCGCGGAAAGAGAGCCTCTCTCATCCATATACCGAGTATCAGCTCCAGGGTGAGGTCTGGCGCTTGCCAGGACAGCTTGAGCACTCGTCGCTGTCCCTCGCAGCAAAGGAGGCGCTTTCCGACCTGATCGTCGCGTATCTTCGCGAGAATGGTGCAGCGCATTTCAGTTTCAGAATCAGTCATTGGCGTGGGTATCAGAGCATCGAGTTGCCAACGGCGCTCCAGGTTTTCCTTCGGGAGGGTTGCTGGCCAGCGAGCGTGCGTCGCGATGAGGCCAGCTTCGAGACGCCTAGTCAGAGTTGGTCGACGACGGCGATGCGCCAGGTGCCGCCCCGCTTTGTCCCGCGATTCTCCGCGGAACCCGGCAGTCGCACCACGCTTCCCGCAATCCTCTTCGACAAACGAATCGGGCTTCGCGACTGGGCTGCGGCTGAGTCCGCCCCTGGTCGCCTCGCTTCCCTCGCCACTGCGCTCTCCGATTTGTCAACAGCGGAGCGGCGTGAGATGCGAGAGCAACTCCGTCGCGCATGGAATGATGTTACCGAGCAGCGGCTGGCGCTCGGGACGTCACTGGTGCTCGTCGTCGAGCGCTCGGGTGGGCTCGAATTGCTTTCGCCCGATCCCGAAGCGCCGCCTGTTGTTCACGTGACCACGGAGCGGCAGGGCTTCGCTGCGCGTGCGCTTGCCGATCGCGGTGAGGCCATCCTCGACGTGGGCGAGACCGACGGAGCGATCGTCCGGGACTTGCTGGTAGCCACCGGGGGTTTTGCGCCAAGGCTCGCCGATTCAGGAGACGTCCAGCTGCAAGTAGACGGACAAACGTACCAACCTAACCCGACTGATCCTCACTTCGCTGCTGGAAGCCTCACGTGGCTGAGCGATGTTGCAATCCTTGCCCACGAATATCTCGGCGATGCACTAGAGCTCCGCACCTTGCGGACCGA
Organism: Bradyrhizobium sp. UFLA03-84; assembly: GCF_002289535.1. NCBI lineage: Bacteria > Pseudomonadati > Pseudomonadota > Alphaproteobacteria > Hyphomicrobiales > Nitrobacteraceae > Bradyrhizobium > Bradyrhizobium sp. UFLA03-84. Next base: position 5,491 of record NZ_NSJY01000006.1, on the reverse strand, counting down.
CGAGCTTGACCACCGCCTACGACAAATACGGCTTAGGCGATGCGAGCGGTTCGCGCTTCTGATCGACGACCAGGAAATAACAGCTCATGACGACGATCGCGTCCAGGCGGTCCCGCACGCCCGGTTTCCCACGTTGTTGGTCACCGGCGACGAGCCGATCAGCGTCGATCTCTTACTTGAGGCTGCACCAGCGATCACCAAGCTAGTGGGCTCGCGCAGAAACACTTTGGAGCCCATGTTAGGACGCCTGGCACGGGAGGGTTACTCGGATGCCTCCGTGGCGCCGAGCGAGGATATGCTCGCGCGCGCAATACGTCGTGACGTCAGCGTTGTCCGGGACCATTTCGCTGCAACTCGCGGAGGCGTCGAGCGACGGGTACGCGCAGTGCTGCCGATCGTCTGCTTTATACGAGGGAGGAGCACTGCCGATAGCCTAACGCAGCGGTACGAGAGGCTCGGCCCAGCGCTGAAGTTACGCGACTGGTTGATCACCGAACTGGGAGCGGAAACCGCAAGCGAAGCCCTTGCAGCGATCGACATCACCGACGACCAAGCCCTGATACGCCGGCGAATGGGCTTCGACTTCCAGGCTTACGGCCGAACCCTTGCCGAGTTAGGCTATCCACCCCTCAACAGCGAGGCGGACTTTCGTCGTCTGTTCGGCGTGTTCATGGCTGAGCTTACGCCCTCGCTAGTTGATCGCGTCCGCCGGAGGTTTGCCGGAAATTGGCGCGAGGGCAAGGACCTCGGGGATTATGTCGCGCTCCGGAAGCTTGAGTTTGTCGCGTTCGACTCAGCATGGCCGATCGAGTATGAAACGATTGACCGAGATTTTGTCGCTGGAATCGCTGCTACCGAAGCTGAGGCCCACCTCGGTCCGGACGACCCATCGATCACGTTGCCTGATTTCGAAACTGTCGTCGCAGCTAATCGAAAACTCATCGCGTCGAACCATGCGCGGCTCGCGAGCCTAATACGCGCCTGGTGTCGAAAGAAGGGGGTTGTTCGGCCCCCGCTGATGGACACGGCGGACCCCCAGCCGGTCGTACGCGCCCTCTATGACAAGGGGCTTGTCGACTTTGAAGCGGCCAGTCGGGAATCTCTTCCCGGTCTACTGGCAATGGTCGAGGCGTGGCCACCTGAGATGCCACAAACCGACGCGATTGAAGGTCTTGAGCTGACCGAGACCGATCTCCAGCACGAAGAGCGCGAGATACACGAGGCGCGTCGCAAGGCGGACGTCGAGAAGCGCACGATCAAGTTTGGCGACCAGCCGCTCGACACCGGTGGAGATAGCTTCGCCGCTCTGTTCGAGCAGCTCGCCGAAGCTGCGCTCGTCCAAGGTTCCGATTGGTTCAATCGAAGCCGGCCACCGCGGCTGGTCGTCCAGGAGCAATCCGGGGGAGAGCGCCGGCACCCGGGTCTAAGCGGTGGGAAAGGCCAAGCTTGGCGCAACCAACCTCCAGAGTCTGTTCGCCAGGCGATGGGGGTCGCTAGCGAATGGCTTGCCCGTGAATATCTTCGCCGGCGTCACCCTAAGGAAATGACCGACGATTGTTGGGTATCCTCGAACCGGGCATCCTTTTGTACCGGCAGCGAGGGAGACGATAGCCTTGGCTATGACTTCCGCATTGAAACCGCCAGACACGAGTATCTCTATGAGGTGAAGTCGGCGCTCGACGAAGGTGGCGAATTCGAATTGAGCGCCCGTGAGCTCGAGATCGCAGGCAGTGCCAGCCTTGAACGCAAGCGACGATTCAGGATCTTGTATGTGCCGTTCGTATTCGACCCCTCCCGCTGGCGTGTTCTGCCGTTGAGTAACCCAGTCAGCGCCGACACTAGGAACAGGTTTCGGATCGTACGGAGCGGCTCGGTACGGTATCGCTTCGAGAAGCGGTGATAGTGGCGACCAGCGCTGATTATCGTGCCAAAGAGGCGTGCGGGAAGGAAGGCCCATTAAGCTTCCTTTATCGGGCCACGCTTCCTGGGCCGTCGCGCGAAAAATCCGTGGTATCCGATCGTTCAGCTAGGCGCGCGATAACAAGTGAGATGTTGTCGCGGCCGCCGGCCCGAAGGACCCGGGGGACCAGGTAGCGGATCGCCATGGTTGGACTGGTAGCTCTGCTCAGTATGTCGCGGATGACGTAATCGGGCACCATGTCCGTCAGTCCATCGCTGCAAAGAAGTAACGCTTCACCGGTTGCAAGCGGCGCGTCGGCAGAAACGTGAGGGTCGATCATTGCGGGGAGTGGGGAACCGCCCAGCGCCTGCGTGAGGGCATGGGACCGGTGGGCGCCAAATTGGTTGCGCTTGGCTCCTGGCACATCGTCCTGGCTGAGCTGCAATAGTTGCCCAGAGCTAAAGAGATAGCAACGGCTGTCGCCTACATTGAATGTGACCAGTTGGTCGGCCCCCAAAACGGCGCCCACGATGGTCGAGCCCATGCCGAGCGCTTCCTCATGCTCGTGCATGAGCCCAAAGAGATGCTGATTGGCTTCCTCGATCACCTCGGCGCAGTAAGCAGGGTCTGAAAGCCGATCAGCAGCTGCGACCAGATAATCGAGGACTGCTCGACTAGCCATCGCGCCCTGCGCGTGACCACCCATGCCGTCCGCGATCATCAGGAGAGCGCAACCGGTCTGTGCCGTGATGACCAACGGTGAGTCCATGTCACCGGTCAGGATACGGTTGCCGATGCCGACGGTGTCCTCGTTGTGCGGACGTACGCGGCCACGGTGGGTAAATGCAGCTATCGTCCAGGTCGGCATTCTTTCGGCCGTTCGATGCGGTTTGCGGAGGTGCGCGCGGGAAATGTCGGCACCTCGCTGCCAGGTACGATAAATGGCGCTGCCCGAGGGAGCTCATAGGCCTAACCGAAGAGCCAGGATCTCGGCTCGGGGATCGGGCGCCGGTCGTGCAGCAGGATAGCCCCTTTGATGATGCGAACCAGGGTCCAAATCGTCCACCACAGCACGATGAGGAATCCGATGTAGAAGTAAAGGAGGGCGAAGCCCACGACGAAATAAAGGAACCCAATCCAGAACGTGCGGATCTGGAATTGGAAGTGACTGAGCCAGACGCCACTCGCGCTGGCCGCCTTCACATGAGCGATGATCAGGCCAATGAGAGTGGTGATGACGGTAAAGAAGCCAAGTGCGTAGAGGGCGTAGACGGCAAAAGCGTAGCCTCGGTCATTGCTCGGGTGAGACTGATGAATAGACGGTTCAGCGGTATCGGTCATCGTTGGCAGCTCTTGGTGCGATATCGGTGGATTTCCACAGGCCTCAGTTACGCTTCTGGCGCTCGGCCAAGATGAGGTAGCCGCCGACTGCCGTGATCAAGAGAGCCATGAAGACGACCGCGACCCGATCCTGCGTGCCGTGGCCAAGAAGCCAGAGGAGCACGCCGCCTCCGGTCAATAGGCACAACGGCCACCATCGCTTCATCAGGTTGTTCATTTGCTTCCTCAGAATGTAAGCTCGGACGTGTGAGATTCAGCCAAAGTGTCGACTAATTGTGCTCTTTTGAATACCGATTTTATCGGTATCTGAAAAGTCGGTTTATGTCTCTAGCCCCCTCCGGGAGGCTGGATGCCAAAGACCGTCACGTCACCGATTCAGAAGAAACTCGCAGCCATGCTGGTCGAGTTCAGGAAGGATGCTGGTCTGCGCCAAGTGGACCTCGCCGAGAAGCTCGGCGTCTATCAGAGCTGGATTACGCACCTGGAGTCCGGTCAGCGACGGATCGATGTAGTCGAGCTCATAGAGTTAGGCCGCATCTTGGAATTTGACCCGGCCGAGGTGATACGAAAGTTGAACAAGCGCTAATTGCTTCCGTAGGGGCACGTAAGGAAAGAGCCCCTTTCGGGGCTCTTTGAGCTTCGCACCTTGCGAGTCATCAGGCTACGTCACGTTTCCAAAGCCCTTCACGTGCCGGTACCCCTAATCGCTGCTCTAGGGAGATTCGCACTAAGCCCAACTCGGGTTCGTTCCAGTGTTTACAATATTTCGGTCCGCCGAGGGGAATGCGTAGGCACACACCGGCGGGCTAGGCCGACAAAGCAGCCTCGTAGTTGCGCTTTACCAACATGTCAGGCGTACTGCTGATGGCGCTTGAGCACGCGCATGTTGCAATGTTCTCCGGTCGCGTACCGGCTAACGGCGACGGGAGAAAGCGGTTCGGCCATCCGTGCAGATAATCGACGGGAAGAGCATCAGAGGCGTTGGTGCCCGGCCGCCGCGGGTACGGGCCGTGGGTATGGATGGCTTCGGTTCGACCGGTTAGAGCAGCGAACGCTGCAGGCGGCAGTCGAGGGGCGGTCCAGTCCGCGCCGTCCTCTCCCTGGACTAATCCTAAAACTGGCCTGGAGAGGGCGGGCTGAGCGTGGGGGGTGTGCGGTAGATGGGCGATAGGTGAGGGTGAATGGCGGGTGGTGAGGGGTGGTGTGAGAGTAGGTGGCAGTGGGCGCAAAAAATATACGGACCTGTCAGTAGTGCGTGCCCTGATTTTTTACGCAATGGTCATAGCGAACGGTCGCGGGGACGGACCTTCACGGGATCAAGCAGTATTATTGATCGACTTGTCCGGGCGCATACGGACGAAGACCGGATGCCGGAAGTTGCCATGGTCTGTCAGCTGCATGCAGGTGACCTCGATGACCTGGCCGATCAGTCGCCCGGCATTGGCTTCAGCCCACAAGACTTCGCGCTCGCTGTCCGTAAAGCCCGCGCCCACGGCACCCCTGGCCGTTGTGACGAAGCCTAGCCGGCCCCGGTGCTTGCCCGTGCCTTCTGAGAATCCGGTGATGAGGACGTCATGGGTTTCGTAAGGCTTGATTTTGATCCAGTCGTCGCCCTGGCGAAGGACGATCCCCTCATAACCAAGTTCGTTGGCGCATTTCAACTGGGCGCGGATGGCCCCGGGAGTGGGATTGCTCAGACTGCCGCAATGAAGGCGTGGATCGAAAGGGGCGAGGCCGTAGAGGTGCTGTCGCGTTATGGAGGGCGTGTCTTGTTTGACACACTTGGTCCGGGTGGCTCGGATCGTGTCTCGGAAATTACTGACGAAGACCTCGCAATCTCTTGGTTGGCCCTCTCGCCAAGGAGGAAGGTTATGCAGGGGCTTGTTCGCTCTGCTCATCCAGCCACGCTCGCCCTGCCAGATCGCACGAACGCCATCTAGCTTCAATGTAACCGCCCAGTCGCCGAAGAGGGAGTTTCCGTTCCACGAACGAGGATTGTTGATCTTCGGGGCAGCCATCGTTCCTCACGCAGATTGTGGCTCTCGCGAATTCAGCCGTGGGATCGCTATGTTGTGTTCGCGCAGCCAATCGATGAGGGGAAGTTGCACCGCGCCGGCCTAGGCCATGCCGGAAATAGCGACGCCATTCTTGAGCTTCCCAATGTCTGTGACGTAAAGGGCGGGAAGGTAAGGTGGGGAGGGGAAGGTAGGGGAAGGTAGGGGAAGGTAGGTGGGCGGAGGTGGATGGCGG